>CAZEHN010000005.1:69195-89754 GCA_964511855.1 uncultured Polynucleobacter sp. | reverse complement strand
TAACAATAATGGGTTGATTGAGTACTGTTCTTGTAAATATTTCAGGAGAATCAGCGGAAGGAATCTCATGGTCCCAAGCAATGACATACCAGCAATTTTTAACCCACATATTTAGTCCTTTTTTGTATCTTTATATCTTAAAGGGGGGCAAATTAATCGCTTATTAGGGTAATTGCTTATTAGCTTGATAATTCATTTACAATATAGTTGTATACACAACTGTTGTTAATGCAACTAATAAGTCGAATGAGATCTCTAGATAAACAATTTACCTATCGCTTAAAAGTAATTTCTAAGCTTTCTGATATTGAAAGTAACCGCTTTTATCAAAAAGAGTGCGGTTTGAACTTAGCCCAAACGCGCACTCTTGCAACTGTTGGAACTTTTGAACCTTTATCGATTAACTTGTTGGCTCAAAGTGCTGTATTAGATAAAAGCCAAGCAAGTCGTGCCGCCAAAGAAATGGTAGAGCTTGGGTATATCAACAAAACTCGGAATCAAGATGATGAACGAGGTATCAGCCTAACTTTAACGCCCAAGGGTAGAAAATTGTTCGATAAAGTTGTTCAAGCGATTGAAGCTAGAAATAAAAAAATACTAGAACCATTGAATGCTCAAGAGATTAAGACATTAGACCTGTTGCTTGAGAAGATGGTGGGCAATATTGCCATTGAAGCGTAGGTAGTTATTAGGAGTAGAAATGCATCAACCTGTTAGTGAACCAAGATCGTCGATTTACTATGACTACAAAGTTTATGAGCCTTGGCTAGCCTCTAAAAATGGTAAGCAAGATAGAAAGAAGGTCGTGATTGCTGGTTCTGGTCCTGCGGGCATGGTGACGGCTTTAGAGCTTGCTAGATATGGGGTTCCAAGTGTAATTGTGACATCAGAACTGCAAGTGTCTCAAGGAAGTCGTGCGATTGTTTTCACTCGAAGGTCTATGGAAATTCTGCAGCAAGTTGGTGTGGATAAACAAATGACCCAGCATGGACTTCCATGGAGATTTGGCAATTCATATTACAGAAATCAACATGTATTTCGAATGGAAGCGCCTCATGATGAGGATGATCGATTTTTCCCGATGTTAAACATTCAGCAGCAATACATGGAAGAGTATTTGTTAGATGCTTGTAATGAAAATCCATTAATTGATTTTCGTTGGGGAAACAAGGTCACACAAGTTGATCAAAAAGATGGTTATGTGGATGTTGAAATTGATACTCCTGAAGGCACTTACACTTTAGAGGCGGATTGGTTAGTTGCCGCTGATGGTGGTCGCTCAGGTATTCGTTCTGCAATGAAGCTTGAAATGGAGGGGTCTTCCTACGAAGGATTCTTTGTTATTGCAGATATTCGTATTGATCTTCCTTTGCCAACAGAACGTTTGGCCTACTTCGATCCAGAATGGAATCCTGGAAATACAATTTTGATGCATCGAGAGCCACATGGGATTTGGCGAGTTGATTACCAACTTCCGCCTGGTGAAACGCCAGAAGAAGCTTTGAAGCCTGAGTCCTTAAAAAAACGTATTGATGCTCAGTTAGCGATGATTGGTTATGAAGGTAAAGAATGGGAGATGGATTGGTGTTCAGTATATTCAGCTAGAACATTAACGCTGCCAGATTTTATACATGGTAATGTTATCTTTACTGGGGATGCTGCGCATTTACTTCCAATCTTTGGTGTTCGGGGAGCAAATACAGGTTTTCAAGATGCTCAGTCTCTAGGTTGGCAACTTGCTTTTTACATTAATGGACTTGCTGGTAAGGCTATCTTAAGTAACCACAGTACAGAACGGGTGGGAGCTGCTAGAGAAATTATTGAAGAAGCGGGTAAGAGTACTCGTTTTATGGCGCCGCCTGCGGGTGGATTTAAGTTGTTAAGAGATGCGGTACTTTCCTTATCTCTTACTCAACAGTTTGTGAGACCTTTATATCATTGGCGCACTTCTAGACCTCATGAGTACTCGAACTCTGCTTTAAATAGCAAGGGTGATGACAATAATCTATTCACTGCAGGTCCAGCAAACGGTGCGCCGCCTAGAAATATCAAACTAGGTCCAGATAATTATTTGTTGGATCATCTAGGGGGTGGATTTGATCTGCTGTATTTCACGGATGAAGCAGTTATTCCTCAAGAATTAAAGAATGTGGTGATTAAGTATCAGAAACGTGGTGTGCCAATTAAATTAGTTGCAGTTAGTTCAATTGATACTGTTTTAGGTGCAGATTTCACTTTAGTTGATTCAAAAGGACATTTTAGGGATCGTTATGGTGTCAATGCGAGCGGGGCGGGTTATCTGTTTAGGCCTGACCAACATATATGTGCTAGATGGCTCACTTTAGATGCTAACCGACTTGACGCTGCTTTAAAAACAGCGCTGCCCCAATAGGAGATTAAAATGAATAAAGATAAACAGCTATCTATTGAAGGTTTGGAAATTGTTTATGACAAATTAGCTCAAGCGATTGATAGAGCTGGTGAAGAAAAGGTTAAATTATTTTTAGTTAAATTAGCCCTTTTAAATGCTAATGTCATTGCAGACCCTGAAGTATTCAATCAACAGTTAGAAGCTGCATTGTTAGATTTGTAGTTTAAGAAGGGGATATTTGTGCTTGATGACACAACAATTAATAAATTAAAGAAGTTATTAAAAGCACAAGGACTTTCTGACGGAAGTCACTTAACAATATCCATCCTTGCAGGTGGTCAGTCTAATCCTACCTTTCTATTAGACTGCGGCTCAGCTAAATACGTATTACGTAAAAAACCTGGTGGCCAATTATTGGCTTCAGCGCATGCAATTGATCGGGAATACCGCATCATGAAAGCCTTAGAGGTAACCGAAGTGCCGGTGCCTAAGATGCATTTTTATTCTGAGGATTTAGACATTCTTGGAACTCCTTTTTATGTAATGGAGTATGTTCAGGGGCGTGTATTGGTTGATCAAGCGTTACCGGGGTATTCAAAAGAAGAGCGCACTGCCATTTATCAAGAAATGAATCGTGTTATTGCTTTACTTCATCGAGTTGACTATCAGGCGATAGGTTTGGGTGATTACGGTAAGAGTGGCAATTATTTCGAGCGACAAATTAATCGTTGGACTCGTCAGTGTCTTGAGACTGATGTTGAGATTAATGATTCAATGCGTCAGCTGATTGATTGGCTTCCTAAAAATATTCCAGAAGGTGATGAAACTACTATTGTTCATGGCGATTACCGTATGGACAATTTAATCTTTCACCCGACTGAACCTAGAGTTATCGCCGTTCTCGATTGGGAGTTATCAACACTTGGACATCCTTTGGCGGATTTCTTTTATCAATGTATGAGTTGGGAGATCCCTCATGCATTGTGGAGGGGGATTGGTGGGATTGATTTACCCCAGTTGGGTATTCCAACCCGGGATGAATATGTTGAGTTATATCAGCGCAATACTGGTAGAAAAATTACGGGTAATCCAAATTTCTATATCGCGTATAACTTGTTTAGGATGGCGGGCATTCTATATGGAATAGCACATCGAGCTAAGCAAGGTAATGCCTCATCTCCAGATGCGGAAATTACTGGAAGTAAGGCAGGACCTTTGGCGGATATTGGCTGGTCGATTGCTAAAGTAAGTTAGTTTTAATGCTTAATTTACCAACTACCTACATTTGGCATATCAACCCAAGGTGCTTTCGGTTCTAAAGCTTTGCCAGCTTGTAATAGTTCTATAGAAATATTGTCAGGTGATCTAACAAAGGCCATGCGGCCGTCACGCGGTGGCCGTAAGATTTGTACGCCTTGAGCCTGCAACTTTTCGCAAGTGGCATAAATATCATTTACTTCATATGCGACATGGCCAAAATTTCTTCCGCCTGTATATTCTTCAGGATCCCAGTTGTAGGTAAGTTCTATTTGAGCGTTTTCATCACCTTCTGCTGCTAGGTAGACAAGAGTAAATCGACCGTTAGGATATTCATTTGACCGAACTACTTTTAGTCCGAGCGCATCTCTGTAAAACGCTAAAGATTTTTCAAGGTCAGTAACCCTGACCATAGTATGTAGGTATTTCATTTGAACTATTTATTAAAGTGTTGGGTAATCTATGTAACCTTCTGGCCCTGGACCGTAAAAGGTTTTTGGATTAGGTTTAGCTAATTCTGCATTTGCAATCAACCTTGCTACGAGATCTGGATTTGAGATATAAGGTCTGCCAAATGAAATTGCATGAGCTTTATCTAAATCAATTGATTCGATTGCCATTTCTCTTGTGTAGCCATTATTTGCAATATAGGAACCATTAAATGTTTTCTTGGCCCATGCAAAATCAAAACCTGTTAGATCACGTGGTCCACCTGTAGCACCTTCAACAAAATGTATAAATGCGATATTACGTTTATTGATTTCATTAACTAAGTGCTCAAAAACAGGCTTTGGATTGCTATCAGAAATGCCGTTCGCAGGAGATACGGGTGATAAACGAATGCCTACACGATCTGAACCGATTTCTTTAATACAGGCATCTAAAACTTCTAAAGGGAAACGACAACGATTTTCAATAGATCCGCCATAATTATCAGTTCGTTTATTTGATCCATCTTTTAAAAATTGATCAATTAAGTAGCCATTTGCTCCATGAATCTCAACACCATCAAAGCCCGCCTTAATAGCATTAGCAGCAGCTTTTCGAAACTCTTCCACCACAGTAGAAATATCTTGAGCAGACATTTCACGTGGGACTGGAACATCAACTTTACCGTTGCGAGTATAAGCAGGTAATCCAGGCGCGATTGGGGATGGGGCTATAGGTTGAACTCCGCCAGTGAGGTCGGGGTGTGAAACACGACCTACATGCCATATCTGAGCAACAATTTTTGAGCCTGCTTGATGAACGGCATCTGTAATTTTCTTCCAGCCTTCGACTTGAGCATCTGAGTAAATACCTGGTGTTGCAATATAACCCTTACCAACTGGAGAAACTTGTGTTCCTTCGCTAATAATGAGGCCTGCATTACTTCTTTGGCGGTAATACTCAACATTCATATCGCTACCCGGGATATCTCCATTAGCTTCATCGGAGCGGCATCTAGTTAGAGGGGCCATCACAACGCGGTTTGCGATCTCAATAGCTCCAATCTTGCTGGCCTGGAAAAGCTTTGGCAAATTTGTACTCATTTTCTTCCCTAATCAACGATATAAATTCAAGATATAAATTAAATATTCTCCATTATGAACATTTTTTTAGAACTTTTCAGGAGCTTATAAAAAGAGAAGAGCCACCCGAAGGTGGCTCTTGATAAAGATATTAACTAAGTGGTGTATTAATTGCCGCTTGAGCTATTTGTGTTGCTCTTTGAATTTTTACCAGCGTTATAACCGGCGTTGTATTCAGATGCCTCATGCTTTTTGTAGGCATCATAGGCATATCCAGAGGCTGCACCAACTGCTGCGCCACCAACAATGCCCCAAACAGGATTGCCGTGGAACAATGCAGCGCCAATACCACCAACTGCTGCGCCGATGCCTGCGCCTGATAAGGTGCGTTGTTCTGTGTTGCTCATATTTGCGCAACCAGAAACTAAACTTGCTGAGCAGATAAATGCGATTGCTATTTTTTTCATATTAATCTTTCTTCAAATTGGTTATCAGATTACTTGCCGCAAGGGAAGCGTGTTGATAAGTAAGTTAAAAGTGTGCCTGCAGCTGGTTTATTTGATAAAGCTGGTTGACCTTCAGCCCATTTTAGATAGTCGTTAATTACTTCATCTCTTTTTGGAGCTGGTTGTTTAACGCAAATAATTGATTTTGCATTTTTTGGATGACGAGTTACTAAATAAGTGTCATATGTTGAAGTCATATAACCAACGCAATAGCTGCGAGTCTCACCAGTATGGGAAACCTTGCAAACATCAACAAGTTCTTTTGTGCTGATAACAGGAAGAGTTGCTTCTTGGGCTTGTGCATTAAAAATGAAACAGCTAGCAACTAGAGAAGCAATTAATAAGAGTTTATTTTTCATGATGTCCTTGGTTGGTTTATCGGTATTTTGGTACAAGTTTAAACCTTAAATCAATTAAAGTTAAGTTTCTTAATTGAGTGGGTTTCCCATAGCAGCATTGGCTTCAGAAGCTTTTGCCGGGCCGCGTAAAAATCTAGCAATGGCAACGGCAACCAAAACTCCAATGAGTGAGCCGCATGGGTAAATCCAGTATGTGGAAAAATCACCTCTAGCAAAGTCAGGTCCAAAGGCTCTGGCAGGGTTAAATGCTGCACCATCAAAAGGGCCGCCCATTGTGCCCATGGCCATCACATATGCACCTACAGCAAGAGGGACGGAGCTACTATCAAGTTTAGGGCCATTTGTCATCCCTAGAATCATTAAAACCATGCCAAAAGTTAAGATCGCTTCTAGAACAACTGCTTGTAAATGCATTCCTGCTTGGGGCATCGTTGCTGCTAAATTTCCACCTGTCCCAAATAGCCAAGCTGCGACACATGAGCCAGCAGTTGCGCCAGCAAATTGAACGATCCAGTAAGCAATTGCCATTGGGAAGCCCATGTCGCCGCGTAATGTAAATGCAAGCGTCATCGCTGGGTTGAAGTGAGAAGAAATATCCCCCAGAAAGTAAACCGCAGCAACTAACCAGAGTGCAGCTATGGCGGAAAGAATAAATGCAAATTGATAGGGCGCGAGTGTTGCGCCACCATATCCTGCTAGCACTGCAGCACCGCCAGATAGAACAAAGGTTAAACCAAATGTCCCAATAAATTCAGAGACCAAACGTCTGGCTCTGTGATCATTGCTTTTCCAGTCAGCCGTAAAGCGATCGCCAACTTGTTGGCGAAGTGCTTCTTGACCAGATAAATTGATTTGATTTTGATTACTCATTTGGCACCTATTAGGATTTAGATGGAATATCTGCTGAACCTGGGCGAGTCATATTTAAAGGCACAACCACTTTGTCATATAAAGCCTCATCAACACCGTTAGCTAAAGCAGCTTCCTTAAGAGTTGTATTGTTATTAATTGCATAGTGAGCAATATCTGAAGCTTTGTCATATCCAATGACAGGTGAAAGGGCGGTTACCATCATGACTGAGCGATCAATATTAGATTTAATTTGTGCTTCGTTAACCACCGCACCCTCAATCATAAATTCACGGAAGTGGTCACACATATCTGCCATGATTAATGCAGAGTGCAAATAGTTGCTAATTAAGATTGGTCGGAAAGCATTTAATTCAAAGTTACCTTCAGACCCGCCCATTTGAACTGCAACATCTGACCCCATGATTTGGATACAAACCATCAACATTGCTTCAGCCTGAGTAGGATTAACCTTTCCTGGCATGATTGAAGATCCAGGTTCATTTGAAGGGAAGGTCATTTCCATCAAACCTGTTCGTGGACCTGATCCTAGCCAGCGCATATCGTTCGCGATTTTGAAAAGAGATACTGCAGCACTCTTAAGTGCAGCGTGCGCACGAACCATGCGATCTAATGTGCCTTGAGCTGTAAATTTGTTGGTTGCTGTTTTAATAGCAAAACCTGTTAGTGAGCTTAATTCAGCAGCGACTGCATCACCAAAGCCAACTGGAGAGTTAAGGCCCGTTCCAACAGCTGTCCCTCCCATTGCTACCTGAAGGAGTCCTTGTGTGCCATATTCGACATCTGCGATTGCATCATCAAGAGCGCCAACGTAGCCAGACCATTCTTGGCCAACTGTTAGTGGTGTTGCATCTTCAAGGTGTGTTCGACCAATCTTGACGATATTTGCCCATTGTTTTGATTTGGCATCAAGTGCATCACGTAATCTTTTTAAAGCAGGCAGAGTTTTTTCAGTTGCCATTTTGTAGGCAGCGATGTGCATTGCCGTGGGGAATGTGTCGTTACTTGATTGACCCATGTTGACATGATCATTTGGATGAATAGGTTCTTGGGCCCCTAAAGTTCCACCAACTAACTGAATACATCTATTCGAGATGACTTCATTGACGTTCATATTGGACTGAGTGCCTGAGCCAGTTTGCCAAACATACAGTGGAAACTCGCTATCCAGCTGACCACTAATAACTTCGTCTGCTACTTTCTGAATCAATTGACCTTTCCATTCTGGGAGTCGGCCAGCCTTTGTATTCACTATGGCTGCTGCTTTTTTAACGTAACCATAGGCGTGGTAGACCTCTTTTGGCATCTTGTCATTACCAATATTGAAATGAATCAAACTACGTTGAGTTTGAGCTCCCCAGTAATGATTTGCTGGAACTTGAACTTTGCCGATGCTATCGAATTCTTCTCTAAGTCCAGTCGCTGAAAGTCCAATAGGCAAATTTAGAATATTAGGTACTGATTCATTTGGCATAGCTTATTCCTGTTTAAATAAATGGATGAAGAAGAAAAATTAAAACGTAACGGATACTTTTCCATACACGACCCAGTTGTATTGGGTATAGGTTTGTATTAATTGTTTACTTGCGCCAATGGCTACAAGCAATTTATTGTCAATTCGATGGGTCACCATTGCATCAATCGGCAAGAACCAAGTTCCTTGGGCTGAGTTGAAAAGGATGCCATTTTCATCCCAAAAGCGAATTTGAGTTTGAGGACCTAATTTAATCCCAAGGGTTGGATAGAGTTGAAGTTCTCGAAGTGAGGGATTGGAGTTGGTCGGCACATTGTTTTTAGGGTAAAAGCCGAACATATATCTCATTAATGGCGAGAAATCAGCTATGACAGTGTCATTTCCTTTGGTTGGCTTAAAGCTCATTCCAAATTGTGGTCCAACTGCCCATTGACTACCATTGCCAAATGGGAAAATCACTCGTGCCCCAATATTACCTCCCCAATCTGATAAAAAATTAGGGTGATTACCCCATGCTGTCAGCATAGTGGTACCGGGGGAGAGTTGTAATGCAGATTTAGTTGAACTCGAATTGGGAGTAATAACGCCCGTTGTATCAAGTCTGATCATCCCTTTGAAATCATCATAATGAACGGGGTGGTAATACCGCAGTCTTAAGGTGTCAGAGTAATCTGTTTGGCTACCGTAATTATTGTGATAAGCCCAAAATTCTAGAATGCTATTTCTTGAATAGTTTTGCGATTCATTTTTAAAATCTTGTAGATAGTCAGTTGAATATCTATTTTGTTCAGCAAATGCCGATTGAATAAATAAAGCGCTAATAAGTATTGTCAAAAGGCGTAGCATTAATGTCTCTAATTTTCCCTGGAGGGTTTAATTTTATAAAAATTACAGGAATTGATTATAAAAGCAGATTTTTCAATACAATCTGATACTTAAGCAAATTAATGAAAATTCCCCAAAGAAAGTTGCCCAAATGATTGATCATGCTTTTCAGCGCTATTTATTAGGTATTTTTGCCGTTGCTAATAATATCTCCGCAATTGCGCCTTTTTTAGTTCTAGTAGCAGGAGTAAGTAAGGCCCAGTCTCTAAAGTTGATGACTATCTCAAGTTTGGGCGCATTTATTATCATGCTGATTTCTATGTTGTTTGGGGCCTCTGTATTGGCTTTCTTTGGCATTTCAATTAGCGCCTTCCAAATTGCTGGGGGCATCTTGCTTGGTGGTGCGGGCATGAGTATGCTGAACTCGAAATCAAATAATCAAGTGGCGGGTAAAGAAGTGGATCTTTCGCCTGAGGAATTGTCAGCAAAGATTTCACAAATTATTGTTCCGATTACTATGCCTTTAACAACAGGGGCGGGGACAATTTCTACGGTCACTTTGTTTTCCGAGGAGGCTCATCGCGTTGGGACAATGCCTGAATTGTTTGCGGCTATTTGCGTGATGGTCGTGATTATTTTTGCGATTCTTTATTTTGCAATCGACTTAATGAAATTCTTAGGAAGTACTGGTATGAACGTACTCGTCAAAGTAATGGGTTTATTTACTCTAGCAATTGGCGTTCAATTTATGGTGACCGGTATCAGTACCATATACAAACAAATCGCCATTTAATATTTTTAAAAATCTTTGATTATTAAATCCTGGGAAATATTTTTCCGGGATTTAGGATGTAATTTGGGTCGAGTGTTTGTTTGATTGATCTCATAAGATCAACTGAAAGTTGGCCGTGTTCTTGAACTAGGAATGGCATTTTATGAATACCAATGCCATGTTCTCCGGTGCATGTCCCATCCATTGCTAAAGAAATTTCAACAATCGCTTTATTTAAGCGTTCTGCTTCGAGCAGATCTTCTGGTTTGTTGGGATCTGTCGCGATAAGTACATGAAAATTTCCATCACCAACATGACCTAAGATTGCATTGGTTAGGTAGGATTTATCTAGCATCTCTCTCGTTTGGGAAATGCACTCTGCAAGTTTAGAGATAGGTACACAAACATCTGTAGTAATTGCCTTACATCCCGGTTGAAGTTGCAAGCAAGCAAAATAAGCACTGTGTCTAGCTTGCCAAAGACGATTGCGATCCTCGGGTTTGGTGGCCCACTCAAAGTCATTGCCTTGATGTTCTTGAGCTATTTCCATTACTAAAGAAGACTGTTCTTCTACTGCATTTGGCGAACCTTGAAATTCAAAAAAAAGTGTAGGTGCAACTGTTAGGTTCAGTTTGCTATATTGATTAATTGCCTTAACGCTCATCTCATCAATGAGTTCAACTCTTGCAATGGGGATGCCAAGTTGAATGACGCTGATGACTGATTTAACAGCATCATGAATACTTGGAAAATTGCAAACTGCAGCACTTACTGCTTCTGGAAGAGGGTATATCTTTAAGGTGATTTCAGTAATTATTCCAAGCGTACCTTCACTGCCGATAAACAAACTGGTGAGGTCGTAACCAGCAGAGGATTTTTTAGCGCGTGTACCAGTTTTAATGATTTCACCATTCGCTTTGACAACGGTAAGTGCCAATACGTTATCTCTCATGGTTCCATATCGAACGGCATTTGTACCGGATGCTCTTGTAGAGCACATGCCGCCAATGGTCGCATCTGCACCCGGATCTACAGGAAAAAACAAACCTGTGTCTTTGATTTCTTGATTTAGCTGAATACGTTTTACCCCAGTTTGAACTTTAATACTTAAATCTTCGGGGTAAATTTCTAATACTTGATTCATTAAACTCAAGTCAAGGCTGATGCCTCCTTCAATCGCAAGGATATGACCCTCGATTGAGGTGCCTGCACCAAATGGAATTAGAGGTACTTTGTATTGATTGCATAGTTTTGCGATAAATGAAACTTCTTCAGTGCTTTTTGCAAAAACTACAGCATCAGGAGGGTCGACATCGTGATCAGACTCATCTCGGCCATGATTGGTTCGAATTGGTAATGATGTTGAGAATCGATCTCCCAATTTTTGGGAGAGTAATTCGACCAATTCTTTTGGTAATGGCTTGCTTGGAATAGCTTGATGCATGAGGATGAGTCGGTGCCCGCAAATTTGATTTATACGGGGTATATTAATACTTTTGAAGTTTTAGGGTTGATCCTAAAGTTGATTCTTAACTTCAAGGTTATCTGAAAAGGCTTAAGTGAAATGATTAACAAAATAATTGATGATATTCATGAAGGTTTAATCGAGCTTAAGGATGGTGCAACAGTGATGATTGGCGGTTTTGGTACTGCTGGCATCCCCAATGAATTAATTGATGCTTTAATTGCAAATGGCGCTAAGGACTTAACTTTAGTAAATAACAATGCCGGCAATGGCGATCATGGTATCGCCGCATTACTAAAAGCTGGCTGTGTAAGAAAAATTATTTGTAGTTTTCCTAGGCAAGCAGATAGTTATGTATTTGATGAGTTATATCGTTCCAAAAAAGTAGAGCTCGAGTTGGTTCCTCAGGGGAATTTGGCTGAACGGATTCGTGCAGCTGGCTCTGGCATTGGCGCCTTTTTTACGCCCACGGGTTATGGAACTGAATTAGCTAAAAATCCTGACGGAACATCAAAAGAGGTTCGAGAAATCAATGGGCGTATGTATGTCTTAGAGTATCCAATTGAAGCCGATTATTCATTGATTAAGGCTGAGGTGGGAGATCGTTGGGGAAATTTAACTTACCGAATGGCTGCTCGAAACTTTGGACCGGTAATGGCGATGGCAGCTAAAAAGACAATTGCTACTGTTCACAAAATTGTTGAACTTGGTGAAATCAATCCTGAACATGTCATTACCCCAGGAATTTTTGTGCACAAATTGGTTAAGGTAGATTTCAAGCCTACGATGGGTGCCGGATTTAAGAAAGACTAAAAAAGGACGATGTCTCATGTATGAAAAAAGAACAAAGGATGAGATTGCTCAATGTATTGCTGCAGACATCCCAGAGGGTGCTTATGTCAATTTAGGCATTGGTATGCCAACTTTGATAGCCAACCATATACCAGCTACAAAAGAGATCATTATTCAGTCTGAAAATGGTATTTTAGGAGTTGGTCCAGCTCCAAGTCCTGATAAAGAGGATTTTGACTTAATTAATGCAGGTAAGCAGCCTGTAACACTTTTGCCCGGGGGCTCATTTTTCCATCATGCCGATAGTTTTGCCATGATGAGGGGTGGTCATTTGGATATTTGCGTCTTGGGCGCATTTGAAGTAAGTCAGTATGGAGATTTGGCCAATTGGCATACGGGCGATAAAAATTCAATTCCGGCGGTTGGTGGTGCGATGGACCTTGCTATTGGTGCCAAACAAACCTGGGTAATGATGGATTTATTCACCAAGGACGGGAAATCCAAAATTGTTAGGGAATGTCTATATCCCTTGACGGGCATAGCTTGTGTAAAACGGGTCTATACCGATATCGGCACCTTCTCTTGCAGCCCTAAAGGCTTGTCAGTTATTGAATTAGTTGAGGGCTTGAGTGTGGATGAGTTAAAGAAGCTTGTCCAAGTCGATTGGGCTCATTAGGTGTTGGAAGATTAACTGATTAATCCAATGCGTCGCTTAATGTCGTTTAACTCAAAAATTGTTATTTATTAGGGTTAATGCTCACCTTTTTCGCCCCAAAAACACCGTTTTTGTCAAATTTGACTGAATCAATCAAATGTACAATATAGGACTAATTGTTAGGGTAATGGGCTTTGAAAAATAGACAATTTTCAGCAAATCACCCCTGTCAATTGAAGTGAAGTAGTGCATGAACTGTGGTTGGGTTTACAAGACCTAACTGTAGAGTAAATATATTAAATACCGAGGAAATATCCATGGCTGTTGAGAAATCAAAGATCATTTACACATTGACTGATGAAGCGCCGCTTCTTGCCACTTGTGCTTTTTTACCTGTTATTCGCACTTTCGCATCACCAGCTGGCATTGATATCGTAAATAGCGATATTTCTGTTGCAGCTCGTATTCTTGCTGAATTCCCAGAGCGCTTAACGGACGAACAAAAAGTTCCAGATAATTTGGGCGAACTTGGTCGTATGACTTTGCTTCCTGACACAAACATTATTAAGCTGCCTAACATTAGTGCATCTGTTCCTCAGTTAACAGCAGCAATTAAAGAATTACAGGCTAAGGGTTATAACCTTCCTGATTATCCGGAAGATCCTAAAACGCCAGAAGAAAAAGATATTCGTGCACGTTACTCACGTTGCTTGGGTAGTGCGGTTAATCCAGTATTGCGTGAAGGTAACTCTGACCGTCGTGCACCAGCAGCTGTTAAACGCTACGCTCGTAAAAATCCTCACTCAATGGGTGAGTGGAGTCAAGCTTCCCGCACGCATGTATCTCATATGCATGGCGGCGATTTCTACTCAAGCGAAAAATCAATGACGATGCCAAAAGCATGTGACGTCAAAATGGATTTGGTGACTAAGAGCGGTAAAACAATCGTTCTAAAAGAAAAAGTTTCATTATTAAAAGATGAAATTATCGACAGTATGTTCATGAGTAAGAAAGCGCTTTGCGAGTTCTACGAGGAGCAGATGGAAGATGCGCGTAAAACAGGTATGTTGCTTTCATTACACGTAAAAGCCACGATGATGAAAGTTTCACATCCAATCGTATTTGGACATGCAGTTAAGATTTTCTACAAAGATGCATTTGCAAAACACGGAAAATTGTTTGAAGAGATTGGTGTCAATCCAAACAATGGTTTAAGCAGTCTTTACGAAAAAATTGCAACGCTGCCTGAATCTAAGCGCGAAGAGATCATTAAAGACTTGCATGCTTGCCATGAGCATCGTCCTGCATTGGCAATGGTTGATTCTGCTAAAGGTATTTCAAACTTACACTCACCAAGCGATGTGATCGTTGACGCTTCTATGCCAGCGATGATTCGTATCGGCGGAAAAATGTGGGGTGCTGATGGTCGTCCACACGATACAAAGGCTGTTATCCCAGAAAGTACGTTTGCCCGTATTTATCAAGAAATGATTAATTTCTGTAAAACTCATGGCAACTTTGATCCAACAACAATGGGTACAGTTCCTAACGTTGGCTTGATGGCGCAGCAGGCTGAAGAGTATGGCTCACACGATAAAACGTTTGAAATCCCGGAAGCTGGTGTTGCTCGTATTGTTGATCATGATGGCACAGTATTGCTTGAGCAAAATGTAGAAGAAGGTGATATTTGGCGTATGTGCCAAGTTAAAGATGCACCGATTCGTGATTGGGTTAAATTAGCTGTAAATCGTGCGCGTCTATCGAATACGCCAGCTGTATTCTGGTTGGATGAGTACCGTCCACACGAAGCTGAGTTAATCAAGAAAGTTAAGACTTATTTGAAAGATTATGACTTGACTGGCGTTGATATTCAGATCATGTCTCAAACTCGTGCGATGCGTTACACCTTAGAGCGTATTATTCGTGGAAAAGACACAATCTCTGTCACGGGTAACATCTTGCGTGACTACTTGACTGACTTGTTCCCGATTCTTGAGTTGGGCACAAGTGCGAAAATGCTTTCTATTGTTCCATTGATGGCTGGTGGCGGTATGTTTGAAACGGGTGCAGGTGGATCAGCGCCTAAGCATGTCAAACAACTTGTTGAAGAAAATCATTTACGTTGGGATTCTTTAGGTGAGTTCTTGGCCTTGGCTGTATCTCTTGAGGATATTGGTATCAAGACTAATAACAATAAAGCGAAGATCTTAGCTAAGACATTGGATGATGCAACAGGCGAGTTGTTAGAAAACAGAAAATCACCATCTCCTCGTACTGGCGAATTAGATAATCGCGGTAGCCAATTCTATTTGGCAATGTATTGGGCTCAAGCTTTGGCTAAACAAACCGAGGATAAAGAGTTACAAGCGAAATTTGCTCCTTTAGCTAAGGCATTAACTGATAATGAGCAAAAAATTATTGCTGAGTTGAATGCTGCGCAAGGTAAGCCGGCTGATATTGGTGGCTATTACAAGGCCGATCCAGAAAAAACCAAAGCTGTGATGCGTCCAAGCGCAACTTTCAATAAGATTTTGAAAGATGCACGCGGCTAATTGAGTTTTAGCTAGCAATAATAAAGGCGACTTCGGTCGCCTTTATTATTTTCAACAATTAAAAAATTTCTCAGTTCATCGGTAAAATGAATTTTTATAACAAATTTAAAATGTGCGTATATGACAGATCGTTTAAAAGATAAGGTATCAATTATTACTGGCTCTGCTAATGGCATTGGTTTGGCTACAGCAATTAAATTCGCTAATGAGGGGGCTGTCTCGATTATTTGCGATATGAATTTAGATCAAGTAAATGCGGCAGTTGAGCAAATCAAATCCGCAGGTGGTCAAGCTGCAGGATATGTCATGAATGTTACTGATAGGGTAAATATTGATGCAGTTGTAGCAGATGTCATTGCTAAATATGGACGTATTGATGTGTTAATCAATAATGCTGGCATTACTAAAGATGCACGTTTGGTGAAGATGACTGAACAGCAATTTGATGCAGTGATTGATGTTAATCTCAAAGGCGTTTTTAACTGCACTCAAGCTGTTGTGCCGCATATGATTGATGCAGGCAAAGGAGCGATTGTCAGCGCTTCGAGCGTTGTCGGACTTTACGGCAATTTTGGGCAAACAAATTATGCGGCAACTAAGTTTGGCGTGATTGGATTCACAATGACTTGGGCGCGTGAGCTCGGCCCTAAAGGCATTCGTGTTAATGCAGTTTGTCCAGGTTTTATTGAAACCCATATTTTGGACACGATTCCAGAAGAGGTGTTAGATGATTTGAAACAACACTCATGGCTTAAGCGTCTAGGAAAGCCCGAAGAGATGGCAAATATATATGCATTCCTCTCAAGTGATGAGGCTAGTTATATCAATGGAATTGCTTTAGAGGCAAGTGGCGGCATTACTTTGTAATATTCCCATTGAATCTATAAAAAGAGCCTGCATGCAGGCTCTTTTTATTTCTGAACAAAGTTCCTATTAGCTACTTTATTTAATTGAGCAGTTCTTTTCGATTTCAGTAAAGCGGCTTCTCCATTCATCCGGAATAGGGGTACTTTTTCTGGCGTGGCTATCTGCATAGACGTATATCATTTCGCCAGAAATAAGGTGTTCATCATCTTTAAAGATTTCAATAATGAATTTCATTGAGGTTCTGCCAAGCTCTGAGCAGCGAACGCCAATATCTAATACATCATCAAATCTAGCTGGCGCATGAAATTCAATGGAAGCTTTTTTGGCGAACATTTCAAGACCTTCTTTGGATTGTTCGATCGGGTCTTTTAGTCCGGTCATGCGCCAGTATTCGGTAAAGGCGACATCAAAGTAGGTTAGGTAGTTGCCATTAAAAACAATCGCTTGTAGATCAACCTCTGCCCAGCGAACCCTTAGGCTATGTGTAAAGCTAAAGTCTTTGCGTGCCATAGTCGTTTTATTTATTGGTATTTAGATTATTTGCTGGCTTGATTAAGCGATCGGTCATGTAGCCTAATTTCTTTGCGCGTTCCAAAAGCATACGTTCAGTATCTGGAGATAGTTTTTGATCTCTAGTTAAGATCCAAAAATATTTTCCTGAGCCTTCACCTACCAATGCCCAGCTATAGTCGGGAGCCAAATCAACAATCCAATAATCCCCATAAAAAGGTCTAAAGAAAGAAACCTTTAATTTTGAGTTGGTCTTTTTATCAGCAATATAAGCAACGCCATCAGCACGATTAACTTTATCAATTTTGTAGCAGCTATTTAATACTCGAATATCACCATCATCTTTTAAGCTGTATTCAGCAGTAACTGTATTACAGTCGTTATCCTCAAACCAGTTAGGTAGTCTGTATGCCTCGTACCATTTACCAAGATATTTATTTAAATCAACTTTTTCAACGCTATTTAGAGGAATTGAAAGGTCCCTGGAGACTGGGTAGCTCGAGCATCCGTTGAATAAAAGGAAGGTTAAAGCAAGAAAAAGGATTTTTAATGCTTTGACTGGTTTATATATGGATAACATTTCAAATATTTTTCTTAATGGTTACTCTGCAACAATGGCGCCTTGAATTTTGTATTTATCAAGTGAGCCCTGAATTATTTTTGAGGCTTTCATTTCATTGATAAATGGTTCAAGTAGAGTTGCTGCTAATTCGCGATTCTTGGGGATTGCCATTGCCTGGTTAATTACCATAAATCTTCCTGGCAACATGCGTAGATTATCGTAGCGTTTAGAGTCCATTTCTAATTGCTGTTTAACGCCAGCTGCAACTTCATAGGTTGATTTCATGAAGTCATCAAGCACATCTTGGGAGCTATTGGCACGGACAAGGCTCGCATTTTTTAGTTCTCTTGTTAGGTAAAGGTCGTAAGCACTTCCTTTCCCGACCACAATATGATTGCCTGCTTGGTCAACTTCTTCATTTTTAGTAATACTTGAGCTCTCTCTAACCATATAGGCACCTTCAATCTGAATGTATGCAGGTGAGTAAGCTAATTCTTTGCCTCTAACTGGATCTATTGCTACAAAAATGAGGTCTGATTCTCCAGCCTTAAGGCTATCGATCGTATTACTTGCGGTTTGAAAGGCTGTAAATACAGCATTAATACTCAATTTCTTTGCTAACTCATTAGCTAAATCGACGGAGACCCCAATAGGTTCTTGGGAGGTTGGGTCTAATCCAGCCAATATCGGATTACCTAAATTGATCCCAACCCGCAGACTACCTGTAGGTGCGATTTCTTGAATAAGGGCTTGATCAATTGATTGATTGTTTGATGTTGTCATGGCAAAAAATGAAGTTAATTGAGAATGCTAGATTTCTATATTCTAACGAATCAATTTAATGTTTGGTCTTTAGTTTGTTAAGATCAAGTAACTAAACAATTAATAGCTAGAAAAACAATAGCAATAAATAAAGTAAGCGTATGTCAAAAATCATTTACAGCAAAGATGGCGCAGTTGGTCGCATCGTTATTTCTAACCCTAAGAAATTCAATGCCATGAATCTAGAGATGTGGTTGACTTTGCCAAAGGCATTAAAAGAGTTGGATGCAGATCCTGAAGTGCGAGTGATTGTTGTTTCTGGGGAGGGTGAGAGAGCATTTATTTCAGGGGCAGATATTTCGGAATTTGATGGTTTGAGGGATGCTCAGGCAGCGCAAGACAAATTTAATGCCGCGGTAGCTGGTGCTTATAGTGCGCCATCTGAGTGTCAAAAACCGGTGATTGCCAGTATTCGCGGCATTTGCTTTGGAGGGGGTTTGGGTTTTGCAGCTGCTTGTGATGTGCGCTTGTGTTCTGAGGATGCGATTTTTAGAATGCCTGCCGCACGTTTGGGCTTAGGTTATGACCCTGTTGGCATAAAGCGTTTTATGGATGTGATTGGTTTAGCTAATACAGCGGATATTTTTTATTCTGCAAGACAATTTAATGCAATTGAAGCGCAAAAAATGGGATTTGTTTCGCAGATCTTTGCAAATGATCAGTTAGAGTCTGCAACCAATCAATATGTCCAAATGGTTTCAGAAAATGCGCCATTAACAATGGCCGCTGCTAAGTTTGCTATGAACGAATATTTGAAGCCAGATGCCCAACGTGATTATGTTCGGGCAAATGAATTATTTGAGCAATGCTATACAAGCTCAGATTACGCTGAGGGAAGGTCAGCTTTTGCTCAAAAAAGAACACCTGTATTTACAGGGAAATAAAAAGACCCAATTTTTTCGACTAATTGGGTCTAATGAATAACAATCTTTAGTGAATTGTGTTGGCTGTAAATGCTTTATGCCAAATTGCGCCGACTTTTAGTGTGAGCTCATCGTATTCTTGTTGAGATACAGGTTGTAAACCGCGCATAGCTCTTTGGCGATTAAATGCTTTTAATTCCTGTGCATCGGTTGTTTTGTTTAACAAGGCGACTGACTCTATGGGTAAATCACTACTTTTCATAAACATCTCCAATATCAATGGACTATTTAACTGCTTATTAAGGTTAGCTTTTGTTAAATTTGCTGACCTTGATTAAATAAACGCATTGATTTGTGAATAGTTGACAAATTCTCTTAAAACTTAGTTTAAGATTGTCATAAATGTCATAACTATCTGAAATAACTATAAATTTTTATTAAAAGTATTAGCTTAAGAGTGTATGTAAATGCCTAAATTATTGAAAATAATGGCTATTTCAACGGCCATTTTTGTCTCGATACTTGTCTCGGGAAGTTTTTATGTCTCATCCCAAGCTACAAAGTGGGCAAAACAGGCATTGCAACAATATGGTGATGCAATTGGCTATGACATCGCTTTTGATAAGCTGCATTTATCCGTTCGCCAATTGAAGTTAGAAGTTGACGGAATTCGTATTACTCAAAAGCAAAGTAAAGATCAATTATTGAATATTCGAAAATCCGTTATTGATTTTGATTGGCTAGATTTAGTTATTAAACGTATACGTATTAGTGAAATCATGATCGATTCCCCATCGGTTAACTTGAGTAAAGATAAGAAAACTTGGAACTGGCAAGATTTTGTAGTGGCCATCCAAACTAATGCTGGTCCAAAATCTGAAAAAGAAAAAAGTGCTCCATTTGAATTTTTGGTGGATGATTTTAAATTGATTAATGGCAAGATTGATTTGTCAGATAACTCAACAAAATTTAAAGCTCAATTTAAGCCTCTTGATATTGAATTAAAACAATTAACCAATAAAGAGAGTGATGGAACGATTGGTGGTATCGAATCTGGTTATCAGATTAAATTAAGTTCGTTGAATGTGCCTATTCCGAAAACGGATCAATCTATTCAATTAGACAAACTTAAAATATTTGGCAATATCGATATTGATAGTAAAAATAATCTTAAGTTGATATTAAATGCAGATATTAATGATGGGCGAATTGAATCTAAAACAGAACTTCAAAATTCTGGCGAAAAAATTACAAGTCACATTAAATTGAATAAAGTTTCTGTGGCGCCAATTGTTAGCCTATTGCCTGCAAATAAGCCATTATTTAGTAAGAGTGGCACTATTACTGGCGAGTTTTCTGCTAAGGGTGGAAAAACGGATTGGCTTTTATCTGGTGACTTAAATATTGCCAATTTATCTGTCTATGAGCCGGATAAAAAGAATGAGCTAATTGGTTGGGATAGCTCTGATGTTTCTGGTATTGAGCTAAAGGGTGGTCAGGCTAAAACACTATTAAGTATTAATAGT
>CAZEHN010000005.1:59109-69095 GCA_964511855.1 uncultured Polynucleobacter sp. | reverse complement strand
CAAACTTCTTTTGAAGATCCGAGACGAAATAATGACGTTGTGTTGGCATTTAAGAAAATTCCGCTTCGTTCAGTGAATCCTTATTCCATGACTTTTGCCGGATATGAAATTAAAGGCGGAACTGTCTCAGTCAGTTTGATTTACAAAGTGAAGGATTATCAGCTTAAAGGTGGTAATCGAATTGTTATTAATCAAATCCAATTGGGAAATGAAGTAAGTGACTACAAAGGGCCGAGTTTACCTTTGAG
The DNA here is from genome assembly GCA_964511855.1 of uncultured Polynucleobacter sp. Taxonomy (GTDB): domain Bacteria; phylum Pseudomonadota; class Gammaproteobacteria; order Burkholderiales; family Burkholderiaceae; genus Polynucleobacter. The sequence goes on along the minus strand of CAZEHN010000005.1, from coordinate 68,847 downwards.
ATTAGCGGTGGCCTTATTAGAAGATGGAGATGGTGTGATTGATCTCAACATTCCTGTTGCTGGCAATATCAACAACCCGCAATTTAGTTTAGGTGGACTGGTCTGGCAAGCTTTCACTACAGTGCTGACTAATATTGTTACGGCACCATTTAGAGCTATCGGAAGTTTGTTAGGGATTGAGAATTTTGATGGAGTATATTTTGAAGCAGGTGATAGTGCTTTGCCTGTTTCTGAGCGAGATAAGCTTGAAAAAGTCGCAGTTGCACTTAACAAGCGCCCTAAAGTTAAATTGGTTATTAATGGCGTTTATGACCCAGAGATGGATGCTGCCCAATTAGGAAGATCAGTTATTGATAGGGCGATTTTTAAGGCGGCTAATTTCAAAATTTCCCCTCTAGATCCAATTCCAACTCTGAGCTTGTCGGATGAGCGAATTCAATCTGCTATTAGAACTGTATATGCAGAGCGTATTGGAAGTGTGAAGTTATTACAAAAGCAAATTAGCTCAGCTACTGCCGCTGATAAAGCTAAGATGTTGAGGGATGAGCTGATTGCCAATGAAAAGGTGGGGCCAGAGCAGTTGAATGCGCTTGCTAAGGATAGGGCTGTTAATGCAATGAAAACCATCCTTGAAATCGATAAAACATTGGAGCCTCGTTTAGGTATGGGTGAGGTTAAATCCGTTAAAGGCGACAATGAGGGGGTCTCGCTTCAGGTCGAGTTTAGCAATATGTAACTAATTGAATATTCAATAAATTCAATTAGTTACAAATATTCAACGTATTCAAATTAAGTATTAGTCCTAGTTATATTCGTCAAGTATTGCCACTATTATTCGTTGATTGACCGTTCGGTCAGCTTTTTCATATAATCGCTATTAAATCAATGGAGTAACGAGTGGATCCACAGGTAATTGCAGAAAAAGTAAAGAATGGCATGTTCGCAACGGATGCGGCCGCTCAATTCTTTGGCATGGATATTGCAAAAATAGCGCCTGGTTATGCGCTGATCAAAATGAAAATCAGGGCAGAGATGCTCAATGGTTTTGCAATCTGTCATGGTGGAATTATTACAACTCTAGCAGACACGGCTTTTGCTTATTCATGTAATAGCTATAACGAAATGACCGTTGCCTCAGGTTTGAGCATGGATTTTGTAGCACCAGGTCGATTAAATGAAGTCTTGGTTGCTGAAGCAAAAGAAATATCTCAAGCTGGTAGAACTGGTGTTTACGATGTAACGGTAAAAAATGAAGCAGGGGATTTGATCGCGGTGATGCGTGGCAAAAGCTATCGCATGAAGGGCAAGCCTGTTGTAGAAATAAATAATTAAAAAATTAGCGGAGACGAAGATGCTTATTGATCCAATTGAAAAGGCTAGTAGAGATGAGCTACAGGCTTTGCAACTTGAAAGACTCAAGTGGTCGTTAAAACATGCCTATGAGAATGTGCCCCATCATCGCAAACGTTTTGATGAGAAGGGTGTAAAGCCTGAGGATTTAAAAACCTTAGCAGATTTATCAAAATTCCCATTTACCTATAAAAATGATTTGCGGGATAACTATCCATTTGGAATGTTCGCCGTTCCTAGAGAACAAATTACACGTATTCATGCTTCATCCGGTACTACTGGTAAGCCAACGGTAGTTGGATACACAAAAAATGATATCGATAACTGGGCTGATCTAGTTGCGAGATCAATTCGTGCCGCGGGTGGTCGACCAGGTCAAATTGTCCATGTTGCTTATGGTTATGGTTTGTTTACTGGAGGACTCGGTGCGCACTATGGCGCAGAGAGAGCGGGTTGCACAGTGATCCCTATGTCAGGTGGTCAAACAGAAAAGCAAATTCAACTCATTCAAGATTTCAAGCCAGACATCATCATGGTCACACCATCTTATATGTTGACGATCATGGATGAGATGGAAGCAATGGGCATTGACCCAACAACGACATCTTTAAAGGTGGGTATCTTTGGTGCTGAACCTTGGACTGAAGGAACACGCGCAACATTAGAGAAGCGCGGCGGAATTGATGCCGTCGATATTTACGGTCTTTCTGAAATTATGGGGCCAGGTGTCGCAAGTGAATGTATTGAAACTAAAGATGGTCCAGTAATTTGGGAAGATCATTTCTATCCAGAAATTATTAATCCTGTTACAGGTGAAGTTTTGCCTGATGGTGAAGAGGGAGAATTGGTATTTACGACCTTGACCAAAGAGGGTTTGCCAATGATTCGTTACCGTACACGAGATTTAACACGCCTATTGCCACCAACAGCTCGCAATATGCGACGCATAGGTAAGATCACCGGTCGCTCAGATGACATGATGATTATTCGTGGGGTTAATGTGTTTCCAACTCAAATTGAAGAATTAATTAGTAAGTTGCCTAGTTTAAGTGCGCATTATTTATTGGAAGTTAATAAGGAAGGGCACTTAGATACGCTGAAAGTTAATGTTGAATTAAATGCCCAGTCAGCAGCGATGGAGCAGGGCCCATTAGCGGAGTTAAATAAAGAGTTAAAGCATTTAATTAAAACCCATGTAGGTGTAACGACAGAAGTTGTCATTAAAAAACCATTTGAGCTTGAGCGTTCTGTAGGAAAAGCTAAGCGAGTAATTGATTTAAGACCTAAGAAATAAATTAAATTTTCAGGAGTAACTATGTATACACAATCATTAAATACACCACTTAGCAATGATGGCGTTAAGGTGGTAGAGAATCCGGTTTATGAAAAAGAATTTAATGAAAAACTTGATCGACAAGAATTCATTGAGGCTAAGGACTGGATGCCAGAGGGTTATCGCAAGACGCTGATTCGTCAGATTAGTCAGCATGCCCATTCTGAAGTGGTAGGAATGTTGCCAGAGGGTAATTGGATTACTCGTGCGCCAACGCTTAAAAGAAAAGCAATTTTATTGGCAAAAGTTCAGGATGAAGGTGGTCACGGTCTTTATTTATATGCTGCTGCTGAGACGTTAGGCGTTTCACGCGATGAGCTTTACGAAGCTTTGCATTCTGGTAAAGCTAAGTATTCATCAATCTTCAATTATCCGACTTTGAATTGGGCAGACGTCGGCGTAATCGGTTGGTTGGTCGATGGTGCGGCGATTATGAATCAAATCCCACTATGTAAATGTAGTTATGGTCCTTATGCACGTGCGATGGTTCGTGTTTGTAAGGAAGAATCCTTCCATCAACGTCAGGGTTATGACTCATTGTTGGTGATGATGGAGAAGGGTACGCAAGCTCAAAAAGATATGGTTCAGGACGCGGTCAATCGTTGGTGGTTACCATCGATCATGATGTTTGGTCCGCATGATTCTGACTCAACTCACTCTGACCAAAATATGCGTTGGGGCATTAAACGTATTTCTAATGATGATTTGCGTCAAAAATTCGTTGATGCCACTGTCAAGCAAGCCGAAGTATTAGGTGTAACTTTGCCCGATCCTGATCTTAAGTGGAATGAAAAAACAGGTCACTACGATTTTGGAAAAATTGATTGGGATGAGTTCTGGAATACGGTTAATGGACATGGTCAATGTAATGTCGATCGATTGAAAGACAGAGTTCAAGCTTGGGAAGATGGTGCTTGGGTTCGTGATGCTGCGATTGCTTATAACGAAAAATCAGCCGCTCGTGCCCAGAAAAAAGCAGCCTAATTTAATAAATTATTTGATTAAGGAATAAATCATGTCTAGAAAAGAATTTCCGCTATGGGAAGTATTTGTCAGAAGTAAAAACGGTTTGGATCATAAGCACTCAGGCAGTGTTCATGCACCAGATGCTAAGTTGGCTTTACAAGCAGCTCGCGATGTCTATACACGTCGTCAAGAGGGTGTGAGTATTTGGGTTTGCCGTGCTGACCATATTGTGGCTTCAGACCCTGATTCAAAGCCAGAACTATTTGATCCTAGCGAAGATAAGATTTACCGTCATCCAACTTTTTATCAGTTGCCTGATGAAGTAAATCATATGTGAGAACTGTATGTCTAATAATCAACAAGCACACATCGAATATATTCAGCGTTTAGCTGATAACTCACTCATATTAGGGCAACGTGTTGCCGAATGGTGCGGACACTCTCCTGTGTTGGAAGAGGATATGGCCTTAACTAATATTTCTTTAGACTTAATCGGGCAAGCTCGTCTATTACTTCAGCATGTTGCTAAATTAGAAGGTAAGGGGAGAACGGAAGATCAACTTGCATTCTTACGTATTGAGCCAGAATTTAGGAACTTGACTATCTGCGAATTGCCAAATGAAGACTTTGCGCGCACGATGCTTAGAAATTTCCTTTTTTCAACATTCCAAACAGTTTTGTTTGAAAAATTGGAAAGCTCTAAAGATTCAGAATTGGCCGCGATTGCTACTAAGAGCTTAAAAGAAGCTAGATATCATGCAAGTCATTCAGGTGAGTGGGTGATTCGCATGGGTGATGGTACCGACATCTCTCACGCAAAAACTCAAGCTGCCCTAGATTATTTGTGGCCATATACAAATGAATTTTTTGCCGCATGTCCTAATGATGCAGTTGTAAAAGCTGCGGGTATTGGTCCTGTATGGGCAGAGTTAGAAGATGAGTGGCGTACTCGTGTAGAAGTCGTTTTAACTGAAGCTACTTTAGCGATGCCAACAACAACCCCATTTAAGTCTTATGGCAAATTTGGGCGTCATAGTGAGCACATGGGGCATATCTTAAGTGAAATGCAATATTTGCAGCGTGCTTACCCTGGGGGTGAGTGGTAGTGAGCACTCAAGTCATTTCAAGCCAAACTGCATGGGATTGTTTACATGCAGTGCCTGATCCTGAGATTCCAGTGATTTCTATTACTGACCTTGGGATTGTAAGGTCGCTTGAAATCGATGGTGCTCGAGTGAAGGTCACAGTAACCCCAACTTATAGTGGTTGTCCAGCAACTGAAATGATTGAGACGTCTATTAAGGATGCTTTAGCTGGGATTGGATTTGAAAGTGTTGAAGTTCAAATGCAGTTATTTCCTGCGTGGACAACTGACTGGATTAATGATCAGACTAAAGAGAAGTTACGCCAATATGGAATAGCTCCACCTGGAGACGAAGATGCTCATAAAGAGCGTTTAGCAGGTGAATCTGTTATCAGTTTTGTGCCTTACAAGCCGGCATGCCCAAGGTGTGGCTCTAAAAATACGAGCCGACTATCTAGATTTGGCGCTACTGCTTGTAAAGCTTTATATCGTTGTGATTCGTGTCTTGAACCATTTGAATATTTCAAGCCGATTTAATTGAAGGAGTAAGAATTGACACCTAAATTTCATTCATTGCGTGTAGCGCAGATTCGCCAAGAATGCCAAGATGCCGTAAGTATTTGTTTTGATATTCCAAAAAATATAGAAGCTGACTTTGAATTTAATCCGGGCCAACATCTCACTTTAAAAGCCAGTATTGATGGCGAAGAGTTACGTCGATCATACTCAATTTGTTCGGGTAAAGACGATGGGGAAGTTCGTGTTGCTATTAAGAAAGTTAATGGTGGTAAATTTTCTACTTGGATTAATACAAAACTTAAAGTTGGCGATCAACTTGAGGTAATGACGCCAGAAGGTAAATTTGGTGTGCCAATTGTGGCTGGGCAGAAAAAAAATTACGTTGCATTTGCTGCAGGCAGTGGGATTACCCCAATTTTATCGATGATTAAGACTGTACTTGCTAAAGAGCCAGATAGTCGTTTTTCATTGTTTTACGGAAACCGACGTCAAGCGACAGCAATGTTCCAAGAAAATTTGGAAGACTTAAAAAATCGCTATTTAACTAGATTCTCCTTATTTAACTTGTATTCGAGTGAAGAACAGGACGCACCTATTTTTAATGGTCGTTTAGATCAAGATAAAGTTGCTACTTTTATTAAGACTTTAATTCCAGTTGATCAAATTGATGAAGCGTTCATCTGTGGCCCTGGTGCGATGATTGATGATGTTGAAAAAGCTTTACTAAAAGCTGGTCTAAATGGCCATTCAATCCATCTGGAAAGATTTGGTGTAGCAAATGCTGGTACTCAAAGTCATGCAGCTGCCCCAGGTGATGCCGCTCAAGCTAAGATTGTTGTCATTCAAGATGGGTTACGTCGTGAGATGGAGTTTAAAGAAGGGGATCCTTCAATTCTGGATGTGGCAATTAAGAATGGTATGGATTTGCCTTATTCATGTAAGGGTGGGGTTTGCTGTACATGCCGAGCAAAAGTATTAGAAGGTGAAGTTCGGATGGATAGAAACTTCTCACTTGAGCCTGAAGATGTGGCGGCAGGCTTTGTGCTGACTTGCCAATCTCATCCTTTAACAGAGAAGGTTGTTGTTAGCTTTGATGATAGATAAGTTTCCTTTGTGTAATGAAGGATTTGTATCATGAGTAGAGTAAAAACAGCTTCTTTTGAAATTCAAAAAGCATTAATTCAAAATGCTGCGGCAACTCTCTTTGCTAAAGAGGGGTTTCATAACACCTCAATGTCTGAGTTAGCTGCTTTTTGCAATATTTCTAAGCCTCTTCTTTATCACTACTATAAAGATAAAGAAGAAATACTCTTTAATATTGCCTCCGACTATATGAGTGAATTGGTTGGCTTAACCAAAACTCCAAAATTAGAAGGCTTGGTAGGGGAAGAGAAATTAAGAGTTTTGATAGCTGATTTTATGAAGCAATATGAGCATGCTCAAGCTCAACATATTGTATTGACTCAAGATGTTAAGTTTTTGAGTGATGCTCGAAGAGATCAAATAGTCTCAAAGCAAAGAGAAGTAGTTCAGCAATTCAATTTAGTCATTAGTCAAATGTGCCCTGAGATGGCTGACCGAAAGTTGGATAAGCCTATTACGATGATTCTTTTTGGGATGATTAACTGGACATTTACATGGTTGCGATCAGATGGCCAATTGTCTTATGAGCAGATGGGTAAATTAGCGACAGACCTATTTATTTCAGGGGTAAAGGGTTTACTTAATGGGCAAGATATTAAATTGCTTGATAGGGTAGCTTAAGTACTAAATCAGATAAATAAAAAACCAGGCCTAAGCCTGGTTTTTTATTAAACAAATAAATAATTATTTGTAATCTAAGCCAACATAATTTTCAGCTAAGACACGTTGCGCATGTTCTGAGCTAGCTAAGTATTCAAAGTCTGAACGTTGGATCTTTTTATCGAATCCAGACTGATCAGGGAAGTTATGCAATAGCATTGTCATCCACCAAGAAAAACGTTCGCCTTTCCAGATCCTTGCAAGTGCTTTTTGTGAGTAGGCATTAATACCAGACTCACTTTTCTCTTGGTAATACTCAATTAATGCAAGTGATAGGTATCTGATATCTGATGCTGCTAAGTTAAGTCCTTTTGCGCCTGTAGGCGGGACGATGTGACCAGCATCACCAGCTAGGAACATAGTTCCAAAGCGAAGTGGTTCTGCAACAAAGCTACGAAGTGGGGCAATACTTTTCTCTATAGATGGGCCTGTAACCAATTTTGATCCTAATTCTGGGCCTAAGCGACGACGTAGCTCATCCCAGAAACGTTGATCTGACCAGTCTTCGACTTTTTCAGAGAGGGCGCATTGGAGATAGTAGCGGCTACGTGTTTCAGAGCGCATGCTGCAAAGATAAAAACCGTCATCGTGTTTTGCGTAGATTAATTCTTCGTTAACGGGAGGTGTGTCTGCAAGTAAACCTAACCAACCAAATGGATAGACACGTTCGTATTCTTTAATTGAGTTTTCTGGAACGCTAGCGCGACATACGCCGTGGAAACCATCGCAACCTGCAATGAAATCACATTCAATTTCGTGCTGTTGGCCGTTTAATTTATAGCGGACTTTTGGATTTTTTGTATCAAAGTCGTGAACGGTGACATCTTCTGCGCCGTAAATGGTTGGCAGACCTTTGGCTGCTCTAGCATCCATTAAATCTTTAGTGACTTCAGTTTGGCCATAAACAGTTACTGTTTTACCGCCTGTGAGTCCTTTAAGGTCAATGTGTAGCTTATCGCTGCCGTAAACAATGTCAAACCCATTGTGAACTAAGCCTTCTTTTTCTAAACGCTGACTAACGCCAGCTTCTTCCAGAAGTTCCACAGCTACTTGCTCAAGTACGCCTGCACGAATACGGCCTAGTACATATTCGCCGGTTTGACGTTCGATAATGATGTTATCAATGCCAGCTTTATGAAGTAGTTGGCCCAGCAATAAACCGGAAGGGCCGGCACCAATAATAGCGACTTGAGTACGCATGTATGTCTCCTAGCAGAATGAAGTCACAATCTTATGTCTGCAAATAAGAAACATAAATGTATAAAAAAGACATAAAATTGTATTTTTAGAACATTTAGAGTTTTCCCTAATGCCTCAATCGCAAACATCCCCTCTTTATTTTTTATATGGTGAAAAAAGTAAAAAGTCTTTTATAGAAGGGTTCCATATTGAATCGATTTATGAAAGAAGTCGTTTGTACGATTGGGAAATTACGCCACATCGTCATGAGGATTTTTTGCAAATTCTGTACATTCAGAGTGGGGGTGGGGAGATTCTATTAGGTCATGAGAAGCAGGCCATTAAAAGTCCTTGTATTGTTATAGCCCCAAGACTGATACCTCATGGATTTAATTTCGATAGAAATATTCAAGGTTATGTCTTAACAATCAATCAATCCCATTTGCAGCAATTACTGTCATTCGACATGACTTTGTTGGAGCAGATCGAAATTCCTATTCAAATCTCATTGAAAAATAATTTAGAAGATGCACAAATTATTGGATCCACAATTTCGAATTTATCTAAAGAGTATTCAAGTTCGCAGCAATGGCGATCTGCCTTGATTTTTAATTACTTATTAAGTCTGTTGATTAGTATTGCAAGAGTGCTGCCTAAAGCTCATGTTCAAGCAAATAAGGGATCTCGAGCAGCTATACATGTTGAAAAGTTTAAAAAACTATTAGATGTTCAATTCAGGAAGCATTTGCCGATTCAGGAATATGCAAATGAGATTGGAATTACTCAAACACAGCTAAATAGAGTTTGTAGGGAAGTGCTTGGTAAATCTGCCTTAGAGATCACGCATCAGCGCTTATTGGTTGAGGCTCAAAGAGATTTAATTTATACCAATATCTCAATCAAAGAGATTGCATTTACTTTGGGTTTTGCTGACGAAGCTTATTTCACAAAATTCTTTAAAAGACTGACAAATAAGTCGCCAAGTCACTTTAGAACTGAGGCGATGGCGCAGTTGAAAAAAGGGAGCCAGTAGGCTCCCTTTTGATTAAAACTATTTTGCTTACTTGTATTTTTTCAAGAGAGCGCGTGCTTCTTCAATTAATTTCTTACCATCAGCACCTTTAGCATCAACTTCTTTGACCCATTCGTCATCAACGTTTTCGCTAGCTTTAACCCAGCGATCTAACTCTGTTGGAGAAAGAGTAGAAATTGTATTTCCACGGTCACGAGCTAATTTGCTGAATGGCTCAACAATTGCATCGAAGCCGGTTGCGCCTGCCCAAGCAGAAGTAGCTAGACCTGAATTGTTATCGATAACTTTCTTCAAATTAGGAGGAAGGCTATCGTATTTAGCTTGGTTCATGCCAAACACAAAAATTGTGTTTGAGAAGCGAGGACTACCTTTAGGTGCATCTAAGTGATATTTAGCGATTTCATGAATCTTTGTTGCAGGAACGCCTTCCCAAGGAACCATTGCTGCATCAATCAAGCCTTTTGATAATGC
>CAZEHN010000005.1:55774-59009 GCA_964511855.1 uncultured Polynucleobacter sp. | reverse complement strand
AATTCAAAAACTTCTGATTTGGTAAAGCGTCCAGCAGCGTAAGTAGGAACTGCCCAGATCACATCAACAACACCGTCACGAACTTGGTCAGTTAATTGAGCGGGTGTGCCACCCAATTGCATTGCTGGGAAAATTTGGCAAGTTAACTCATTCTTAGATTCCTTAGCAATCTTGTCACACCATGGTTGAATGATGTTTTGTTGAGCATTAGATGCTGCAGGTAAGAAGTGGTGAACTTTCAACACTGTCGCTGCTTGTGCTGAAACAATACCTAGTGAGCCTAGAAGGCCAGCTAGAACTAATTTGTAATTCTTCATCTGTATTTCTCCTTAGTAATTATTAAATTAAGTCAAACGATGTACAAGCCATAGTGTAATACCAGGGAACCCGATTAGGATAGCCATACGAATGGCATCCGAAATCAAGAACGGAACAACTCCTTTATAAGTTTCTGACATTGGGACATCTTTTGCTAGACCATTCATGATGTACACGTTTAGTCCAACCGGTGGGAAGATCATACCAATTTCACAAACCATCAAAATTAACACTCCAAACCATAAGGCTTTATCAGTTGGAGGTAGGCCAAAATAATCTAAGCCAACGATCACTGGGAAAATAACTGGAACGGTTAGCATGATCATTGACATTTCATCCATGACGCAACCAAGGATGATGTAGAACACCATAATTGCGACCATGACAGCAATTGGAGAGATCTGAGCAGTAGCAACGGCAGTTGCAAGTTCATTTGGCAATTGAGAGAGTGCCAAGCAAGCATTCATCATATCTGCGCCGATAAAGATCATGAAAATCATACCGCTAGTTTGAGCGGTTGACATCATGCTCTTGATCATCTTGTCTTTATTCATGCCGCCACGAATTAGAGCAATGATGAAAGTCAGTGCTGTACCAATGGAAGCTCCTTCAGTTGGGGTGAAAATGCCACCATAGATGCCACCAAATACAAGTAAGAAAATAACCAAAATAGGCCAAACATTTTTCGCTGAATTCCAAAATTCTTCACTAGTAGGTTTAGCAGCTTCTGGAGCGTGTTCTGGATAAATGCGAACGTAAATAGCAATCGCAACTAAATACCCAATCGCAGCAAGTAGTGCAGGAATATAAGCTGCCAAGAACATCTTCGTGATGTTTTGTTCAGTAATAATTGCGTAAATCATTAGCGTTACTGAAGGTGGCATTAAGATGCCCATCGTGCCGCCAGTTGCTAACGCAGCTGTTGCGAGTCTTCCTGAATATTTCAAGCGACGCATTTCAGGTAGGGCAACTTGCGCAATCGTAGCTGTTGTAGCTACTGATGAGCCAGAAATTGATCCAAAAGCAGCGCAAGCTAAAACGCCAGCCATTGCCATACCGCCTTTAAAACGACCTAGAATTGCATTTGAAAATTCAAACAATGCTTTTGACAAGCCTGCATGCATTGCGAATGCGCCCATGAGCATGAATAAAGGAATGACTGATAGGTCGTAGACTGAAAGTCTTGCAAATACAGAACCTTTTAGGTGATTCAATAGTGGAGATGTTCCAGCAATTAATGCATAGCCTATAGCTCCAGGCAAAAACATAGAGAGTGAAATAGGTACTCTAAAGGCCATTAGGCCTAACATACCTGCGAAAACGGCTAAACCGATGGATAAGTTACTCATGCTTTTGATCCTTTCGCAGCCGTTGAGAAATAGTCAATTGTTTGAACTGCACCAACAATTGTTGTAAGAGTTAATCCTGGAATCATTAATGCATATGGAATCCAAATTGGAACGGACATGAGCATTGATGTCTCGGCATTTTCTTTAACTGTTAGACAGCCTAAGCTTAGGCGCCAAGTAATTAAGGCAAAAGATACTGTCAAAATTAAAGTACCAATGCCATCCATCCAATTTTTGGCGGCTTCTGAACTGTTTGCAGTAAAAAAGTCGACAATAATGTTAGCTTTTTGCAATTGCGTATATGGCAAAAATGAAGCCACGCATACAGCACAGCCCAACTGAACTAGTTCAATATCGCCTTGAATAGGGTGAGAGAAAAAAGCCCGGCCAATGACAGAAGCGAGAGTCATTAGCGCCAGACTTACCAAAATTAAGCCGCCAAACCCAGCACTGACCATGCAGAGTTTGCCTAATATTTTCTCCAGCCCTGATTGTGGCTGATTTTGAGTGTCGGTCATAACGTTCCTTTAATAAGTATGCTTATTATTTTAGCTTCTAATACAAACAATAGGGTTGCCCCTAAGTAGTGAGTAAATTGATTAAAAAGTTTCTGTATCTATTTCTGCTTGGGTTGCTTCGTTGTAGCGCTCTCCAATAATTGGTGATTTCTTCAAAATTTCATCGATACGTTGAAGGCTTTGATCACTTAGTTGCACATTCAAAGAGCCAATATTGTCCACTAGATGATTGACGTTAGTAGTACCAGGGATAGGAATAATGTCTTTACCCCTATTAAGAAGCCATGCAAGTGAAAGTTGGGCAATTGTGCAGCCCTCTGTAGTTGCTACTTTCTTAAGCTCATCTAGAACAACTAAATTTTTTGCATAATTCTCAGGATAGAAGCGCGGCATTGATCGTCTAATGTCTTTCGCATCTAATCCTGAGACATCAGTTAAAGTTCCGCCCAAAAATCCACGAGCAACAGGACTGAAGGCAACAAAAGCAATGCCAAGTTCACGGCATTTATCTAAAACGGCAATTTCAGGATTTCTTGTCCAAATAGAGTATTCGGTTTGAATCGCTGTGATTGGATAAGTTGCATGTGCACGCGCAATCGTATTTGCAGAAACTTCTGATAAACCAAGAGTGCGAACTTTTCCAGCTTGAACTAGATCAGCCATTGCGCCAACAGAATCCTCGATAGGCACTTGCTTATCCCAGCGATGTAAGTAATACAAATCGATGACATCAGTTTTTAAATTACGTAAGCTATCTTCACAATTTTTTCTTATTGCTTCAGGACGACCATTGATAACGCGTTTGCCATCGACACCGGCCATACCACCTTTACTTGCTAAAACGATTTCAGAACGATGGCGTTTGAGTAATCCATTACCAAGTAATTGCTCATTAGTGCCAAAGCCATAAAGGGCTGCCGTATCGAAGAAGTTAATACCTTCTTCAAAAGCGCGTTCTAATAGCTTGTCAGCTTCATCTGCAGGCGGTGGGTTTCCATAGGCATGACTTACATTCATACAGCCAAAGCCCAAAGCTGAGACCTCAAATGG
>CAZEHN010000005.1:51659-55674 GCA_964511855.1 uncultured Polynucleobacter sp. | reverse complement strand
TGATCAGTCCAACTTCTAGGTTGTCCTAGAGCATTCATATTAGTGCGGCGGAAGAAATAGGTTTGCACATCCATTTGCTGAATATTGAATTCGCCAGCAACAATTTTGTTATGGACATATTGATGGCTCGGATTAAAGCGACGTGTGTGTCCAACCATAGCAACTTTGCCAGTTTCTTTTTGCAGGCGAACAACTTCAGCCGCATCGGCTAATTTATCAGCAAGTGGAATTTCAACTTGAACATGTTTGCCAGCTTTTAAGCATTCAATTGCTTGAGCTGCATGCATTTGGGTTGGTGTACAAAGAATAACTGCATCGACTTCTGGAAGTTTTAAGCTCTCAGAAAGTTCAGTTGTTACATGAGGGATGTTGTACTTTTGAGCTACTTCTTTCGTTTTGTCGAGTTCGCGCCCGATTAAAGAAACAACCTCAACACCATCAATATTCTTGATGCCATCTAAATGTTTAATGCCAAATGCACCTGCGCCAGCTAAAGCGACTTTAATTGTTTTAGACATGATTATTTATTTTCCAAAATGAGATGACCTACAGCAGTGTTGGATGCAGGTACGTGAAAGAATCGGTGTGCCAAATGAGGAGCAGGACCGCCGTTGATGTCTGACATGGCACCGCGAGCGATAAGCCACATTACTAATTCAATACCTTCACTACCAGCTTCTCTGACGTATTCAATATGAGGTACTTCAGATAAGCCTTTAGGGTCGGCAATGAGTCGATCCAGAAATGCATTGTCCCATTCGCGATTAATTAGACCAGCACGAGGACCTTGAAGTTGATGGCTCATTCCGCCAGTTCCCCAAATTTGAACATTTAAAGGTTGGTCAAAAGATTCAACTGCACGTCTAATCGCTTGGCCCAACATAAAGCAACGTTTGCCAGAAGGAACTGGGTATTGAACTACATTGACTGCAAATGGAATAACGGGACATGGCCAAGCTTCAGGTTGCCCACACATCAGCGACAACGGAACTGTTAAGCCGTGATCAACATCCATCTTATTAACAATCGTTAAGTCAAAATCATCTTGAATAACAGATTGAGCAATGTGAGCAGCAAGTTCTGGATGTCCAATGACTTTTGGAACAGGGCGAGCGCCATAACCTTCGTCAGCTGGTTGGTATTCAGCGGCAGTACCGATTGCAAATGTCGGTATTAGATCCAAGCTAAATGCAGTAGCGTGATCGTTGTAGACCAAAAAGATGACATCAGGTTTATTGTCTTTTAGCCATTGTTTTGAATATTCGTAACCTTTAAACAGTGGTTGCCAATATGGTTCATGAGTTTTCCCCATATCAATTGCCGCACCAATGGCAGGAACATGTGATGTATAGACGCTTGCGGTAATGCGAGCGTGTTCTTGCTTGCTCAAGATTTCTCTCCTATATAGCGATTGCCTTCAATTGAGCGTCCGCCATTAATCATCATGTCGCGATACTCTTCTTCCGTCATGCCCGTCATGCTGCCAGCCATTTGTTGGAAACTTTTTCCATCGGTAGCACCAATTTTTGCCAAGAAATAAATGTTGCCTCCAAGTGAGATGCATCTATTTAGATCACGATCAAGTACTGCCTGTTTTTGATCTTCTGTCATTGGCCATTCATCGAGGTAGGCTCTTTCATTTGCTTTGAATCGGGCGCGATTCTCAGCTTTCATGAGTGACATGCAGAATTGATTTAAATGGTAGCCACGTCTTGATTGATCAGCGTCAAAGATCGTTGTACCTGGAATATCTAAGTAGGGTTTTACAAGTGCCATGATTAACCTTATTTCGAAAGAGTTTCTTCTGGCCAATACAAGCGCATTGGGTTGTCAACTAATAACTTTTTCTGAAGTTCAGGAGTTGAAGCAATGTGCGGAATCCAATCAACTAAAAGTCCATCATCAGGCATATGGTCTTTTAGATTTGGGTGAGGCCAGTCAGTTCCCCATAAGACTCGATCAGGGAAATTTTCAACAATGTATTTCGCAAAAGGAACGACGTCTTGGTAAGCGTTTGTCTCACCATTAAGAGCTTTAGGTCCAGTGGTGGATAAGCGCTCAGGGCAACTTACTTTAGACCAAACATTTTTATGTTCGCGCATAAATTTCACAAAAAGTTGAAACTCGGGGCCATCAATTGGTTTTGAAACATCGGGGCGCCCCATGTGGTCAACAACAACTGTTGTAGGCAGTGCAGTAAAGAAGTCCCAAAGTTCAGGAAGATCAACTGCTTCAAAATAAATAACGACGTGCCAGCCTAATTTAGCGATGCGGCCTGCAATCTCCATTAGTTCATCTTTTGGTGTGAAATCTACTAAGCGTTTAACGAAGTTAAATCTGACGCCACGAACACCTGCATTGTGTAAATCTTGTAATTCTTTATCAGTAATGCTGCGTTTAACAGTTGCAACACCACGAGCTTTCCCATTGCTATTAACAAGAGCATCAACCATGGATCGGTTATCTGCGCCATGGCAGGTTGCTTGAACAACGACATTGCGAGAAAAGCCTAAATGATCGCGTAAAGCATATAGTTGATGTTTGCTTGCATCACAAGGGGTGTATTTGCGCTCAGGAGCGTAGGGAAACTCATCGCCAGGACCAAAGACGTGGCAATGGGCATCAACCGCGCCAGCAGGAGGGGTAAATTTTGGTTTGCTTGGACCGCTATACCAATCAAGCCAGCCTGGGGTCTTTTCAAATGACATAACTTTCCTTAATCAATATATTTCAAGCCAGCTTTTTCGAGTGGCTCGCGCATTTTGTACATATCAAGACCTAATACGCCAGCAGCGAGTTTTGCTCGTTTATCAGCCTCGTTATCTTCCCGAGCTTGAGCGGCATCCGCCACTTTGCCTGCAATGGCGGCGGGAACAACCACAATGCCATCATCATCAGCAATCACTACATCTCCTGGATTGACAACAGCGCCAGCGCAAACAATTTGAATATTCACAGAGCCCAAGGTTGCTTTGATGGTTCCTTTTGCGCTGATAGCTTTACTGAATACCGGAAATTGCATACTGGTTAAATCTTTAACATCACGAACGCCGCCATCGATAATTAATCCACGTGCACCGCGCGCTCTAAATGAGGTTGCTAATAGATCCCCAAAGAAGCCATCCGTATTCTCAGCGGTAACAGCTGCTACAACAACATCACCTTCTTGTAATTGTTCGGCAGCAACGTGCATCATCCAGTTATCTCCTGGTTGGAGTAGAACTGTGACTGCTGTTCCGCAAATGTGTGCGCCTGTATAAATTGGGCGCATATAAGGTTTCATGAGACCTACACGACCCATTGCTTCATGAATAGTTGCTACTCCGAATTTGGAAATTTTTTCAACAGCAGCTTTGTCTGCGCGAACAATGTTGCGTTTAACAATACCTAAGTTATTCATATCCATAGTTGTCCTAAATTTCTGTGTTTACAAGCCGCGAGCTTTTAGTGATGCATCTAGTCGGCTAAATACTCTACGAGCATTACCTTCATAAATTTGATAACGCTCGTCATTTGTTAATTGAGTTGAAGCTTCGATGTAGCGTTTTGTATCATCAAAGTAGTTGCCTGTTTCTGGATCGATGCCTCGAACCGCTCCAATCATTTCTGAAGCAAACAAAATGTTTTTAACTGGAATCACTTTTGTTAGAAGATCAATACCTGGCTGATGGTAAACACATGTGTCAAAGAAAATGTTGTTCAAGAGGTGTTCATCAAGCAAAGGTTTTTTAAGTTCTTGAGCTAAGCCACGGAAACGACCCCAGTGATAAGGAACTGCGCCACCTCCGTGAGGAATTAAGAATTTCAATGTAGGAAAGTCTTTAAAAAGATCAGAAGTTAAGCATTGCATGAATGCAGTTGTATCTGCATTTAAATAATGTGCTCCTGTTGTATGAAAACAGTTATTACAACTTGTGCTCACATGAATCATGGCTGGGATGTCGTACTCAACCATTTTTTCGTAGATTGGATACCAATGACGATCAGAAAGAGGGGGTTCTTTCCAGTGACCGCC
>CAZEHN010000005.1:0-51559 GCA_964511855.1 uncultured Polynucleobacter sp. | reverse complement strand
CTTCCGCGTTCCTTCATTTTCGCTAATTGATTATTTTCAATTGATTCACGAAGTTCATCATCGCTGATTTTTAATTCACTAACTTTTGGACCAAGTTCGGGTGTGTTTAAGTTAGCTATTTGGCGATTGCGCCATTCCTCAAGGGCTTTAGGAGCTGTGGTGTAGTGACCATGACAATCGATAATCATCGAATTCTTCCTTTTTATTAAATATTTTCTGGAACCAATACTTCGCCACGCATGATTAAGCGAGCTGTTCTAAGTAGTGCAGCTTTCGTTACATTTTGTGGATTGTTGGGATCTGTTTCTAATTCAACGGTAAATTCACCAGTTGGATGTTCAACTGAAACTTTTTTTGTAGTTCCAGTTGGGATGGTTGCAATGCCTTGGGTAATTGACCCATCTAAAACACAGGCTGTGCCTACAGTTACCGCTGCAAGCACGCCGATTGCATCATGACAAACGTGAGGAATAAAGCAGCGTGTAGCAATATTGCCGCCATCTTTAGGTGGAGCGATTAAACACATTTTGGGATATGTCTTAGAAGTTACATCGCCAAGACCCATCAAATGACCAGCTTTAATGCGAAGATCTTCTAGTTTTGTTTTAAGCTCAGTATCAGCATTCATATCTGTAACCGATTCATATCCTGTTCGATTTAAATCAGTCGCGCGCATCATGACTAAGGGCATGCCGTTATCGATACATGTCATTTCAATGTTATCGATCACATCAAGAACTTTTCCGGTAGGTAATAATCCAGAACAAACTGAGCCGGCTGTATCTAAGAAGTTGATGGTAATAGGGGCACTTGTGCCTGGAACGCCGTCGATTCGAGCATCCCCCTCATAGCTAACTTGACCATTGGGTGTATTGACGGTGATATCGCATTGCATATCTGTATTTAGAGTCAGTACGCGTAAAGTTGTTGTGTCACCTTGAGCTTTAACTAAGCCGGTCTCTAATGCAAAGGGGACAACTGCCGCTAGCATGTTCCCGCAATTTGGTGTTGTATCGACAAGCGCCTTGTCTACAACAACTTGAGCAAATAGAAAGTCCAGATCAACGCCGGGTGTTTTGCTAACGCTAACAATGCCAACTTTACTTGTTAGTGGGTTCGCACCTCCTAAGCCATCAATTTGACGTCTATCAGGTGAGCCCATTACTGCAAGAAGTGTTTTATCTCTTAACGCTTTGTCGCTTGGAAGATCAGCTTCGTTAAAAAAGGGACCTTTTGAGGTTCCACCACGCATAAATAAGGTTTTGATTGCTTTTTGCATGAGTAAATTGTCGACTTTCTGAGGTAAATATAAAAGCCATGTTTCTCACTATCAGATATAACAATTTGGCATAATAGGCAATCAGATATAAAAATAGGCACATATGGACCTAAAACAACTTGAGTACTTTGTTCGTGTGGCTGAATTGGGCAGTTTTACCCGTGCATCATCGGTTTTGGGGATTGCTCAGCCGGCTCTAAGTAGGCAGGTAAGGCTCTTAGAAACGGAACTTCACCAGAATTTACTAATCCGTAATGGTCGGGGCGTTGTAATGACTGACGCTGGAAAGGTTTTACTTGAGCATGCGAGGGGGATTTTGCATCAGATCGTGCGGGCTAAAGAGGATTTGGATTTGGTGCGAGGAGCCCCATCTGGAAGAGTGGCTATTGGTATGCCACCTAGCATCTCAAAGGTATTAACCCTACCGATTACGACCGAATTTCGTAAACGTATGCCTGAGGCATCTTTATCAATCAGTGAGGGTTTATCGATTATTGCCCAGGATTGGTTAATGACGGGTAGGCTAGATATTGCGCTTTTATATAACCCTAGTTATTCCCCAGATTTAGAGACATTAGAACTTTTTGAGGAAGAGTTGTATTTAATAAGTGCAAAGTCAATGAGCTTAGATTTGGCAACGGTTACCCTGAAAGATTTGGCCAAATTGCCCTTGATTATTCCGGCAAGACCGAATGCATTACGCATGTTGGTGGAAACCAAAATCAGTGAAATGCGAGGCAAACTCAATATTGCTTTTGAAATTGATGGGGTCTCATCCATATTAGATTTGGTCTCTGAAGGGCTAGGATATGCGATTTTGCCGAGGTATGCCGTTAGTGAAAATGAGCGTGAGCAGTTTTTTCAAGTGGTCCCAATTAAAGGTTTTAATAGTCGATTAGTTATTGCTACAGCAGCCAATCGGCCGACGACTTTGACTCAGCAGGCTGTGGTTGAGTTAATAAAATCTATAGCGATAGAAAAAATTGGGGAGGGGATCATTAATTAATGTAATGCCAACTTTGTTAGATTCGGCAGGGGCGCCTTAAAGAAATGTTATAAAGATGCTATTCGCACGCTTTATTTAATTAATTACTAGGATTTAACATGTTGGGCAGTCTCAAAAAACCAGTTGGTTTAATTACATTATTAGTCTCGCTGTCATTTCAAGTATTGGCTCAAAACTCAGCAGAGTCATCTGCGACACAAGTCCAAAATACAGCACCAAATTCAAAATCATCATCACTAACTGAGATCGCTTGCCCAGGTTTTGACAAGATGGTTGAAGGTTATCAACAGCGTTTCCAAAGCAAGATGTTGAGTTGGAGTGAGAAGAATTTATCCAAGCCAAATTATCAAACGGCTTTTTACCCATTTTCTGGCCCTGATGTAGTCACGGTAATGTCGATTTACCCTAAGGCGAATTATTACGTGATGATGGCCGATCAATATCCTGAATATGCATTCTTGGATAAGCCAGAAAAAGCAAATGCAGCTGCTCAATCCTTTGAGTGCAGCATGCTTACTAATTTTTCTAGAAGAGGTTATTACCGAACAAATGACCTTAACGGAAAAGATGGTCCAAAACCGCGCTTTATTAAATTATTGATTTATAACATTGCATTTAGTGGCTCAAAAATTGAAGACGTTAAGCCTTTATATGTGGATCAATCTGGTTTAATTTTGCCCGTAGATGCAAATCAACAGCCTGATGGCGTGAGATTTATTTTGAAAGCTAAAGATGGTCGTAATGTCACTTTAGATTATTTACGTGCTGATCTATCAAATGCTGGGTTTGAGAAGCGTCCTGAATTTGCGCAAGCAATTGCTCGTAAATCGAGTCAAGTTGTTTTACTGAAATCTGCCTCCCATCTATTGCAAAATCCAAAGTTTTCCAAAATGTCAGATACATTGATCGCAAATTCAAAATGGGTGACTCAAGATGAAACTGGCCTGGATATCACGCCATTTTCAAATAATTACAATTTAGAGTTGTATGGTAAGTTTGTGGCAGCCCATCCATTGTGGGCGAAGAATGAATCAGCACAACGTCTTGCTAAGTATTTCTCATCGCATCCAAGTAAGGAAGATTTACCTTTTATTTTGGGTTATGAAAAGCAAGGCGGCTCAATCTTGATGGTTGGCGAACGCAAATAAGTCTTCGATGAATCGTAAATAAATAAGGCAGCCTAGGCTGCCTTATTTATTTAAAACTCAATTAAAAGTTCTAATTATTATTGCGCAGGACTTAAAGTTGAAAATAAAACGATTTCTCTTGTAAGGCGTTCTTGATCTTCAGCTCTTAGATTCCAAAGATCAAGTTCAAGTTTATCGGACATTGGATTTTGATAAACGTTGTTTTTACGAAGTTCAAAATGTAAGTGAGGTCCTGTCGATCTTCCGGTAGATCCCACGTAGCCAATTTCTAATCCTCGGCGCACATCGCTTCCTACACCAAGTTCAGGGTTAAACGCACTTAAGTGTGCGTAGTATGTCTTGTAATTTCCTGGATGTTCAACAATCACTAAATTTCCATAGCCGTTCATGACACCATAAAAAGCAATTTTTCCATTTGCTACAGCGTAGATCGGCGTTCCAGTTGGCGCTGCATAGTCAATACCTTGGTGGCTTGTATAGCCTCTATAAAACTGTGTCACAACCACATTTTTCTTTCCGCGTTTTACCACTTGAGTTTTTTTGCCTTTAGCCGCAAAAGAACCTACACCTCTAGAGATTCGGGTGTAGTTAAGTGGATTAATCCAGAAATCTTGTTCGAGCTCAGTTCCTTCGGAGTTAAAGAAGCCGCCGGGGATATCTTCGCGGTCAACCCAAAATGCATTTGCAAGGACGAGACTTCTCGTTGAATCAAGAATTTCAACTGCAACTATTTGTGCCCAAGTATTTTTATCACCTGCGTTAAAAATGATTCGCACGTAACGTTTATCTTGTGAACTGTTTTTATTAAAAATTTCTTTTGTTAGAGAAGAAAGTTCCCATACTAATTCAGGAGGAATCGCTGAAATCGTCTTATTGTTTTTCGAAACGATGTCATCAAGACTTACTTCGATTTCTTGATAGCCGCTAAAGCCTGAAGATAAGTCCTGACTATGAACAAGATATGTGCCAGTGGTCGGAGATTTGTTGAAGGTGACTAGGCGGGTTTTTTTATCTCGACGTTCATCGCTTAGCAAAGAAATCGACTGAATTTTTCGTTGATCATTGAGTGATGCTGCAAACGGTATGCACGTTCCATTGGCATTCTTTAAAAAATCTGGTGCTTGAGATTCAAAAGCATCTTCAAATTGATTATCTTTAATGCCCATTTCTCTCATTAATCTAGAAATTGAGCTAGTAGTTCTTGCGCATCCTGTTTTTATTGAAAAATCTGATGATGTTCCTAAAAACAATGCAGTTTCGTTTGATGGTGTTTCAATAAGGCTATCAATACTGGATTTTGGAACTGGGCGTAGATAATTTGAAGTAGTAGATTTGCCTTGGCGAAGTTGGACCTGAACCTGATTTGATTTTGTTGGTTTTGCGTTGCTCTTATTGGCTGCAAAAACAAAATTTGAGTTAAATAATATGCTGACAGTGATCAAGCCTTTAATTAGCCACAGCGTATTTCGTAAATTAAATTTCAACTTCAATGGTTATTCCTTAGGAAGTTTTCAAGGTCGCGGTTGAAATCATCAGCCACATCGACAAAGAGCGCATGTCCTGCATTATCGTAGATTGTCATAGAGCCTTGAGAGTGTTTTTCACTAAAGAGCAGACCTTGTTGCAAATACCTTGGGGTAATAGCGTACCAAATTGGTACATTCGTCCCATATATTGTATTTTTATAGTACTCCCTTGGATAGGGTTTTGACAGAATATTGAAGGCGTTTTGTGGTGTTTGACTTAGCCTTAGGGCTGATTGCTCTACTTTATTGGTAAATTCTTCAGGTGGATCAGACTTGAAAATGGCTTTTACAAAAGCTTTTACATATTTAGTGAATTTACTCTCATCCATTACGCTGGCTTTACCTTTTTTAGCGCTTGGTTTTGGTGGCGTTCCTTCTCCGATTGAGTTATCGATTAAAACAAGCCCATTTAAGCCTTTTGTTCCATAGCGTTGCACGTAGTCGAGAGATTCCATAACTCCTAAGGACCAGCCAATAAGTACGAATTGATCGATATTAAGGTGCTTGATCAGTTCTTTAATATCTCTAGCACGAGCTAGGGCTAGATCTTTTCCAAGATAAATATCTGAGCTTCCTTGGGATCTTGGATTGAGGGATACAACTTGGTAATTTTCAGAGAAATAGTTGAGTTGTGCGTTAAAAACATCTGCAGGCATTAACCAGCCGGGTATAAATAGGAGAGTGGGACTGCCTTTGCCGCCAATCAGATAGGTTAATTTGACCCCGTCAGAAGTTGTAAAGGATTTTTCGGTCATTTTTGTCGAAAGTGGGGCTGCAATGCTGGATTTTATTGGGATTAGCGATAGACAAAATAGGCAATTTGCCAAAAATGCCAATACAATGATTTTTTTACAATAATTAGTACTAAATTTCACTTTGTTGTATACCCAATAAGCTGATGGTCTGATGGAGTGATAGTCAGCTTATTAAATATTAAGCTTCTTAACTGAAAATTGCATGAATTCTCCACAAACTGCTCAAAGTTCTAAACATTCCAAGCATTCATTATCCACAGTTGACATTGTTTCACTCATTGTTGGTACTGTTTTAGGTGCGGGTATTTTTAAAGTCCCATCCATGGTGGCGGGCCAAGCAAATCAAGAAGTTGCGATTCTATTGGTTTGGTTAGTTGGTGGGCTGATTTCAATGGTGGGAGCCCTTTGTTATGCTGAACTGGCTTCGGCTTTTCCAAATGTGGGTGGTGAATACCATTTTTTGCAAAAGGCATTCGGTAAACATTTAGCGTTTTTGTATGGTTGGTCTCGTTCAATCATCATCGTGACAGGCTCAATTGCATTTCTGGCAATTACGCTAGGTGACTATATGACCAAAATATTTTCTCTAGGAATATATTCAGCAACGATTTGGGCAGTTATTGTTACTTTAGCTTTGAGTCTATTAAATGCTGTCGGAATTAAAGAAGGTAAGACTACACAAAATTTACTGACACTATTTGAGGTTGGTGGTGTGCTTGCCATTATCTTGGTAGGTTTTTATGTTGAACCAAGTGCTCAAGCGCTTAATGCCCCTGCAAGTGAAGTTAGTGCCTCAAATTTTGGTGCGTTAAGTTTAGCAATGATTTTTGTATTGCTTACGTATGGCGGATGGAATGAGGCTGCTTATTTATCATCTGAAGCACGAGATCAAAAGCGCGGAATTCTGAAAGGCTTATTGGCAGGTTTAGCGCTTGTAACCACCTTATACCTCTTAGTTAATCTAGCCTATTTACATGCCTTTGGTGCTGCGGGTATGGCTAAGTCAAGTGCATTGGCTAGTGATTTATTTGATAGCGCGTTTGGACATAATTCAGCAATTATCTTTAGCGCAATAGTCGTTTTTTCTTGTCTTAATTCAATTAATGCCACGATTATATTTGGATCAAGAAGTAGTTTTGCGCTAGGACGAGATTGGAAAATATTTAGTTGGATCGGTCGTTGGCATGATTCTGGGACGCCGCGTCGAGCAATCTTGCTGCAATGCGTGATTTCATTGTTATTGATTTTGTTTGCATCGTTTGCAAGGCAGGGATTTGAGTCAATTGTTGAATTTACGGCGCCAGTTTTTTGGTTCTTTATTTTTATGGTTTCAATCGCTGTATTTGTACTTAGACATAAGTATCCTGATATTGATCGTCCTTATAAAGTGCCTTTGTACCCGTTTTTACCCATTGTTTTTACTTTAACGTGTGCTTGGTTGTTATGGTCTAGTCTTGCCTATTCTGGATTGGGCGCGCTTGTAGGTGTTGCTTGCTTGGCACTTGGTGCAGTTGCCTTAATTTTTGAAAGAAATTAGTGAAAGTTATGAGTAAATATCTAATCTTTGCATCCTTGTTTATCTTCCTTTCAGGTGCAGTTCAGGCTCAAGATACATGTATGTCAAAGTCGGTTCAGAAAAAGTTAGCTGGATCAGCTAAGACTAGTTTTCTGAAAAAATGTGAGAGTGAAGCAAAACTCTCTTGTGAAAACGATGATGTTAGTAAACGTACAAGTGGTGCTGCAAAAGCAAGTCATATTAAAAAATGTGTCAAAGATGCTGTAGGATCTTAGTAAATTAATGGTTGGTATTTATGAAAGAATTAAGCCTTAAACAAATCGTTGTTTTATCACTGGCAGCAATTGCTGGATTTGTTGCTTTGTTTTTTTATTGGGGCCCAGTTCCATCTAAGAAGGTTGTGATAGCAACAGGATCGAGTTCGGGTCTTTATTACCAATTGGGCAAAAAATTCCAAACGGAGTTGGCTAAACAAGGTATTGAGCTGGAAGTTAGGCAAACTGCGGGCTCGCTTGAAAATTTAGCATTATTAAATGATCCCAATAGCGGCGTTAGTTTGGCATTTGCTCAAGGTGGAGTAGCTAAAGATCCCGCGCAATATCCATTAATAAACTCTTTGGCGGGGATGTACTATGAGCCACTTTGGATTGTTTATCGCCCAGAAGCATTTAATAAAAAAATTGATCATTTGGTTGATTTAAATGGTCACAAAGTTTCGATTGGTAATGTGGGTAGTGGCACGCTAAGTTTAACGACAGATTTATTTAAGTTGAATGAGGTGGATGTCAATCAGGAGGGCTTTGTTAAATTAACGCCTGATCAAGCATATAAAAAACTTTCTGAGAAAGAGGTTGATGCAATCATGATTGTTGCGGCTGCTGAGGCCCCGTTGATGCAGTCTATTTTCAAAGATAAGAGAATTAGATTGATGAATCTGGAGCATGCAAAGGCTTACCCGCCAAGATTTCCTTTTTTAAAAGATATTAAGGTCGAAAAGGGTGTTTTGAATGTTCTAAGCCGAGTGCCTGAAGAGACGATGTTAGTTCTTGCGCCTACTGCTGAATTGGTGGCTAAAAAAGATCTGCATCCTGCATTTGTTGCGATTATGTTGGATACCTCGTATGACGTTCTTAAAACCAACTCAATTTTGCAAACC
Source organism: uncultured Polynucleobacter sp. (assembly GCA_964511855.1). GTDB lineage: Bacteria > Pseudomonadota > Gammaproteobacteria > Burkholderiales > Burkholderiaceae > Polynucleobacter. The sequence continues at coordinate 43,173 of CAZEHN010000005.1, read as the reverse complement.
GAAAATGAATTCCCAAGTAGTACGCATTTAGATTTTGAGCTCAATGATGATGCCAAACGTTACATGAGTGAGGGACCTTCATTCCTTCATCGTAACTTGCCTTTTTGGGCGGCTATTTGGGTTGATCGTTTGATTAAGATTGCCATTCCGTTAGCTGCGATTCTTTTTCCGATCTTTAATTTCATTCCCGCAATTTTTTCATATAGAAATAGGCTCAAATTTGCCCAGATGTACGAAGAGCTTCGTGGCATAGAGGCGGAAGCTGCAAAAAACAACGACTTAGACAGACTTCGTGAAAGATTTGAAGAAATAGAAACGAAAGTGAAGAAGATGAAGGTTCCTAGATTTAGTGCTAAGGACTTGTATGACCTTCGATCACATATTGATTATGTAAAAGAGCGCTTCTTTAATTAAAGAATAAGCGTATCGGACTTAACAGTAAGTCGAGTAATTCATAGGTAATACTCATTAGTGGCTCCATCCAGATGGAGCCTAGTATCCCAATAAACGATAAGCCTAGAACGATAAAAAATCCGTAAGGCTCAATGCTCGAGAACTTGAAAGCTTGGCGGTAGGGTAGTAGCCCGGTTAGGATTCTGCCACCATCTAAAGGTGGTATAGGAAAAAGATTAAATACAGCTAAGGCAATATTCCACAAAATGCCAGCTTGAGCCATGGCTGATAGGTAGGCATTGTTGCCTAGTAGCGCTAAGCCTAAGTAATAAATCACGCCCCACAGAAAAGCTTGGATAAAGTTAGAGGCAGGTCCAGCAAGCGCAACCCAAATCATGTCTCGTTTGGGGTTATTGAGTGCCGAGAAATTAACTGGTACTGGTTTTGCGTAACCAAATAGAAAAGGAGAGCCGGCAAGTTTTAAAAGAAGTGGGATTAAAACAGTTCCAACGGGATCTATATGTTTAATTGGATTAAGTGAAACTCTGCCCATTAGATAAGCAGTATTGTCGCCAAGTCGTTTTGCGGCATACCCGTGAGCAGCCTCATGAAGCGTGATAGCTAAGAGTAGCGGAGGTGCTTCAACTAAGATGGTATCAATAAGATTTGCAGAGATCATGAAGTTATTATGCAATAAAAAACCGCCAAGTATGATTAATTCACTTGGCGGTTAATTGAAGCTAATTAACTAGTGATTAGTTTTTAGAAGCTTCGATAGTGATAGCTAGCGTTGTTTCATCGCTAACAGCAGGAGTGTATTTGCCAAGGTCAAATTCAGAGCGTTTGATCTTTGCTGTGGCATTTGCACCGCAAGTATCTTTCTTAGTAAATGGGTGAGGTTGGCAGTTAAAGTTTGTTACTTTTAATGTGACTGGTTTGGTGATGCCTTTGAGTGTTAAGTTGCCAATAATTTCGCTTGGTTTGTCACCAGCAAAAACAACTTTTGTTGATTTAAATGTTGCTGTTGGGAATTTAGCAACATCAAAGAAATCCTCACTTTGAAGATGTTGGTTAAATTTATCCCAGCCAGTGCTCACAAATTTAGGTTCAATTGTGACATCAACTGAAGCCTGCTTAGCAGCAGTATCTAATGTGAAGTTTGCTTTAACGTTATCAAATCGACTTTGTTGATTTGAATATCCTAAATGGTTGTAGCCGAAAGTGACAAAAGTATGGCTTGCATCAGCTGTATAAGATTCAGGTGCAGCTGTTGCTACAGATGAAAGGCCGATAACGCTGGCTAGTAAGGTTGCATTTAATAGTTTTTTCATTTTTCTCTTTCTAAGTTAAATGGATTGATTGGATAAAAAATAATTACTTAAGAACAAGTTTGTAGCGAACAGTGACGTCGTTGGCAACAACATCCACATCTCCCCATTCGCCTTCGCCAATGGTGAAATCTAATCGTTTAAAGATGAATTTCCCATCAAGTAAAGCTGAATTTCCTGCTGTCTTTAAAGTAGCTTCGGTTGTGATGGGTTTGGTTTTGCCTTTGATATTTAAATCACCTGTTAAAGATAGGCGACCATTGCCAAGGTTCTTAACGCTTTTTAGTTCAAATCGAGCAGTCGGGAAGTTTTTGATGTTAAACCAGTTCTTGCCTTGGACTTCTTCATTACCTTCTTTGCTTCCGGTATTGATACTGGCTAACTCAATGGAAATTGAACCTTTTGCATTTTCAACTTTCTCAGGATCTAAGCTTAGGCTAGCCTCAAACTTTTTAAAATTGCCGTCGACGGCAACACCCATTTGTTTAAATGTGAAATCGATAGTACTTTTAGTGTTATCAATCTTTGTAAAAGTAGTTGCGTGTGCGCAAGCGCTAATAGCTAAGCTAGCAATTAAAGATTTAAGAAGGGTATTGAGGGTTTTGTTAAGCATTATTTTCTTTTAATCCAAGGTGACATACGGCTCAGAATATCGTCCTTATCGATTAGATGGTGCTTAATCGCAGCAACAATATGTAGGCCTACAAGTAGTAATAAGAGGTAATTAAGAACTTCGTGAAGTTCCCCTAGGTTATGTCCAAGAGCCTTATCTTTTTCAAGGAGATCTGGTAGTGGGAACATTCCTAAATAAACGGTTGTGTATCCTTTTGCCGAACTCATTAACCAGCCAGATAGGGGGATGGCAATCATTAATAGATATAAGGCTAGATGGGTCAAATGACTTGCCCCAATTTGCCATTTAGGCATTGTGTTTGGAAGTGCAGGTGGTTTATTAAAGCTTCTCCAAATAATCCTAAGCACCAGTAAGCCGAAGATCGTTACCCCAATCCATTTGTGATAAGAAATTAACTGAAGTTTTAATGGGCTAGTCTTTAGATCCTCCATATACATGCCCAGCGGGAAGCAAATGAAGATTCCTACGGCGATCAGCCAATGAAATGTAATGGCTGTCCAAGTGTATTGAATATTTTTCATGCAGAGCCTTTTTTATGAATAGTAACTACTGTTAATAGTAAACCCAAGCATACTAATTGAGCCAAGTTCAATGCCATCAGTCACTAGATGTATTTGATCGGTATCAGTTACTAATCCCAATATGTACAAAATTGGCCAATAATGATCAGGGCTAGGGATTGATTGTTGTGCTGCTAGGCCCTGAGCTCTCCAATTAATTAGTGGTTCGAAGTCTTTCTCGGCTAGTTTATTTTTAAAAAAATTATTAAATTCTGTGGCCCAAGGTAAAGCGGGGGCTTTGTCTCGCCAATCAACGGCTCTCAGATTGTGAACAACATTACCACTTGCAATAATCAAAACACCTTCGTCTCGAAGTGGCGCTAATAATTTAGCTAATTCAAAATGAGCTTGATCGCTCATTGTCGCATCTAGACTCATTTGAACGACAGGGATATCAGCATCGGGGAATACATACTTGAGTACTGACCAAGTGCCGTGATCGAGCCCCCATTCATTTTCTTCAAGAGTGACTTCTGTTTTAGGGGCGAGTAGTTCTACAACGCGATTAGCAAGTTCCTTTGAGCCTGGTGCAGGGTATTGTTGGTCAAATAGCGCTTGCGGAAATCCCCCAAAATCATGAATGGTTTGAGGCTTATCCATTGCAGTTACCCAGACGCCACGTGTTAACCAGTGAGCGGAGATCGCAAGAATTGCTTTAGGTCTTGGAAGTGCTTTACCAAGATCTTCCCAAGCTTGTGTATGTTCATTTGGTTCAATGGCATACATAGGGCTGCCATGACCTAAAAATACTGCGGGTAAATGTGTATTCTGGTTAACACTGCTTCTCATGAAAATAATTTAGCCTTTAAATTGTTTTGTAATGGCAGCAATTCTTTCGCCGAATAAACGAGCAGTTTCAATATCGCCTGGGTTGACTTCATCAATTCCAGCATCTGATGGTGTTTGCATCATTGCGCCGGAAAAAGACCCTACATAATTTATGTCATTACGATTCGCAGCTTTGCTGTTTGAGGGCATCATTCCAGTTCCTACCCAAATGCCACTATGTTGCATAGCTAATGTAAATAAATAGTGCAAAGTTGAAAGTTTGTCGCCATTCATTGTTGCTGAGTTTGTAAAGCCAGCAAATACTTTGTCTTTCCATGCTTGCGTAAACCAGGCTTTTGATGAGGCATCGGCAAATTTTTTAAATTGCCAAGTTACTGTGCCCATGTAAGTGGGTGAGCCCATGATAATTGCGTCAGCATTGTTTAATATATTCCATTGACTTTCTGTGAGTTCGCCTTGTGCATCAATTGCAACAAGTTCAGCGGCTGCACCTTTAGCTACTGCTTCAGCTTGTTTGGTTGTATGGCCGTAGCCACTATGAAAAACAACAGCGATTTTTGTCATGATATCTCCTTAGTTAATTTGGTTAATTACCACTTCTGGGTAAATCAAACAATAAAATTTCTGCGTTATTACCCTGATTCAATTGGATGTCTGATTCATCGGCAATCATTGCAGCATCGCCTGCAACAAATTTTTCATTATTGATATTCACTTCGCCGCGAATCACGTGAATATAAGTGGCTCGATCTGTGTTTAATGAATAGTTAATTGATTCATCTTGATCGATAAGTGCTGCAAACAACTTTGTATTTGAATGAATCGTCACTGAGCCTGCTTCGGCATTAGGGGAGGCGATTAATCGCAATTTGCCTCTTTTTTCACTTGGGTCAAAGAATGTTTGTTCATAACTTGGTTCGATGCCAAGTGTGTGCGGTTGAATCCAAATTTGTAGGAAATGAGTTGTTTGTTTATGTGAGTGATTAAATTCACTATGCATTACACCAGTTCCAGCGCTCATGCGTTGAACTTCATTTGGCAGGATTGCTTGAACATTACCCATGCTGTCTTTATGAGCTAACTCGCCATCCAAAACATAGGAGATGATTTCCATATTTTTGTGGCCGTGTGTACCAAAGCCCATCCCTGGAGCAACTTTATCTTCATTGATAACTCGAAGGGGGCCAAACCCCATAAAGTTTGGGTCGTAATAATCAGCAAAGGAGAAGCTGTGGAAGGACTGTAACCAACCATGGTCTGCGTAGCCGCGTTCTTGAGATAGTCGTTTAATTAGCATGTGAATACTGTACTGTTTTGATCAGTTTTTATGCTGCCCCAATTTTGATGGCATCATTCAAAAATATTGAATGAAGGAGTGATTTATGGAAAAAACAACACTAAATACGGTTGGTTTAAGTGGAAAACTGTCGTCAGTTTTGATGGCTTTAACAATTGGTCTAACTGGATTGCTCAGTGCGTCATCGATGGCAAATGAGCCTACTTACCCAAGCAAATCAATTAGATGGATTGTGGCTTTCCCTGCTGGTGGAGCGGCTGACTTTCTAGCCCGTCAAGTTTCAAGCCAAATGGGCCGACAAATGAATCAATCGATTGTTGTTGAAAATCGCCCAGGTGCCGCTGGCATTATTGGTACAGAAGCTGCAGCGAAATCACCAGCAGATGGATACACACTCTTAACGGGCGATAACGGCGCCATGGTTTTTCATAGTGCAATGTATAAAAAATTGCCGTATGACCCAAATGATTTTGATCCGGTTGGTTTTATGGCTAAATTTCCTTTGATTTTGGTTGTGAACCCAGACACGCCATTTAAGACTGGTGCCGAATGGTTGGCAGCAATGAAACAAAATCCAGGTAAGTACAGCTATGCATCTCCAGGTGCAGGTAGTCCGCATCATATGGGGATGGAATTGTTAAAAGATCGTGCCAAGTTAGCGATTGTGCATATTCCTTACAGAGGAACTGCGCCAGCAATTCAAGATGTCATCTCTGGTCAAGTGCCAATGATGATCGTTGATACCGCTGGTGGTATGGCTCAAATTAAAGCTGGCAAAGTTAGGCCATTGGCCGTTTTGTCTCATAAACGTATTGCTTCATTACCGAATGTACCTACGGTTGAAGAGTTAGGTGTTAAAGATTTTGAGGTGACTGGCTGGCAAGCTTTATTTGTACCAAAGGGTACGCCAACGCCAATCATTAAAAAGCTCTCAGCAGAATTAATAGCTGCCATGAATCAACCAGAACTCAAAGCACGCTTGCAAGAGTTTGGAGTTGAGCCTGCGCCTTCTGACCCAGAAACTCTAGCTAAATTTGTGGATAGTGAGAATAAGATTTGGCATAAGTTGATTATCGATCGCAAACTTTCTGCAGAGTAATTGTTGATGAAAAGTGCAGCGCTTACCCCTGAGGCAATAGAAACATTAATTCTTGTATCTCAAGAAGGAAGTTTTGCAGCAGCTGCACGAAAGTTAGGTAAGGTGCCATCGGCACTTACCTACAGCATGCGCCAACTAGAGGAAGAATTGGATGTTCTTCTTTTTGACCGGCGCTCTAAACATGCGCAATTAACCCCAGCGGGTAAAGAATTGTTGGCAGAGGGGCAGCGACTCTTACTTGAAATTGATTCAATTGCCAACCGTGTCAAACGAGTTGCAACGGGCTGGGAGCCTGAGTTAACAATTGCTTTCGATGGGGTGGTTTCTCAAAAAATCTTGCTTGAGTTGGTAGAGCAATTTCTTGATGGTAACCCTCCTACAAGACTTAGATTGCGACATGAAATTCTTTCAGGAACTTGGGAGACTCTAGCAAGAGGTGAGGCGGATATCGCTATTGGAGTAACTGAGCCTCAGTCAATTCCTGCAGGTATTCAGATGGAAATGATGGGGGAGTTGAATTTTGTTTTTACAGTTAGTCCTAAACATCCTCTAGCAACAATCCATGGCCCAATTGGTAATGATTTATTAATCAAGCATCGAGCAATTGCAATCGCAGATAGTGCCCGGCAGTTTGAGCCTCGAACGGTTGGTTTGTTGCCTGGCCAGGATGTATTGACAGTGCCAACCTCAGCTATGAAGATTGAGGCTTTATTAGCAGGACTTGGTTGTGGTTTTATTCCAGAACCAATGGTGAAGTCATATTTAAAATCAGGGCAATTAATTGAAAAAGAAATCGCTGGCGGAAGATTGATTCCAATAGGATATGCGTGGCGTGGAACGCGTGCGCAAGAAGTTAATACTGGAAGTGGTTTAGCTTTGCAGTGGTGGCTCAAAGCATTATCAAAGGCAGCCACTCGAAAAGCTTTGCTTGATGATCATTATTAAGAGTGAGAACTTAAATGCAACAACGTATTATGGCGCCGATTATTTTTGCATTTGTCATGGGCATCTTTATGTCGATGACTGTGACATTTGTTTCAACTTATGTGAAGTTGGGATTTGTTGAAGGATTTATCTCCATTTGGATGGAGTATTGGGTGGTTGCTTACCCGATTGTGGTGGCTTCGATTTTGGTCTACAGACCACTTGCAACGAATATAACTGTTCGAGTTATGAATGCTCTGATGAAAAATCAGAAGCATTCATAGAACTTGTATTTGAATTATTGGATTAGCCTAAAACGTAACCGATATGAGCTGCAGCTAGAGCAAATAAAATTGCCAAGCTAGTTGCAATAGCTAGCATCACAATTAATGTGATCATCTTTTTGTTAATTTCTTCTTTAGGTTCGCTGTGCCATTCATTCATGATGGATTCCAATCTAGTTCTAAAAGTTAAGTTACTGAATTTAGTGCATATTATCCACTAATTTTGGGTTTAAACCTGTTTTTTGGCCTTTTTAGGTTTGCCCCCTTTAATTTAGGGCTTGTTCAGCATTTTTCTGACTTCCATAGCCACTTCGCTAGCGGTTAAACCGATAGGGCCTGTATTGTGTTTAACCAGATTATCGGCTGCTTGTGCATGAAGTTCTACGCCTAGGCGAGTAGCATCCCACGGCGATAAATCGTGCATTTGCCCTTGAGAGATTAATGCCGCAAGAATGCCGGTGAGTGTATCTCCCATACCGCCTGATCCCATACCTGAATTGCCAGCATGACATATTTCGGATTGATGGTTTGGGCTACCTAGGAGAGTTCCAGCACCTTTTAGTACAACGATAGCTTGAGTTAATTCAATTAATTTAGACAGTGCCTCTTCACGACTTGACTGTACCTCACTAGTAGTGGTGTGCAAAAGTTTTGCTGCTTCTCCGGGGTGAGGGGTAATGACGCTTGGTGAAGATCGAGACCGAAGCAGTTGGAGTAATTCCGCATCTTCACTAATTAGATTAAGTGCATCGGCATCAATGACGCAGGGTTTTGAATTTAATAAAACTTTTTTAAGTATTTCATTGGCGAATAAGCTTTTACCAAGACCTGGTCCTATTGCGATCGCATTTGCTTTTGATAGATCAACCTCGTTTGCGTCATGGAGCATTAGTTCTGGATGTTCCGGAATTAAGCTTGGGTGTGCTTTATCTAAGAAGCCAATTTCAACCCAGCCTGCGCCACAGTACAAAGATGCAATTGCAGATAAGACGATTGCGCCGACCATTCCGTGCTCACCACCAATGAGGATGACTCGACCACCATGGCCTTTATGCTCGTGAGCCTTACGAATAAGCTTGGTGCTTAAGCTAAGCGCATTAAGTGCAATGGGCACAACTTAACCTCGTCCAACAAATGGCATTTTGCTTGCCATGATAGTCATGAATAGGATGTTTGATTCAAGGGGAAGGGAAGCCATATGAGCCACAGCGTCGCCTACTTGATTGACATCCATGCGAGGTTCTACTTTGATGGATCCATCTGCTTGGACAATACCAGCTGCCATACGGTCGGTCATTTCGGTTGCAGCGTTACCAATATCAATTTGTCCGCAAGTAATGTTGTATGGACGGCCATCAAGAGCTAAAGATTTTGTAAGGCCTGTAATGGCATGTTTTGTGGTTGTGTAGGGAGCAGTTAGTGGTCGTGGTGAATGTGCGGAGATGGAGCCATTATTAATAATTCGACCGCCTTGAGGTGATTGATGTCGCATTGTTCTAAAAGCTTCTTGTGAGCACAGAAATGCGCCTGTTAGATTGACATCAACAGTTGCTTGCCATTGCTCAAAGCTTAAATCTTCAAAGGACACCGGGGGTGTGCCCATGCCTGCGTTATTGAAAAGCACATCTAGACGACCAAATTTATTGGTAAGTGCAGCAAATAAAGCTTTAACTTGCTCTGGTTTGCCGATGTCAGCAGCAAATGCAAGAGTTCTATCAGCTGGTGCTTTGGATTCTTTTACGGCAGCTTCAAGAACATCTAAGCGTCGACCTGTAAAAACGACTGAAAATCCATCACGCAATAATGCGAATGCAGCGGCCTTACCAATACCTGTTCCAGCACCAGTGACTAAAGCGACTTTTTGATGATTACCCATGCACATCCCCTGTTTTTATTTCTTGTAATAATAAATATAAGCCACTCAGAATAACAACTATTGCTCCGATGATGACACTCATGTCTGGAACTTGATTAAAGATAAGCCAGCCAAAAAATGTCATGTAAATGATTTGTTGATAGAAGAAGGGGGATAGCACATTGGCTTTAGCGTATCTGTAAGAAAGTGCCAAACAGAAATGCCCTAAAAATCCACCAGCCCCCATGGCAAATACTGCTAGCCAATCCAATCCAGTGGAAGGATTTTTCCAATCAAAGAAAACAACAGGCAACAAAATTATCGTAGGTCCAAGTGCCGACATTAATTGAGTGGCTGCAGGATGATCGGTTGCAGCAACTTTTCTGGTAATGAGGTTGAAGATGGCATAAATCACAGCATTTGTTAATGCTAAAAACATGGCTGGATGAAAGTCATGACTTAATGGATTAAGTATGATCAAGACGCCAATAAACCCAAAGAATATTGCAACCCAATTTTTTAATGGCAAATGATCTTTAAACCACCAAGAACTAATGACTGCAATCATGATTGGCACTGAAAAGTGAACCGCACCAGTTTGAGCTAATTGCAAATATTGCAATGCTGCAAAGTTAAGTGCTGTCATCGCAATCATGAGTAGCACCCGGATAAATTGCAATTTGTGATTAGATACTTTAAATATCGCCCACCCGTATCTAGGGCCTAGAAAAATTCCAGAAATAAGACTGTGGATAAAAAATCTCAACCAAACGACCTCCATTAAGGGAAGTGTTTGAATTAGCCATTTGCCACTTGCGTCTAATGTAGCAAAGAAAATGGTGCTAATGGACGCGATTAAGATGCCAATTTGCCGATTTTTAGAGGTATTGTCGTGCAGCATAAATATTTCAATGGCGCATTGGCAACGCCCATAAATAGGTATAGAGTTGTGTTTATAGATTTAGTAATTCTATTCCCTTTATCTTTTAGGAGTTTGAAATGAATCAAAAAGACTTTAATGAATGGCAACAGAAAAAAGCAAAAGAATTATTTAGTTTGTCTCATAAGCTCATGGAAAATGCAAAACAACTAAGTGAGCATCATGCACATGAGCTCAAAGTTGGTATGCAACAGGCAATGGATTTTGCTAAATCTGCTGCAAAAAGTGATCTTCATAAACTCAAAGAACTGCAGGAGGCTGCGGCAAAAGAGGCCGCAGCTAGAATGACTGTTTACCAAAAAAAGGTAAAGAGTATGCTCAAAGAAATGAGTGATGATGTTGCTGATGAGGCTGAAAAGCATATTGAAAAAGCACGTACATCTTTAGAAGATTGGCTTGATCAAGCTGGGAAAAAGATGCCAGTTGGAGGTGATCAATTGGCTAAAGTTGTGCGAGATGTTTCTAATGCCGGCGCTAAAGTTTTTAAAGAAGGTCGTCGCATGGTTAATGATGCAGTTGATGCAGCTGAAAAGGGGTTAACTGACTTGGCTAAGCATTCACAATCTGCAGCTCCAAAGCGTACTCCGGTAAAACGTCCAGCAGCTAAAAGAGCGCCAGCTCGTAAAGCGGCTAAGAAGACTACGACCAAAAGATCAAGTCGATAATTGATTTACAAAGCAAAAAAGGCGCCGAGGGCGCCTTTTTTATTGGTATTAAATATTGATTAGATGGCTGATTCGTTTGTTTCGCCGGTACGAATACGGATAACTTGCTCAATAGGAGCCACAAAAATCTTACCGTCACCAATTTTTCCAGTATTTGCAGCTTTTAGGATTGCATCAATGACTGTTTCAACTTGAGCGCTAGAGACTACGATTTCAACTTTGACTTTAGGTAAAAAATCGACCACATATTCAGCGCCGCGGTACATTTCTGTGTGACCCTTTTGACGACCAAAACCTTTAACTTCAGTTACTGTGAGACCGTTAACGCCGACTTCAGCAAGGGCTTCACGAACTTCATCTAATTTAAACGGTTTAATAATGGCTGTAATCTGTTTCATATTTATATCCTTTTAGATTATTTGATCATAACTGATTGTGAGTCTCAAGCTCTAAATTTTGACGTAATTGGGTAGCGCCAATCCCTACCAAAGGCTCTATGTGTGACTCTAACCCCAATTGGTGCTTGGCGACGCTTGTACTCATTAATTTTAATGAGTCGAGTCACTTTTTCAACATCCTCAGCCAATAAGCCTGAGGCTATAAGCTCTTCGATGGGTTCATCATTTTCCATATACCTAGCTAAAATTTCGTCAAGAACTTCATAGGCAGGCAGACTATCTTGATCTTTTTGATCGGGTCTAAGTTCGGCTGATGGAGGTCGGGTAATGATCCGTTCTGGAATGACCGGGGAAATGCTATTGCGGTAGTGGCAAAGTCGGTAGACCAATGTTTTTGCGATATCTTTAATGACTGCAAAACCGCCAGCCATATCGCCATAGAGCGTGCAGTAGCCTACCGCCATTTCGCTCTTGTTGCCAGTTGTTAAAACAATGCGACCAGATTTATTGGATAGGGCCATGAGTAATGTGCCCCGAATACGTGCCTGAATATTTTCTTCAGTGGCATCAATGGGTAGTCCAGCGAATTCGTTTGCTAGAGAGCCTTCAAAAGCATCAAACATAGGAGCGATTGGCATTTCATCATATTGAACGCCAAGCCTGTCGGCCATATCTTTAGCATCTATCCAAGAAATATCTGCGGTATAGCGAGAGGGCATCATCACAGTTCTGACTTTATCTGCGCCAATTGCGTCAACCGCAATAGCAAGTACAAGAGCAGAATCTACGCCGCCAGATAAACCAATAATTGCACCTGGAAAGCCGTTCTTACCTAAATAATCTCTAACACCAAGAACTAAGGCTTGATATACCTGAGCTTCAATTGAAAGTTCTGGTGAAATATTCCCTTGGAGCGGTGAGCATTGATCAATTTCGATGACGCTCAACAGTTCAGTAAATTGTGGCAGGCGATGGACTAATTTACCTTTTGCATCGAGCGCGAATGAAGCGCCATCAAAGACAAGTTCATCTTGCCCGCCAACTGCATTGACGTAAATAACAGGCAGCCCAGTTTCAATTGAGATAGATTGAACAACCTCAATTCGCAGGTCTGCTTTTTCTAGGTGATAAGGGGAAGCATTAGGTATCGCTAGCAGTTGAGCGCCGGCATGTTTTGCTTGGGCAGCTGGTCCAGAATGCCAGGCATCCTCGCAAATCAATACGCCGATTTTGATGCCTTCAATCTCAAAGATGCATGGTTTATCGCCCGGTTCAAAATATCGGACTTCATCAAAAACTTCGTGGTTGGGTAACTTTTGTTTGGCGTAGCTTGCAATGATTTCGCCATTGCGAATCACTGATACTTTATTGTGTAAAGCAAATTGACCTTTACCTGTAGGCTCACGGTGAGGGTGGCCAACCATTACAGCGAGGTCTTTGAATTTAGCGAGTGATTTTGTTAATTTGTTTAATTCTTCTGAAACCGCATTGATAAAAGCATCTCTAAAAAGTAAATCTTCAGGCGGATATCCTGTGAGCGATAGTTCAGGGGTGATGAGTAATTTGGCGTCTTGCTCAAATGCAGATTGAGCTTGATCTAAGATCTTTTGAGCATTGCCGGCAAGATCTCCTAGAACAGGATTTGATTGGGCTAATGCAACTTTAAAACGAGAATGTTGAAAAGAATTTAGGGACATATTGTGATTATGACATTTCAATCACAATGTGTCCCTAAAGATACATCTCTATTGGGGCAATAGCCCCTTAAATTACTTGCTAGCTTTGTTGTAACGCTCTACGCCATCAAGAATTTCTTTATGGGCAGCTTCTTTGCCTTCCCAACCTTTAACTTTGACCCATTTACCTTTTTCGAGGTCTTTATAGTGCTCGAAGAAGTGTTGAATTTGATCAAGAATCAATGGGTGAAGATCTTCTGGTTTTTGAACTTTGTTGTAGATCGGAAGAATTTTGTCTTCTGGAACTGCAAGCAATTTAGCATCGCCACCAGCTTCGTCATCCATTTGCAATACGCCAATAGCGCGGCAGCTTACAACCACACCTGGGAATAATGGGAACGGAGTAATAACGAGAACGTCTACAGGATCTCCGTCATCAGCGATTGTGTTGTTGATGTAACCGTAGTTGCAAGGGTAGTGCATTGCTGTACCCATAAAACGGTCAACGAAGATTGCTCCGCTTTCTTTATCAACTTCGTATTTGATTGGATCCGCATTCATTGGGATCTCAATGATGACGTTGAAGCTTTCAGGGATATTTTTACCTGCTTTAACTTTATTTAAGCTCATGCTTTCTCCGATAGGCGATTAAATGACTGGCGCAATCTTATCAAATTAAGGCTTGCCACCCTCGGTTTTTTGCTTCAAAAAGCACTACTTTAAGGGTAAATCGCTAGTTAACCCTTTATCTTTAAAGGAGATTTTTTAATTGATGCTTAGGTAATAAAAAAGGCCACAGATGTGGCCTTTTTAAATCAAGCGAATGAATTATTCGATTGATTCGAGGTAACGCTGTGCATCAAGTGCCGCCATACAGCCGGTACCAGCGCTGGTGATTGCTTGGCGATAAATATGGTCTTGAACGTCGCCAGCTGCAAATACACCTGGGATATTAGTGGCTGTTGCATTGCCTTGGGTGCCACTACGGGTTTTGAGGTAACCGTTTTCCATATCCAATTGACCTACAAATAAGTCAGTATTTGGTTTATGGCCAATGGCTACGAACATTCCTTGAACTGGAATATCTTCTTTGCTGCCATCGGTTTTAGCAATACGAACGCCTGTAACGCCTGTATTGTCACCAAGTACTTCATCAACAGTGCTATGCCATTTGATTTCTACTTTGCCTTCGGCAACTTTAGCCATGAGGCGATCAATCAGGATAGGCTCAGCTCTGAATTTATCTCTACGGTGGATAACGGTCACTTTTTTGGCAATACCAGCTAGATAAAGGGCTTCTTCAACCGCCGTATTACCACCACCAATGACGCAGACGTCTTGATTCCGATAGAAAAAGCCATCGCAAGTAGCGCAAGCGGAAACGCCTTTACCCATGAATTTTTCTTCAGTAGGCAGTCCAAGGTATTGAGCTGATGCCCCAGTTGAAATAATGAGGGCATCACATGTATAGGTACCTGAGTCGCCTACCAAGCGGATCGGTTTTTCTGTCAGAGCAGCTGTATGAATGTGATCGAATACGATTTCTGTATTGAAGCGTTGGGCGTGTTCTAAAAAACGCTGCATGAGCTCTGGCCCTTGAACGCCATTTGGGTCAGCCGGCCAGTTTTCTACGTCAGTCGTAGTCATCAGTTGGCCGCCTTGGGCTAAGCCTGTGATTAATAGGGGATTAAGGTTTGCGCGAGCAGCATAAACGGCTGCGCTGTAACCAGCAGGGCCTGAGCCCAAAATAAGTACTTTTGCGTGTTTTGGAGTTGTCGTAGTCATAGGCAAATTATAAAGATTTGTCAGAGAATTGAGGTAATTTCAAAAAGTCCTTAAAAATCAAGAATGCGGTTTACAATCTTGAGAACATGCGTCAAAAAGTTTCCCAGTCCAAATTGAGTAAAAAAAGCACATCCCAAAGAGGGGAAGACTTAAGTTTTATGCCTTCTGAAAATTCACAGCGATTCGCCAAATTATTGGCTGAGATTAAGTGGCTTGTCGCAATGGCAGCCTGCGTTGGCCTTTTCTTAATTTTGGTTACCTACACAAAAACTGATCCTGCTTGGTCTAACGCAAGTGGTGGCGCGATTAATAATTTAGGCGGAAAGGCCGGCGCTTTTTTAGCTGACTTATTGCTCTATGTTTTTGGCGTATCGGCTTATTGGTGGGTGGTGCTCTTTGCGCGCAGGGTTTATCAAGGTTGGAAGGATGTCGTTCAGCCAGATTGGTTAAATCGTCCAGAAGAAGATGTCGTTGACTTACCAAAGGACTCTATTTGGGTACGTTGGTTAGGTTTTATTCTGACAATCGGATCAAGTATGGCGCTTGAGTCAATTCGATTGCATTCATTGAGTATGCAATTGCCGGGTGGACCTGGTGGCGTACTTGGTGAGTTGATTGGAGATCCTCTTGCGTCATTGCTTGGCTTTACAGGCTCTACACTTGTACTGTTGGTGATTTTCTGCGCAGGACTTTCTTTATTCCTACATTTCTCATGGCTCTCATTATCTGAGCAGGTAGGACGTTTCTTAGAATTGTCTTACATGCGATTGCGTTACCGTCGTGAATCTGAAGAAGATAGAAAGATTGGCGAGCAAGCAGCCGTTGAGAGAGAAGAGTTGGTTGAAGAGGAGTTGGAGAAATTTGATATTGCCCCAACGATTCAAATTGTTCGTCAGCCATTAAAAATTCAGGTTAGTGAACGTGTTGAACGAGAAAAGCAACAGCCGCTTTTTGCTGAGATTGTTGACTCAGAGTTGCCACCAATTTCTTTATTAGATGAGCCTAAAGCAGTTGTAGAAACAATTTCTGCAGATACGTTGGAATTTACATCACGATTAATTGAAAGAAAGCTTAAAGATTTCGGTGTAGATGTGACGGTTATTGCTGCTTATCCAGGACCTGTGATTACGAGGTATGAGATTGAGCCTGCAGTTGGTGTTAAGGGTAGTCAAATCGTTAATCTCAGTAAAGATTTAAATCGAGCGTTAGGAACACAAGCTCTGCGAGTTGTGGAAACGATCCCAGGTAAAACTTGTATGGGTCTAGAGGTGCCAAATCCTGCTCGTCAAACGATTAGCTTGTCAGAGATTTTGGGGTCTCAAATATACAACTCAAGTCCGTCACTATTAACCTTGGCATTGGGCAAAGACATATCAGGAACGCCAATGGTTTCTGATTTGGCAAAAATGCCTCATTGCTTAGTTGCAGGTACGACAGGTTCTGGTAAGTCGGTTGGTATTAATGCCATGATTTTATCGATGCTCTTCAAGGCTAAGCCTGATGAAGTGAAATTGATTCTGATTGATCCTAAGATGTTAGAAATGGCGATGTATGAGGATATTCCACATCTCTTATGCCCAGTAGTAACTGATATGCGTCAAGCAAGTAATGCGTTGAACTGGGCTGTTAAAGAAATGGATCGCCGTTACAAACTGATGAGTAAGTTTGGCGTACGTAATTTGGCTGGCTTTAATAAGAAGATTCAGGAAGCTGAAGAGAAGGGTGAGCATCTGTATAACCCATTTAGCTTAACGCCGGATGATCCAGAGCCATTAAATAAAGCTCCAACAATTGTGATTGTGATTGATGAGTTAGCTGACTTAATGATGGTTGTTGGTAAGAAGCTAGAAGAGTTAATTGCACGTATTGCTCAAAAAGCGCGTGCTGCAGGTATTCATTTGGTATTGGCCACACAGCGTCCGAGTGTAGATGTCATTACCGGGTTGATTAAGGCAAACGTGCCAACGAGGATTTCTTTCCAGGTTAGTAGTCGGGTTGATAGCCGCACCATTCTTGATCAGCAGGGTGCTGAAAGTTTATTAGGCATGGGTGACATGCTTTATATGGCACCTGGTACTGGTTTACCTAATCGTGTGCATGGCGCTTTTGTCTCTGACGATGAGGTGCATCGCGTTGTGACATGGTTAAAAGAGCGTAATCCACCGAACTATATTGAAGGCATTCTTGAAGGTGGTACTGAAGAGTCTGGCGGCATTGATGATGGTGGCGCAGGCGGTGAGGCTGATCCACTCTATGATCAAGCTGTATCGATTGTTCTTGAAAATAAACGTGCATCGATTTCATTAGTGCAGCGTCATTTGCGTATTGGTTATAACCGTGCAGCAAGATTGCTTGAGGATATGGAAAAAGCGGGATTGGTTTCAAAAATGTCGGGAAGTGGTACACGAGAAATTTTGGTCCCTGGCGGCGATCGATAAGTGATCATGTCATTCATGAAGTTTGTAAAATTTTTCAAATCCTTCGCTATCTGTATTAGCTTTACTTTGCTAATATCGCCAGTAATGGCCTTGGATGCTACTGAGCAATTAAAAGCCTTTACGAAGCAGGTCAAGAGTGCTGAAGGAGAATTTATTCAGCAGCAAATGAGCGTAAAAAACTCACAAGATGGTAAGCCTAAAATTACACGACAAACTTCCGGCAAATTTATTTTTGTTAGACCTGGTAAGTTTTCTTGGGAAACACTAAAGCCTTACGAGCAATTATTGATTGCGGATGGGCGTCAATTATTAATGTGGGATAAAGATTTAAATCAAGCCACCTACAGGCCTGCTAATCAAGCTCTGGCATCTACGCCAGCAGCAATTTTGTTCGGTGACTCCGCGCTTGAGCAGTTTTTTAACATTAACCCACAAGAAGATAGGGTAGGTTTGGCTTGGGTAGAGTTGACACCTAAGGCAGCTAAAAATGCAGAACAAGATATGCCTTACGGCAAAATTAATATCGGTATGCAAAATGATCAACCCCAGGTCATGGAGTTATATGACACATTTGGCAATATCGTTATATTGACCTTCAGTAAAATTAAAACAAATATTACAGTCCCTGCAAGCAAATTTAGTTTTGTGCCGCCCAAGGGTGCTGAAGTTGTTCGCATGAAATAATTTTTAATTTAATAGACCCTTTTAATAGAAACTGGTTTAGATATGATTGACTCACAATTACTCCGTAAAGATTTAGCTGATGTTGCTAAACGATTAGCAACACGTAAGTTTGTATTGGATACGGAAAAATTTAGTTCGCTTGAGAGTGAGCGTAAAGAGATTCAATCGAAAACTGAGCAGTTGCAATCGCAACGCAATCAGTTATCTAAAGCAATTGGTATGAAAAAAGGCAAGGGTGAAGATGCTAGCGCTGAAATGGCTCAGGTCAATCAAGTTAATCAAGACTTGGATCAAAGTGCGCAACGTCTTGAGATCTTGCAAGCTCAATTACAAGAATTTTTGTCTGGTATTCCAAATATTCCGCATGAGAGTGTGCCAGTCGGCAAAGATGAGTCTGATAATCAAGAGATTAAAAAGTGGGGTACGCCAACTAATTTCACATTCCCGGTTAAAGATCACGTAGATCTTGGTGTCAACTTAGGAATTGATTTTGAAGTTGCTGCCAAAATCAGTGGTTCAAGATTTGTGGTGATGCGCGGTCAAATGGCTAGGCTACATAGAGCCTTGGCCCAATTTATGTTGGATACGCATGTGGACAAGCATGGATATGAAGAGGTTAATGTCCCATTGATGGTTAATGCAGCAAGTATGACTGGGACTGGTCAATTGCCTAAGTTTGAAGAAGATTTATTTAAAGTACCAAGAAAAATGGGTGGTGCCGACGAGGGTGAGGAGGGTGAAGGTCGGATAGAGAATTTCTATTTGATACCGACTGCAGAAGTGCCTGTGACTAATATGGCGCGTGACTCGATTCTTCCAGCGGAGGAGTTGCCAAAGAGATTTGTAGCTCATACGCCATGTTTCAGATCTGAGGCTGGTAGCTATGGACGAGATGTAAAAGGAATGATTCGTCAGCATCAGTTTGAAAAAGTTGAGTTAGTTCAGCTTGTAAAAGCCGGTACATCTCTAGATGCTCTAGAAGAATTGACTTTGCATGCTGAAGCAATTTTGGAGGCGCTAGAGATTCCTTATCGTAGACTTCTCTTATGTACTGGAGATATGGGCTTTGGTAGTGCTAAGACTTATGACCTAGAAGCTTGGATTCCATCTCAAAACACTTACCGAGAGATTAGTTCTTGTTCAACAATGTGGGATTTTCAAGCAAGAAGAATGCAAGCAAGAACAAAAGAAGGTCAAGGTAAGCCAGAGCTAATTCACACGCTCAATGGCTCTGGTTTAGCTGTCGGAAGATGTTTAGTGGCTCTTGTAGAAAATAATCAATTAGAAGATGGTTCCATTAAGATTCCTAAAGCACTTCAACCTTATATGGGCGGCCTTGAGTTATTGAAAGCGCAATAACTCATCACTGAAAAGTTTAAAAAAGTATCGGAAACATAAAAAGCAGGAGAGGTGTCTGAGTGGTCGAAGGTGCCTGACTCGAAATCAGGTGTAGGGTCAAACCTACCGCGGGTTCGAATCCCGCCCTCTCCGCCAGGGGTCCTAATTTATAAACTAGAGAAGATTAATTGAGAACTCGATACATTATTGCGATTCTTTTTCTAACATCGATAATGTTTGGTTGTTCTACAACTAAAACTCAACAAAGTTCAGTGATTCAAATTCCTAATGAAGCTTGGTGGTTATCGGCGGAAAAAGGGAGTGTTAAACCTTCTCAGGATTACGAAGTTTTAGATCTCAATGTTTTAGGCTCTCAAAATATTGCGATTGTCCGTAAAAAATTCTTAGCGATTAGCCCAATTCCATTTGTTGTTGGTTTTAGTAGTAGTTCCGATATCAATGCATTTGCTACGCTTCAAGATGGTCGTTACTTTGTGATTTTTACTAAAGGTTTCATGCGTCAATTTGGCGGTGATCCTGATGTTCTTGCAAATGTTTTAGGGCATGAACTAGGACATCATCAAGCAGGTCATACTCAGCCTGATTATGGAAAAAATAGGGAAGTTGCAATTAATGTGGCAAGCCAGACACTCGGTATGATTTCAAGTTACTTTATTCCTTACAGCGGTTTGTTAGTTGGTAATGTTGTAAAGGGGGCTGGACTTTCTTACAGTAGAGATGATGAGCGTGACTCAGATTTATTTGGCATGAAACTAGCAATGGCTGCAGGATATTCCCCGTGCGGTAGTTATCGATTTGCATCAAAAATGGAAGAATTAGGAAAGGGCCCGGCGCTCGCATTTCTTTCAACCCACCCTGCAAATGATGAGAGGCTTCAGAAATCTCAAGAATTCAGTTTGGCTCAGAATAAAGTTTCTTGTATGACAGTTAAATCAAAATCCTAACTGTAGAAAAACTTAGATAGTTTTTAGAAGTATTTCCATTTTCGGTAGGTTTAGGTAAATTTTGTTATCCTAGTGTTTACTTGATATCAACCTGACTGGATAACAATGACCTCACTTAATGCGCAACGATATCGAGTGCTTATGGCTGGTATATGTTCATTGCTATTAACGATCGGGATTGCGCGATTCACTTACACGCCACTTTTGCCAATTATGAAGGCTCAGGTTGGTCTTTCTTATTTAGCAGGTGGTTGGCTGGCTACATTTAACTATATGGGTTATATGTCAGGCGCATTGTTAGCTGCCTCAATCAGTCAACTAAGTATCAAATTCTATATTTACCGTGTTGGCTTAGTGGTTGCGGTCTTGAGTACGATTGCAATGGGTCTAACTGATAATTTGGTGCTATGGGCAATTCTTCGTTATATCGGAGGCCTCACTTCGGTTTGTGGCATGCTGATTGCATCTGGCTTGATTATGAACTGGCTCATGCGTAATCAATTCAAACCATTACTAGGATTACATTTTGCAGGCTTAGGTTTAAGTATTTCATTCTCGGGCCTTGCTGTTGGATTGATGGCAAGTAGTTTGCAATGGAATGAGTTGTGGATTGCGATGGGTATTTTGGGTATTGCTTTATTAATCCCGGCATATCTTTGGATGCCGGCGCCTGCGGATGTGCCAGTAGCTAGTTCTGCAGAGTCTGTGCAGCAAGTACCATCTAAAAAATGGATGAATATTTTGATTGCCGCCTATTTTTGTGGTGGATTTGGGTTTGTAGTTAGCGCGACCTTTATTGTTGCGATTCTAGAGAAGTTGCCTGAACTCTCTGGGGTGGGTAGTTGGATTTGGGTATTGATTGGCTTGGCTGCGGCACCATCTACATTCTTATGGGATAAGGTTGCAATTAGAATCGGGCAGATTGAGGCGTTAATGCTTGCCTATGGCTTGCAAGTGATCTCTGTCATATTGCCTGTACTCACCACTGACGTTAGTTTAAATGTCATTAGTGGCATTCTTTACGGTAATACTTTTGTTGGAATTGTTAGTTTGGCATTGTCTTTAGTAGGAAGATCTTTCCCAAATAATCCAGCAAAAGCTATGGCTAAATTAACTTTAAGTTATGGGTTGGCTCAAATTATTGCCCCGGCCATGTCAGGGTACATTGCTAATGCAACTGGCAGTTATAACGGCGCATTGGAGATTACAGCTGTAGTACTTGCAATTGGTGTTGTATTGCTAATGATGCTTAAACGACTAAAGCCAATTACTAATTAATAGAATTAGGCCAAATAAATGTGCAAGTAAGATTGTTTGTTTAATGCACTCAGTAAGTTTGGCTCGATTCGCATAATGCGTCTTAAGTTTGTATGAGAGGTTTATGCCTAAAACTAGAGTGCAAAGTGTTAACAAGATGCTTAAGTTAAAGATCTTCAAGAAGTAACCAACAACGATGATGGCATTGGCAGATAGTAAAAAGCCTAAGAACCATTTCCAAACATTTGCATCGCCAACTTTGACAGCCAAGGTTAATTTTGAAGCAGATTGATCTGCGTCTATATCAGGGATCTGATTGACCAATAAGATGTTGGCGATAAATAAGCCGTAGGCTAATCCCTCAAATATTGCGGGAGTATTTATTTGACTGCTTTGCATAAGGTTTGAGCCAATGATGATTAATGCCCAGCAGAGAATGATCGCTATTTCGCCCCATACACCTCGACTCATTAACTTCATTGGATTTGCCGAATAAGACCATCCTAAAAAAATGCCTAAAATGCCAATCCAAATTAAATATGGTGAGCTTAGAAAGCAAAGTATGATGCCGCCTATGATAGCGATGCTAAATAAGGTGATTGCAATGTTTCGAATTTGAGTGGGGCTTAATATCTTGTCCTGAATAAATCGACTACCTCCAGTAAATGGAGAAATACGAGATACATTTATTTTGTCTGAGCCATTGAGCTCATCGTAATAGTCATTGAGCACATTGGCAGCGCTGTGTGCTAACAAAGCGAGAAGCAAGACAGTAAGCAGCATATACCAATTGGTGGGTTGATCTATTTGTTGATTTTGAATGCTAAAACCAATCAATACCCCAAGGGCAGTAATGCTTAAAAATTTAGGCCGTGTTGATAAGAAGTAGGTAATGAGTCGTTGCCGCACTGAAAAGCCTTTGTCTAACTAACTTAAGTATAACGATCCTGCTAAGGTAAAGGCTTAAAAAGGGGCATTAAAACTTAATATCAAGAAAGTAGTATCCTCTTGTAATAAGAAAAAATAGGAGGCGTTGTGCGATTATTTAGTTTTCAAAAGCCAAATGGCGACAAGCGAGTTGGCGTTTTAAAAGACAGCTCTGCAAAAGAGTATTTGGACCTTAATGAATTAGATCCAAGTTTGCCTAAAACCTTATTTGGTATTCTGAATACTAGTGAAGGCTTGAGTCGTGTTGCTGAGTTGGTTAAAGGACATAACTCATATTTGCCTTTAACAAATATTCGCTTCATACCGTTAATTGATAAACCGGGAAAAATCGTTTGCCTTGGCCTAAATTATGCGGATCATGCAAAAGAGGGCGGACATTCAAGGCCTGAGTACCCAGGTTTTTTTATGCGAGGCACTAGTTCTTTAACAGCGCACCAAGCATCTATTGTTTTGCCTAAGGTTTCTGACAAGCTTGATTATGAAGCTGAGTTAGCCTTTGTTGTGGGCAAGACCGCTCGGCATTTAACCAAAGAAAATGCATTGGATTGTATTGCTGGATATAGCTTATTTAATGATGGAAGTATTCGAGATTACCAACGTAAAACTAATCAATGGACGATTGGTAAAAATTTCGACAAAACAGGGGCATTTGGCCCTTGGTTGGTAACTCCAGAGGAGTTACCTAAGGCTGCAGATGGATTGAGGATTCAATCTCGCCTTAATGGGAATGTAATGCAAGATGCAAACACCAAGGATTTTCTATGGGGTATTGTAGAAACTTTAATTTTGATTACAGAATGTATGACACTTGAGCCTGGAGATGTTGTAATTACAGGAACCCCGGCGGGAGTGGGTTATGCGAGGACGCCGCCTGTGTTCATGAAGCATGGCGATATTTGTGAGATTGAAATTGAGGGGATTGGGATCCTTAGTAATAAGATCGAGCAAGAGATTTAACCCCTTAAAATTTTTATTAATCATTAATAATTGTTTCAATCAATCAAAATTTGTAGGAAATCTAGATGAGTGATGTCATTTGTAATATCGTTAATGGTGTTGGTTACGTCAGGTTAAATCGTCCGCGAGTATTGAACTCCCTAAATTATGAGATGGTTAGCGCTATGCGCAAAGCGATGCTCCAATGGGAGAAGGATGATCGCATTAAGGCGGTTGTTGTACTTGGCGAAGGTGAGCGGGGTTTGTGCGCTGGCGGTGATATTCGCAGTGTCTATGAAAACGAAGTCTTTGGCAAAGGTGATAACGTCTCATTTTTTAAAGAAGAGTACACATTAAATCAGTATATTTTTGAGTATCCCAAACCATATATCGCAATCATGGATGGATTGGTGATGGGCGGTGGTATGGGCTTGTCTGAAGGTGGGGCTTTCCGAATTGTCACAGAACGTTCTAAGATTGCGATGCCTGAATCAGCTATCGGATTTTTCCCAGATGTAGGTGGAAGTTACTTTTTATCAAGATGTCCAGGAGCTCTTGGTAATTATTTAGGGCTTACCGGCGTTACTATTAATTCTGAAGATGCTTTGTACTCCGGTCTTGCAAATTATTTTTTAGACGCTGAGAAATTGGAAGCCTTCAAATCCGGTTTAAATGAAATGCAATGGACTGCTGATGCGGCATCCGATATTAAACATTTGTTAGAACAACTTAGTGCAAGAGCTCATGCCTTGCCAAGTCAACTAGAAAAAATGAGAAGTGCAATTGATCATCATTTTTCTTTAAATAGTATTGTTGAGATCATGGACTCTCTGAAATCCGAATCATCTCCAGAGATCAAGGAGTGGGCAGAACAGACCTATGCCTTAATGGCTAAGCGATCACCGATTTCAATGGTTGGTACTCAAATGATGCTTAGGTATGGAAAACAATTAAATCTAGCCCAATGTTTTGAAATGGAGTTGGGTTTGGTTAAGGTGTGGCTTAAAGAGGGTGACTTTGTTGAAGGTGTAAGAGCGCTCATTATTGATAAAGACAATAATCCCAAATGGCGCTACTCATTAGATCAATTAACCCCAGAAGTGATGCAGCCTTTTTTTGCGCATTTAAAGACACACTAATTATCTAGTTGAGTCGAAAAGAAATTAGGGTGCTTAGCACCCTAATTTCTTTGTAAGTAGTCGTCGATTAATTTCAGTCAATTCAAATTAGCTGATTTTTGATTCGCACCTTTTCTTACTGATTTAGATTTTTCTTTTGCAGGCTTATTGTTGAGTTCGGTGTTTTGTTGAACATCAAGATCTAAAGCATTTTTGAAGCCAGGGGGTTGTTTATCCCAGACGTAACCGGCACTAGCTCGTTGATAGCCGTAGTTAAATAGTTCTTTCATATAAGGGGTGTCAAACTCTTGTTTATGTTCGACTTTAAAGTCTGGGCCAATGTAAGCTAGATTAAAGCCAACGTTATCTTTGCGAGTTGTTTCATAAATTCTATACAAGTCTCCGTTACTTTGGGACTGAATTAAGTTGCTGACTGCTCTAGCAATAATTTTTAAAGTATGTCGCTCGGTTTCCATCCAGTCGCTATCAACCCTAGAGTTTCTGATGATGTAGGCCTGCGCGCGATTTTGATTGCGTGATTGGTTAATGACTGTTTTGTTTGAAACAGCGGATGGATACAAAAATACTTGTGAGGATGCGCCGCCATCGATATGCATTTCGTCATAGCTAGTTTGTCCGCTAAGAACTTCAAACAGGATTGGAGGGAAGGCGCCAGGAACGGACGCTGATGCAAGTAAGATCCGACGGAATAGGTCCAACGATTCAGGTGTGCCGGCAGAGGCAATTTTCCCCATATTCCATAGGACTGGCGCACCTGCGTCAATGTTTGTTGTGCCAATTAACAGCCATCTTTTATTTACTTGGTATTCATAAGCGACTTTCTTCAAAAAGTCTTCATCCACGTATTTTGAGATTAAGTTAAATAGTGGAGAGCTGTCAGCGAGGGCATCTTTAAAAAAGACGGATGCAATGCCATTAGCTTCGTAAATATCTTTAGGCGAAGTCTCTGTGTAGACCTTTTTCAAGACATAGTCGTATTCAGGGCCTAAAAATGCAAATGGGGCTATCAATGCGCCTGTACTAATGCCAGTGACTAGGTCAAAACTAGGTCGATTACCCGCTTTTGTCCAACCATTTAATAATCCAGCCCCAAAAGCACCGTTATCCCCACCGCCGGAGATTGATAAAAAGTTAACTTTTGGCTCAATTAAATTATTGCTAATTAATTTTTTTCGATCTTTCTGAGTAATCATTAGATCTTGTGCCATTTTTTCAATGCCTACTTCTGTCATTGGTAGGTAACGGATGTCCTTAAGACCATTAATGGTGACATTTGCTTCTTCATTCTTAGGGACAGCAGGCTTTCTGACTAAGCTAGAGCAAGCGGAAAGGGTAGTAATGATACAAGCCGTTATGAAGAGTTTAAAGAACTTGATGGTGAGTTGTTCAGACATATAAAAAATCGTAGGTAAATTGGCCAAATAATGGACTTTATTGTATTGGAACTGTTTACTGTTCTGTAAAATTGGGGAACTAAATAAGTTGGTATTGAGCGGCGCTATTAGCCCTTTGGTAAATGTTTTGGCGAGTAGCTCTAAAAAATGGTAAAAAGTTAGGCTTAATGTAGATTTTGATGGGTCTGATAGAGAATATATAACTATCAGCTCTTGCTTTTAAATAAGGATTTTTTTGAACACACAATCAAACAATGCCGCGAAAGTTGATGTTGATGTCGACTATGTTACCAACTACGATCTGATCGTTATTGGTGCAGGCTTAGCTGGTTTGACAGTGGCCTTAGAGGTTGCAGACAAACGTAAAGTGTTAGTCATGGCTAAGCGTCAACTAGGCGAGGGAGCAACCGCCTGGGCTCAGGGCGGTATTGTAGGTGTGCTGGATCAAAAAGATAGTATTGACTCTCATGTCAGTGACACTTTAGATGCTGGCGCTGGCTTAGTGATTGAATCGACTGCACGTTATATTGCTGAAAATAGTTCAGATGCTATTTCATGGTTAATTAAGCAAGATGTACCATTCTCAGCAGACCCTGAAGGACCTATGGGTTTGCATTTAACCAAAGAGGGTGGACATACGCACCGTCGCATTGCACATGCTGCAGATGCAACAGGTAAAGCTATACATGATGCTTTATTGGCCAAAGCCAGGGCGCATCCCAATATCACGTTGTTAGAGCATTGGATTGCTTTAGATCTTATTACTGAGAAGCATCTACAAAGTAAAGGTAAACCGAAAAAGCAGGTTACCCCCGAAACTGATCGTTGTTATGGTGTGTATGCACTCGACATTAAAAATAATCGCATCGAAGCTTTTGCTGCCAGTGATGTTGTATTGGCTACAGGTGGTGTTGGTAAGGTTTACAAATACACAACTAATCCTGATACGGCAACGGGCGATGGCATCGCAATGGCATGGCGAGCAGGTTGTCGTGTAGGTAATATGGAATTTATCCAGTTTCATCCAACCTGTTTGTATCATCCGCAAGAGCGTACATTCTTAATCACAGAAGCCTTACGTGGCGAAGGTGGTCAACTGAAACTGCCTGATGGTACGAGATTTATGGAAAGTCATGATCCACGTGGCGAGTTGGCTCCTAGGGATATTGTGGCTCGCGCCATTGACTTTGAAATCAAAAAACATGGTTTAGATTATGTGTTGTTGGATGCGACGCATTTAGGCGCTGAGTTCTTGAAAGAGCACTTTCCAACAATATATTCGCGTTGTATGAGTTTAGGGATTGATATTACGAAGCAAGCAATTCCTGTTGTGCCAGCTGCTCACTATACCTGTGGAGGCATCTTGACTGACCTACAGGGTCATACAGATTTGCCTGGTTTATATGCGGTTGGAGAGGCTACTTATACTGGCTTGCATGGCGCTAATCGTTTAGCGAGTAATTCTTTATTAGAGTGTGTAGTTGTTGGAAAGACAACTGCAAACGCTATTTTGGGGGATCCCGCGATTGAGATTCCACAGATTAAGCCTTGGGATGAGAGTAAGGTTGAAGATGCGGATGAGCAGGTTGTGATTTCTCACAACTGGGATGAGCTGCGTTCATTGATGTGGAATTACGTAGGAATTGTAAGAACCAATAGAAGGTTGGAGCGAGCATTGCACCGTATTGAATTATTACGCAATGAGGTTAATGATTATTACGCTAACTTTAAAGTCACGCGAGACTTAATTGAATTGCGCAATTTATTGGTGTGTGCTGAGTTAATTGTTAGATCAGCACTTCTTCGTAAAGAAAGTCGCGGATTGCATTACAGTCGCGACTATCCGCAGACTTTTGCGGTATCTTACCCGACGATTCTCACGCCGGTAAACGTTTAATCACACGCATTGAATAGTCGACTGCAATTACATCTTTTGTTAGTTTACCGATAGAGATTCGATCAACGCCTGTTGCTGCAATTTTCTTGAGTGCATCAAGTGTTACTCCACCGGAAACCTCAAGTAATGCGCGGCCAGCGTTGATTTTTACTGCTTCTTTCATATCATCAAGTGAGAAGTCGTCAATTAAAACGCTTTTAGCACCGTTATCTAAAGCTTCTTTAAGTTCAGCAATTGATTCGACTTCAATTTGAATATCCACACCAGAGTTAAGTGCAAACGCAGCTTTAAGAGCTGCGCCAATACCACCAGCTGCAGTAATATGGTTTTCTTTAATTAATATGCCATGCCAAAGAGCGAGTCGTTGGTTTTGACCGCCGCCAACTCGAACCGCATATTTTTGAGCCTGACGCATGCCAGGAATAGTTTTGCGAGTATCAAGAATTGCACATCCTTTAGGATTTGGGGAAATTCCTTCGATAGCCTTTACATGGTTGTGGGTAATCGTTGCTGTCCAGGATAAAGATTGAAGGAAATTGAGAGCAGGTCTTTCTGCTGAAAGTAAGGCTCTAGCGTTTGCTGTGATTTCACAAACGGTCGATTGATTTTTCATCACATCGCCTTCAGCATATTTCCAGTCAATTGTGGCTTTAGGGTCCAGAGTTAAGAGACAGTCGTTAAACCAATCTTTGCCACAGAGAACAGCATTATCTTGTTTGACGACAACGTGAGCTTGAACTTTCTCTGATGGATTAATTAGCTTGGCTGTCCAGTCACACTTGCCCATATCTTCCATTAGAGCGTCATGGACATTTCGTTTGCGTGCTTGTTCAAGAGTTTCGTTGTAATCAAACATAATCAGTATTAAGTAGAGTTGGATGGTGAGCTTTTTAAGCCGCGCCAATATTTTTTACAAAGCCATGTTGAGCTTTAGCGAGAAGTTCAGGGTGATTTTTTGTGAAGTCCAACATGCGCTCAATGCAGGCAAGTGCTTTGATGCGAGTGCTTTCCTCAACGTGGATCTCGCCAGAGTTATTTTCTAAGCAATTTAAGATACCTTGAAGACCGTTCATTGCCATCCAGGGGCAGTTTGCGCAACTTTTGCAGGTTGCACTTTGACCGGCGGTAGGTGCCTCAATCAATTTCTTATTGGGTGCTAATTGACGCATACGATGCAGGATGCCTTTATCGGTTGCAACGATATATTCCGTCGCATTACCTTCGATGACAGCTTTGAGCATGGCAGAAGTTGAACCAACGACATCAGCTAGTTCAACTACGCTAGCAGGAGATTCAGGATGAACCAAAATTTGAGCATTAGGGTGTTTAGCTTTGAGGAGGGCTAATTCTTCGCCTTTAAATTCATCATGCACGATACATGCGCCATCCCACATCACCATGTCAGCACCTGTTTGATCTTGGATGTAGCGACCAAGATGTCTATCTGGAGCCCAAAGAATTTTTTTACCTTCTTGCTTTAATTGATGCACGATAGCTAGAGCGCATGAGCTAGTTACCATCCAATCTGCACGAGCTTTGACCGAAGCGCTGGTATTGGCATAGACGACCACGGTTCTGTCTGGGTGGGCGTCGCAAAATTGATTGAAAGTTTCACTTGGGCAACCTAAATCTAAAGAGCAGGTTGCCTCCAGATCCGGCATGAGTACTTTTTTCTGGGGGCTTAAGATCTTTGATGTTTCACCCATAAAACGCACACCAGCAACAATGAGTTCAGTTGCAGGGTTATCACGACCAAAACGAGCCATTTCTAGAGAATCCGCAACAAAACCACCAGTTTCAAGGGCTAAATCTTGAATATCGCCATCAACGTAGTAGTGGGCAACAATAACGGCATTACGTTGCTTTAAAAGTGTCTTAATTTTCGATTTAACGAGGTTTTTTTCCTCTAAAGACAAGGCTTTAGGAGTTCTGGCCCAAGCGCTAGCGATGCATGTAGGACCGTCAACGCTGGGTAATGAGAAGTCATAACTGGTTAAGTTATTGGTGGAATTGGCTAAATTTGTCATGATTGGAGTATGTTAACTGATGTCGAGGGTGCTTTCATGGTGTCTATTGAGCAAAGAAGCCTTTTTCACTGGTAAAATCCCCGCCTGGAGGAAAATTTATGCAACGCATCATGCTGCGAGCAAAATTGCATCGCGTAGTAGTTACTGAAGCCGATTTGGAGTACGAGGGATCCTGTGGAATTGACGAGGATTTGCTTGATGCTGCCGATATGAGAGAGTTTGAGAAGATTGAACTCTATAACATTAATAATGGCGAACGTTTCTCCACATATATCATCAAGGCTCCACGTGGATCTGGCGCAATTTCTTTAAATGGCGCTGCCGCTAGAAAAGCTCATGTTGGCGACTTATTAATCATTTGTACTTATGGATCAATGACTGAAGCTGACGCAAAAACATTTATTCCTAAAGTCATTTTGGTCGATTCCAAGAACGCCATTAAAGAGATTAAAAAAATTACGATCTAATTTAAATTTCTTTAATAAAAAAGCCGCTAAGTTTTTAACTAGCGGCTTTTTTGTATTTCAATTATTTTTAAAATGATTAGAACGGTAATTTAGCATCTGGTTTAGCTGCCAAAATCGCTATTTTAAATTCTGCTTTAATCCGAGCAATAGCTTCTTCACTATCTGCCTCAAATCTCATCACAACAACAGGGGTAGTGTTGGATGGACGAGCAAGTCCAAAGCCATCTGCATACTCAACGCGAACCCCATCGATTGTATTAACTGTTTGAGATGTAGCAAATTTAGCATTTGCTTTGATTTCCTCTAGTAATTCAAATGGCTCGCCTTCAGCACATGGCAATTGAATTTCTGGAGTGCAGATTGCATCTGGTAAATCAAGTAAGGTTTGATTCGGATCTTTCTCGCGGCTGAGGATTTCTAGTAATCTTGCGCCGGTGTAAAGGCCATCATCAAAACCAAACCAACGGTCTTTGAAGAAGATGTGGCCGCTCATTTCGCCGGCAAGCGGAGCGCCTGTTTCTTTAAGTTTGGCTTTAACAAGTGAGTGACCAGTTTTCCACATTAAAGGCTCGCCACCATGTTGCTTGACCCAGGTTGCTAAATTACGGGTGCACTTAACGTCATAAATAATTTGGCTTCCAGGATTTCTAGAGAGTACTTCCTTAGCAAATAGCATCATTTGACGATCGGGGAATATAACGGAACCATCTTTTGTAACAACGCCTAAGCGATCAGCATCGCCATCAAAGGCTAGGCC
Source organism: uncultured Polynucleobacter sp. (assembly GCA_964511855.1). Taxonomy (GTDB): domain Bacteria; phylum Pseudomonadota; class Gammaproteobacteria; order Burkholderiales; family Burkholderiaceae; genus Polynucleobacter. Next base: position 12,299 of record CAZEHN010000005.1, on the reverse strand, counting down.
GAGTTCATTATCAGTACGTTTTAGATTGGCAATGACATCTTGAAGGTTTTCAAGATGAGCAGGGTCAGGGTGGTGGTTAGGGAAGTTGCCATCTACTTCACAGAACATTTCCTCAACTTCGCAGCCTAGTGCTCTAAATAGTTTTCCAGCAAATGCACCACCAACACCGTTGCCGCAATCGACAGCGATTTTCATTGGGCGAGCTAGTTTAACGTCACTCACAATTCGGTCTAGGTACGTCGGGAAAATATCGAACTCTGAGCGATTTGCCGATTTTGTTTCTGCAAATTGTTGATTGATGATGCGTTGATAGAGCGCTTGAATTTGTTCGCCATAGATGGCTTGACCACCGAGTACCATTTTGAACCCATTGTAGTCAGGAGGGTTATGGCTGCCTGTAATCATGATGCCTGATTTGGCGCGTTTTCCATTAATCTCAATGTTGGTGCCAAAATAAACCATTGGTGTAGCTACAACACCGAGATCAATAACACTCACGCCAACTGAGAGTAGGCCATCAGTCAATCCTTTAATTAAATCTGGACCGGATAATCTGCCATCTCGACCAACCACAATTAAATCTTCGCCGATTTCGCGCATTGCTGAACCGAAAGATTTGCCGATTAAATTGGCTACTGAGGCATCAAGGGTTTTGCCAATAATTCCGCGAATATCGTAGGCTTTAAAAATGGAGTTAGATAAATTCATAACAGTGAGTCATGCAAAGTAATAAAAGAAAAAATGAAGATAAAGACGTAAAAAATAAAAAAGTTATTGTTGCAACCAACGAACTCTTTGCGCTGTAATCTGATCGAGCGAATTGATTGACTCTTTATCTTCTGGATTTGCTAAAGCTGATTGAATTGGTTTTGCAAGTTTTTTACCAAGTTCAACGGCTGGTTGATCAAAGGAGTTTAATCCCCAAAGCACTCCTAGACAGAACGTGCGGTGCTCATAAAGCGCTAAAAGAGAACCTAAATTAAAAGCATCTAGTTTTGGTAGCCAAACCAAATTGCTTGGTCTTCCACCTGGAATGTTGTCATTGAGGTTAGAGGGATCGGGTTGACCATTGGCTAATGCCTGAGCTTGCGCTAAACAATTGGCGATTAATTGCCAATGATGTTCTTGAGCGTTAGCAAGATTGCTCATTGGGGTTTTAACTGCAATGAAGTCAACGGGAATAATCTCTGGTCCTTGATGTAGCATTTGAAAAAACGAATGCTGCGCATTTGATCCTACGCTACCAAAAATTGCAGGTGAGCTAACCTTGGTAATCGTGCCATCGATGCGTGCACTTTTACCATTGCTTTCCATTTCAAGTTGTTGGAGCCAGTGGGGCATGTGGTGGAGTGCATCAGCATAGGGTATTAATGCTTGTGACTTCACATTAAAGCGTTCTTGATTGTGAAGTAATGTGAGCGCTAAAAGAAGAGGTTGGTTTTCGCTAGGAGGCGCAGTTCTGAAGTGTTCATCCATGGCAAACGCACCTGCCAAAAATTCTTTAAAGGTATTAAATCCAAATTTAAGAGCGATTGGAAGACCAACTGCAGACCATACTGAAAAGCGTCCGCCTACCCAATCCCAAAATGGAAAGATATTTTCTTTAGCGAGTCCAAAATTCTCAGCCTCGACCGGATTGGCGGTTACGCCAAACAAGTGTTTATTTAGTTGGCTGGGTAGAACGCCTTTTTCTTTCAGCCATTCGATTACTGAGTTCGCATTTTGTATTGTCTCTAAAGTCGTAAATGATTTAGAAACAATAATGACGCGAGTGGTAATGGCTTGAGCTTTAGCAAGGATGTTAGCTAATTCAGCACTATCAATATTTGCCAGAAAATGAGCACGAATATGTCGATTTTCGTTTGGAGCAATTTGATGGAGTGTGTTGCAGACTAGGCGTGGCCCGAAATCAGAGCCACCAATACCGATGTGGATGATATCGGTAACGCCAACCAGCTTGTTGCAAAGATTATCGATTTGTTTCCATACTTGTCTAATGGCGGGCATCACGTCCTGGCCATTATCAAAGACTGGGTTATTGCTTAAATTGCGAAGTGCAGTATGTAAGACTGCACGATCTTCGCTTAGATTGATATGTTTTCCAGCAAACATATCGTCACGTTTGCTAAATACCCCAGCATCAGATGCTTTTTTAAATAAAGATTGCCATGTTGCGTCATCAATTTTTTGATATGCCGTATCAACTTTTAGCTGGTTTGGCTTAAAAGTGATGGTTTCTGGCGTATTTAAATTGGGGGTTGAAGACATAGCTTGATTCTAACATCTATAAACGTGCATTTTAGGAGTTTAAGCCCGGGAAACTGAGGTTAAAAAGAACATCAATGATTTAAATAAAATCAAATAGATTAAGGGGTTGAGGTGATTTGTTGGGAAAGGCTACTAAGGCTTTTTAGAGCTGGCTTATTGAATATCTAGCCCTTGGATCAAGAAAAGATATATAATGTCAGCTTCAACAAATTTGGGTCTAAATTAGCCTCAAATCTCTAAGGAAGCTTGGCAGAGTGGTTGAATGCACCAGTCTTGAAAACTGGCGAGGATGAAAGTCCTCCGTGAGTTCGAATCTCACAGCTTCCGCCAACAAATACAAAATAAAAGGGCTAAATAATTAGCCCTTTTATCATTTCAAATCCACCAAAGTTTAATTTGGCCAAACTGGTTTACCTTCTGTTTTGATGCCGTCATCGGTTCCTGATGAAGTTAAAGAGTTTGAGGTTGCCTGGATTACGAGGTAGTAGAGATCTTCAGTCGAATTATTGCGCCAAGATCTAATGCCTTCTGGATTTACTTTAATAGCAGTACCTTCCTGAATTGGGATGATGGTTTCATCAACAAGAAATTGTCCTTTGCCCTTGAGGAATAAATACACTTCCTCATGGCTTTTATGTTTATGTAAGAAGGGCACTTTCCCACCAGCTGGAAGGCAATTAATTGAAATCTCCATGCTTGTTAATGCTAAAGGCTCGTTTAGAAAGAACTTACCCGGGATTTCCATGCCTGGTAATGAATTAACTTTATTAGTTGTGTAGTTTTTCCATAAGCTACTTTCGCCAATTTCTAAAACGTTGAAGTTAGTGCTTTTGTTGCTTGATTTAGGATTCATTAACTTCCCCTTAAATAAAGTTTACTTACTTGGATTCTTCGTACCTTTTTTTCCAGTATATGGATTTGAGTTAGGTTTGGTTGACCAATTGTCTCGTTGAGTTTTATTTGGATTTGTAGCTCGATGTCCTTTGACAAAAGTGCCATCTTTCTTTGTGTACCCTTTTGTATTGTGACTTGGAGTTGCCAGTGATTGGCCACTCCAAGCAAATAAACAAGAGGATAAAAATGCAATAGCTTTTATTGATTTCATTGTTGTTTTATCCAAATGAATAAATAAGAGTTATTTTTTAATGATGATTTGATCATATGTGCCACCATCAGCGAAATGATCTTTCATTGCTTTTGACCAACTTCCAAATTGAGATTCCACTGTAAATGTTTTTACATTTGGGAATTCTTTGGCGTATTTTTTAAATACCTTTTGATTGCGCGGACGTAAATTATGTTTTGCGATAATTTCTTGCGCTTGTTCGCTATATAAGAAGTCTAAATAAGCCTTAGCTTGCTTTTGAGTACCTTTTTTGGCGACAACTTTTTCCACAACTGCAACTGGAGCAGGGGCTTCAATCGTTAATGAAGGGTATACGACCTCGTACTGACCTTTGCCGACTTCATCCTCAATCATGGAGGCTTCGTTTTCAAAGGTTACTAATACATCGCCGATGCCGCGCTGAGTAAAGGTAGTTGTAGCACCGCGACCGCCGCCATCTAGAACAGGAACATTAACAAAGAGATTGCGAACAAATTCTTTAGCTTTCGCATCATCTTTATATTTTTGCATTGCATAACCATAGGCTGCTAAATAGGTATAGCGACCATTACCGGTGAGTTTTGGATTTGGAACGATTACTTGCACGTCTGAGCGTGTTAAATCTGACCAATCTTTAATACCCTTTGGATTGCCTTTTCTAACAAGAAAAATAGTCACTGATGAGTAGGGTGTTGCATCATTAGGGAATGCTTTGCGCCAATCGGCTTTTACTAAATTGCCGCGTTCGACCAAAATATCAATATCAGGTGCTTGATTCATTGTGATGACATCTGCTTCTAATCCGCCAATAACAGCACCTGCTTGTTTGCTTGATCCGCCATGAGATTGGTTGACTACGATAGTTTCGCCTGTTTTAGACTTCCAGTCTTGAATAAATGCTGGATTGATATCTTTGTAAAGTTCACGAGCAACGTCATAAGAGACGTTAAGTAGTGTGGTTTGAGCAAATGCGTTAACAGATAAGAGCGCGATGAAGCTGGCCAATATTTTTTTCATTTTTTCCCTTAGTACTTATGAATTTGTTTTTGATATGCCATACCTTATCAGAAAATTAGGTTTGGCGAATGTTGTCGACACGATATCAGTTGGACTCAAGGGGTGACAATCAACAAAATTTCATAAGTTAAGCAAAATTTCTTCGTTCCCTTTATGAATTTGACCATCTAAAGTCATTTCATCAACGAAATAAAGGAATTGAAATGAAATTATCGAAAATCGTAAGCACCTTACTGCTAGGTTTAGGTATAGCTGGCCAAAGTATTGCAGCCACCACTTTACTTAATGTCTCATATGACCCAACAAGAGAGCTATATCAAGAATACAACCCGTTGTTTGCTTCATATTGGAAGCAAAAAACTGGAGAAGAAGTTACATTTAAACAGTCTCATGGTGGTTCAGGTAAGCAAGCTAGGGCAGTAATTGATGGTTTAGATGCTGACGTTGTGACATTGGCTTTAGCCTATGACATTGATATTTTGGCTGAAAAAGGACTTCTAGCTACCAATTGGCAAAAGAAACTTAAAAATAATTCAACACCGTATACATCAACCATTGTATTTTTAGTAAGAAAAGGCAACCCTAAGGGTATTAAGGATTGGGGTGATTTAGTCAAACCTGGTGTAGAAATTATTACGCCAAATCCTAAAACGTCAGGTGGAGCACGCTGGAATTACTTAGCTGCTTGGACTTATGCCCTCAAACAACCTGGTGGTAATGAGGCCTCTGCAAAAGAGTTTGTGAAAAAACTCTATGGCAACGTTAAGGTATTGGATTCAGGTGCTCGCGGCTCAACAACAACCTTTACTGAGCGCGGTATTGGTGATGTATTAATTGCCTGGGAAAACGAGGCTTTTTTATCTGTTAAAGAGCTTGGTCCAGATAAATACGACATCGTGACCCCTTCTATTTCAATTTTGGCTGAGCCTCCAGTAGCGGTTGTAGATAAGGTTGTTGATAAAAAAGGAACACGTAAAGCGGCGCAAGCATACTTGGAGTATCTATATACACCTGAAGCTCAAGAAATCATTGCAAAGAACTACTATCGTCCACGTGACCCGAAAGTTGCAGCTAAATATGCTTCACAGTTCGCAAAAGTTAAGCTATTTACCATTGATGAGGCATTTGGTGGGTGGCAAAAGGCGCAAAAAGCTCACTTTAACGACGGTGGGGTATTCGATCAAATTGCTGTTAAGTAAATATCTTTCCTAAACATAGAGTTAGCCTGGAAATAGCCCCCAAAAGGGGCTATTTCCTTATATCTCTTTTGTGCATAAGCAAATTATCTTTAATTGGTTCACATTTATCTCCGAAGTTTTTAGACTTGCTGTCTATGTCGAAAAATAGAAAAAACATTATCTTTCCGGGGTTTAAGCTCACGATGGGCTTTACGCTGTTTTATTTGGGCTTGATTGTTCTGATCCCAATGTCTGCGGTCGCTTTCAAAGCTAGTCAATTAGGTTGGGAGAATTTCTGGAACGTCATTACTGCACCGCGCGTTATGGCCTCCTACCGCTTGAGTTTTGGATTGTCGATTGTTGCGGGATTGATCAATGCATTCTTTGGCTTAATGCTCGCTTGGGTATTGATTCGCTATGATTTTTTTGGAAAAAAAATTATTGATGCTTTTGTTGATTTGCCATTTGCATTACCAACAGCAGTAACGGGTATAGCTTTAACTGCAGTCTATGCCAAGAACGGTTGGGTTGGTCAATATTTAGAGCCTTTGGGCATCAAGATAGCTTTTACACCTTACGGTATTTTGGTTGCACTAGTTTTTATCGGATTGCCTTTTGTGGTGAGAACGGTTCAGCCCATTTTGGAAGACTTTGAGTTGGAGTTAGAAGAAGCCTCTGCAAGCTTGGGTGCTAATCGATGGCAAACATTCCGGTACGTTATTTTTCCAATCTTGTTGCCTGCCATATTGACGGGATTTGCATTGGCTTTTGCTAGAGCGGTTGGAGAGTATGGATCCGTTATTTTTATTGCGGGCAATATTCCTATGGTTTCTGAAATTACGCCATTAATGATTATTACAAAGCTTGAGCAATATGATTATGCTGGCGCAACTGCAATTGCATTGGTGATGTTGGTTATTTCGCTCATCATGCTATTGGCAATTAATGGATTGCAGGCTTGGACTGCTAAAAGAGCAGGGAGGGCTAGGTAATGAGTCAGTCACGATTTGAGAGGAGCGCAGCAACTCGAGAGCCAATTTGGCTTAAATGGTCATTAATCATTACTGCACTCAGCTTTTTTGGTTTATTTCTTTTATTACCTTTATTCGCAGTTTTCTTTGAAGCTTTAAGCAAAGGTGCGGGGCTTTACTTTAAGGCGATTACTGAGCCCGATGCAATTTCTGCAATTAAGTTAACGCTCATTGCTGCTGCTATTTCAGTTCCGCTTAATTTGGTCTTTGGCGTAAGTGCTGCTTGGGCAATTAGTAAATTTGATTTCAAGGGTAAACATCTATTAATTACATTGATTGATTTACCTTTCTCTGTGTCACCAGTGATTGCAGGTTTGATTTATGTTTTGGTATTTGGTGCGCAAGGATGGTTCGGTGGTTGGCTTCAAGATCACGACATCAAAATTATTTTTGCCGTACCGGGTATTGTGCTTGCAACTATTTTTGTTACTTTCCCATTTGTAGCTCGAGAGCTTATTCCACTAATGGAAGCTCAGGGGCGAGAAGAAGAAGAGGCTGCCACGGTTTTAGGGGCAAGTGGTTGGCAAATGTTTTTTAAGGTGACCTTGCCAAATATTAAGTGGGGCTTGCTCTATGGGGTCATTCTTTGTAATGCTAGGGCAATGGGTGAGTTTGGTGCGGTTTCTGTTGTATCTGGTCATATCCGTGGTTACACAAATACAGTGCCATTGCATGTCGAGATTTTGTACAACGAGTACAACTTCGTTGCGGCTTTTGCTGTGGCATCTATTTTGGCCATATTGGCATTATTTACGTTGGTGATTAAATCGTATGTTGAGTGGCGTTTACGTTCTGAAACGCATGCAGCTCCGGTTATAGAGGGTTAATGATGAGTATTGAAGTTAAAAATATCCAAAAGAACTTCGGCAATTTTGTTGCCTTAGATAATGTTTCTCTTGAATTTCCAACGGGAGAATTGGTTGCATTGTTGGGTCCATCAGGATGTGGCAAAACAACCTTGTTACGAATTATTGCTGGACTAGAAACTGCCGATAGTGGTCAAGTTTTATTAGATGGTAATGATGCTTCTAGCCAGCATGTACGAGACCGCCATGTGGGATTTGTATTTCAGCACTATGCGTTGTTTAGGCATATGACTGTATTTGATAACGTTGCGTTTGGCTTGCGAGTTAAGGATAAAAAAGAGCGTTTATCAGAATCTCAAATCGCCAAAAAAGTCCATGACTTACTTAATCTTGTTCAATTAGATTGGTTGCATGACCGTTTCCCAGCTCAGCTTTCAGGTGGGCAGCGTCAACGTATTGCTTTAGCTAGAGCTTTAGCGGTAGAGCCCCGTGTTCTTCTATTGGATGAGCCTTTTGGCGCATTAGATGCAAAAGTTCGTAAAGAATTACGTCGCTGGTTAAGAAAACTTCATGATGACTTACACATCACTTCAATTTTTGTGACACACGACCAAGAAGAGGCGCTAGAGGTTGCAGACAGAATTGTGTTAATGAATAAAGGGCATATTGAGCAAATCGGTAGTCCAGATGAGGTTTACGATAAGCCAGCAACACCTTTTGTTTACGGTTTCTTGGGTAATGTCAATTTATTCCATGGACGAGTTGATGGACATCAAGTTGAAATTGGTGGTCAAAATATTGCGCATCAAAGTAATGAAGGTTTGGCTGCAGGAACTGAAGTTATTGCTTTCGCTAGACCTTATGAGCTTGATATTGTTCCTGAAAGCGAGAGCATGGATGGTGTATTAGCGGTTGTAGATCGCGTTTTATCATTTGGCGTCAGTTCCAGGATCGAATTGTTAGCTGTTCATCAATTAGCTGCAGATGGTAAGCCTCAGCATTTTGAGGTTGAGTTGCCTAGATCTGAATTAGTCAGTAGGGGTATTTTTGAGGGGCAACGAGTTAAGTTGGTTCCTTCAAAATTAAAAATATTTGAAAAGCCTAAACAGTAATCATGAATTTTCAACAATTAAGAATTATTCGAGAGACGGTAAGGAAAAATTACAACTTAACTGAAGTTGGTAACTCTTTATATACCTCTCAATCAGGCGTCAGTAAGCATATTAAAGACCTTGAAGATGAGCTTGGTATTGAATTGTTTATTCGTAAAGGTAAGCGTCTACTAGGTTTAACAGATCCAGGAAAAGAGTTGTTGGAAATTGTTGAACGTATGCTATTGGATGCTAAAAATATTAAGCATTTAGCTGAACAATTTAGTAACAAGGATCAGGGGCAATTAACTATAGCCACTACTCATACTCAGGCACGTTATGTATTACCTGTAGTTGTTAGTGAATTTAAAAAAGCATTTCCTAAGGTGCATTTAGCACTGCATCAAGGTAGCCCAAGTGAAATTGCTCAGTTATTGACTGATGGTCAGGCTGATATTGGTATTGCGACTGAGGCAATTAGTCAAATTCCTGAATTGGTTACTTTCCCATATTACAGTTGGCATCATTCGGTGATTGTGCCCAAAGGACATCCTCTAGAAAAACTTAAACAAGTCTCATTAGAAGATATTGCTGAGTATCCCTTGGTTACTTATCATGAAGGTTTTACAGGGCGTCAACATATTGACGAAGCATTCTTAAAAGCAAATATCGTTCCAGATATTGTTATGTCAGCGCTAGATGCAGACGTAATTAAGACCTATGTTGAGTTGGGTTTGGGTGTTGGGATTATTGCTTCAATGGCATATCAAGCTGATCGAGACACAAAAATTAGCGTGATTCCAAGTGAACATTTGTTTGCTGATAACACTACGCGCATTGCGATTCGAAGAGGGCACTATTTACGAGGATATGCCTATAAATTTATTGAACTTTGTTCAACTGAATTGACTGAAGCTAAGGTTAAAGAAGCTTTGACCCCTTCAAATGCATCAGATTTGGATTAAATCCATTCATTAAACAAAAAAGCCTATTTGCCTTATAGTTAAGTATTAATTAACTAAATAAATAAATACAAAAACTATAGGGGCTGGTATGGCTGTTGCGATAGTGGGTTGGGGGCATGCCCCGTTCGGTAGATTTGATAATTTAGATCTTGAAGACCTCATTAAGGGTGTTACACAAGAAGCAATTGCACATGCTGGATTAACGGGCAAAGATGTTGGTGGAATTTGGCTTGGGCAGCTTAATGGCGGCTTTGTACCTGATATCTTTACTTCTTCGATGGTGCTTCAGGCGGATGATGGATTACGATGGGCTCCAGCTACTCGACTTGAAAATGCCTGCGCCTCAGGTGCTGCAGCTTTATATGCTGCATGTGATGCGATTGAAGCGGGTAGGGTAGATATTGCTTTAGTTGTTGGTGCTGAAAAAATGACTGGCGTATCAGGTGCAGAAATTACCAGAATTCTTGGAAATGCCTCTTATGTCAAAGAAGAAGCATCAAAAGGAATGAGTTTCCCAGGTATCTTTGCTCAAATGGCAACTCAATATTTTGAGAGGTACGGAGATCATTCTGCGACGCTTGCCAAAATTGCAGCCAAGAATCATGCCAATGGGGTAAATAATCCATGGGCTCAAATGCGAGTTGATTTGGGATTTGAATTTTGCAATACGGTCAGTGAAAAAAACCCTTTAATTGCAGCGCCCCTCAGAAAAACAGATTGTTCTTTGGTATCAGATGGTGCTGCGGCAGTTATATTGGTGAACTCTAATATTGCCAAGAATTTCCCACGTGCGGTATCAATAAAGAGCCGTGCTCAAGTCAATGATTTCTTACCAATGTCCAGGAGGGATGCGGTAAGTTTTGAGGGTCCAAGAAGAGCTTGGAGTAAAGCGCTTGATGAGGCTGGATGTAAAGTTAATGATCTATCTTTTGCTGAAGTTCATGATTGCTTTACGATTGCTGAGTTACTCAGTTATGAAGCAATGGGATTGGCGCCGGTCGGTAAGGGCGCTAGTTTGCTGGATGATGGAACTGTCTATATTGGTGGTTCTTGCCCAGTTAATCCATCTGGTGGACTAAAAGCTAAAGGTCATCCAATTGGTGCAACTGGAGTTTCTATGCATGTATTAGCTGCTAAGCAATTGGTGGGCGAAGCAGGGGATATGCAGGTTAAAGATGCAACACTAGCGGGTGTATTTAATATGGGTGGTTCAGCTGTTTCAAGTTATGTCAGTATCTTGGAGCGGCTTAAATGAATTTAGCCCAACTGTTGGCGCGATCAGCAAAGACGTTTCCGGAGCGACCAGCGATTTATGAAGGTGAGGATCTTAGATATACCTATGCCCAATTGGCTGAACGAGTTAAAATGTTAGCAGCATATTTAAGTGATTCATTAAAGCTCTCACCTGGCGATCGAGTTGGCGTATTTATGACTAACCATATCGCTTACTTAGAGATACTTTATGCAGCTTGGTGGGTGGGGCTGGCAGTTGTTCCTATTAATGCCAAGTTGCATCCCAAAGAAGTTGAATACATAGTTGATGATTCGAAGACTTCAGCTCTTTTTGTAACTGATGACCTAAAAGAAGGTTTGATAGATTTGATATCAAGCAAACCTTTTATTCGGAGTGTGATTTTTCCTGGTAGTAATACGTATCAAGATTTATTTGTTACCGAATTGCATAAAGAACTTATTCATCCTAAAGAGGTTAATCCGGATGATTTAGCTTGGCTTTTTTATACATCGGGTACGACTGGTAAGCCTAAAGGAGTCATGCAAACACATCGCAATTTACAAGTAATGACTGCTTGTTACTTTACGGATGTTGATGATGTAAGAGAGGAAGATGCAATTGTTTATGCGGCGCCCATGTCCCATGGAGCAGGTTTATATAACATCGCATTTATTGCAAAAGCCGCCAAACATATTGTTCCAAAATCAGGTGGTTTTGAACCTGAAGAGTTAGTTGGTTTGGCTAAATCTATTGGGAACCTTTGTATGTTTGCTGCCCCTACGATGGTTAAGCGTTTGGTTAATTACGTTAAGAGTGTTGGCGGCAATGGTGAAGGATTTAAAACCATTGTCTATGGTGGCGGGCCAATGTATGTAGAAGATATTCGCATAGCTCTAGATGTGATGGGGGAGAAGTTTGTGCAGATTTATGGTCAAGGTGAATCGCCTATGACAATTACTGCATTATCCCGTGAGCAACTTAGCGATAGAACACATCCTCAATGGTTGGATCGAATAGCCTCTGTAGGTGTGGCGCAGACTCAAGTGGAAGTTCGTGTTGTTGATCAAAGCGGAAAAGAATTGCCTCCTAAAAGTGCTGGCGAAATTGTTGTTAGGGGTGATGTCGTCATGTCGGGGTATTGGAATAATCCAACTGCAACCCAAAAAACCTTAAAAGAGGGTTGGTTATGGACAGGGGACATTGGTTGGCAAGATGAATTTGGATTTATTACATTAGTTGATAGATCTAAAGATGTCATTATTAGTGGAGGATCTAATATTTATCCTCGTGAAGTTGAAGAGGTCTTGTTAAGACATCCTGAGGTAGAAGAAGTTTCTGTTGTCGGTCAACCTGACCCAGAGTGGGGGGAGCTTGTCATTGCATTCGTGGTGGGTCGTGCAAGTGAGCAGGAGTTAGATGCACTTTGTTTAGAAAATATGGCACGTTTTAAGCGCCCCAAACGCTATATATATTTAGAGAGTCTGCCCAAAAATAACTATGGCAAAGTTCTTAAAATAACATTAAGGGAGATGCTCAATGCATCAAACTAGGCAGGGTTATTGGAGTGCAATTGGATGCTATGTCATTTGGGGAGTTATGCCTAT
>CAZEHN010000004.1:37851-101845 GCA_964511855.1 uncultured Polynucleobacter sp. | reverse complement strand
GTTCTGTTGCAATTGTAAATGAGATTCATTATCATTTATGGCAATTCTTACACTTTAGATAATAAATATGTCTTCTAAAAGCTATCACCCGATTTCAATACTCTTACATTGGCTGGTATTTTTTTTGGTGATTGCAGCATTTATTACGATAGAGCTCAAAGGTCAATTTCCAAAAGGTAGTGAAGCTCGTGATCTTTGTAAATCCATTCATGGAGTTTTTGGTCAGCTGATCTTTATTGCGATGGTGTTACGTTTAGTTATCCGCTTTAAATATGGCGTTCCAGCACCAACGATTTCAATACCTCTTCTTGCAAGACTAGCTAAGGTCATGCACTGGGTACTCTATGCAATACTGCTAATTTCACCTGTCTTTGGCATTCTTTATTTTCAATATGCAGGTAAAGAAATTCATTTCTTCGGATTTGTTTGGCCTCAATTAGTTACTCCAAACTTAGAGTCGAAAAAATTTGTTGAAGAAATTCATGAATTTTTAGGCAACACACTTTACTTTTTGATTGGTATCCACGTAATAGCAGCTCTATGGCAACATTACATCATTAAAGATGATACGTTGCGACGAATGACCAATCGAAACAAAGCTGATGCTTAGGTAGAAAAGTATTTGCAGCTAAATAGGGTGGCATATGCCACCCTATTTAGCGGTAACCTTAATAATTTACTCAAACATATCAGCGTTCATTACTTTAGTCCAGGCAGCAACAAAGTCATTTACAAATTTTTCTTTGTTGTCATCTTGGGCATACACTTCAGCGTAAGCTCTTAGGATTGAATTAGATCCAAATACTAAGTCTACTCTTGTGGCTGTCCATTTTGTTTTGCCAGTACTACGCTCAATAATTTCATAACTATTGCGACCGGTTGGTTTCCATGAATAACTCATGTCTGTAAGATTGACAAAGAAATCATTGCTCAATACGCCTGCATGATCAGTGAATACGCCATGTTGAGTGCCGCCATGATTTGTTCCAAGTACACGCATGCCACCAATCAATACTGTCATCTCTTTTGCTGTAAGACCCATTAATTGAGCGCGGTCTAACAGGAGCTCTTCTGGAGTGACCGCATAATTCTCTTTAAGCCAGTTTCTAAAACCATCAGCTAAAGGTTCTAGTACAGAAAAGGATTCAGCATCGGTCATTTCTTCGGTGGCATCACCACGACCTGGTTTAAATGGCAATTTAATATCAAAGCCAGCAGCTTTTGCAGCTTGCTCAATACCAATATTTCCGGCAAGCACAATAATGTCAGCAACACTGACACCAGACTCAGCAGAAATTTTTTCATATACGGTTAATACTTTTGTGAGTCGCTCAGGTTCATTGCCCGCCCAATTATTTTGAGGAGCTAAACGAATGCGAGCACCATTTGCACCGCCGCGCATGTCTGATCCACGATAAGTACGAGCGCTATCCCATGCAGTTGCTACCATCTCGCTAATGGATAAATTACTAGCTTTGATTTTGGCTTTGATTGCTTCAACATCATAGTTTTTTGAACCAGCTGGGATTGGGTCTTGCCAAAGTAGATCTTCATTAGGAACATCTGGTCCAAAGTATCTTGTTTTAGGCCCCATATCACGATGAGTTAATTTAAACCAAGCTCTAGCAAAAGTTTCAGAAAAGTAAGCTTGATCGTTGGCAAATTTTTCAGAGATCTTGCGATATTCGGGGTCTAACTTTAAGGCCATATCAGCATCTGTCATCATTGGCATGCGACGAATGCTTGGATCCTCAACATCAACAGGCATATCTTCTTCCTTAATGTTGATGGGCTCATATTGCCAAGCTCCAGCAGGACTCTTAGTTAGCTTCCAGTCATAACCAAGTAATAAGCGGAAATAACCGTTATCCCATTGAGTTGGATTACTTGTCCATGCACCTTCGATGCCGCTAGTAACGGTATCTCTACCAATGCCACGTGATTGATGGTTTATCCAGCCAAGTCCTTGCTCTTCAATGGGAGCACCTTCTGGCGCCGGACCCAAATTGGCAGCATTGCCATTCCCATGTGCTTTACCTACGGTATGACCACCGGCAGTAAGTGCAACAGTTTCTTCATCATTCATTGCCATGCGGGCAAAAGTTACTCGCATATCTTTGGCTGTTTTTAGTGGGTCTGGATTGCCATCAACTCCCTCAGGGTTAACATAAATTAATCCCATCATCACTGCGGCAAGAGGATTTTCTAAATCTCTCTCACCAGAATATCGAGATCCTTCGCCTCCACTTTTTTGTAGCCACTCTTTTTCTGAACCCCAGTAAATATCTTTCTCTGGGTGCCAAATATCCTCTCGACCAAATGAGAAGCCGAAAGTTTTGAGTCCCATAGATTCATATGCGATGGTTCCAGCTAAGATCATCAGATCTGCCCAACTTACTTTATTGCCATATTTCTTTTTGATTGGCCATAAAAGTCTACGAGCTTTATCGAGGTTGCCGTTATCTGGCCATGAATTAAGTGGTGCAAAACGTAAATTACCAGTACCCGCTCCACCACGACCATCAGCAATGCGATAGCTACCGGCGGAGTGCCATGCCATGCGAATCATTAGGCCGCCATAATGACCCCAATCTGCTGGCCACCAATCTTGACTATTTGTCATGAGCTCTTTTACATCTTTTTTAAGAGCGGCAACGTCGAGCTTTTTTAATTCATCTCGATAGTTAAAAGACGGCTCCATAGGATTTGTCTTTGTATCGTGTTGATGAAGAATATCTAGGTTAAGTGATTTAGGCCACCATGCCATTGGTGTTTTGCTTGACTCAGTATTTGCTCCATGAGCTACTGGACAGATTCCTTTTGAAGTCATTG
This sequence comes from uncultured Polynucleobacter sp., assembly GCA_964511855.1. Taxonomy (GTDB): domain Bacteria; phylum Pseudomonadota; class Gammaproteobacteria; order Burkholderiales; family Burkholderiaceae; genus Polynucleobacter. The sequence continues at coordinate 99,013 of CAZEHN010000004.1, read as the reverse complement.
TGATCTCCTTAGTACAGTTAATTATTTTGCAGCCCAAAAATAGGCAATTAAAATTTGACTTATTTCATCCGCAATTGATTCCATCAATTGAGTAGTTGAGTTTGAGTGATCCATGTTGTCCCTTTCTAGGAAGTGGTGGATGACTTCATCATATTCATTAAATAATAATTATTAAAGTTGATTATTTTGATAATAGTTATCTAAAAAATCGATTAATAATTAGGTAGGTGGCTACAAGAAGAGATAGGTTTGCGCTAGAAATATAGGATGGATTTATATGTTGATGAAGACAACTCAGATTAGAGTCTTTAATGATTGAAAAGGGCAGATCCAAGATTGGCCCATAAAGAAAATTAGAATTTTCTTTCAGAATTATTTAGTTATATGTATTTAGCAATAAAGTTGGCATCATAGTTATCACGGCATTGGTTAATAGCTTTGTAATTATTTCGTTCCCAACTGTGTATTGCCTCATAAATTGGCCCCAGACTTAAACCAAGTTCAGTCATTGAATATTCAACATGAGGCGGAACCTCCAAAAACACTTTTCTCTTGATGATGCCATCGCGTTCAAGTTCTCGAAGTTGTTGAGTCAACATTTTTTGAGAGATCCCGCTGATTCTTTTCTTTAGCTGGTTAAATCGAACGACTCTTTCAGACGAAAGTACAAAAAGAATCATACTTTTCCATTTGCCGCCAATCATCATAAAAGTATCCCGAATTTCACATCCATTACTAGAGCAAGAAATCACATCTGGGAGAGCCGGCTTGCTTTCTATAGTTACCATTTGGTGCCTACTTATATATTTTTATTAGGTATATAAAATATACCATTCGCTCATAAATAGATTGTTGAAGGGTTATTAATGTCAAAAGAAAAAGTTCTAGTACTTAATGCTACAGGCAAGGTGGGGCGTAATGTATGCCGAGCATTGCTAGATAATGGTTTTGAAGTTTATGGAACAACACGATCTAATAAAAGCGCATTAACCACTCAAGGGGTTAAGCCAGTGGTATGTAATTACACCTCAAGAGCGGATCTAGACAAAGCTTTTAAAGATACTTGCGCTAGAAAAGTATTTGTAATCACCGACTATTTTGGTGCTGCCAAATCAAGCGCAGATGAAGAGATTCGGCAAGGAAAAAATGCAATTGATGCCGCTAAAGCAGCTGGGGTAAATCATTTAATTTTTATGAGTGTTGCTGACGCTGAATTTTTTAATGAGCATGTAAAGCATTTAAAAGCAAAAGTTGAATTAGAAAAATATTTACAGGTAACAGGTGTCCCTTATTCAATTTTGCGACCATGCGCCTTCTTTGAGAACTTTGATGATTCCGCCAATTGGAATCCGCTAAAGAAAGGCGTTGTAAAGTTTTTAACTGAGCAAGATTGTAAGTACTGTGCAACCTATGATATCGGTCGGGCAGCGGCCATTCAGTTTAAAAATCCTCAAGTCTGGTTGGGTAAATCGCTTGATGTTATTAGCTGGCAGGGAAATCTATCGCAGGTGGCAGAAGCGCTATCGAGAGTGAGTGGAGTACCTGTTAAGGCAAAACTTGCGATGCCAAAATTTTTCCGTAAGCTATTTCTGAAAGATCTACACCACATGTTTTTGTATTACGAAGTCGAAAAGGGGCCGAGAGGAACCCCGGAAGAGTTTAAAAAAGTATTACCTGATGCCATGACTGCAGAGGATTGGTTTAGATTTCATGGCAAGTATTCCAATGGTGAAAATATAGTTCCTCAAAACCAATAAAAAACCACCCGTGGGGTGGTTTTTTATTTATCCAATCAATTTTCACTACTTACTTAAAAAAGCATTCACAGTATCGCTAAATCTTTTGTGTTCTTGGAATAGAAACGCATGTCCACCATCAAAGTACGCCAACCAAGAAAATGGAATTTGATTGGCAATAACCAAAGAGTTTTTAGGCATATCAACGACATCAAATTGACCATCTGTTAATAAAACTGGGGCTTTTATATTTTTTAAGTCTTTAAAGTTATCTTGATTATTTTGCCAAAGAGTAGTGCGCGCCCTGTCTTGCCTAATAGTTGTTTCTTTTGATACGGTAAAGTCATTAGGCATTGCTCCAGAACTAACAGCTGCTTTTAATCTGGCAAGCACATCTTTTGCAGCTTTTTGCCCTGCGGCATTGTTCGTAAATACTAGGCCAATCTTTTCCATCTCAGGAATATTAGGGTTATTTAACTTACTTTCTACATCTTTATCTGCAGGTATTTGATTTTTGCCGCCTGGGTTTGCTGCAGCAAGAATTGCTTTGCCTACAAGATCAGGATGTCTAATTAGAAATTGTTGAGCAATGCGAGCGCCCATTGACCACCCAAGAATATTTACTTTTTTGTAGCCCAAAGCTTTAACTAAGCCTGCAGCATCATCTGCCATTTGTGGAATAGTTGTTTTGTTTTCTTTTGTATCTGATGAAAATCCAACGCCGCGGTTATCAAACAAGATAAGTAGGTTAGTTTTTGCTAGTTCATCTAATAAGGCAGGATCCCACAATGACATTGTTGAAAGAAAACCATTAATCATTAATAAAGGCTCACCTTGTCCGCGTGTGTAGTAAGCAAGTTTAACTTCACCTACTTGAGCGTACTTCACTTCAGGTTTTGTTTGGGAGTTGGCTGAAAAACTAATACCCATACCCAAGATAATAGTTAGAGCGAGAGTGAAAAAATGCTTCATCTTCATTGATGCGGGTCCTTTAATAGAAGTTTGAATTAGATGATTTTATATCTTTCTAAATTGGTTAATTATTCTTCGAGCAGACTTCTTAGCATCCAGGCGGTTTTTTCATGAATATCTATTCTTTGTGTTAACAAATCCGCTGTAGGCTGATCATTTGCTTTTTCAACAGTAGAAAAAAGTTTGCGCGCAGTTTTTGCTGTTGCCTCTTGTGCTTTTACAAGATGCTTGACCATGTCCATTGCCTTTGGAACGCCATCCACCTCTTTGATTGAGCTTAATTTTGAAAACTCTTTATAAGTCCCAGGGGCGGGCTCGCCAAGTGCCCTAATTCGTTCGGCAATTAAATCGAGGGCAGTCCATTGTTCTGAATATTGAGTCATGAACATCATATGAAGCGTATTAAACATCGGTCCCTTAACATTCCAATGGAAGTTATGAGTCATCAAATATAAAGAATAGCTATCTGCTAATAGTTCTGATAAACCTTTTGCAATAGCTTTGCGATCCCTTTCTGAAATGCCAATATCGATTTCAGATTTATGAGTTTTTTTAACCATGATTTTTCCTTTGCGTTTTTAACCCGGGTAATTGGAAGTTAACCCTTATTTCTTTAATCATTTAATCACACATTAAATATTTTTGGGCTTTTGTTTGCTAAACAAAATTTTGTAAATTGACATAAGATATACCCATGAGTAATTTCTTGGATCCAGCAATTCTCTTTTTCGTATTTGGTGCTTTTGCGGGCGCTGTGAAATCGAATTTAGAGATACCTCAACCTATTGCAAGATTTTTATCACTTTACTTATTAATGGCATTAGGACTAAAGGGGGGCTTTGCTCTTCATAAGTCAGGGTTTACACTTGAGATTGGGTTGGCCCTAGGGTTGGCAGTATTTTTGGCAATTCTTATTCCTCTAATGGGTTATGTTGCCCTGAGAACAAAACTCAACAACTATGACTCAGCCGCGATAGCAGCGACTTATGGCTCTGTAAGCGCCGTTACTTTTATCACTGCAACCCAAGCACTTGATCAGTATGACATTAACTTTGGCGGACATATGGCTGCTGCGATGGCATTGATGGAGTCACCAGCAATTATTTTGGCAATCTTGTTAGCAAATAAAGCCAGGGCATCGACAACAAAATCTAAACAGTCCATTGGTATGTCAAAGATTCTTCATGAATCATTTACTGATGGTGCGCAACTTCTTTTGCTGGGTTCAATGTTCGTAGGATTAGTAAGTGGTGATAGTGGTCAAAAAATAATGGCCCCATTTTCAATTGATCTATTCAAAGGAATGCTTGCATTCTTTTTGCTCGATATGGGATTAATGGCAGCTAAAAACTTTGGCGGATTGAAAGGTAAGCCGCCAATTACTTTGTTTTATGCAATAGGTGCACCATTGGTTCATGCCGCAATCGCATTAGCTCTATCTAAGCTATTGGGATTACCATTAGGCGACACCGTTTTATTAATGGTGCTTGCTGCTAGTGCTTCTTATATTGCGGTACCAGCGGTACTAAGACATGCACTTCCCGAAGTAAATCCCGCCTTATATATGGGGATGTCTTTAGGCATCACTTTCCCGTTCAATATCATCTTGGGAATCCCGCTTTATACCTACATTGCAGGATTAACCTACTAGTTAGTATTAGGTGTGACTTAATTTCTTAAGCCCCATTAAGCTTTTCTCAAAAAATCATTGATTGTCATAATTTTGAAATATATTTCCATATAATTGGAAACATGAAGAATATAAATGCCATAAATGCATTTCTGGCCCTCGGTCAGGAGTCTCGCCTAAATATCTTTCGCTTAATTGTTCAAAGAGGGGATATTGGACTTACCCCTAGTCAAATCATAGAAAAACTAGCTATACCTAATGCCACACTTAGCTTTCATTTAAAAGAACTGGTGAATGCTGATTTATTGTTGGTTGAGCGCCAAAGCCGCAATCTTATCTATCGACCAAATGCCAAACTAGTTCAAGACTTAAGTGAGTTCTTGCTAGAAAATTGCTGCGGCGGCAAATCTTGTATTCCAAATACTTCCGTTAAAAAAGTAAAAGTTAAATGAAGACCTACAACATCCTCTTTTTATGTACGCATAATTCAGCTCGCTCAGTACTGGGTGAGGCATTGGCATCTACCCATCCTAGTGGTTTATTTGTCGGCTACTCTGCTGGTTCAACACCTGGAACATCTGTTAATCCTTTTGCCAAAGAAATTGCACTTGAACTTGGGTATGACGAAAACAAATTGCGATCTAAGTCTTGGGATGAATATGGATTGCCTGATGCGCCTAAGATGGATTTTATTGTGACTGTTTGTGACAATGCAGCAGGTGAGGTATGCCCATTCTGGCCTGGTAAGCCTAGTACTGCGCATTGGGGATTTCCAGATCCATCACAAGTTCAAGGAACGGATGACGATAAGCGAAGGGCATTTAGAGAGGTGATGATTGGATTGAAAAAACGCTTAGACCTACTTGCTTCAATGCCGCTTGATAGTCTTAATTCTCTAAGTCTTAAAGAAATTCATACAAAATCATGAGCCAAATTACTCAAAAGCTTTCTTTTCTAGATAGATATCTAACTATTTGGATTTTTGCTGCAATGGCTATGGGCATTGGTTTAGGTTATTTTGTGCCAAGTATTGAAGGACTTATTAATCAGTTTCAGTCAGGTACAACTAATATTCCAATCGCGATTGGATTAATACTAATGATGTATCCACCATTTGCCAAAGTGAAGTATGAAGAGTTACCAGATGTCTTTAAAGACACGCAGGTATTTGGGTTGGCATTTTTATTGAACTGGGTTGTTGCCCCAACGCTAATGTTCTTGCTGGCAATTAGCTTTGTGCCCAATCAACCTGAATACATGGCTGGACTGATTCTTATTGGAATTGCTCCATGTATTGCAATGGTAATTGTCTGGAATGATATCGCCAAAGGATCAACTGAGTACGCTGCAGGATTAGTCGCATTTAACGCAGTATTTCAAGTATTGTTCTTCAGCCTTTATGCCTACTTTTTTCTAACAGTATTGCCCCCTTACTTCGGTTTTGAAGGCTCAGTAGTGAATATCACTATTGGCGAGATTTCAAAGACAGTTGCAATTTATCTTGGATTACCTTGTGCTGCAGGGTTTTTGACACGCTTTGTGATGTTAAAGTTTGTGAGTAAAGATTGGTATCACAATAACTTTGTGCCCAAAATCGGCAAAATCACTTTGATTGCTTTACTCTTTACGATTGTCGTGATGTTTAGTTTAAAGGGCGGTTTAATCCTTCAATTACCAATGGATGTTGTGACAATTGCTATTCCATTGTTAGTATTCTTTTTGGTGATGTTTCTACTAACGTTTTTTATTACCATCAAGATGGGAGTAGACTATAAGCGTTGTTGTACATTGTCATTTACCGCATCAAGTAATAATTTCGAATTAGCAATAGCAGTTGCGATTGCGGTTTTTGGGATTAATTCTGGTGCAGCATTTGCTGCGGTTATTGGCCCATTAGTTGAAGTGCCAATTATGGTGGGATTGGTTTCGGTTGCATTGAAATTTCAGAAACGATACTTTATTTAATAATAGAAAGAATAATATTTTGAAAAATTTATTAGCTGTTGGAATTATGTCTATGTTTCCGATTTGTGTATTTGCACAGGCAAATAAATTTGAGGGATTTAACGCCCAAGTTGGAGTTGGTTACCAAAATTCGACTTATCAAAATACCAATATGTATTCGGGATCACCAAGTGTTGGTGTATATACAACCAATAAAATCTCGCAGGGAAGTGTGGCTATGAATATTGGGGTTGGATATACGAAAGCAATTTCCGATAATTTTACGTTGGGGGCAATTATTGAATACAGCCCACTTAATAATTCAGCAGGAAATTACAACTATTATTTAAATGGAGCCCTTACTGCTCCAAATGATGGTCAAGCCAAATTTAATCAGCAATTAACGATTTCATTATTGCCGGGGATGGTTATTGCACAAGATACTTTAGGGTATTTAAAGTTTGGATATGCTCAGTCAAATTTAGATATAGTTCACACAAATGGGGATCCAAAAGATAGTTTTAAACTTCAGGGATATTTATTTGGTGCTGGTGCAAAAAAAATAATATCAGGCAACCTTTATATTTATGGCGAGGGAAACTACATTATGAATAATGATAAAAATTGGAGTTTGCCTCAATATCCAGCAACTGGGGTCAGAGTTTCTAGTGCCTATAATTTTATTGTTGGTCTTGGGTATATATTTTAAGCGGGAATTAATCAAGTGCATCCCTTGGAGAGATTAATGAATCGATATCATTCTTTTTTGTTAGCAACATTACTTGCGACATTTACATCAAATCTTATGGCGGCAAGTTTTGATTGCTCTAAAGCATCAAGCAAAATTGAGAAAGCAATCTGTGCTGATCCAGATTTAAGTAAATTAGACGAGGATTTGGCGGCCTCTTATAAAGAGATGTTGAAATTGCATCCAGTGCCAGAATATATTAAGGCAAGGCAAAGAGATTGGCTTTCTTCAAATAAGTATTGTGATGCAAAAAAACTAACGGAGTGTTTGAAAAATAACTACAAAGAGCAAATTGCAAAATTGCAATTTAATAAAAATACACAGATATTTACGAATTCAAAAAAATTCTCATATAGTGGCGGTGATATGGTGGTTGAAATTAATCCAGAAACAGGAAAAGTTTCTGTATGGGGTGGATTTGCCCAGCACAATCTCTTTTCTCAAGAACAAGGTAAGCCAGTATTGACTGGTTGTGAATTTGAGGGGGTCTTAAAGGGTAAGACAATGACATCGGCAGTGGGTGATGGTGGAGAAATAAATTTCAAGATAAAAAATAACGTTTTGGAGTTTGATGACAAAGCTTCACAAAATATGTGTTCAGGATTTGCCCGTATTCCTCCTGATATTCAAAGGGTTAAGTGATTTAAGTCAATGAGTTCGATTGCCAAAAAAACTCAAGATGTCATTGAGGGCTGTACCCGCCAGACTAATTCGGGATTACTTAACTTTCCGGAAATGTTGGGTAAATTAATTGAGGTCGGTGTTGAATCCTATTTTGTTGATTATCGAAATAGTGAGATTTCGTATTACTTATCAACAAATCAAGTTTTACAAGTTGACATTAAGGTTGCTGAGGTCGATATTCCAGAAACTTTTAATAAGGATGCTATCGTTTCAGCCATTCGTGGAGCGCAGAATAATTTGGTTCGTTATCCTGAGTTTATAGAATTAACAATGAAGGCGGGTTGTGTTGGATATATTGTTTGGATTGCGGGTAAGTATGTCAGTTATTATGGGCGTAAGGGCGAAGTACATAACGAATATTTTCCTAATTAACAAATGTTCAAAATACTCCGTTGAGTTTTAGTTCCAAATGATTGCATAAAATAATAAGAAAGCGTAAGCTACAAATAGCAATATTGCTTAATGCGTAACCAGTTATTAATTGGTTACAAATAGTGGAGAGATTAATGATTAGTATCCGTAAAATTATTTCAGCAGTCGTTTTAGGTTTATCAATTTTAAGTTTTGGGGCTAGTGCCGCTGATGCGCCTAAAAAGCCATCAGGAACCGTATCAATTGATGAAACACAATTTGCATTTATTTTGGGCGGTAGTATGGGCGGCGGTACGCTTACATACCATGGTAAAAAATATCCATTCAAAATTAGTGGTGTGAGCCTTGGTGCTAATGTTGGCGTATCAAAACTCGCAGCTGTTGGAGAAGTTTATGATCTCAAAGAATTATCAAAGTTTGCCGGAACGTTCACTAAGTTAGAAGGTAGTGTTACTTTGGGCGGCGGCATGGGTGGTACTGTGCTTAAAAATGAAAATGGTGTGATTATGCATTTGAAGAGCACTTCTGAAGGTATTCAGTTCAACTTAAGCGCAAGTGGCGTTACTGTCAAACTTGATAAGTAATTAGGTTAAGATTTATAAATAAAGGCCGCAAAAGCGGCCTTTATTTCATTAAAGATATTGCGATTAATGGCACTAAATAAAATAAAAATACGCCAATCTTGTAAATGCCTAGCATCCAATACATTGATTTATTGAATTGTTCTTGATCAATTTTGAACCAATTTCTATATAGCTTAAAAAAGCGTTTATGTTGAAATAGAAACATCAAAAACCAAAAAATAAGTATGGCGTAGTTGATTCCTAGGCCAATTATAAGAAATTGTTGTATTTGGTTAATGGTCATATCAACGAACTTACTTTTTCGAAATTCGCTTATTAATTTCTTTCAGCATGGCTTCGTCAGGCTCTTTCCAATTTGCGCCAGACTGATTGGCCATAAATACTACTGCGCTAGCAAACTCAGAAACGCTGAGTTCGGGGCGACCACCTTTAGGCGGCATTGATCTTACCCCGCGGTAACCATCTGAAGTAATGTGTGCTTGACCTTCTTTAATTAATTTAGACCATTGTTGGTTATCGCCCACTTTGGGAGCATTATTAAGGCCGGTGCCATGACAATTTACACAAATTGACTTATATGTTCTTTCTCCATCTGCGTAGCTATAAACACTAGTTACTATTAGAAGAAGTAGTAATAAAGATCTCATTTTTGTTAATTATCAAATTATTGGTAGTAATATTTTATTAAGCTTCGTTATTGCGCACAATAGATGATTTAATTATCTTAACCATTAAATTATTAGTATTAAATTAACAAAGATGATTAAAAAATATCTCACATTCTTATTATTAGGCTTTGGAATCTCAGCCTACGCACAAACCCCACAGGATTTTCTAAAGACCTATGAGTCACAATCTGGAAAAGCTTCGGTGAGTCGAGGTGAGCAATTCTTTAACTCCAAGCATGGAAAGGAATGGAGCTGTGCTTCATGTCATGAAAATCCACCAAATCATGAAACTAAGCATATTGTTACGGGCAAACTGATTAAACCCCTTTCCCCAAGTGTTAATCCTGCAAGATTTACAGATGATGCCAAAGTTGAGAAATGGTTTAAGCGCAACTGTAATGATGTATTGGGGAGAGAATGTACTTCGCAAGAAAAAGCGGATGTGTTGGCTTGGTTAATTAGTGTGAAGTAAATATTGATGAAAAAAGTAATTTATTTTTGCCTGCTATCTTTTGTTTTGCCATCCTGGGCAACGAAAATGCCCATGCCTAAAGATATGCCTAAGTCATATGAAGAAGAGTGTGCAAGTTGTCATATGGCATACCCACCTGGGTTGTTAAGTCAGCAGAGTTGGCAAAATTTAATGTTTAATTTAACCAAGCATTTTGGCGTGGATGCCAGCATGGATGATAAAGACCAGAAAGAAATATCGAATTGGTTAAAGGAAAATGCCGCCACACGCCAAAAATATTCAGAAATTGCTCCAGATAATCGAATCACAAAAACAACTTGGTTTTTACGTAAACATAGTGAAATAACCCCCGAAATTTGGAAGCGACTTGGCGTTAAAAGTCCCGCAAATTGTGGAGCCTGTCATACAACTGCTTCAGAGGGTATTTTTAGTGAAAAAAACCTTTCGATACCGAAAAAATGAACGATCAAAAATTGATATTAGTGTGGGATATTCCGACTAGAGTTTTTCACTGGTTACTTGTTATTTGTTTTTCAGGTGCGTGGTTGACTTCTGAAAGTGAGCGTCTCCAAATGATTCATTATGCATTTGGGTACTCTGCAGCTGGTTTGGTTTTATTTAGATTGATTTGGGGCGTTATTGGAACTAGATACGCCAGATTCTCCCAGTTTGTTAAAGGGCCTAAAGCAATTATTAAACACTTTAAACATTTGCCGGATGAGCAGGAACCACATTCTGTTGGGCATAATCCTGCTGGCGCTTTAGTGATGCTCGGATTAATGGGGTTGATTTTAATAATTGTTTTAACTGGTTACTTAACCATGAAAGATTTCTTCGGTGATTTCTTGGGAGAAGTTCATGAGGCAGTTGCTAGTTTTACATTGGCGATTGTTGGCCTTCATATTGTTGCGGCTCTTGTTATGAGCGTTTTACAAAAAGAGAATCTAGTTAGATCAATGCTTACTGGTAAAAAATTAGGATTGCCGGATCAAGCTATTCGATTTCCGCAATATTTAATTGGTATATTACTTTTCTGCGCTTGGGCATATTGTTTTTATGCCATAGTTAGTGGATTGGTTCCGAGCTTAACCCAATAGACTAAAAAATAGGGCATAAACAGCCCTATTTTTTATAGTTTGTATTTCAAATTTATGGGTTATAAATTAACCATTGATTTACGAACTCCATTCCAATTGATCCAGTCCGTTAGAGGCAAGAAACTTCCGTCATCTTTGCCGATTTCACGTTCTATCAGCGAATTGAGTTTTAAATTCATTGCCCAAATAAGATCTTTATTTTTTTCGAAATCATAGGCAAGATTATTCATTTCTTGCGGATCGTTAACAAGATCATATAACTCGAGATCATTTTTAGCTTTTAGTTCTTCTATTGTTTTTGGGGTATTAAATTCTTTAAAAGAAAAATACCGACTAAATTTGTAACGCTCATCAACGATGCTACGAATCGAAACCCTTAGTGACCAATCAATTGGGAAGGATTCTATTTTCTTAAATTGATCAGCTCTTGCAACTTTGCCGCTTTCAATCATGGTGTACAGCGTTTTAGTAAATTCGGGATCATGAACCATTAGTTGGCTATAGCAAAACAGCACTCCCCCTCGTTTTTTTGTGAATTCTGGATTGATAGGATTTTTAAGAAGAGGGGTTAGATCTTGCCCCTTCATTTTCATCATCATATCTTTGGCCGGTGTCGTATCTTTACCTGTCATCCCTACTATAGTAGGAACCAAATCAATGTGGGAAGTAACCTCTTTGCAGCTTTGTCCACCAGGTATTTCTGGATGAACAACAAGAAGTGGCACATGATTCTGTTGTTTATACGTAGTTGTACCTTTGCTTGACAGTCCTCCATGACTACCTAATAAATCTCCATGATCAGAAGTAAATATAACAATTGTATTTTTTGTTAAATCAAGATCATCTAATTGCTTTAAAAGTGCCTCAACTTTTTTATCAACATCTTGAATAGCGTTGAAGTAATAGTTTTGACGTCTTCTAAGACGGCTTTCTTCATTAGGGATCATCCCTGTTAAATAAGCATTGGCTTCGTGATAAATACGGTGAGCAGGCACTCGATCTGGACCCGTAAGACTTTGTTGCCAGCTACTTTGAAGAGGGATGTTGTCCCATTTCTTTTTGTATTGCGCATCATTTGGCGGAAATGCGATGGGAAGTTTTGCTTCTTTACCTTGAACAACAGGTCCATTTGGCTCATCCGTATTGACCCACATAACATCATGCGGATTAACAAGATTGACAGCTAAATACCAAGGCTGCTTTTTAGCAGTCATGGCCTGACCTTTAGCTTTTAACCATTGAGTTGCTTGTGCCACAGTAATTTCATCATATTGATAACCGCCAAGTGCACCTTCAATAAAATCACCTTCACCAGTGTAATCATAGAATCCATAATCTTTATCCATCATGGATTCAAACAAACTTTTAATATTGTCGGGCTTGTTTTCGGAAGCGATTGCGCCGTTTAAATGTACCTTACCTTTGTATGCTGGGTAGTAGCCGATTTTTCTCAAAATTTTGCCAATTGTAGGCAGTTTGGGATTTAAGCTTTTCATATATGGAATACCAGCATTATCAAAAATGCCGTTATGGGGCATATGCAGTCCCGTATAAATTACTGCGCGTGAGGCAGAGCACATATCTGCAGCGATTTGATGGTTTTCAAAATATGTACCAGTTCGACGTAGGCGTTCATGACCAGGAAGAGGAATTGGCCAAGAAGGTCCCATGTAATGCTCTTGGTCAGTCAAGATAAACAAAATGTTGTATCCACCTTCATTAGAACCGGGGGCATCTTTAGAAGGAAAAGTAGATTCGCTTCCACCTTGAATGATTGGCGTTTTGGTAGTCACTGATTGGGCTGCACTGCTTGTTGACGCTAGCAAAGAGCCTGCTGCAAGGGAGCTGCTAACTTTTAAAAAATTTCTGCGAGATTGATGATCTTTATTTGCCATAGTAATACCTTTAAAAATTAACGCTAGCACTTAAACCAAAAGCTACATCATTTCCACTGCCGCGAGTAACCTGAAATTGTGAAAATAGGGAAGACCTAAAATTTTGAGACCAGTTGTAGTGAAGGGTTGCTCCAACAGTATCTTGAATCACTTGTATTCCTGCAATATTGTTTCTATTCGCTGGATACCACGTTAGTGCTAAAAATGAATTAAGTGATGGTTTAACAACGCCTGTAAACATGGCCCCATTTAAAGTTTTTGGTTGATAGTATCCATTAGTTGTTTGGTTCGTTGAGTTTTTGAAATCCCCCAAAGAGTAACCAAGGCTTAATACTGGAACTGAGTTAGAGACGTGCCAGTTTATCTTTGGGGCGATTTGCGTAAAACTACCCAGTTCAAAATTTTGATAGGTAAGTCCAGCCTCGATAGAAGTGATCTTTTGTCCATTTTGCTCAAATGGCAATTTATATTGCGGGGAAACATAAAAACTATATCGATAGGTGTTTTGAGCATTAATTCCAATACCTGTCGTTGCATTAATGCTTAGGTTAGAGTTTGGCTGATAGCTAGCGCCCACAATCATATTGGCTAGTTCAATATTTCCTTGCTTTTGATAGATCTCATTAAAAACTAGTTTTAATTGATCATTGACTGGCGCATAACCTTGAGCAATTTGCGTATAAAGATTGGCTAGCTTCGGACCTGATACCCATCGTTGCACGCTTCCAGTGACACCAATTGGCAAGGGTCCTTTTGCACTGGCTAATGAATACTGTTGGTGCATTCCTTGAATATTAATGTCGCCACCAAAGATGTGCGTGTGAGATAGGGTATCACTGCTGGCTTCTTGCGGACTTGATTGAGCTTGAGCGGTCGAATGAATAAATAGAAATAAAGCAATTAGAAGCTTACATTTTTGTTGAAAAATGCTCATGCTGCTTTACCCATGATTTAAAGATTTTATTATAGGGTAATTGCTACACCATTCTTTTAATAAAAGCCTATTAGGGGCTATAAATTTAATAGCAACTTTAAGCCGGCAATTAATAGGACAATGCCGAGAACATTTTTAATGCGGTGTGAAGCGAGCCGTTTGATGCCAAAACTTGTTCCAATAAAAGCGCCAATTAAAACAAAGCCAATATAAAGGGGTAGCGTTGGCGGTAAATTATTTGCAGAATTTAAGATTCCTAGAAATCCAAAAATTGAATTAAATAAAATAAAAATAGATGCGGTGCCACTTACTTTTTTTACAGTGCCCCATTGTAAAAATAAAACGAGTGGCGATAGAAAGATTCCACCACCAGTTCCAGTTAAGCCTGATAGAAAGCCAATAATTGCACCAACGAAGATGGCAGCAAATTTATTGAAGTCTTTCGTCTTTTCTTCCGTATATTGCTTATTAAAAACAAATCGAAATGCAGCAAATAAAAGAATTGCCCCAACGATTGGCTTGTAGATGTTGCTTGGTAGGTGGGTGCGACCACCTATATAGGCCATTGGGACTGCGCCAATCAGTAGAGGAATAATTAGTTTTAAATCAAATAGTTTGTTTTTGATGTAGTTGTAGCTTGTATAAAGAGAGACAACTATATTGAGAGCCAAGGCTGTTGGCTTGATTGATGCAGCACCAACGCCCATTAATGACATGATGGCAATATAAGCTGAAGCGCCAGCATGCCCAACCGATGTATATAAAACAGCGCCTAGTAATAGAAGAGTGGCAACTAGATAGTCATTTAATGCATACATAATTAATTTATTTAATCGCCCATCCGCCTGACATTGGGAACACTTGGCCAACGAAGCAGTTGGCGTAATCACTGCAAAGATAGGCAACAAAAGCCACATCTTCTTCGGCGGTAACAAGTCTACCTAATGGAACTTCCCGTTTGATGCGCTCCTGAAAGCGAGGATTTTGTTGAACTTCAGGGGGAAAGTAAGTAGGGTTCTCTACAAAAATTTGGGCAACAGCATTTAATTGAATATTGTCTTGAGCAAGTTCAACGCCCGCAGCTTGTACAAATGCCAATTGAGCACCCCTAGCTGCACTATAGCTGGCGGTTCGTTTCATACCTTTTAGTGCAGATGCGCTGCCCATAACAATAATTTTTCCATGGCCATTTATCTTCATTTGTGGAATGGCCGCTTTAACCAATCTAGGTAATGGGTGAACCATGACATCAAAGGCACTTTGCCACTCCTCTTCGCTGATGTCGGGCAAAAATGACGCAGGATCTTTGATGGCTAAATTAATAATAAGTGCGTCAATTGAGCCAGCTTCTTCGACAATCTTTTTACAAACATCAGGAGTAGTTAATACATCAGAATTTGCAATGATTTTTGCACCACATTTTGAAAGAAAATCACATAATGCTGGCCCCATAAATTCTTTTGCTTGTGTGACGAGAATTCGTTTGCCATTGAGATCGATCATTATTGCCCCCTATTTTTTGTTTTATTAATCTTAAATCATTTGCTTACATTGGTATCTGAAATAAGATTCATTCGGGATTCCCTTTAATGAATGGTTGAATTAATCATTAATTTCTCCAGATTGGGGCAAAAATTTATTTTGCGGCATGTGTATTCAATTAAAATCAGCGGCATGAATGACTACGCATTAATTTCATTAACCTACGTTAGCAAGGCGACCCAGCATATGGGGATGCTTTCTTTGATGCGCTTAATTGGACAAGCGGTAAGCGTAAATAAAGCTATTGGTGCGACTGGCGTTCTTTTTTATGAGAATGAGTGGTTTGGTCAAATCTTAGAGGGGCCTCGTTCTGAAATCATGGCCTTATGGGAAAAAATCAAACTTGACCCTCGTCATCATCAAGTTCGTTTAATTGGCATTGAAGAAATCAGTCAAAGACATTTTCCTAATTGGTCGATGCGATTTATTGGGGCTGAAGAACTTTCAGACAAAGCGCCAGAATTAAGATCTGTTTTAAATGGATTGCCAGATCATGATGATTCATTAATCAAAGCGATGCGTTTATCAAGCCAGTTATCTTGATCTTGCTTTAAGACGTCTTTCGACTGGCTAAATATTTAACACCCATTGGCCCATAACTTTCTGAATGGGGCTCTTTAAATCCCAAATGGAAAACATCCCCAGTTTGATAAAGTGCCGCATTACCTTTGCATATGATTTCAATTGAACCTTCGACTACAAGAGCCCTGACTTCAAAATCATGTACATGAATATCTAAAGAGCCGTTAGCTGGTTGTTCAACCATCACGGGAGGTGGAAAACCATCTATTAAAAGGGCTTGTAAAAAATCGTCTTGACTCATATAACAATAAGTTTAATCGCCCTAGTTTTTTTCTGCTTTTGCTTTAATTTATCGGCCAATTTAGAACTAAAAGTGATAAATTGACAAGCATTCATCTATAGATAAGTTCGTTTAAGAGGTAAAACATGAAAACAGTAGTTTCATTAATGGCATTTCTTGCAATTTGCTTGGGGTCAACTAACGTCAAGGCGCAAAGTAGGCCTGTTCAGACTTTGACTTATTCACATGGAAAGTATGTTGGGGAAGTTGCGAGCGGAAGAGCGAATGGACAAGGAACTTATACCTCTGCCAAATCCGGAACAATTTATACCGGCCAGTTTATTAACGATACTTTTACCGGCAACGGAACAATGACTTGGACTAATGGCGATAGGTTTGTTGGTTCTTGGCAGAATGATGCAGCAGTCAGTGGCACAATGACTTTTGCAAATGGTCGTACAGCAACTGGAACTGTGCATAACGCAATTTTCTCCGAATCCAGAAATGCTTCTGCAGCGCCATCAAGGCAAATTAGCGAGCCAAGACCTGCAACAAATAATTATGGCTTTAATAGTCGTAGTTATATGATTGTTTTTTCATGTGAAGATTCTTATGGTGCTGGTCGAGATAGCGCTTTGGCGGAGAACTTAATGTCTGCTTTACAACAAGGTGGTACATATTTTTCATCAATGATGTCTACTTCAACATTTATGACTTACTGTAAGCCTTCAACCGTTAACATGACAAATTTAAGTTTGCTAAAGAACGGTAGATTGTTTTCAAGATCAGGTAACACAGAATATATTTTGATAAAACAAGGTAATACCGCTACATTTGGCGTTATAGGTCGACAATAGTTATGACTTTATTGCCATGAATATGCGCAATAAAAATTTAATCGTTTTATTTGTATTGACAGTGCTTAACGCCTTGCCGTTCAGTGCTAGTGGATTGGCTCAATTAAATTATCCTGAACGCCCTATTAAGCTATTGGTGCCATTTCCACCTGGAGGCTCCACAGATATTTTTGCAAGAATGATTGGTAATCATTTAGGTAAATTATGGGGGCAGCCAGTTATTATTGAAAATAAACCTGGGGCTAGTGGTCAAATTGCAATGGAGCAATTATTAAAATCGCCCGCAGATGGCTATACGATTTATCTCGGAAATATTGGTAGTTTGGCAGTGAATGTCGCCCTATTTAAAAACTTAGCCTATGATCCTCGCAAGGACGTAGACCCTGTTACTCAAATTGCTACGGTTCCCAATATTTTGGTTCTCAAACCAAAGTCTTCATTCAAATCAGTTAACGAATTAATTCAATATGCAAAACAAAATCCTGGAAAGTTGACATATTCTTCAGGCGGCAATGGTAGTGCTGCTCATACGGCAATGGAGTATTTCAAGTTATTGACGCATACTGATATTGTGCATATTCCATATAAAGGAACTTCACCAGCTTTAACAGATGTTATTGGCGGTCAGGTCGATATGATCATGACAGGAGCGCCCCCTCTCATACCATTTATTAAAGCAGGAAAGGTGATTCCTGTTGGCGTTTCAACGGCTAAAAGGATTGATGCTGTTCCAACTATTCCTGCATTGGCTGAGACGGGCGTACCAGAACTCAAACGTTTTGATGTTTCTCAGTGGTATGGACTAGTCGTGCGTGCTGGAACATCTAAAGATATTATTAACAAACTTAATTCAGGAATTCGTTCGACATTTGCAAGTGAACAGGCTAAAGAGCAAGTTAAAAATGAGGGGGCAATTCTTAAATTAAGTTCCCCAGAAGAATTCAAAGTTTTTATAGGGTCAGAAATTGATCGCTGGGGTAAAGTGATTAAATCAGCAGGTATACAGCCTGACTAAAAAAGGAGACAAACATGAAACTTATTAAATTATTAAAATTAATAACACCACTTTTTCTACTGCCGTTATCAAGCCTATCTTTTTCTCAAGGTTCAGTGGAATTGCTTTGGTATGGACAGTCAGCATTTAAATTAACAACACCATCTGGTAAGGTCATCATTATTGATCCGTGGATTCAGAAAAATCCAGTAACACCAGCAGAGTTAAAAAATTTAGATAACTTGGGTAAGGTTGATTTGGTATTGGTTACACATGCTCATTGGGATCATATGGCTGATGCGGTTGAAATTGCAAAGCGTAATAATATTCCGATGTATGGACCTGGTGATTTAAATCAAACGCTAACTAATCTTGAGGCACTGCCCGCCAAGCAATTGCCTCGCTTTAATAAAGGTGGAACAATTCAGCCATTTAATGGCGTAAAAATTTCAGCAGTACATGCTGAGCATTCGTCAACGCTTAATTGGAAAAATCCTTCTACTGATAAAGATGAAACACATCCTGGTGGCGAGCCAATTGGCTTTGTGATTGAGCTTGAGAATGGCTTCAAAATTTATCATGCTGGTGATACGGATGTATTCGGTGATATGAGCTTAATTAGAACTCGCTATCAGCCGGATCTAGCTCTACTGCCAATTGGGGGTAACTTTACGATGGATCCGCGTGGAGCAGCATTAGCAGTTAATGAGTATTTAAAACCCAAATACGTAATGCCGATGCACTATAAGACCAATCCACTCCTTGTAGGAACGCCAGAGCAATTTATTGAGGCCTTGGGTAAAACTAAAACAAAAGTAATTGTTGCAAGTCCAGGACAAACACTAAAGTTTTAACTTTATTTTTTGTATAAGCACTTAATTAGCCATTCTGGATAGATATATCGTCTAGAATGGCTGATGTTATATCTATTCGTCAGACTATTTAGTTCTCTACCATTAGCTGTACTGCAAGTCTTTGGCGGATTTGTGGGTCTAATTATTTATCTTGTTTCTTCAAGTTATAGATTAAGACTAAAGACAAATTTAGATATTGCCGCATCTAAATATAATTTCAAGCCTAACTATGTGAAATCTGCTATCTGTAGTGGTGTGATGTTCGGGGATAGTCTTTGGATTTGGCGAAATGAGGATTTAGTTTTCTCTAAAATTCAAATTGAAAATGAAGAAGAACTCATTGAATTAGCGACTAACGGTAATGGGTTAATTATTTTGGCATCACATTTTGGTGGGTTTGAATGTATTCCGCATATCTTCACGCAAAAAATCAAAACAACAGCGATGTATAGACCTGCTAAAAAATTGTGGGTTAATGAATTAATGACACGAACACGTGAGGGTTCTCGCATTAACTTTGTGCCTGCTAGTTTGAAAGGTGTCAGAATCTTTAAACGAGCACTTGCTAATGGGGAAGTGGTTGCTCTAGTTGCAGATCAAGTGCCTAGTATTAAAGATGGACTATGGGCAAAAATGTTCGATCAAGATGTCTTCACAATCAGCTTCCCATTTAAGCTGGCACAAGGTGGTCAAGCTTCTACATTATTTGTTTCTGCTGAAAGACTTGGTTTAGGAAAAGGTTGGAAATTTAGGTTTCGCTTAGCAGAAAAAAATGATTCTCAGACAGCTCTTGAGGCAATCAATGCGATGAACTTGGCTTTTGAACAAATGATTCTAGATAATCCTTGTCAGTATCTTTGGTCATATAACCGCTATAAAAATCCTATTGGCCAGAAGCAAATTTTAGAAACTAGTAATTGATTGCTCATAGCAATCAATTTTGTTTTAGCTTCTTGATCGATTGATAACGGTGACAACTGATTAGGTGATCGTTAATCATCCCAGAGGCTTGCATGAAGGCATAGCAAATAGTTGAGCCGACAAATTTAAAACCTGCCTTCAAGAGTGCTTTGCTCATGGCGTCAGATTCAGAACTCTTGGCAGGGACTGTAGCCAATGTAGTGTGTCGATTTTGAATTGGTTTGTGATTCACAAACTGCCACAAAAAATCACTAAATGTTTGACCATTCTTTGTTAATTCTAGGAAAGCTTTTGCATTTGTAATCGTTGCTGCAACCTTCAGACGATTTCGAATAATTCCTTCGTTTGCTAGTAGCTTTAAAACTTTCGCTTCGTTGTACTTTGCAATTTTTTTCGGATCAAAATTATCAAAAGCAATTCGATAATTTTCACGTTTTTTTAGTACAGTTGACCAAGAAAGTCCTGCCTGGGCACCTTCGAGAATTAACAATTCAAATAAGGCTCGATCATCTCTAAGAGGGACCCCCCATTCTTTGTCATGATATTGACGATATAAATCGAAACCTTCACACCAAGGACAACGTTTCATAAATTAATTTCTATAGTAATTAATACGATTAAGATTTTAGTAAGCGCAAGCAATCTTCTTTTCTTTGCAGTATCCCACTTGCCTGCAATGTGCTTAACGCTCTATATAAAGCTTCATGCGTCACTGCAAGTTCTGAAGCAATCGATTTAACATCTGATTTTAGTTGGTATACGCCAGATTTTCCTTCTGTTTCAATCAGGTGAATAATTTTGCTTTTAATATCCTTGAGGCTTAATCGTTCTGCATATGTTCTTAGTCGCATAATTTCTCGGCTAAGTAACAAAGTCCATTTTTCAGAAAAGAGCGGATCCTGAAGTGCATTTTTCATTGTGTTAACTGGAATGGAAATAGCTATTCCAGCTTGATTAAATTGAGCATCGCAATGATATTTATCGGTGAGTAAGCTGGCTTCACTAATAAACCCTTGAGAAATTCGTTGAAGGGTTGTTATTTCTCCGTGGATACCTGGCCTACTAAGAATTGCTTGACCAGAAACGATATAAAACATCTTTTGCGGCTTTTCGCCGATATGAAATAAATATTCCCCTTTTTCAAAAGACTCAGATTTGCAAAGTGCAACAAGCTCAGGGGGCAATAATTCTTTAAGGATTGTTGGAATATGTGTTTCCATATGATCTTAATCATACGTTAAATTTAAAAGAAGTCCAATAATGAAAACAATAAAAGGAGAAATTCAATGCAAACAATTGAACTAAATGTGAGTGGTATGACTTGTGGTCATTGCGTTAGCCATGTTGAGAAAGCAATTCATGAACTAAGTCCAGCAACAGAAGTAAAAGTTGATTTGTCATCGGGTAAGGTGACCATGAGTGCTGATGCTTCTGAAAAACTAGAAGTTATCTTGGCAAAATTAGCTGAGGAAGGTTACCCTGCAAATCAAAATAAAACTCAAGAAACGAAAAAAACTGGATCTTGTCGATCTGGGGGAGCCTGTTGCTGTGGTTAAAAAATGAGTTTTCAGAGCGGTTATTTGAATTTAAAAATATTTGGAGATGACAATGAACATGACACATTACATGGAATTGTTGGCAGTTAATCAGCCTTGGAATTTAATTATATTTATGGCGATTCCAGTCATACTCGCCGAAACATTGGCGATTACAGAGCTATATCTGTTATTTACCCGAAAGTTTGATGGGGCAATCTATTACTTGAATCGCTTTGCGGGCATAGCGGTCGGAATTTACTTTATCGGCATCATTATTTACATTACAAGTAATGCCATTATTCCGATTACCAAAGCTGGAGAGTGGAGAACGGTGATCGATGTGATTGCAGTCGGAACATATGTCATTGCAGGCTTACCATTAATTTGGATTGCGCTTCAAGAGATGGGGTTTGTTAATAAAGCCTTAGATCAAATGAGTAGGTTAAGAATTCATGCAACTTGTGTTGCCTTATTTTTAGTATTTGGCCATATTGCAATGATTGCGGGCATGTTAGATCCGGGGCTATTGGGCTATAAAGGGACTGCCGGACATCAAATGGAGCAATCGAATAATTATTCAGCATGTGACCCAGCTGTTCATGGACATGGGCCTCATCTGCAGATGCATCAACAAATGATGCAAGCAAAGTGATTTAAATTTGTGAGGGGCTTTCTGGAAATACTAGTAGGGCTTCACTTAAAACTCTAATACGTTCATCGACATAGTACCCTCCAAATTCTGTATATCTCAGATAAGGTTTTGCGCACTTTATACATTGATATACATCGCATCGATTATATGGATGAAACCCAATTGCAATGGGTGCATCGACAGACCAAATTTGAGTGCCATTGGGATGATATTCATCCCATGACTCAATTGCACCTTCAACTTTTAATGTGCCAATTAGCTTAAGAGAGCTCTTGTCAAAAACAGCAGGAAGGGATTCCCAGCCAGCGCAATTTAAGCTACTACAGCTTGGACAAGAGGAATCTGACTTTATCGAGCGAGCTAATTGCTGTAACCGCTCTTTGTCAATAAAGTCATTCATTTAATTAGCGATAAGGTATTTATTAACCGCCAATAACAGTTGCTAAAAATCTTGTATTTGCTCTGATATCTAAAGCCTCTTGATATTTTGAGCAATCAACATTGCGTTGATTAATGACTTTTGTATATTCAGCCGTCATTGACTTGTCGCCTGATGAAGATGAAATGACATATTTGTCACATAGATCTAATGGTGAGAGAGTCATGGCATATTGCTCAACTCGTTGTGGCGTGTTGCAAGCACCAAGAACGAGAGTCAAAGAAGATAACAAGAGAATGTTTTTAAGTTTCATACAATAAGATT
Source organism: uncultured Polynucleobacter sp. (assembly GCA_964511855.1). Taxonomy (GTDB): domain Bacteria; phylum Pseudomonadota; class Gammaproteobacteria; order Burkholderiales; family Burkholderiaceae; genus Polynucleobacter. The sequence continues at coordinate 76,414 of CAZEHN010000004.1, read as the reverse complement.
TAGTTAATAAATTTATGATTAATTTTAATTTAAATAGATATATTTTGTTTTAGAAAATAGAGCGAGATTTTTGCTTAAGCTCTTGTATTTTCTTCCAATTAGATTTGTACGATGCAATAATTTCTACCATAGAGGATGTTGTCCAGGCTAGTGTAAATAGGCCAGAAAATGAAATAAATATAGCTAAGAATTTCCAGCCGGGAGGCATGAGATCTTCAACAAACCCGACCGTTGTATAGCAACTCCCTGCAAATACGACTGCGTCAGCTGCACTTTCAATCAGACCTAGCGCAAGAATGCCTAATGCCCAAAATACAATTTCTATGATGTGCACCATTGCAATGGTGACAAAGGTTAAATAGAAATTAAGAAGAATTTTGTAATAATGCTTTTCCTCAATATATTTAGATTCATGTTGTTCAAAGCGATGAACGAGGCGAATAATGCATGCCCCATGAAAAAAAAGAATAATCGTCAGTCCAATAATTCCGACTAGAAAATCTCTTAAGAAGAGAATGGGAAAGAAATCAGTGATATTAGATGGCATGATTCACTAGGTTTTATTTAGTAATTATGTATGAATTGTATATTTACTAGAGCTAAAAGGCACTTTCGTGCATAATCCTATGTACGGGCTGTTAGCTCAGTTGGTAGAGCAGTAGACTCTTAATCTATTGGTCGAGTGTTCGAGTCACTCACGGCCCACCAAATAAACCCTCTAGTTTTAATAACTAGAGGGTTTTAATATTTAGATAATTGCATTTCAATTCAAAACCTTGCCGGATAATAAATCATGCTAAATCAATGGTTATCTCAAACTTGGGCAGTCGCACTGATGGCTGGTTTACTTATTGCAATGGTTTTGATGGCCGTTCACCATGCTGAGGTTATTGCTCATAAAGTTGGTGAGCCATTCGGCACAATTATTCTTGCTATTAGCGTGACTATTATCGAAGTGGCATTGATTGTCTCGATGATGCTTTCTCAAAGTCCAGGTTCTGAGCTGATTGCCAGGGATACGGTATTTGCGGCAATTATGCTCGTTGGCAATGGAGTGATTGGTTTATGTATATTTTTTGGTGCGCTGAAACATCGAGATCTAGACTTTAGAGTTGAGGGCAATAATTCAGCTTTAGCGGTGTTGGTTGCGTTAGCAACATTCACATTAGTACTTCCAATATTTACAACAAGCACTCCTGGTCCTGACTTTACAAAGAGTCAACTTGCCTTCGCAGGGATAGCTTCATTTGTTTTATACGGAACCTTTATTTTCTTTCAAGTGGTCACCCATAGAGTTTATTTTCTACCACCCGTAAATGGCGCAATTGAAGAGAAGAAACTTAATTCTCCTAAACCATCGTTATTAAAAACATTGCTTAGCGGTTTTTTATTAATAGTCTCATTAGTCTGCGTAGTAGCCCTTGCAAAAGGGATTAGCCCTTCAGTTGAATCATTTGTAAATAATATTGGGGCGCCTAAATCAGTTGTCGGTATTTTTATTGCAGCGCTTGTGCTTTTACCAGAGGGGACTGCGGCCATTCGAGCAGCAAGGGCCAATCAATTACAGGGCAGTCTTAATTTGGCACTGGGTTCAGCTTTGGCTAGTATTGGATTAACTATTCCGACAGTGGCCGCTATTTCAATATTTTTTAATTTACCTTTGAGTTTAGGCATCAACAATACAGGGATTGTATTTTTATGCCTTACATTTATTGTGAGCACATTAACGTTTTCAGTAGGAAGAGTTACCCTGTTGCAAGGGATGGTCCATTTGATTATATTTTTTGGGTATCTCTTCTTAAGCTTGGTTCCTTAAGCGAAGTGCCTTAATTCTTCACCTTAAGCAGTATTTAGGATTTTCATCCTAAATACTTTTAGCGAGCTCTTGTTTTTCTGCTTCTATATCGGCATAAGGTTTACCACCAATGACCATTGCAGAATGTTGACGCTTTGATTGGAATACAGGATATAGGTACTCTACCCACCATTTTTCTTTCCCAAATAATCTATCGTCAATTAAGCCGACTTCTTTTGGATATTGTTGGGTGATATGAGCACTACCGTATAGGATGTCCCAGAAAAATAATAGATTACCGAAATTACCTTTGTAGTTGCCAATTCCGTCTTCATTTGTAAGAGCATGATGCGCCCAGTGTGTTGCTGGTGTAGAAATGGTTCTTTGAACTACCCACATGATCGGGGCCAATAGTTTAATTTTGTAGAGCGGCTCATCCCAACGAACAGCAGAGTGTGCTCCTGAGATAACAGCTAACTTGATGATGATATAAACCAAGTAAACGTTAGCAAACCCAAGATAAATCAAGATACCAGAAACCCAAATACCTGGCATGAGTAAATAATAGAAAAAATTATTTCTATACATGATTCTTACACTCATATAGTGTGGCGTATGATGCGCTCGATGTAATGGCCAGAGTAGTGGTGAATGTGAAATGCGGTGCCACCAATATTGCAACATGTCATCGCCAACAAGAAGAATGGCGACCATTGCGTACCAAGGTAAATTAATCAGTGCATCTTGATATTGAGGCGCAACTGCTATTCCAATCTTCTTAACAATAAAAAAGATCAAAGGTTGTGTGAGTGCTACTAGTAGTGCAAATCCTAATAGATCAAGGGTATTGTCTGATCCAGATGGATTTAATCGTTTAGATTTTCCAGAAATAAATTCGGCAAAAACAAACCCGAACAATATTGCAATTAATAGAATATTTTGAACATTATTCATTTTTAGTCTCAGTCAGTGTTTGCAAACAAGACTAATCCTAACTGATTTGAAATAAAAATGTTGTGAATAAAATCGATTTAATTAGATAAATAAATGCTTAAGTATTAACCATTAGCTTTATGTCTAATAGGGTCAATACTGATTGGTGTCAATGCTAATGAGTATGACTTAATCTTGTAAGTTCTGATGCCTAGTTTCTGGCAAATAGATTATTGCAAGAATTGCTGATATTGAGAGAAATATGGTTGGATACCAGAGTCCGGCTAATGGATCTGAAAACCGTTGGTTGAGCCAACTCACAATCAAAGGCAATAATCCACCAATCCAACCTGCAGCTAAATTATGAGGAAGTGCTGCGGCACTACTTCTTGTTCTGGCGGGAAACAATTCTGCCAACAATGCAGTTTGAGGCCCAACTACAAGTGCTAACGGTACTGAAATAAACACCATCGTCAGTTGAATTAAATAGAAATTAATCGTTGGAGAATTTGATAGCGTTTGCAACATTAAATATGCAGGTTGAATAAATATGGCTCCCATGATTAACCCAGTAATGATTGTTGGGCGTCTACCAATTCGATCTGAAATTGCGCCGGCAAAAATCGTCAGTGGCATTAATGTGATAGTTGCAATGATGCTGAGTAAATCAACTGATTTTGGAGGAAGTGACAGTACGGATTTTAGAAAAACACTTGTATAAACCTGAATACAGAAAAATAAAACAGATCCACCTGCGGAAATGCAAAAGAATAGAATAAACATTCGTTTTCTTGTTTCTGGGTCTAATAGATTTTGTTTAAGTGGATTTTTAGAGAGGGCATTTTGATTTTGCATTGATTTGAAAATCGGCGTTTCTTCCAATGCCACTCTAGTCTTATAAGCAATGATCAGTAACACAATTGAAAACCAAAATGGGACTCGCCACCCCCAGGCTTGGAATTGTTCGGTACTTAAAGTTGATTGCAAAATGGCGATTTGCAAGGTTGAGGCCATCATGCCAAGTGGCCCCATTAATTGAAGGAAGCTTGTTTTGAATCCTCGATTGTTTTTCCCAGCATGTTCAGTTAGATAGACGGCACCACCGCCAATTTCACCGCCGGCAGATAAACCTTGAACTAGTCTTAAGCCAAGTAATAAGATTGGAGCCCAAATGCCAATTTGTGAATATGTAGGTAGTAAGCCAACGGCAATTGTTGCCAAACCCATTAAGCTAATGGTGATTAAGAAAACAGGCCTTCTTCCAATTTGATCGGCAATTGAGCCAAAGATTGCGGCACCAATGGGTCTGACGATCATGCCAACACCAAAAGTTGCAAGACTTGCTAATAGTGCAGTAGTAGGGTTGTCTGATGGAAAGAACAGAGGGCCAAAGATGACCGCAAGTGAAGCAAACGTCAGAAAGTCATACCATTCCAAAAATGTTCCAAAGCATGTTGCGATAGCAACTTTCCGGTATGTGGTTTTTGCGTCGACTAATTGACTCATTGATTAATAGTTTTAATTGTTCGTTTAATGCACTAATTTGGGTAATGAAGACGAAAATTACTAATTTATTAGGTTAAATGCCGATATGAGCAAAGCCTAAAGCTAGATAGATTATATGTGTTTAGTAATTTAATGCTTTTAAAGAGGCTCTGAATGACCTGGATCTTATGTTCTTTATGTTTGTTTGGTATAGCTTTGTACAAAAGTCATCCTAAGAGCTATCTAATGCAGCCTTTGTTTTCATTAGCTGTAAGTTCGATAGCGCTGATTGCGCTGGCCTGGAATTTAAAGGCAACCTTGCCAGGACAAAGTGGTCAAGTGTTGATTGGTTTTACATTTCATTTTTTTGGAGCATCTTTATTAGTTGCGATGCTTGGAATTTGGCGAGCGTTGACATTACTGTTTTGTGTTTCATTTGTGAGTGGCTTTTTGATTGGTGGAGATGCTTTTGAAGCTGCTCAAAACTACCTTTTGATTGGTGTTGTGCCGGCCATTATTTCAAGTGTGATTATTTACTTGATTAAGAAATTTCTGCCAAAGCATTTATTTGTTTTGATTTTAGGCACTGGTTATGTTGCAGGTTTTGCGAGTGTTCTAGTTTCTGCCATATTATTTTTTGTACTCCAACAATATGTATTTCCTGCACCTGTCACCATGTTGGATCCATTGGGTTGGTTTTTGGGCGTAGTAATACTTTCTTTTATGGAAGGTTCGTTATCGGGAATGTTGTTAGCAATATTCTTAGTTTATAAACCTCAGTGGGTAGCTACTTATAACGAATCAGCTTATGTTGGGGCTTAAATAGAGCTATTGATGTAGTCTAAAGCGACAGCTTCAGCGACTTTTATTCCATCAACACCCGCTGATAGAATCCCCCCTGCATATCCAGCCCCTTCTCCAGCTGGATAAAGGCCCTTGATATTTAAGCTTTGAAAATTACTGCCCCGAGTAATACGAATCGGAGAGGATGTTCTTGTTTCTACCCCAGTTAAAACAGCATCTTTCATTGAAAAACCTTTAATTTGTTTTTCAAACGCAGGTAGCGCTTCCTTAATGGCCTCAATTGCATAGGAAGGTAGGCTTGTTGCAAGATCCGTCAGATGAACGCCAGGTTTATAGGATGGAATCACTGTGCCAAACTCTTTTGAAGGTTTGCCAGCGATAAAGTCACCAACAAGTTGGCCGGGGGCTTCATATGTTTTGCCGCCCAACTCAAAAGCGCGTGACTCAAGTTCTCTTTGAAAGGCAATGCCTGCCATCGGGCCGCCTGGATAATCTTCAGGCGTTATACCAACAACAATCCCTGCATTGGCATTTCTTTCATTTCTTGAATATTGACTCATGCCATTTGTTACGACCCGATTAGGCTCCGAGGTCGCTGCAACGACAGTGCCGCCTGGGCACATACAGAAGCTATAAACAGCTCGTCCATTCTTAGCATGATGAACTAATTTGTAATCAGCCGCACCAATTAATGGATTTCCTGCGTGAGGTCCAAGGCGCGCTTTATCAATAATTGATTGTGGGTGCTCGATTCGAAATCCAACTGAAAATGGCTTTGATTCCATATACACACCTTGTTGATATAAAGCTTCAAAGGTGTCTCTAGCGCTGTGACCAAGGGCTAATACAATGTGATCTGAATTAATACGATCGCCGGTTTGAGTTGTTACACCAGTGATTTGGTCATTTTCAATATGAAACTCAACAACCCTTTGTTCAAATCGAATCTCTCCACCAAGATCAATAATTTCTTGGCGCATTTTTTCAACCATGCCGACTAGGCGAAAGGTCCCAATATGCGGTTTGGATACATATAGAATTTCTTCAGGACCACCCGCTTTTACAAATTCTTTAAGAACCTTGCGACCATAAAACCTAGGATCTTTAATTTGGCTGTAAAGTTTTCCGTCCGAAAAAGTACCCGCACCACCTTCACCAAACTGCACATTAGATTCAGGGTTAAGTACTTTTTTTCGCCATAGTCCCCATGTGTCTTGAGTGCGTTCTCGAACTTGTTTTCCGCGTTCAAGCACAATTGGTTTGAAGCCCATCTGAGCTAAAACTAATGCAGCAAAAATTCCACAAGGACCAAAGCCAATAACTACTGGTCTTGAGCTTAACTTATCAGGAGCTTTTCCTACAAAGTGATAGCTTGTATCTGGCGTAGCGCGGATATGTTGATCATGCGCAAATTTCTTAAGCGTTCCTTCGTCATCACGAACGGAGGCGTCAATTGTATAAATGAAAGCCAAAGAAACATTTTTTCTTGCATCGTAACTGCGTTTGAATATTTCAAACTTGATCAAATCTTTTGGAGAGAGATCAAGCCTTTTCAGAATTGCAACTTCAAGTTCCTCAGGTGAGTGAGAAATCGGTAGGCGCAGTTCATTAATTCGAATCATAGGGCTCAACGATACACAATCTTTTGCTTCCCATCAATAAAACAAAAGGGCAGAGAGTATCTCTGCCCCTAGTCTCAATGGGCTTAAAAATTATAGTTCAATCATTTCAAAATCGGCTTTGCCAACACCACATTCTGGACATGTCCAGTCTGCGGGGACATCTTCCCATTTAGTTCCTGCAGCAATTCCTTCTTCAGGCAAGCCAACTGATTCGTCATAAATAAAGCCACAAACGATACATGCAAAAACTTTCATTATTTTTAAGTCCTAAATTGATGGGTGTTCATTTAAATTTTTAATGCGTGCGAATGGTGATTTGCATACTGTTTTCCAGTAAATATTTTACGAAAATTTCAGCGTCGCTATATCCATTTGTTTTTAGGAGGAAATAAATTTATCAATATTTAATATTTGTTAAATGAATAATCATGATAGCATTAATCGATATTTCCGATAGATAGGAGAACTCTAATGAGCGTAGCACTTCCCTCATTAAGACAATTGCGTTATTTGGTTGCTTTGGGTCAGCATTTAAATTTCACGAGAGCTGCAGAAGCTAGTTTTGTAAGTCAATCGACTTTAAGTTCAGGCTTAAAAGAGCTAGAAGACACATTAGGATTAAAGTTGGTTGAGCGTAATCGACAGATGGTGGCTTTAACCCCTGAGGGCTTAGAGATATTAGAGAGATCAAAAGGACTTTTGGCAGCTGCAGAAGATTTGACACAATTTGCTTCAGATACTTCAAAGCCGATGACTGGATTGATTCGATTGGGTGTTATTCCAACAATTGCACCTTTTTTGTTGCCGATAATGATGCCTAGGATTCGTGAATTATTTCCGGCGCTTAGATTGGCACTTAGAGAAGATTTAACTCACAACTTATTAAGCAGGTTAAGAGATCGTCAATTAGACTTTGCCATTATCGCTTTACCATTTGATACAGAAGGATTAATGGTGAATGAGTTATTCCAAGACGAGTTTTGGTTAGCTGCTAGATCTGATGAATTTAATTTCAAAGGCAAGCATGTGAGTTTGCCTACAAAAATGGCGGAAAGGTTGTTGCTTCTTGAAGAAGGACATTGCTTACGTGAACATAGTCTTAAGGCCTGTGGCCGATCTGAAATTGCCAGCGCAGACGGTATTGAGGCAACCAGTTTATTAACGCTTGTTCAAATGGTTGAGTCTGGCATGGGCGTTGCATTGTTGCCTGAGATGGCGATTAAATCGGGTTTATTAAATAATACAAATTTGAGTGCAAAGCCGCTAACGGAGTCTTCGCCAAAGAGAGTGATTGCATTAGTCGCTCGAGATTCAAATGTTCGAATTGATGAATTTAATGCTTTAGCAAGAGCGATTAAAGAAACGCATAACCAAGAAGCGCGTAAAAATAAATAAAATTAAGAGATAAGATAAATAAGGAAAATGATGATTAATTCAACATTTGTAAGTGAAAGTATTCAATTAGCTGTTGCACCAGTTTTCTTATTGACAGCGGTGGCCGGTATGATTGGCGCATTAACTCAAAGATTGTCTAGAGTAATTGATCGGTCACGTGCATTGCAATATGAGTTAACAAAAGAAGGTGCAAAACAATTAAGCCCTAAATTAATCGCATCTCATCATGAAGAATTAAAGAATATTGCTAAACGGGGGAAGTGTATTAATGTTTCAATGGTGTTACTAGTGTTGTGCGCAATTCAAATTGGTATCACTGTATTGGAGTTGTTTTTTGGTAAAACGGTTGAGGGCAAGTTTCAAATCTCCAATTACGCATTCTTAACCTTTGTGGGCGGGATTGGCTCATTTATTTTTGCTTTACTTGCGCTACTCTGGGAAGTATTAATTGCATCTTATTCGATTAGATGGCAACCCTACTTTGCAGATGAAGAAGAGTAATAATTGCATCAGAATTAAAAATAAAGAGGGCTCTAATGAGCCCTCTTTATTTTGGTAATAACTTTCTTAAAGCATTTTGTCGGCTTTTAAAAAATACTTTTTAGCGTATGCAAGTAATTGACCGTCTGTAGGGTGATCCGTAGTTTCGACCCCAATGATTTTTTTAGCGATAGCAGCATCATGATGTTGAATATGTTTAATTAAATCAAGTTTTGCTGAGCCTGGTCCAGTAACAAGTACTTCACGGCTGTTTTCAATTGCTTTAACGATTTCGTGGAGATAGTTTTGATCAGCGCCTGTGTGGCCACTTCCAACTGAGCCACTTTTATGATGTAGATGATGGTCTGATTTTGATTTAATAACTTGTGCTTGCGAAAGCTCACTATTAAATCCAATAATGTGTGCTTCTAAATGATCAAGCCAAACAACTGTATGATTAAACGACATTGAGATTCTCCTTAAATATCAGTTTCCAGTATCAGGCGAATCCTCAATCAGAGATTTGATTCAGGTCAAATCTCTGATTGAAATAAGTGTTTAAATCACTCTTTAATCCAAGTTTGAGTTCTGCCTAACATTGGAACACCAATATAGCCACGAACATCTAATTTTTTCCCATCCGCAGAGGCTGTAACTTTTACTTTGTATATTTCACCTTCTTTGGGGTCAAGGATCTCTCCGCCACTCCAAACACCAGGAGATTGGGCTTTAAGACCTGTCATGATAACCATTCCGATTAACGGAGCCCCTTTGCGATGATCTTTACATAGATCGCAATTAGTAATGGGTTTTTCTCCTGGGGTTGGGAAGGTTTTTACAATCGTTCCCTGTAATTGATCATTAACAACCTGTAATGAAATGATTGATTTAACAGCATTTGTTTTGTCATCAATTGTTTTCCACTGACCAACAACGGGGTCGGTGTTTTGAGAGAAAACATTAAAACTAATAAAGCCGGCAGTAATTAATAATAAGGATAATAATTTTGATCTAGATTTCATTAAAGGGCTCCTTAACTGAGAGTTAAAAAAATGAATCAATTTTTAATAATGTGGCAATTCCCATAATGGCAAAAACTGCTGCAGCAATTCCATGAATCAACTTCATCGGTATTTTGCTTGCAAATTTGTTACCAATAAATACAGCAGGTACATCGGCTATTAACATTCCTAGAGTTGTGCCCATAACTACAAGTATCGCCGATTGGTAGTGAGCTGCCATAACCACAGTGGCAATCTGGGTTTTATCGCCCATTTCTGCCAAAAAGAAGGTAATCAGTGTTGCGCCAAATACACCTAATTTATTTGCAATCTTAGTTTCTTCTTCTTCAATTTCATCTGGAATGAGCGTCCAGATTGCCATGCCGATAAATGAGGCTCCTAGTATCCATCTTAAAGTTTCTGGGCTAACTGCCTGAGTTACCCATGAGCCTAAAGCACCTGCTAAGCCATGATTAAAAATCGTGGCAATCAAAATGCCCAAAATAATTGGGACAGGTTTTTTAAATCTTGCTGCGAGTAAGAATGCGAGAAGTTGAGTTTTATCTCCAATTTCAGCAAGCGCAATTACACCCGTTGAAATCAATAAGGATTCCAATGCCATTTATCTTTTAGCTTTTCGTTTAGAAAATGAGAGTAATAAGGTGATTATTAAGCTGCTCAATAGAATCGCAAACCAAATCAAAGACCACATTGGGACTGAAAGTCCGAGTAATGGAGGAAGAGGAGCAGAGCAGAATCCGTCGGCTTTAAAAAACCATGGAACTGATTGGGTTAGTCCAAACTGATTAATAAAAACTTCTAAAGGATCAAGCCCACAAGAAACAGTTGGATTAAGAATGACCCAAATTTGTCTACAGGCAACGGCAAAACCAAAAATCGCAAATCCAATGGCTGTGACATGAAATAGTTTTCGAGTAGGCTTAAATGCAGCAGCGATGAAGCAAGCCACACCAATTCCTAAATAACCAATTCGTTGAAGTATGCAAAGTGGGCAGGGGGCAAAGTTAATGCCGCTATATCCAAAATGTTGAAGCCATAGAGCCGCACCAAGTAAACCTGCACAAATTAGAGTGAAGTAAATGTAATGAATTTGTCTCATTAGGTAATCATAATCCTTATCTAAAATCTTTCAAAGATTGGGTTGAGAGTGTATTGTTGGTATAGTTGTAACAATTAGTTATTTCATTGGTGCCGGTTATGACAAAAGCAAAATTTTGGACAAGTTTTATTCTATTTCTACTGATTATTTCAGGGGTATTTGCTTTATATGCATGGGCAACCTTAAGTTATTCATACTCTACTGGTAAACGTGCTGGATTTTTACAAAAATTTTCTCAACGTGGTTGGATATGTAAAACTTGGGAAGGCGAAGTTGTTACGGGTAGCATGCTTGGTAATCAAGAAAAGTTTGTGTTTTCAGTAAGAGATCCCAATGTTGCCAAACAAGTCGGGGATTTAATTGGGCGGCGCGTAGAAATTGATTACAGTCAACACATAGGTGTTCCAACGACTTGTTTCGGAGAAACGCAACATTTTGTAACCTCCATTAAAGAGGTTGCGGACTCGGTTAAATTAAACGATTAGAGTTGCTGCGTTGTTCGGCTATGGCTGAACCGGTATATTTCAATAAATGATTTGGCGGCGTAAACGACAATGAGGCTGCCAATTAGATCTCCAATAATCATGACTGTAAGGCTTGCGCCAAAGTTATCGGTATAGCCGTTTGTATAAAACAATAATTGGTGTAGTAGTGGGCTGATAACTGCAAAGATCACAATACAAATGAGTAAAGATTTTGGCCCCAGATTATTTAAAGAGACCGAAAGCCTTGTCTTATTAAGAATTAAAGTGCGCGCTAAGTAAGGTGAAAATCCAGAAATGATTCCGCTAGCAATGGCAGTAAATGGGTCATCTGAGAAAAAGTTATTCCAACCCATCAAGATTGAGGCGAGTGAAATACCGACTGCCCCATATAAACCAAAAATTAAAACGAGTAACAATCTGAGCCCAGCTGGTAAGAAAATCCAGCTAACTCCAACAGAAAAACTTGCTTTATCAAATAGTTGCATATTCAAGGAAAATCCACCCCAATAAAGAAGAGCGCAAATTAGGATAGAAATCGTGCCGATGAATATACGTTGCATGACATAGATTATCCATAAAAACGATTTGACTGATCAATTTCAAGAAATATCAATTACCCACAAAGCCAACAAACATAGGGGTTTTCCTTAAACAATTGTTGGCAAACCCTGTATTTTTAGGGTTAAAATGCATATAGCATCATTAAATTTAATGGTGCTGTTTAAACAGTTTTAGAAATTTAATATCAGGGAGTGTATTTTGAATAAAGCAGAACTCGTTGCAGCAATTGCTGACGAAGCAGAATTGACAAAAGCAAAAGCTGAAGAAGCGTTAAATGCAGCTTTAGAAGCAATCAAAAAAGCAGTTACTAAGGCTGATAGCGTTCAGTTAATTGGTTTCGGAACATTTAGTTCTGGTAAACGTGCAGCTCGTATGGGTCGCAACCCAGCAACTGGTGCAGAAATTAAAATTGCAGCTTCAAAAACTGTTAAGTTTTCTGCTGGTAAAGCGTTTAAAGATAGCGTTAACAAACGTAAGAAATAATTCTTTGTTGTTAATAGAAAAACCCAGCGTAAGCTGGGTTTTTTATTTGTACTTTGATTAACTTTGTACTAAGCGTTTATGTCTGTGAATACTCATTAGAATTCCAGCGCCAAGGCCTAATGTTACAAGTGCTGTGCCACCGTAGCTAATAAAAGGTAGTGGAACGCCCACAACTGGCAATAGCCCACTTACCATCCCCATGTTTACGAATGCATAGGTAAAGAAGATAAGAGTAATAGCTGCTCCAAGAAGGCGTGTAAATAAAGTGGGCGCTTCAGCAGCAATTTGTAGGCCGCGTTTAATGAAGAGCACGAATAAAGTGAGCAATATGATGTTGCCTATTAATCCAAATTCTTCTGAGAAAACTGCAAAAATAAAGTCAGTATGTTTTTCTGGGATAAATTCCAGGTGAGTTTGTGTACCTTGTAGCCAACCTTTACCAAAGATGCCGCCAGATCCAATAGCAATCATTGATTGAATTGTGTGGAAACCTTTGCCTAAGGGATCTGATGAGGGATCAAGCAAAGTGCAAACCCGATGTTTTTGGTAGCTCTTAATGAGTGGCCAATTAACGTCTTTAGCGCAAATAGTGTCGCCAAAGATGATGATTAATAGGATGGCTATCACGCCAACAATAATGAAAGGGAGAATGAATCTCCAGGGAAGTCCAGCCATGATAATGACATAAAGGCCGGCAGCAAAAACTAGAATCGCTGTCCCAAGGTCGGGCTGTCTTGCAATTAAAAAAGTTGGCAGTAATAAGAAAGCTAATGCTACACCAAAGTCCCAAAGTTTGAGCATGCCTTCACGCTTCTGAAAGTACCATGCAAGCATCATTGGCATGGCAATTTTCATGATTTCAGATGGCTGAATGACGATACCAATATTGAGCCAGCGTCTCGCACCTTTTTTAATTAAACCAAAAGCAGCCACACCAATGAGCAGGATAACCCCAGCCCCATAAATCCAAACAGCGGCTTTTTCTAGCCACTTAGGCGGAATACGAGAAGTAATCCATAGAATGGCAAAAGCCATTAAAAGATTCCTTAATTGATCTACCCAAGAAACGACTGTGCCGCTACTTGCAGATAAGAAGGTGACATTACCTACGAGTACCAAGCCGAGAAGTAATAGCGCAAGTGTTGGATCAAGTCCAAACCAAATGTGAGAGAGGTATTGTTTTATAGAGCGTTTTTCCATGGCGGAACTCCACTAGGCCATTGCCCAAGAATTAAATAATCGAGCGCTTGTCTGACAATGGGTGCAGCTGCCGAGGCGCCAAAACCACCATTTTCAACAACGAGTGCAATCGCATATTTGGGTTTGTCTGCTGGCGCAAAGGCAATATAGAGAGCATGATCTCGTTTGAATTCTGAAATTGCTGAAGCGTTGTAAGTGCCGCTCTTTAAACTGAACACTTGAGCCGTACCTGTTTTACCTGCAACTTGATAAGGTGTTCCTTTAAATACTTGGCTAGCAGTGCCTGATTTATTTACCTCAATCATTGCATTTGTAATGGTGTCTAAATTTTCATTCTTAAGCGGGATCTTATAACTCTCTGATGGGACTGTTAAGGTTTTTTCATGAGTTAATGGATCCTCTATGAGTTTGACTAAATGCGGCTTCATTACTACGCCACGATTAGCAAGAATAGAAGTTGCGTGAGCTAATTGAAGAATGCTGAAGCTGTTATAACCCTGTCCGATGCCAATCGAAATCGTTTCACCTTCAATCCATTTACCTTTTGCAGGATCTTTAAAATAATTTTTCTTCCATTCCTTTGAGGGCAGAATACCTTTGACCTCACCAGCAATATCAATGCCGCTCAACTGTCCAAACCCAAATGGTTTCATAAAATCATGAATAGCATCAACGCCCATGTCTCTGGCCAGCATGTAATAGTAGGTGTCGCAAGATGCTGCAATAGATAGTTTCATGTCAACCATGCCATGACCATTTTTTGCATCATCTCTAAACGTATTGCCGCCAAATGTGAAATAGCCTGGGTCTGCAATCGTTTGCGTTGCCGTTCTCTTGCCAGTTTCAAGAGCAGCTAAAGCCATAAAAGGTTTGTAAGTTGATCCGGGAGGGTATACACCTCTTAAGGGTCTGTTGAATAAAGGTTTTTCTGGAGAGTCATTTAATTTCTTCCATAACTCAGAATCAATGCCATCCACAAAAGCATTTGGATCAAAAGTTGGTTTTGAAACAAAAGCCAAAATATCACCTGTGGCCGGTTCGATAACTACTGCTGCACCACGTCTGTTTCCATAAAGCTGCTCAATAATGTATTGCAGCTTAATATCGATAGCTAGAGTTAAGTTATTGCCAGGAGTGGAAGGTGTTGAAGAGAGGCTTCTAACAACTCGGCCACCTGCGGTAATTTCTACTTCATTAAATCCAGTGACACCCCGCAATTGTTTTTCATAACTTTGCTCGATGCCAATTTTCCCCATGTGCTGAATACCTTTGACTCGCATTGCTCTAAGCTCATCTGAAGAGAATTCGTCTTGAGAGTCATCAACTTCTGCGGCAAGTTGTTCCCGATCCTTTTGAGATACTTTGCCTACGTAACCTAATAAATGTGAACCTAGTTCACCATAGAGATAGTTTCTAAAATAACGGCCTTTAGCTTCTACGCCTGGGAATCTGAATCGTTGTGAAAGAAACTTGGCAACTTCTTCATCGGTTAAGAAATTTCTAATTGGAATACCTTCTGTTGTTTTGGTATTTTTTACAGTTTTTAAAAATTGCTGTTTATCTTTATCAGAGATATAAACAATTTTTTGTAATTCATCAACAATCTCCTCTATCGGGCGTTCAATGCCAGCAGGTGTGATCTCTAAAGAGAACGCGGAAATATTGCTCGCTAATACAATGCCATTTCTATCGGTAATTAATCCTCTTAGTGCCGGTGTCGTAACAATCGCAATGCGGTTGCTTTCTGAAGCGGTTGAATATTTGTGATGTTTAATGACTTGAAGCCAAAAAAACCTTACAAACAATAAAGCCATGCAGATACTGACAAATATCAACGCAATGCGTACGCGTTGATGAAAGTCATCTAACGAGGTTTGTAGATCCTTATAGTTAGCCATCAGGAGTTAAGTATTTAAGCCCTTAGAGTTTTAAGGATTGATTTTGTCTGCGTTGGCTGCTCGATAGCACCCATTTGCTTAAAGGCCATAATGCGGCCTCAATAAATGCTGGTATAAAAAAATGCCAAGCTGACCAAGGATCATTTTTTGTTAGTAAGTAAAACGCAATGAACTGTATTGCATTAGAAATTAAAAATATGGGCAGTACATGAAGCATTTGGCCCAAAGTTTGAAGATCAAGAATGCGACGGTGCCATGCAATGCCAATAAATGAAACGAGCGAGTAAGCTAATGCATGAATTCCCAAAATGCTTGCGGTCTGAACATCCATTAATATGCCTAGCGCAAAGCCAAGCCAGATGCCGACTTTTCTAGGATCATTAATTGTCCAGTATACGAAAACAATTAATAGCCAATCTGGAACCCAAGCATGATTTCCCCAAGGGAAGATATTAAGGATGAAACCAATGAAAAGGCTCGTATAGATGAAAAGCAAAGAGTTCGGTCGAAGTAAGTGATCGTTTGCCATTTAATTCTTCTTTTTCAATGCTTTTTGTTTGCCAATTAGTGGGGTGCTATTTGGCGGAGCAGGTGGCGCAATATTTGATGGCTGATAAAAAATAACCATCAGATGGCGATAACGATTAACGTCGGCTAGTGGCCTACATGTAATTGCAGGCAATGAACTATCTTGCGAGCGCTCGATTTTCGTAATGAGTGCAACAGGAAAGCCCGGTGGATAAGTGCCATCAATGCCAGACGTTGTTAAGTAGTCTCCAACATCAAGGTCACCAATAGCGGTGATATATCTCAGTTCAAGGGGCTCTCCTCTGCCCATGCCAAATAAGGCGCCACGTAGACCGTTTCTGGCAACTTGTATAGGAATTGCGAGGTCTTTGTCTTCTAGGAGTGCGACTTCAGAAGAATTTTCAAATACGCGCACTACTTGCCCCATAATTCCCGCATCACTTGCAACAGGCATGCCAAGCTTGATGCCATCTACAGTGCCGCGATTAATCACAATTTTTTGCGATAAAGGATTGGTTGGGTTGAAAATAATTTCAGCTGCTAATGTTTTGAATTGCGACTGTTGTTGCAAGTTGAGAAGTTTGCGCAGGCTGGCGTTCTCAGCATTAAGGTTTTCACCGTGATTGGCAATTAATGATAAGTCTAGAATTTGTTTTGCCTGAGTTTCAATCGTCTTTTGCATTTCTGCGCGTGTAACGAAATTATCAGAAATCCCGTTCACTACTTTACCTGGCCATGCCATTAAAACTTGCAATGGATAAAGAACAGTTTGAGTGATGCTACGAAATTTTTCTGTTGAATGAAAACGTTGATCAACAAGAATGAGGGCTAAGCTTGCAAAAATGCAAAGCCCGAGCTTGAGTAGCGCGGGCGTGCCTTGGTTGAATAGAGGGGGAGGACTCCGAAGCAAGGGAGATCTCTATCAAAAACTGATTAAGATTACTCTTGTGAGAATACGCCGCCCAACTTGTCCATGCGTTCAAGTGCCATACCTGAGCCTCTAACGACGCAAGTAAGTGGATCCTCTGCTACATGAACTGGTAGGCCAGTCTCTTCAAGCAATAAACGATCTAGATCGCGCAGAAGTGCGCCACCACCAGTTAGCATCATGCCGCGTTCAGCAATGTCTGCAGCTAATTCTGGAGGAGTTTGTTCTAGTGCTGATTTAACAGCAGTAACAATTTGATTCAGTGGGTCGTTCAACGCTTCAAGAATTTCATTGCTTGTCACAGTGAAACTACGAGGAATGCCTTCTGAAAGATTGCGGCCTTTAATTTCGATTTCACGAACTTCTGCACCTGGGAATGCAGAGCCGATGCTCTTTTTAACAAGTTCAGCTGTTTGCTCACCAATTAACATGCCGTAGTTGCGGCGAATGTAATTTGTAATGGCGTCATCGAACTTGTCGCCACCAACGCGGATAGAGCCTTTGTAGACCATTCCACCTAAAGACATGACGCCAACTTCTGTTGTGCCGCCTCCAATATCAATAACCATTGAACCAGAAGCTTCTGATACAGGTAAGCCCGCACCAATAGCCGCTGCCATTGGCTCTTCAATTAAAAATACTTGGGATGCCCCTGCACCTAATGCTGATTCGCGAATGGCACGGCGTTCCACTTGAGTTGATCCACAAGGTACGCAAATGATGATTCTTGGGCTTGGCTTAAACAATTTGGTTTCATGAACCATTTTGATGAACTGTTTTAGCATTTGTTCTGTGATCGTGAAATCAGCGATAACGCCGTCTTTCATTGGGCGAATAGCTTGAATATTGCCAGGAACGCGACCTAACATTGCCTTAGCTTCAGCGCCTACTGCTAAGATAGTTTTCTTGCCACCTGTGCCGCCTTCTTGTCTAATGGCAACTACAGATGGTTCATCAAGCACGATACCTTTATCGCGCATGTAAATTAGGGTGTTTGCTGTGCCAAGATCGATGGCTAAATCATTGGAAAAATAATTGCGAAAAAGACCGAACATAATCTAAGTGGGAAAATAAAGGGGTAAAAGGAATTAATTCTTTTTTAAGATAATGTAATGATACCGTAATGACGCCATGAATATAGAAGATATTAAACATCTAGCAAATCTTTCAAGCCTTGAGATTAATAGCGCAGAGGCTAATGAGACGCTCAATCAGTTGCAAACAATTTTCACGTTAGTGGAGAGGATGCAGGCTGTCGACACCAAGGGTGTTGAGCCACTATTCCACCCAATTGCAATGATTCAGGATCTTGCTCAACCCCTACGTCAGGACGCCGTAACAGAGCAAAATAATCGAGAGGTCAATATGGCAGCGGCCCCAGCTCAGCATGAGGGGCTTTTCTTAGTACCGAAGGTGATTGAATAATGTGGCATCAGAAGACCCTGACAGAGCTTTCAGAAGCACTTGCTACTGGTCAAGTGACCAGCTTAGAATTAACAGATCATTTTTTAAGCAGAATCTTGCATTTTGCTGATTTAAACGCATTTTTAGACACAAATAACGACTTTTCGCGTAAACAAGCGAAAATTGCGGATGAGCGAATAAAAGCTGGAAAAGCAGGTCCATTGACTGGCATTCCGTTGGCACATAAGGATGTGTTTGTTACTCGGGAGTGGCGTTCAACAGCAGCATCCAATATGTTGGAGAGCTATGTAAGCCCATTTGATGCTTCTGTGGTTGAGCGTTTAGGACCTGATGGTGCCGGAATGGTTTGTCTTGGCAAAACCAATATGGATGAATTTGCCATGGGTTCTTCAAATGAGAATTCTGCATTTGGGGTTAGTTTTAATCCATGGGATATTGATAGGGTGCCTGGCGGGTCCTCAGGTGGGTCGGCAGTTGCTGTGGCAGCTGGATTAGCGCCTGCAGCAACAGGAACTGATACGGGGGGATCTATCCGTCAACCCTCATCTTTTTGTGGATTAACAGGCTTAAAACCTACTTACGGCCGAATTTCTCGTTTTGGGATGATTGCTTACGCATCATCTTTAGATCAGGCTGGTCCAATGGCAAAAAATGCCAAGGACTGTGCCTTGTTAATGAATGCGATGGGTGGCCATGATCCGAGAGACTCCACTAGTTTAGATATGCCTGCAGAAAATTATCAAAGACATCTGGGCCAAAATTGGGCTGGCGTTGATGGGGGTAGTAAGGATGCAAAACCACTAGCTGGTTTAAGGATCGGTGTACCCAAAGAGTTTTTTGCAGAAGGATTGAGTGCAGAGGTTCGAGCTAAGGTTGAACTAGCAATTTCTGAATATGAAAAGCTTGGGGCTGTGCGTGTGGACGTTTCTTTGCCAAAAACAGAGTTATCGATTCCGGTTTACTACGTTTTAGCGCCAGCTGAAGCATCTAGCAACTTGAGTCGATATGATGGCGTGAGATATGGTCACCGCGCACACGAGTACAAAGATTTGGCGCAAATGTATAGTCGCTCAAGATCTGAGGGATTTGGGGCCGAAGTTAAGCGCCGAATTTTGATTGGTTCGTATGTACTTTCACAAGGTTATTACGATGCGTATTACTTGCAAGCTCAACGTATTCGACGAATCATTGCTGAAGATTTCCAGAATGCATTTAAACAATGTGATGTGATTATGGGTCCGGTGGCGCCAAATACTGCTTGGAAGATTGGTGAAAAATCTAAAGATCCAGTAGAGATGTATTTGGAAGACATATACACATTGTCTGCAAACTTAGCTGGACTTCCAGCGATGAGTATTCCTTGTGGGTTTGATTCTAATAATTTGCCGGTTGGATTGCAGTTGATTGGCAATTACTTTGGTGAAGCTAGGATGTTGCAGATAGCCGATATTTATCAAGATAAAACAGATTGGCATAAAGCTGAACCTGAATTTGGTGCTAAGTTGAAAAAAGGCGGGGTATCAGCATGAGTGCGCAATGGGAAGTTGTAATTGGCATGGAAACCCATGCACAGTTAGCAACTAAATCAAAAATATTTAGCGGCGCTTCAATTGCATTTGGTGCGCAACCAAATACTCAAGCTTGTGCTGTAGATCTTGCATTGCCAGGTGTTTTGCCGGTGTTGAATCGTGAAGCTGTGGCTCATGCGATTCGCTTTGGTTTGGCGATTGGCGCAAAGGTTGCAAATAAGAGCGTATTTGCTCGTAAAAATTATTTTTATCCTGATTTGCCTAAGGGTTATCAAATTAGTCAATTTGAATTACCTGTTGTTGTAGGTGGAACAATTGACATTGAAGTGAACGGCGTTCAAAAATTAGTTGAGTTGACGCGTGCGCATCTTGAAGAGGATGCTGGAAAATCTCTTCATGAAGATTTTCAAGGGCCGCATGGTGAAGCATCCAGTGGAATTGATTTGAATAGGGCGGGTACGCCTCTTTTAGAAATAGTTACTGAGCCCGTGATGAGAAGTGCGGCAGAGGCTGTCGCTTATGCTAAAAAATTACATGCACTTGTCATGTGGATTGGCATTTGTGACGGCAATATGCAAGAAGGTTCGTTTAGATGCGATGCGAACGTTTCTGTTCGTCCGGTTGGTCAAAAAGAATTTGGTACGCGTTGTGAGATTAAAAATTTAAATTCATTTAAATTTTTGGAAGAAGCAATTAACTATGAAGTTCGACGTCAAATTGAGTTGATCGAGGACGGTGGCGTGGTTCGTCAAGAAACACGATTGTATGATCCCGATCGTCAAGAAACTAGAAGTATGCGCAGTAAAGAAGATGCGCAAGATTACAGGTATTTCCCAGACCCAGATTTATTGCCTCTAAAGATAGAGCAATCTTGGATTGAAGAAATTCAGTTAACGATGCCTAAGTTGCCAGTGCAGCTGAGAGATGAGTGGCAGTCTGAATTTGGGTTAACAGCCTACGATGCATCTATCTTGACCCAAGATAAATCGGTTGCACAATATTTTATTGAAGTAACAGGTCTAGTTGATAAAGACCTAGCCAAACAAGCGGCGAATTGGATTGCGGGGGATTTGGCCTCAGCAATTAATCGTGATGGCCTAAGTGCATCTGATTCTTTAGTGAAGCCGGCTCATCTTGCCCAGTTATTAAAGCGTGTAGCAGATGGAACCATCTCCAATAAGATTGCAAAAGAAATTTTTGCACATATGTGGGATAAGGCAAAAGAGCAGGCTTTACCACTTGAGGGTGTTGTTGATGCAATCATTGATGAAAAAGGTTTGCGACAAATTAGTGATAGTGGAGAGTTAGAGAAAATCATCGAAGAGGTGATTGCAGCAAATGCTAAATCTGTTGAAGAATATCGTTCTGGCAAAGAGAAGGCCTTTAATGCCTTAGTTGGTCAGATTATGAAGGCCTCAAAAGGTAAGGCAAATCCTGGTCAAGTAAATACTTTATTAAAGCAAAAATTAGGTTAATTTTCGAGGTTATCCATGTCTGATTACGGTTTAAGTCAAGAGCAGCGCGAGCAGGAAAATTTAGTAGCAGAGTGGTTGCTTGCAACGCCTGGATTTTTTGATAGGCATAGTAATTTACTTGCGCAAGTTCAATTAAAAAGCCCGCATGGCGATAAAGCAATTTCATTGCAAGAAAAGCAAATGACAGTGCTTCGTAGTCAAAACAAAGACCTTAATCAACGTTTGGCGGAGATGCTTACTTTTGGAGCTCAGAACGACAAAACTCAAAACCTAATGGTTGCTTGGTTAGGAAATTTGCTTGCAACGAAAGATTATGAAAATGCTGCAAAGATAGTTACAGATGGTTTAAGTCATATTTTTGAATTAGGTCAGGCAGTTTTTGTTAAAGCGAATGATTTGCCCGAGGGTTTATTTAATAAATTTGCAGAAGCGCCATTTTGTGGTTCGACTCAAAGTGCGCCTCAAGCATTAATTGAACTTTCTAAGGTAAATGAGGGAAGTTTGGCGGCATTAGCTTTGTCACACGAAGGTAGACAGCTAGGTGTTTTGCTATTAATTAGCCCTAAAGCAGAAAGATTTACTTCTGAAATGGGCTTGGTGTATTTAAAGCAACTCGCTTATTTGGCAGCCGCTGCTCTAGGAAGATTTGAAAGTTAGAAATGCAAATACCTCATTCTGCAAAGCATTCTGAGGCATATCAATTCTTGGGGCAGTTATCGGTGGTGCGTCATTTGTCTGCGCATACCGTCAAAGCTTATGAGCAAGATTTAACTAAGTTAATTAAATTTGCTGATGAGCAAGAGCTAAAACTATCAGAAGTTACCCCTTTGCAAATTAGATCTTGGGCTGCAAAATTGCATGCGTCAGGCCTATCGCCAAGAACACTAGCACGCATCATCTCAGCTTGGCGTAGTTTTTATGATTGGTTAATCGTTGAATCTGATTTGTTGGAACAGTCGAAGTTATTAGCCAATCCACTTTCAGATGTTCGCCCGCCAAAGAGAGCGAAAAATCTACCTAAAGCTTTGTCAGTTGAGCAAGTGATGTCCTTAATAGAGACGGCAAAACTTGAGGCAAAAAATGAAGAGCAAGCGTCATCAAACTTAAAACTTGAGCATCGATTGTTTCAAAGAGATTGGGCATTATTCGAGCTCTTATATTCATCTGGACTTCGTTTATCAGAAATACTTGGTATTGACTTGCAGCAAAAGATAAGTGGGGCTCAAACATCGCTTGGTTGGATCGATTGGGATGCTGCAGAAGTGAGTGTTCTAGGTAAGGGGAGTAAGCGCCGTATTGTTCCAATTGGAACTGCCGCTATGAATGCTTTACGCGCATGGAGAACAACGCTTATAGAAAATAAACATGCAATTGATGGCCCATTATTTATTAATGAAAAATTTCAACGTTTATCAGCCAGAACTGTGCAACTTCGTTTAAAGAGCCTGGCAATTAGATCAGGCCTGCCGGTTCATGTCCATCCTCATATGCTCAGGCATAGTTTTGCAAGTCATGTATTGCAGTCTTCTCATGATTTAAGAGCTGTCCAAGAAATGTTAGGGCATGCTAGCATCGCCAGTACTCAAATCTATACGGCACTTGATTTTCAGCATTTAGCACAAGCTTATGATTTAGCTCACCCTAGAGCTAAGCCAGTTAAATAAACAATATATGCAAAATAATTTAATACTTCTACCAGGCAAAGAGCGCTCACCCATGAGACATCATCCATGGATTTTCGCAGGCGCTGTTGGAAAGGTTGAGGGTAGGCCCGCTTCTGGTTCAACGGTTACTGTTTACTCTGATAGTGGTCAATTTATTGGTCGAGCCGCCTATAGTCCGGATTCTCAAATTCGAGCACGTATATGGAGTTGGGATGAAAGCGAGCCAATTGATCATGCTTTCTTTAAACGTAAGATTGCTGCCGCAATTGCGCATCGACAAAAATGGGTAAAGAACACAACTGCAACGAGATTGATTTTTGGCGAGGCAGATGGTTTGCCCGGATTGGTTGTTGATCAATATGGCGATGTTTTAGTTTGCCAATTTATGAGTGCTGGTGTTGAGTATTGGAAAGAAGCGATTGTTAAAGCTCTTTCTCAACAAACGGGTTCGCAGACAATTCTTGAGCGTTCAGACGCTGCTGTTAGGGAGAGAGAAGGTCTGCCACAAATTACAGGCGCTTTGCTCGGTGAAATTCCAGATGCGCCAATTGTTGCAACTGAAAATGGTATTAAATATTTGGTTGATACGATGAATGGTCATAAGACTGGCTTTTATATCGACCAAAGAGATAACCGCGCATTTGTCGGCGAATTGTCTAAAGGTAAAAGTGTATTAAATATGTTTTGTTATACGGGCGGCTTTTCTTTAGCAGCAATGGGTGGTGGCGCTAAAGAAGTTGTTTCTGTTGATTCATCAGGAGATGCATTGGCGATTGCTCAAGCTCAGGTCAGCTTGAATGATTTTGATGAGTCCAAAGCAACATGGATTGATGCAGATGCATTTGAAATGTTAAGAAAATATAGGGTAGAGGGGCGCAAATTTGATTTGATCGTTCTTGATCCACCAAAGTTTGCGCCATCAGCGCATCATTTGGCGCGTGCAAAAAAGGCCTATAAAGATATCAATCGAACGGCAATGCAATTATTAGAACCTGGCGGATTGCTTTTTACTTATTCTTGCTCGGGAGCAATGGATGCGACTTTATTTGAAGAAACAATTGCCGCTGCAGCAATAGAGGCGTCTTCACATATTGGAGATCCAAGAATCTCTTTCAGAATTTTGCGACGCCTTTCATCTGGCTTAGATCATCCTAAATTAGCCAGCTTCCCAGAGGGGGATTATTTAAAAGGACTCTTGTTAGAACGGGCTTAATAAAAAAGTCCGATAATTAGAAGTTAGCTAATACATTAATAAGTGAGTTAAAAAATGGCATTAATTCCAGTAACTATTCTTACGGGTTTTTTGGGAAGTGGTAAGACCACTTTGTTGAAGCATGTCTTAACTGCAGATCATGGTAAAAAAATTGCCGTGATTGAGAATGAATTCGGGGAAGAGAATATTGATAACGATATTCTGGTGCAAGATTCAAATGAGCAAATTGTTCAAATGAGTAATGGTTGTGTTTGTTGCACAATCCGTGGTGACTTAGTTGAGGCATTAAATAAACTTTGGGAACAAAGAAAATCTAAGCAGATTAGTTTTGATCGAGTTGTAATTGAAACTACTGGGATTGCAAATCCAGGGCCGGTTGCGCAAACATTTTTTATGGACGATGAAGTTGCAAGCCATTATGTTCTTGATTCAGTAGTTACCCTAGTAGATGCCAAACATGGAAATGCTCAATTGGATGAGCATGAGGAAGCGCAGCGTCAAGTTGGATTCGCCGACCGTATTTTTATTACCAAAACGGACGTGGCAGATTCTGCAAGTATCGCTAATTTACGCTCAAGATTGCTTCATATGAATCCAAGGGCGCCAATTAAAGAAATTCAGGGTGGTGTCGTTAATCTTGATGAAGTCTTTGATTTACATGGATTTAATTTAAATGCGAAGTTAGATATTGACCCACATTTCTTGGAAAAAGATGATCACGAGAACTGCGGGCACGACCACAGTCACGACCATGATCATGAGCATTGTGGACATGATCATAGCCAAGATCATCATCACCATCATGGTCATACTGACAAAATTCAGTCATTTGTCTTCAGGAGTGACAAGCCATTTGACCATAGAAAACTAGAGGATTTCCTAGGTGGTATTTTGTCCGTTTTTGGGCAAAAATTACTAAGGTACAAAGGAGTTCTTTATATCAAGGGCTCTAACCGTAAGGTTGTACTTCAAGGGGTGCATGAGATGATGGGGAGCGACATGGCTGGGCCATGGGGCGTTGAGCCTAAGCAAACCAGAATTGTGTTTATAGGGGTGGATTTGCCAAAAGATACCCTTTTACTAGGCTTGGAAGGCTGTTTAGTGTAGTCTTCCAGCTTGCAGGGTACAATCCTGCGATTAACAAATATGGCCTTAATTGGCTTGGGATGATGAAAATATGACCACGACTGCGACAAAAAAGTCAGATACGGCAAAGCCAGCAGCTAAGAAAGCGGCTAGCAAAGCTGTTACTCAAGACAAGTCTCCTGTAGAACTGTCTGAGAGCGCTTTGTTAAAAATGCCTGAAAAAGACTATATGAATAAGGAGCAATTAGCCTTTTTCAAAGTTCGCTTACAAACATTGCGTGACGATATTTTGAAAAACGCCAATGAAACAACTGAGCATTTGCGTGAAAACGTGCTTGTGCCTGATCCTGCAGATCGCGCCACTATTGAAGAAGAGCATGCACTTGAATTAAGGACGCGTGATCGTGAACGTAAGTTGTTAAAGAAAGTTGAACAAGCTTTGGCTCGTATTGAGTCTGGTGATTATGGTTGGTGTGAAGAAACAGGTGAGCCAATCGGTATTTCAAGATTGCTTGCAAGACCAACTGCTAATCTTTCATTAGAAGCTCAAGAGCGTCGTGAACTAAGGCAAAAATTATTTGGTGATTAATTTATTGCTAAATTGTTAAAAAGCCCTTGCATCGTCAAGGGCTTTTTTTATTTAGAATGCGCCTTTGATGCCTAGCATTGCGCTTCGTCCCATTTGAGGGGCGTACAGTCTGATGGTTTCAGGTGTGGTTGCATAACGAATATCTTGGTTTAATAAATTCGTTAATCGTAAATAGGCGGTCCAATTAATATGGTTAACTCTTTGTGAATAAGAGACGCTAGCATTTAATAAGTTATAACTTGGCGTTTGTCCAATTTCAAAGCTGGCTAACCTTGTTTGTGTGTAGCCATGTATCAGTGTGGTGTTTAGTCGCCATTTATTCATTTGGTAACCAAGTTCTGCCCCTACGCGCGGAGCAGGTTGTAGAGGTAAATTACCCCCTGCATCGAAGACGCCCCAAGTTGCATCTGTGAAGACTCGAGTTCCAATACCTGATTGTTTCCAATTATGAGTGAGCTCTGCTTCCATTCCTCGAATGGTTGCGTTTGCTTGCTGAGAGACAACCACTGGAAAATTTTCATAGTTACTTCCTGCACTAGCACCAGTGTAGTTTCCGTAAATATAGTTATTAAATTTATTTAAATAGAAATTAGCTTTACCTTGAATTAAGCCAGCAGTTTTTTGAAGCGAAAGCTCTAGATTGTGAGAGGTTTCGGTTGATAGGTTTGAATTACCTACAATGAATGTGGCTGTTGCCTCGTGTGGACCATATCCATATAACTCAGTTGAGTTTGGTGCTCTACTGGATACTGTATAAGTTAATCCCGCTCCATATTGCGGATGAAAATTCCACATTGATCCCGCAGAATAAGAAAGTAAATTAAATTGTCGATTTTGGAGATTCGGAGGCGAGTAATTAGGGATTGAGTTTGCGTAAACGCTATCTGTATTAGGTGCTTGAGATAAATAGTTGTAGCGAACACCTAAGCTATTTTTAAAGTTCCCGAAAGAGGATTCAGCAACCCAAAATAAAGCACTTGAGTTTGTTCGAGTCTGTGGAACGATTGCTGAGGTGCCACTTGCTACGTCAGTTGCAGTTAATTGTGCTGTAGAGAGTTGTACGCCAAAATTTCCAGTCCATCCAAATAAAGGTTCATGAGATAAAGCTAACCTCGCTTCAGTTGCATTATTTTTCCAAACGGTTGCTGGGGTTCCGGTGCTTGTGTATTCGTTATGAAGGTAGTCGCCATTTGAGAGGTTAAATTTTAAATTTCTAATGCCGTTAAATGGATTATTTGTTTGATGTTGTAAATCGTAGCGATTCTGAGTTTGTGAAATAAATCCACCTTCAGTACTGGGTATGCCGTAATTGTGGTTAAGGTGTTCATAAGAAATTCCGGTATAACCAGATTGACCAATGTAGGACATGCCAACACCTACGTTATTTTGACGATTGTAAGAAAAAGGCAGCTTCCCGTAGTAAGGAACATTAACAGGGTCTCCTGGAACAATTGCCCAGTTCGCATTAGGGCCGCCTTGTTCCGCATAGCCTGGGATTCGGTAATCATTGGAGTTACTCACTGAGCCATCAAGATGCATTGCAATCTTTCCAATTTCCGCATCGATAACGCCTGAGGCTGTTTTGCCTTGGCTAGCAGTCTCATAGCTGGCATTAAATTCTCCACTAACGCCTCCAGGAAGACTTGTCGCAATGCGGTCATTGATAACGTTGACTAGTCCGCCGCTTGAGCTAGAGCCATACATTAATGCGGAGGCCCCTCGTAGTATTTCAATTTGACGAACATTTTGCGTTGCGCTTGCAACCGCATGGTCCGGCGAAATACTTGAGACATCATTAATTGATAAGCCATTTTGCAGAATCTGTACTCTAGCGCCTTCGAGTCCTCTCATTACTGGTCTAGCTGCCCCTGCACCGAAGCCGCTTGAAGATACGCCTAATTCATTAGCTAATGTTGCCCCTAGGCTGTCTTGCAACTTATTTTGTAACTCACTACCCATCATGACTTTATTAGGGCTAAGGGGGCTTTGAGTATCTTTTGTTCCAGTTACTTCAATTTGAGTAATTGAGTCCTCACTAGTAT
This sequence comes from uncultured Polynucleobacter sp., assembly GCA_964511855.1. Taxonomy (GTDB): domain Bacteria; phylum Pseudomonadota; class Gammaproteobacteria; order Burkholderiales; family Burkholderiaceae; genus Polynucleobacter. Next base: position 48,673 of record CAZEHN010000004.1, on the reverse strand, counting down.
TAGTTACTGTATGTGCAAAAGCTAAATTGCTCAGACACAGGTAGAGCAGAAAGTAAAACCGTTTAACAATAATTTTGTAATGCATAACTCATCCTTAAAGCTATAGCTTCTATAGCGATTCAAACTTACTAAGCGTTGCTTAGTGCTAATTAGTTAAAGGATGTTTGTGGGGGTGCTCGAGAGTTATAGGAGAGCTTGATTGATGAGAATTGACCCTCTTTGATAAGCTGGGTCAAAACATGTTTGAAGTGATTGAGAAGTTGAACCGTTTGGACGGTATTTTGTATAAAGCTGCCTAAAGCTAGACCGTCTAATAATTGACAGGCTACAGTACCATGCTGGTTCGTTGAGTCGTCTAAAGCGATCGCCACTGAAGCCGACTTCTGGATCTGAAATTCAGCATGAGAAACGCTATGCCAGAGACCTATCCATTGGGTGCAAAGCAGGCTAGCTATTAGAATGCAAAGGTATAGGCTTTTCTTGGCGGAAAAGCTATTCTTTGAATTTAATAGGCCTTTTGAGTACATCCCTGAATTTTACATGGGTTTGGGCTTTAAATTCGGCCCTTTAAGCCGAAATGGAGGCTAAATTCTAAGAATTTTATGGGTAGTGAATCCGTTTCTCTTATCATGTAGGTTATCAACGAAATTTACCGCTATGTCAGATAACAAAATCAATCTTGGTGATATCCCTCCAATCCTTAAGGCTGAAATATTAGCCGAGGCTTTGCCGTACATTCGTAAGTACCACGGTAAAACAATCGTTATTAAATACGGTGGTAATGCAATGACGGAAGAGCGTTTGAAAGAGGGCTTTGCTAGGGATGTCATTTTGCTTAAATTAGTTGGCATGAATCCAGTTGTAGTGCACGGTGGTGGCCCACAGATTGATGAAGCATTAAAGAAAATTGGCAAGGTTGGTAACTTTATTCAAGGAATGCGTGTCACTGACGAAGAAACCATGGAAGTTGTCGAATGGGTTCTTGGTGGGGAGGTTCAGCAAGATATCGTCATGATGATTAACCAGTTTGGCGGTCAGGCTGTAGGCCTGACAGGTAAAGATGGCGGCTTAATTCAGGCTAAAAAAATGTATTTAGCGGATAAAGATGATCCTAATAAACAATTAGATATTGGTTTTGTCGGGGAAATTCACTCTATTAACCCAGCCGTTGTTAAAGCCTTGCAAGATGATGCATTTATTCCAGTCATTTCACCTATTGGCTTTGGTGAGGATGGACGTGCCTACAATATTAACGCTGACTTAGTGGCAGGCAAGATTGCTGAAATATTGCGTGCAGAGAAGCTTGTCATGATGACAAATATTCCTGGGGTAATGGATAAGTCGGGTAATTTGCTAACTGATTTATCTGCAAAAGAGATTGATGGATTATTTGCTGATGGCACTATTTCTGGCGGTATGCTGCCAAAAATATCTTCAGCATTAGATGCGGCAAAGAGTGGTGTGAATTCAGTGCATATTATTGATGGTCGAATTGAACATTCATTGCTGTTAGAAATTTTGACTGAACAAGCTTTTGGAACAATGATTCGCTCACACTGATTAATATGAATCCAAACGAAAACCAGCCACTCGACGCAGTTCAAAATTCACAACAAAGTGAAAATAGCCCTGCTGTGCGTAAACGCCCTAAACCTGGTGAGCGACGCGTACAAATCCTTCAAGCCTTGGCAGAAATGCTTGAAAATCCGCATGGTGAAAGAGTTACAACGGCAGCATTAGCGGCAAAAATAGAGGTTTCCGAGGCGGCTTTATATAGGCATTTTGCAAGTAAGGCTCAGATGTTTGACGGGCTTATCGGATTTATTGAGCAATCTGTATTTGGGTTAATTAATCAAATTATTGCCAGAGAAGAAGATGGGCGTTCTCAAATTCATGGAATTGTGATGATGTTGTTGGGCTTCGCTGAAAAGAATCCTGGTATGACTCGAGTATTGTTGGGTGATGCTTTATTCCAAGAAGATAATCGATTACATGAGCGAATTAATCAGGTTCTTGAAAGAGTGGAGGCATCACTTAAACAGTCTTTTAGAATTTTGGAGTCGCAAAAAGGGCTTTCATGGCCAGCAGATGAAGTTGGTTATCGTTCCTCATTGGTGATGGCTTATGTCATTGGTCGTTGGCATCGATTCGCGAGAAGTGGCTTTAAAAAATCTCCATTAGATGGAGCGCCTAATTCCTTAAATATCCTATTGGCGGTATGACTTTAGGCACGGTTAAGCCACAACTAGTTCACTTTAAAGAAGCTTTGCGTTTGCAAAGTGGGGCAAGTATTAGTTCCTATGATTTGATGGTTCAGACCTACGGAACGTTAAATGCGGATAAATCGAATGCGGTTTTAATTTGCCATGCGCTTAATGCTTCACATCATATTGCTGGCAAAAATGAAGCGACTGGTGAATTAGGTTGGTGGGACAACATGATTGGTCCTGGTAAGCCTGTCGATACTAATCATTTTTTTGTAATTGGCGTTAACAATCTAGGCTCTTGTTTTGGTTCTACTGGGCCAATGAGCATTAATCCTCAAACTGGTAAGCCTTACGGGGCGAGTTTTCCTGTGGTTACTGTTGAAGATTGGGTGAACGCTCAGGCTTTATTGGCAGATCGATTAGGTATTAATAAATTTGCAGCTGTCATGGGTGGAAGCCTTGGCGGTATGCAAGCAATGGCATGGGGAACGATGTACCCTGACAGAGTTGCCAATTGCGTAGTGATTGCATCCGCGCCTAAGTTATCTGCGCAAAATATTGCATTTAATGAGGTTGCTCGTAATGCCATTATGAGCGACCCGGACTTTCATGGGGGAGATTTCTATGCCCATGGAGTTGTTCCTAGAAGAGGATTAAGAGTTGCACGTATGATCGGACATATTACTTATTTGTCCGATGACGACATGGCTGAAAAATTTGGTCGAGATTTGCGCCGGGTCGACGGCGCATCTGATGACTACAAATTTAGTTTCGATGTGGAGTTTGAAGTTGAAAGTTACTTGCGTCATCAAGGCGAAAAGTTCGCTGATTATTTTGATGCAAATACCTATTTATTGATTACAAGAGCGCTTGATTATTTTGATCCTGCCAAAAAATTTGGCGATGATTTATCAAAGGCATTGGCCGATGTATCGGCAAAATATTTAGTAGTGAGTTTTACAACTGACTGGCGTTTTGCACCCGCAAGAAGCCGAGAAATTGTTAAAGCTTTACTCGATAACAAGCATGATGTGTCATATGCAGAAATTGATGCGCCTCACGGGCATGATGCATTTTTATTAGACGATATAAGGTATCACTCGGTAGTAAGTGCTTACTTTAATAAGATATTCCAGGAGCTCTCATGAGCATACGGCCGGATTTCGCAGCAATCGCTAAGTGGATAAAGCCGAGTTCAACACTCTTGGATTTAGGTTGTGGTGACGGTGACTTTTTAGAGTTTATTCAGACTCAAAGAAGCGTGAAAACCTATGGAGTTGAAATTTCTGACCCAAGTGTTTTGGAGTGTGTTGAAAAAGGGTTGAATGTTATTCAGCAAGATCTCGAGGGTGGACTTGCCCTATTTGAAGATAAAAGTTTTGATACGGTTGTTTTGTCTCAAACACTTCAAACTATCCACGATACAGAATCAATCTTAAGAGAAGTAATGAGGGTAGGTCGTGAATGTGTGGTTTCATTTCCAAACTTTGCCCATTGGTCCCATAGGCTTTCTGTTTTATTGGGACGTATGCCAGTTTCCAAATCATTGCCTTATGCTTGGTATAACACCCCAAATGTACGTGTACTAACAATCGCTGACTTTGAAGCATTAGCAAGTGATTTGGGTATCGAAATACTAGATAGGGTTGTATTGCACGAAGGAAAAAAAGTTCACTGGGGTGCAAATATCTTTGGAAGCTTAGCCATTTACCACTTCCGTGGTGCGTAATAGATCATTGATGGATAAAGTGCAATCCGATCAGATTGATTCAAATCAGCAATCTGAGAAAAGTTTATTTAGAACATATATTGAACCCGCAAGCCTTAAGATGCTTTTCTTAGGTTTTTCAGCGGGGATTCCTTTGCTATTGGTATTAGGGACGCTTGGATTCTGGTTACGAGAAGCCGGAATAGATCGCAGTACGATTGGCTATTTATCTTGGGTTGGTTTGATATATGCCTTTAAGTGGGTGTGGGCCCCCTTAGTTGATCGATTACCAATTCCATTGCTAACTAAATTGTTAGGGCGCCGCCGTAGCTGGTTATTGCTGGCGCAAGCTATGGTGGTAATTGGATTGATAGGTATGTCTTCAAACAATCCACAGGACTCAGTTGAAGTCATTGTTTGGTTTGCTCTATTAACTGCCTTTGGGTCAGCAACACAAGATATTGCATTAGATGCATTTCGTATTGAGTCAGCTGATGCTAAACGTCAAGGTGTTTTAGCTGCATCCTATCAAACGGGATATAGGCTGGCGATGATTTGGGCGGGAGCTGGGGTGCTCTGGATTGCTGCTAGATCTGAACTGATTGCTGGCACATATGATCCAAATGCATGGAAAGTTGCCTATTTATCGATGGCAGCATCCATGATTATCGGCGTTCTAACTGTATTGATCTCTGCTGAACCAATCAAGGTCAATATAAATCAGCCAAGAAATTTTTCAGAATGGATTAAAGACGTATTGATCGAGCCGTTTGCAGACTTTATACGTAGACATCGTTGGCACGCCATATTGATTCTAGGATTAATTGCTATTTATCGAATCAGTGATGTGGTTATGGGGATCATGGCTAATCCATTTTATGTGGATATGGGCTTTACAAAAGATGAGGTTGCAGCAGTTACAAAAATATTTGGTGTCATTATGACTTTAGCAGGCGCCTTTATTGGAGGTGGTTTAACCCTGCGATTTGGGGTTTTGAGAATGTTGATGGTGGGGGCTATCCTGTCTGCTGGGAGTAATTTATTGTTTGCCTGGTTAGGTGGCCGTGGGCATGATTTAACCGGATTAATCTTTGTGATCTCCGCAGATAATTTAAGCTCAGGTATTGCTTCAGCTGCTTTTATTGCATACCTTTCTTCGTTAACAAATATCACATACTCAGCAACGCAATACGCGTTATTTAGCTCCATGATGCTGTTAGCCCCAAAATGGTTGGCTGGTTTTTCTGGCGTATTTGTAGATGCCTATGGATATCAGAATTTCTTCTATTCGACAGCTTTATTAGGAATGCCAGTTTTGTTATTGGTTTGGATTGTTTCTAAAGTCCAAACCAAATAATTGATTACAAATTAAAGTCGTAATCAATAATCAAGGGTGCGTGATCTGAAAACTTCTCACCTTTGTAAATTTCTACAGTTTTAGCTGACGAAGCGATTTCAGGTGTTGCAATTTGATAGTCAATTCTCCAACCAACGTTTTTTGCATAAGCCTGACCTCTTTGACTCCACCATGTGTAACAGGTATCAGTTGCGAGTGGATCTACTTTTCTAAAAACATCGACAAAACCAACCTCATCAAATAGGTGCGTCAGCCAAGCTCTTTCCTCTGGAAGAAAACCAGAATTTTTAACATTACCCTTCCAGTTTTTTAAATCAGCTTCTTGATGAGCGATATTGATGTCGCCGCAAAGAACAATATTTGAGCCAGTTGCTTTGAGTTCTTTGATGTGAGGTAAGAAGTCTTTAAGAAATCTAAACTTCGCCTCTTGTCTATCTTCGGAGCTTGATCCTGAAGGGAAATATGCTGAAATCACCCATAGATTGCCAAATTTGGCAGCGGTATATCTACCTTCAGCATCAAATTCAGGATTGCCAAAGCCAATTTGAACTTGGTCTGGGGTATTTTTGTAATAAAGCCCCGTCCCGCTATAGCCTTTCTTTTCAGCATAATGAAAGCTACCTAAGTAGTCGCCAGGAGATTTCATGTTTGCATCTAAATCAGCTTCTTGAGCCTTTAGTTCTTGAAGGCAGACAATGTCAGCATTCTGGGTTTCAAGCCACTCAAAAAAGCCCTTCTTGGCAGCGGAACGAATTCCGTTTAAATTGGCGGTTATTATTCTTAACATGACTTCTATGACATCTAATCAATCTGGGTTTATTCAATTTGCCCTTGACGCCAAAGTTTTATCTTTTGGCAGTTTTAAAACTAAGGCTGGACGATTATCACCTTATTTCTTTAATGCTGGGGATTTTAACGATGGAGCCAAGTTGGGTGCTTTGGGCCGTTTCTATGCAAAGACTTTATTGGCCTCAGGGATAGATTTTGACATGCTTTTTGGCCCTGCCTATAAAGGTATTACGTTGGCATCCGCGACAGCCGTCGCACTCGCTGATGGCGGTCGTAATGTGCCCTTTGCCTATAACCGTAAAGAAGCCAAAGATCATGGTGAAGGCGGCACACTAGTTGGCGCTAAGTTGGGTGGTCGAGTCGTCATTATTGATGATGTTATTTCCGCTGGCACTTCGGTTAGAGAGTCTGTCGATATGATCAAGTCAGCAGGAGCCACACCTTGTGCGGTATTGATTGCTTTAGATCGAATGGAAAAATCTGGTACTGATGTGGAAATTGGAGAGCTATCAGCTGTTCAGAATGTGCAAAAAGAGTTTGGCATTCCAGTTATCGCGATTGCAAATCTGAAAGACGTATTGGACTTTTTGAATAATTCTAAAGACGCCAATTTGCAGGCATTTTTGCCGGCTGTGAGTGCATATAGAGAAAAGTACGGCGTTTAATTAAAGTCCCGATCTTGCTTAATTATTTAGGCAAGATCTGGTAAATCAATTTCACCTTCAAATACTGTTTGTGCGGGGCCTGTCATTTTTACAGGTGCAGTATCGCCTTGATTTTCAAAATCCCAAGCGATATTGAGTTGCCCGCCATGGGTATCCACTAGTACAGGGGATGTCAGTAAGCCACGACGAATGCCAGCGACCACCGCTGCACACGCACCCGTTCCGCAGGCTAATGTTTCACCAGCGCCGCGTTCAAAAACCCTAAGTTTGATGTGATGTTTGCTCACTATTTCCATAAATCCAGCATTCACTTTTGCGGGGAATGCTGGATGCTTTTCAATAATTGGACCTTCGATTTCAACAGGGTGGTCCTCGACATTATTGACAACTTGAACAGCGTGAGGGTTGCCCATTGAAACTGCTGAGATCCAACGTGAATTATTGTTAACGTTGAGTTCAAATAGAGAGTCCTTCCCCTCGGGCTTTGTATTTAAACCGTTTGCGTTAAAAGGAATTTTTGAAGCTTCAAATACAGGTGAGCCCATATCAACTGTTACCTGCCCATCAGAATTTTCAGTGAGAGTTAAGGTTGTATGAGCAACTTCAACAAGTACAGTCTTTTTATTTGTGAGCTTTTGCTCTCTGACGAATCTCACAAAGCAACGTGATCCGTTCCCACACTGCTCAACTTCAGATCCATCGTTATTGATAATTCGATAGCGAAAATCATTAGCTGAAGAATTTGCTTTTTCAACAATTAATATTTGATCTGCGCCGATGCCAAATTGACGATGGGCTAAAAATTTCCACTGTGCTGTCGTGATGCCAGATAAGTTTTGGTTAATGCCGTCAAGCACGACAAAATCATTGCCGGCACCATGCATTTTTGTAAATTTAATCTTCATCATTAATATATTTCTGGCTCGCCGGCTGGTCTATGTTTAAAGCGTTTATGAACCCAGTAGTATTCAGCTGGCCTAGGTTTAATTTGTTCCTCAAAGAACTGATTCATTCGAGTTGTATCTGTTACTAAATCTTTGCTTGGGAAATTGCTCCAAGCAGAACCAATTCTACAGGTATAAGTAATTCCGTCGGGGTTTAGTGTTGTAACCACTGGACATACTTCTGCACCACCCATTTGAGCTAATCTAGAAATGGATGTGACTGTACATGTTTGAATGCCAAAAAATGGCACGAACACGGAGTCTTCAACACCTAAATCCATATCAGGTGAAAGCAATACAAAACTACCCCGCCTAATTTCTCTAATAAGTTCTCGGGCATTATGTTTGCGAAGTAGCATGAGTGCACCAAATCTTTCGCGCCATTTTTTGATATGACTATCGAAAAACTTGTTTTTCATGCCGACATAAAGGGTTATTGGTTTTTTGACGCCTAAATCTCTTAAGTGAATTGAAAGACCTATCAGGCCCGCTTCAATTCCCAACATATGCATGCCAACGTAAATTCGTGGCTTGCCGTCAGTTGGATTAATCTCAGATTCAACCTTTACAAGTTTTCGAATATTTTTTTCTTTGCCTAGCCAAAGTACTCCACGTTCGGTAATGCTTCTCCCTAATAATTTAAAGTGTTCTTTAGCGAGAACATTTCTTTGTTCATTAGAGAGTTCAGGAAAACATAACTCTAAGTTGCGTTCAACAATTTTCCTTCTTTTAAGCGGCAATCGAATTGCGAGCCAGCCAATAAAGTCACCAAAAGCTCTTACCCATGAACTTGGCAGAATCGACAATATATAAAGTGCTATGAGACCGAGGTAATTTAAGAAATAGCTCAAACTGTATCCAATTCATCGGTTGGTTTTGGTTCTGCGCCATTAGGTTGTTTATAGCGGTTATATCCCCATAAATATTGTTCTGGGTATTTGATGATAACTTTTTCTAATTCTTGATTAAGTTCACTTGCAGCGATATTTGGATCAGATGAAAAAGGCCTGTCCATCCGTCTTGCCTCAATTAACCAACCTTCACCATTTTCGAGTCGAACTGCAGTGAAGTAAATTGTTGGGATATTGTTTCGTTGCGCAATTTTTGCGGGTAAAACAGCTGTGTAGGCGTATTTGCCAAAGAATTTAGCCCAAACCCCTTCACCCACGCCTGGAACTTGATCTGGCAATATTCCAACAGGCTCTCCTCGATGAAGCGCTTTTGCGATTTCTCTGACACCAGATAAATTTGCCGGAACAAAATTCATTTGTGGATGAGATCTACCTTCTTGAATGATGTCTTGAGCCCATGATTGTTTAGCGGGTCTATAAAGTATCGTTGCGGGGAAGTGTTCTGCTAATACTCGCGGAATCATCTCAAAAGCACCAATATGCGGTGTAATCATGACCAATCCTTTTCCTTCATCAATCGCTTGGGTCACGACATCCCAGTTTGAAACTTGGGTGATCGATAGGGCCTCTTTCGGGTGGGCCCAAATCCATAAGCTATCCGCAAGCATTTTTCCAGCCCCTTTAGCTGCTTCCCAGGGGTTCACTTCAAATTGATATTGAGTAGTAGCTTGTTTCAAATTGGTGAGTAGCTTTTCTCGATAATTACTCGAAAAAACGTAGGCAAGCACCCCCAATAAAGCCCCAACCCTTTGAATGTTTTTAAGGGATAGTTTTTGAAGAAGGTTGAGAATGAGTTTGATCACCCCATAATGATAGGCAAAAATGGGCAGAATTGAAAATTTATAGATCTAGCGTTAAAATCTCAAATGTAATACGTAATTTCGCCGAGTTAAAGACAACTTGCAGGGCGAATCAAAAATTCTGCTAAAGCGTCGCCGTTGTAGCAGGTCGGCACGTGTTGTCACCAACCTTTTAGGAGCTATATATGGCAAATAACTACTTCTTCACCTCAGAATCAGTTTCTGAAGGTCATCCAGATAAAGTATCAGATCAAATCTCAGATGCGATTCTTGACGCAATTTTGGAGCAGGATCCAACTGCACGTGTTGCGGCTGAAACTCTTTGTAATACAGGCTTAGTTGTACTTGCAGGTGAAATTACAACAACTGCAAATGTCGACTACATCAAGGTCGCTCGTGAAACATTGCGCGAGATTGGTTATGACAATACTGAATTCGGTATTGATTACAAAGGTTGTGCCGTCTTAGTTGCCTATGACAAACAAAGTCCAGATATTGCGCAAGGCGTTGATAACGCTGAAGATGATCCTCTAGATCAAGGCGCTGGCGACCAAGGTTTGATGTTTGGCTACGCTGTAGATGAAACCCCAGAATTAATGCCTTTGCCAATTTATTTGTCACATCGCTTAGTTGAACGTCAAGCTGACTTACGTCGTGATGGAAGATTAAATTGGTTACGTCCAGATGCAAAATCTCAAGTAACTTTGAAGTATGTAGATGGTAAGCCTGATTCTATCGATACGATTGTTTTATCCACACAACATTCGCCAGATATTGGTTTAGACAAATTGCGTGAAGCTGTTATTGAAGAGATCATTAAGCCAATTCTTCCGAAAGAATTAATTAAAGGCGATATTAAGTATTTAGTGAACCCAACAGGCCGTTTCGTTATTGGTGGCCCACAAGGCGACTGCGGATTAACTGGGCGTAAGATCATTGTTGATACGTATGGTGGCGCTGCTCCTCACGGTGGCGGCGCATTCTCTGGCAAGGATCCTTCTAAGGTTGACCGTTCAGCAGCCTACGCTGGTCGCTATGTTGCTAAAAATATCGTAGCAGCAGGGCTTGCAAGTAAGTGTTTGGTGCAAATTTCTTATGCTATTGGTGTTGCTAAGCCAACGTCAGTCATGGTGAGCACCTTTGGTACTGGTAAATTGCCTGATGAGAAAATCGCTCAATTAGTTCAAGAACACTTTGACTTGAGACCAAAAGGCATTGTGAAAATGTTGAATTTATTGCGTCCAATTTACAAGAAAACAGCCGCTTATGGCCACTTTGGCCGTGAAGAGCCAGAATTTAGTTGGGAAGCGCGTGACCGTGTTGCTGCACTAAAAGCATCAGCCGGTTTATAATGACCATATTGAATTAATAAAGCCTCTAAGGAGCGTTGCAAGGAGTGGTTTTGAATAACCACTCCCCAGGCTTAGAGGGAGATGTGAAT
>CAZEHN010000004.1:29983-37751 GCA_964511855.1 uncultured Polynucleobacter sp. | reverse complement strand
GCTCGAATTACTGGCTCATTGCATATGACTATTCAAACAGCGGTTTTAATTGAAACCTTGGAAGCGTTAGGTGCACAAGTACGTTGGGCATCATGCAACATTTTCTCAACACAGGATCATGCCGCAGCAGCAATTGCCTCAAATGGCACCCCGGTTTTTGCAATTAAAGGCGAAACTTTAGAGCAGTATTGGGATTTCACTCACAGAATTTTTGAGTGGACTGATGGCGGCTATTCAAACATGATTTTGGATGATGGCGGTGATGCAACATTGTTATTGCATTTGGGTGCGAGAGCTGAGCAAGATCAGTCAGTTTTAAATCATCCAACGAGTGAAGAAGAAACAATTTTGTTTGCAGCAATTAAATCAAAACTCAAACAAGATCCAACTTGGTACTCAACACGTTTAGCCCATATTAAAGGTGTTACAGAAGAGACAACAACTGGTGTACATCGTTTGTATCAAATGTTCGCAAAAGGTGAATTGAAGTTCCCAGCTATTAACGTGAACGATTCTGTTACTAAGAGTAAGTTTGATAACTTATATGGTTGCCGTGAATCATTGGTGGATGCTATCAAACGTGCAACAGACGTTATGGTTGCAGGTAAGGTAGCGGTTGTCGCTGGCTATGGTGATGTTGGTAAAGGCTCTGCACAAGCATTACGTGCTTTATCTGCACAAGTTTGGGTTACTGAAGTTGATCCAATTTGTGCGCTTCAAGCGGCGATGGAAGGTTACCGTGTTGTCACAATGGAATACGCTTGCGATAAAGCAGATATTTTTGTGACTGCAACAGGTAACTACCATGTGATCACCCATGACCATATGGTTAAGATGAAAGATCAGGCAATTGTTTGTAACATCGGTCACTTTGATAATGAAATCGATATTGCTGGCATTGAGAAATACAAGTGGGAAGAGATTAAGCCTCAAGTTGATCATGTCATTTTCCCAGCAGCAAACGGATTGCCTGAAAGACGCATTATTGTTTTAGCTAAAGGACGTTTAGTTAATTTAGGTTGTGGTACTGGCCATCCTTCATACGTAATGAGCTCTTCTTTTGCTAATCAAACGATTGCTCAAATTGAAATGTGGACTTCAGTTGGCACAAATAAATATCCTATCGGCGTTTATACGTTACCAAAACATCTTGATGAGAAAGTTGCAACTTTGCAGTTGAAGAAATTAAACGCTCAATTGACACAGTTAACTGATCAACAAGCGGCCTATATTGGGGTTAAAAAAGAAGGCCCATTTAAGCCAGATACGTACCGTTATTAATAAGCTTGATTTAGAAGAGATAAAGATGGAACTAAGTGTTGAGTTTTTTCCACCAAAAACACCAGAGGGTGCAGCCAAGCTTATTTTGGTTAGAGATCAATTGGCTCAGGCACTTAAGCCAAGCTTCTTTTCTGTAACCTTTGGTGCGGGTGGCTCAACACAAGAGGGTACGATGAACACTGTACGCGAGATTCATGAGGCGGGTTATCAAGCTGCCCCTCATCTATCTTGTGTTGGTAGTTCAAGAGAAAACATCAGAGCTCTTCTCAATCAATATAAAGATATTGGTATACGAAGGATCGTCGCACTACGCGGCGACCTTCCTTCTGGCATGGGTCAGTATGGTGAATTTCATCATGCCAATGAGTTGGTTAGTTTTATTCGTGAAGAGATGGGTGATTTATTTCATATTGAAGTAGCGGCCTATCCTGAAATGCATCCGCAGGCCAAATCTGCATCAGATGACCTCAAATTCTTTGCTCAAAAGGTAAAAGCAGGGGCTAATTCGGCAATCACGCAGTATTTCTTTAATGCAGATGCTTACTTTAGGTTTGTCGAAGATGTTCAAAAATTGGGCGTTGATATTCCGGTTGTTCCAGGAATTATGCCGATCACGAATAGTAGTCAGTTAATTCGTTTTTCGGATGCTTGTGGTGCAGAAATTCCAAGATGGATTAGATTGCGACTAGAGTCTTTTGGCGATGATATTGCCTCAATTAAAGCTTTTGGAGTAGAAGTTGTTTCTCAACTATGCACCCAATTAATTGAAGGTGGAGCACCTGGCTTGCATTTTTATTCTTTGAATCAAACTGAAGCAAGTTTGGCAATAGCTAAAAATATTAAATACTGATTACTCAAAAAAGAATCTAATTCCTGAATCTTCTACAAGAATCTTGCTAGGGGACTTTTTAAGGATTGGTAATTCTTCTGGCCTCATTTCATAAATCGTCATATTGTCAAAGAGCTTTGCAATTAAGATATTTATCTGATCAAGTATTTGTGGGTTTTGTGTCCCCAAGTTGTTGAAATTAATCTTGTCAATTGTGGGTTCTTTTAGCTTAATTGAACGAGCTATTGGATCGTAACTAAATGAAGAGCTTAAGTGAAGTTGTCCATTAAGACTTGAGCCATTGCTTAATATGATGACAATTCCAGATGACATGCTTATACGTTGGTTTTTAGATTTAAATTCGAGATTTGGATCAATGAGGTCTAAACGGAAAACAATTAAATTCCTTGAGATTGGAAATTTTTTCTGAAGATAGGCGTTGATTAATATATCTGGAATGAAATAACTAGATTCAGCTCGAGCAAGATTAAGACCAATTACTGGTGTGATGAATGCAATTGAAAATAGGATGGCAAAAGTCTTTCCCAATTGCCGTCTAGCTTTACTTTTCATTTATTGAGTTGGCGTATAGATTTTGGATTCAGTAACTAATGCATCCATTGGTATGTCATGCGGCCTAGGCTCCCACTCGTTATTATTTACTTCGTGTGACTCAAATCCAACCCCTATAAAAATAGGCTTATGTCCTAGCTTCTTCAAGTTGTCTAATGTTCTGTCGTAGAACCCTCCGCCATATCCGATGCGCCATAGAGAATCATTAAAAGCTGACCATCCTAAACAGGGGGCAATAATAAGATCTGGGGATATTAGTTCCGGGTTTGCCGGTTCGGGAATCTGATAAAGACCTTCGGTCATTTCTGAATCGGAGTTCCACCTGGCAAATGTTAATGGCTCATTTTTCTTTGCTAAAGGCAGCGCCAACTCTCTGGAGTTCGACTGCTTTGCCCATGTTATTAGCGATGAGCTAATGTCTGGTTCGCCTTTAATTGGGTAATAAAACGCTATTGATTTAATAAAGTTGGTATTTTTTAACTCTAACTCTTCAAGAAAACTTAAAATCTGAGTATTAAGCTTTAGCTCTAAGTTCTTGAACTTTTGAACATCCAAAGAAACAGCAGTCCTCTTTTTGAGAAGATTGTCACGCAGTGATGAATTATTTGGATTGGTCATATTGAGTAAAGTATTGCACGTACGAGTAAAGAGAATTAATAATCCAATGAAATCAAAAAACTATTTTTTAAAACATTTGTCTAAATTTACCTTAAATCGCCCTAAGTTAACGATTACTTTACTAGGTATATTTAGTCTTGGTTTAATGAATATGCCGCATTTGGCCTTTGCTAAGAAAGAACAAGCAAAAACTTCAGCTAGCCAAGCGGCCAGCCGTAATTTCGAATTAACAGATAAAGACAAAATTTTTATTGATTTAAGGGAAGCTGCAAGAAGGAACGATGTTGCAGCAACTTCAAATTTGGCGGATTTGTTATCTGATTATGATTTCCCTGATTACGTGGAGTATTTTAGGATTAAGCCTCGTTTATATGACACTGCAGGTAAAGCAAGAGCAGACACTGATGCAGATCTTCAGGTTGAAAGTTTTTTAAAGCGTTATACAGGCACTGGTCTTGGCGATCGTATGCGTAACGATTGGTTATTGGTACTAGGAGCTAGGCGTGATTGGACTTCGTTTGATCGCGAATATGCGCAGTTTGCTCTTGATGATGACACTCAAGTGAAATGCTATTCATTCATGTCACGCTTGGCTAAAGGAGAAAATCCTAAAAAAGTAGGAATGGCTGCAAAGGCAGCATTGCAAGACCCTCGATACTTTGGGGATGCATGTCCTAAGGCTGTTCAGCAATTGGTCCAATTAAAAGGTTTAACAAATTCTGAAGCGTTGGCAATTGGAAGATCTGCTTTAGAAATGAACCTAGATTCTGTTGCAAAACGGATGGGCGGAGATGATCCTATTGCTGAGCTTGTAAGAAAAGCTAGAACGAATCCAAATGAAGCCTTTAGGGCAATTGATAAATCTGAGTGGCGTCATTTAAATGAGTATCGTGCAGTTGCATGGGGTGTTGTTGGTCAGTTTCTTGCTAAAAAATTGGATCCAAGTGCAATTGAAGCTTATCGCAATCAACATGAGGCTGGTCACCATAATTTGTTATCTACTGAAACTTTAGAATGGAAAGTTAGAGCGGCATTACGAGAAAAAGATTGGAAGCTTGTTAAAGAATCAATTGAGACAATGCCTGATTGGGTGCGTCGACGTGACCCAGCTTGGACTTATTGGTATGGCCGTGCTCTAAAAGAGTTGGGGGATAAAAAAGGCGCATACGAGCAATTTCAAGCAGCAGCTGAGCAATATAACTTTTATGGACAGTTAGCCCTCGAGGAATTAGATATTCCAATTGCTGTACCGCCTAAAACGCAAGTGACAGAAGCAGAGGTAAAGGAAATGGCAGCTCGACCAGCATTTTCGAGGGCAGCAAAGTTATACAACATGAATCTTCGCACTGAAGGTAATCGTGAGTGGAACTGGGAACTTAGGGGCATGACGGATCGCCAGCTCTTGGCTACTGCAGAGCATGGCAAACGTATTGGCATGTTAGATAGAACTGTTAATACGGCTGACCGCACAAAAACTGAGCATGATTTCAATTTGCGCTATCCGACGCCGTTCATTGAAAGATTAGGACCAATTACCAATCAAATTGGTTTGGACATAAATTGGACTTACGGTCTGATCAGGCAAGAGTCTCGTTTTGTCATGAATGCACGCTCAGGTGTAGGTGCTTCGGGTTTGATGCAGGTCATGCCAACAACAGGCGCATATGTTGCTAAGAAAATTGGTATGACTGATTATCGACCTGATATGTTGTCAGATATGCAGACCAATTTAATCTTAGGAAGTAATTATTTAAATATGGTGTTAAATGATTTAGGCGGATCATGGGGTTTAGCCTCTGCAGCATACAATGCCGGGCCAGGCAGACCTAAACAGTGGCGCCAATCTTTAACGAAACCGGTTGAAGGAGCAATTTTTGCTGAAACCATTCCGTTTAATGAAACTCGAGGCTACGTTAAAAATGTGCTTTCGAATGCAAATTATTACGCTATATTGTCTAAAGGGAAGTCTCAATCACTTAAAGAAAAATTGGGTGTTGTGCAGCCAACGGTTGCTGTCACCTCTAATTTACCTTAATCAATTAATTGATAAAGATTTAATTTGAAAATATACGCTGTTGGCGGAGCAATTCGCGATTCATTGTTAGGTTTACCAATTTCCGATATTGATTATGTCGTAGTTGGTAGCTCACCTGAAGAAATGATTCGGCAAGGATTCTCTCCAGTAGGTAGTGATTTTCCAGTCTTTCTTCATCCTATAACAAAAGCAGAATACGCCTTAGCTAGAACGGAAAGAAAAACAGGCGTCGGATATAAGGGTTTTTCATTTCATGCTTCTCCTGAAGTCACTTTAGAAGAAGATCTTGCAAGGCGAGATCTAACCATTAACGCAATGGCCAGAGAGGTTTCTGAGGCCGGAGAAATTGTGGGGCCGATCATTGATCCTTATGGGGGTCAAAAAGATATAGAACAGAAAATTTTTAGACATGTCAGTGATGCATTTGTCGAAGATCCGCTTAGAGTTCTCAGATTGGCAAGGTTTGGTGCGAGATTTTCAGAATTTGTTGTTGCTGATCAAACTCAAGACTTGCTTAAGAAAATTGTTTTGACTGGCGAACTAAAGCATCTTGTACCTGAGAGAGTTTGGCAAGAGCTTGGTCGAGGATTAATGAGTATTCAGCCCTCAAGAATGCTACAAATTCTTAAAGAATGTTCGGCGCTAGAAAGTATCTTTCCTAAAGATTTAAATAAAGATCAGATCTTTACTCAAACTTGTGCTGATATTGACGCTTCCAGTAAATCAGCTTTGAACCTCGAGAGTCGTTTTGCTGCATTGATGTCTTGGGTTGATTTTGAGCAAGCGCAGACTTGGTTTGAGCAAATGAGAATCCCATCAGACTGTCGCGCATATGCTGAAATATTTAGAATTTGGCGACACCATTTTTTAAAAATCAATGGGCTTAAAGCTGAGGATTTGTTGCAATGGCTAGATCGTGCTGATGCTTGGAGAAAGCCAGAACGAATTGAAGAGTTGTTTAAATTAGCTGATGTACTTGGAATTGATACGAAAAAATGGCGGACTGCATTTAAGGCTTCTCGATTGGTTAATGGCGGTGAAATTGCAAAACAATTTGCTGGTCAATCTGGCGAAGTAATCGGGCGAGAATTAAATTTAGCCAGACTTAAAGCGATCGATTCCGCCCTGTAAATCCGGGGAGTGCTTCCAAAATATTGGATAGTTCAGAATCTGTTGACTTTCCAAATGCAATGGCTTTAAAAAGCTCGCCCATTTCAGCTTCAGATAATAATTTTTGAACTGCGTTAGCTTGGGGTAAATAATTGGCTGCATCATTAGGGTCAAAATTCTTTAGCAGCAACTCGCCAATGCCTGCATTAAGTAGGTAGCCACCTTGACTTTGATATCCCAATAAATTGAATTGATGTTGAACAGCAGATTCGCTCAAGGTAGTAAATTCAACGTGTGCAGTAATGTCTGATAAACCGGGAAGGTGGAAGGGGTCAGGAATTGCATGGTGACGATAATGAGCCATCAATGTTCCGCCCACTCTTTGAGGGTGGTAATACTCCCTTGACGGGAACCCGTAATCAAAAGTTAAAAATAACCCTTCATTAAGTGATTGCGATAGAGAGGTAATCCAAGCTTGTGCTTGCGGATGTATTTCCGTTTGATAGCCTATCGGTAATTGAATATCAGTCTCTTGTAGATATTTAGGGAGGGAATTTTTTTCTACTAATGGGCCATCAGCTAATTTGAATTGTGGTATTTCATCCAAAAGACCATTATTAGAGACACCTAGTTGATGCCAGCCATCTTCGCGTTTGACGATTAATTCAATCGGCATAGCATCAATGACTTCATTGGCTAGCATAACCCCATTAAAGTTTTCAGGTAATTGATCTAGCCAGGTAAATGTTGTTTGGCATCCAAACGTGTCTTTGAGTTTGGATAATCGTTCTTGTTGTCGTGCTCGTAAATCTGGAGAAACTTCCAGAATGAAATAATCTTTAGGTTCGCTGTTTTGATCGTGCAATTGTTTTAAAACACTTTCGGCAAGGGCTCCTGAGCCTGCCCCGAATTCTAAAATAGCGGTATTTTTATTGGTTTTTTTGAAATGCTCTAAAACCGGATATATGGTTTGAGCAATACTTGCTCCAAACCATGGACTGAGCTCTGGAGCGGTAATGAAGTCCCCAGAAAACCCTATTTTATGGGCTCCAGCGGCATAATAGCCGAGCTTAGGGGCGTATAAGGCTAAAGCCATATAAGATGAGAATGGAACCCATCCATTAGATTTTTCGATCTCAGATTGAATTAGGCAGGATAATTGACGACTATGAGCCAATGCATCGGTGCTAGGTTTAATATCCATATGACAAGAGTCTAACCGTAAAAGCTATGAATAACGAATCAAAGATTGTACTAATTACTGGCGCTGCTAAGCGTTTGGGAAGAGCTATTGGTCTGGAGATGGCTAAAAATGGCTGGGA
>CAZEHN010000004.1:0-29883 GCA_964511855.1 uncultured Polynucleobacter sp. | reverse complement strand
TTTTTAAGGGAGTACAGCGTATTTATTAATATCGGAGTTCATGATTTTGAAAAGCGTGGAGAGCAAAGAGTCGTTATTAATGTCGATTTATTTATTCCATTAAAAGACAACACACCACAGCAAGATAAATTGGATGAAGTTGTTGATTACGACTTTATGAGAAAAACAATCGCAGGCATTGTTTCGAGAGGGCATATTCATTTACAAGAAACTCTTTGTGATGAAATTTTAGAAAAGATGTTGGAGCACCGATTGGTCGTCGCTGCAAGAGTATCAACTGAAAAACCAGATGTTTATCCTGATTGCGCCGGTGTTGGTGTAGAAGTGTTTAGATTTAAGGGTTAATGATGGCTGCAGATATACGCAAAGTTGCATTCGAAGAAAATAAGTTAGAAAAGAAACTTTGCCGATTAGCTGGTCAGGCTATTGGAGACTATCAGATGATCCAAGATGGGGACAAAGTAATGGTTTGCCTATCTGGAGGTAAAGATAGTTTCGCTATGCTAGATGTTCTATTGAAGTTACGGGAGCGTGCGCCTATCGATTTTTCAATAGTTGCAGTGAATCTTGATCAAAAGCAACCAAATTTTCCTGAAAATATTCTTCCTGATTATTTACGTTCTTTGGATATTCCATTTCATATTGAAGAGCAAGATACCTATAGCATTGTGAAGCGTGTTATCCCTGAAGGTAAAACCACTTGTGGTTTGTGCTCTCGCTTGAGAAGAGGAATTCTTTATCGTGTTGCTGATGAACTTGGTGCAACAAAGATTGCATTGGGACATCATCGCGATGATATTTTAGAAACCTTATTGCTTAATCTTTTCTACGGCGGAAAGATGAAGGCAATGCCGCCAAAGTTGAGGTCAGATGATGGCCGACATATTGTGATTCGTCCTCTGGCATATGTCCCTGAGCGATATTTGGAAAGGTATGCGGTTCAACAGGAGTTTCCAATTATTCCTTGTAATTTATGTGGAAGCCAAGAAAACCTTCAGCGTAATGCAATGAAGCAGTTGTTGCGCGAATGGGAGAAGAAACATCCTGGACGTGTAGAAAATTTATTTAGAGCAATTTCTAATGTCGCACCTTCTCATCTCATGGATAAAAATTTGTTTGATTTTGAGGGTCTTTCAATGGATTTGAATGCTGCTGGCATTGAAGGTGACTTAGCAATTGATGAAGGTATGGATGACCCTTGTTCAACAGAAGCCACTCAACCTGTTAATTTTTTATCGATTGGCGATTAAGACTTTAATGTCATCAATCCAGTCGCCAACTTTTTCTTGAGCATTTTTTCTTTGGCTTTCTGTCATTAATTGAGTAATAGCGACTGTAAGCCTTACGCTTGAATCTAATCTAGCCATCTCAAATTCTTTTTGTTCTGCGGTATAGCCATACTCAAAAGTTTGGATATATTTGAGCAACATTGAGTCGACAGTTTCAACGGGCGGCTTTTCAGTGATGATTTTTCTTAGTAGGGTGATGAGATCTTTTTGTCGACGGGTGCGTTCTTTGTAAACCATCTCCATATCGACTGGATAATTTTCAACAAGCTTTGCGATTTGAGCTGCTTGATCGCGAGTGATTGAGCCAAAAATGTTTTCAGTATTCTCAATAACCTTTTCAATGCGACCTTCTAAGCGTTGAGTTGAATTCCCACTGAGATATTGTTTTCTAAATTTTTCATTGGTTTTTGAATACTTCTTTTCCATGACCTTTAGTTGATCAAGGTTCATGCTTAAAGCGAGTGTGGCCGCATCCCTGCTCATGTGCTCAAGGGCAGCTAAGATATGCTTTCTGAGATCTTGGTAAGAATCTAATGCTTCAGGAACTGTGAGAGGCTTTCCTAGACGCTGCTTTAATTTAATTAAGCTTGCTTGGATTGGGGGTAATTGATTGGCTCGATGCCAAGCAAATTGACGTTTTAGAGCGTTTGCAACAAATTCTGATTGGGATTCATTGAGATCGACATAATCATCAATCCACCACCGCAGTAGCGTATCTCCTTGGTTATAGCCAAGCTGAATAGAGCTGCAGGCAGAAATAGCAACTACGAATAGGCTAATTAGTGCTAATCGGATGTGGGAAAATAGTGGCATTCAAAAAAGTGCCATTTTGTGGCCAGTTAATTCAAAGAATCTACTAGAAATCATCATATACTACATATTAATGAATATTGTAATTTTAGGTGCCGGACAAGGCAAAAGAATGAAATCAGCACTTCCTAAGGTTTTGAATACTTTAGGAGGAAAGCCGATGCTCGGTCATGTACTTGAAGCTGCCCAAAAATTACAAGGCGCTGCTGCTCCTTGCGTGGTTATTGGTCATGGTGGAGAGCATGTTTCCGAGTTTTTGAAGCAGTATTACCCAAATGCTAAAACGGCCACTCAATTAGAGCAAAAAGGCACAGGCCATGCAGTTGCTCAAGCAATCCCTGAGCTAGATCTTTCAAATGAAACGACCTTAATTCTTTATGGTGATGTTCCATTAATTGATCCAACAACTTTAGAGAGATTGGCCTTGCTAGCTAAAGACGGTGCTTTAGCTCTTTTAACACAAGATTTAGATAACCCAACTGGCTATGGTCGTATTGTTAGAAACTCTGAAAACGAAGTTGTTTCAATCGTAGAAGAAAAAGATGCTGATTTGGCCACCAAAAAGATCTCTGAAATAAATACAGGGGTAATGGCAGTACCTACAAAGAGTTTAGGTAAGTGGTTGAAGCAGTTAAAGCCAAATAATGCTCAAGGTGAATATTATTTGACGGACATTATTGGAATGGCTGTAAATGAAAGTGTTCCTATTAGAACAACCCAACCAAGTAATGCTTGGGAAACCATAGGGGTTAACAGTCGCGCTCAAATGGCTGAGTTAGAGCGTATTTGGCAATTAAACCTAGCGAATAACTTATTGGATAACGGTGTTGCATTGGCTGACCCTGCTCGAATTGATATTCGGGGAAAACTGATTTGCGGAACGGATGTATTTATTGATGTGGGTTGTGTATTTGAGGGCGATGTTACTTTGGGCAATGGGGTAACAGTCGGACCTTATTGCGTCATCAAAGAAGCTTCGATAGAAGCTGGTGCACAAATACATGCTTTTTCTCATATTGAGAAGGCTCAAGTTGGAGAGCTTGCAGTTGTTGGTCCTTATGCAAGGTTGAGACCTGGTGCAGAGTTAGCTAAAAATTCTCATGTTGGTAATTTTGTGGAAATTAAAAATTCACAAATTGGAGAGGGTAGTAAGGCTAACCATTTGGCTTATGTTGGAGATGCAACAGTTGGTGCGCGAGTAAATATTGGCGCTGGCACAATTACGTGCAATTATGATGGTGTGAATAAACATCGCACAGTTATTGAAGATGATGCTTTTATTGGGTCTGATACTCAGTTAGTAGCGCCTGTAAAAGTTGGGCGTGGAGCGACATTGGGTGCAGGCACGACATTAACTAAAGATGCACCAGCAGATAAATTAACTGTTAGTCGAGCTAAGCAAATTTCGTTAAATTGGCAACGCCCAGTTAAAAATAAAAAGTAAATCTATAAGAGAAAATTGTTTATGTGTGGCATTGTTGGCGCAGTCTCAAAAAGAAATATAGTTCCGATTTTGGTCGAGGGATTGCGTCGACTTGAATACCGTGGATATGATTCTTGCGGATTGGCAATTGTTGATGCTCAGGGTGAGTTATTAAGAGCGAGAACAACAGCTAGAGTTTCAGAACTCGGCGAGCAAACTCAATCCATGTCAGGTACAAGAGGTATTGCTCACACAAGGTGGGCAACGCATGGTAAACCAGACACAGCAAATGCACATCCGCATTTTTCAGGTAACTTAGTAGGCATCGTTCATAACGGAATTATTGAAAATTATGAGGAGTTGCGTAAAGAGTTAAGCAAAGAAGGTTATGAGTTTGTATCTGAAACAGATACCGAAGTGATTGCTCATTTAATTCATAAAGCTTATACATCTGTATTTAAGGGTGATCTTTCAAATGCTGTGAGAAGCATTTTGCCTCGTTTAGAGGGGGCTTACGCGATTGGCGTCATTGCGAAAGATGCGCCTGATTTATTGATTGGTGCCAGAGCGGGTTCACCACTTGTTGTTGCTTACGGGCAGCATGAAAATTTCTTGGCATCAGATGCTTTAGCGGTAGCAGAACATGCAACAAAAATGGCTTTTCTTGAAGAGGGTGATGTAGCAGTGATGAGCCCAGAGGGTGTCATCATCACCGATTTCTCAGGAAAAATTTTGCAACGTCAGGCAAAGCCTGTGCCAGAGCAAATCGCTGCAGTTGAGTTGGGCCCATATCAGCATTACATGCAAAAAGAAATCTTTGAGCAACCTAGAGCACTAGCTGACACAGTTGGTAATGTCGAAATAATTTCGCCTGAAATTTTTGGTGCAACTGACAAAGAATTAGCACTAATTGATAATGTTTTGATACTTGCTTGTGGAACAAGTTACTACTCTGCAAGTGTTGCCAAATATTGGTTAGAAGGAATAGCAGGCATTTCTACACAAGTTGAGATAGCAAGCGAATATCGTTATCGAACTTCAGTTCCTAACCCCAAAACTCTAGTAGTGGTTGTGTCCCAATCTGGCGAAACGGCTGATACTTTAGCCGCACTTCGTCATGCAAAAGAATTAGGGCATCAATTTACATTAGCCATTTGCAATGTGGGCACGAGTGCCATGATGCGCGAAACAAATTGGAAGTTCCAGACGCGTGCAGGCACTGAGATTGGCGTGGCTTCAACGAAAGCATTTACAACCCAATTGGTGGGTTTGTATTTCTTGGCATTAGTGTTTGCTAAGCGAAATGGCAAATTAAATGCCGAACATGAAAGAAATGCTCTTATTGCTTTGAGACATTTACCATCTGCGTTAAATGCAGTATTGGCATTAGAACCCCAGATCATAGCTTGGAGTCAGGCCTTTGTTAAATGTCACAATGCCTTATTCCTTGGTCGAGGCATGCACTATCCGATTGCCCTAGAAGGCGCTTTAAAGCTTAAAGAAATTTCTTATATCCACGCTGAAGCATATCCTGCGGGTGAACTTAAGCATGGCCCATTGGCTTTGGTTGATGAAAATATGCCGGTTGTTACGGTTGCGCCAAACGATGCGTTATTAGAGAAACTTAAATCTAATATGCAGGAAGTTAAAGCCAGGGGTGGGCGACTTTATGTCTTTGCAGATGCGGATACGCAAATTAATGCGAGCGAAGGTATTCAAGTAATACGGATGCCTGAGAATTATGGTGATTTATCTCCAATACTTCATGTTGTGCCTCTTCAGTTATTGGCATATCACACAGCAACAGCGCTTGGCACCGATGTCGATAAACCAAGAAATTTAGCTAAGAGCGTAACTGTTGAATAAATTTTATCAATTTGGATTTTGATGAATTCAAAAGAATATGTGTCACAAGTAGTTGAATTACTCTCGGCATACGCCAATCCCACTCAGGCGCTAGAAATGAAGGCTTATCTGAGAAATAAATTTGAGTTTCTTGGAATTCAAACCCCGGTTCGACGCCAATTATGCAAAGATCTTCCCAAGTTGCCCAAAGAATCTTCGTTAATAATTGATATTGCAAATAAATTATGGAAAAAAGAAGAGCGTGAATACCGCTATGTTGCTTGTGATTTGCTTGTAAAAAATGCAAATTTATTTTGTTTAGATGATCTTCCGATTTTCAAGCGTTTGTTGCAAACAGATTCATGGTGGGAGACGGTAGATACTTTGTCTGGGGCAATTGGCGATATTGTTTTAAAAGAGTTTGAATTAGGCAAGTCCTCTCAAGAAGTAATGGATAAGTGGTTAATGGATAAAGATTATTGGGTACGTCGCTCAGCCATGATTCATCAATTAGGTTGGAGAATGAAAACGGACATTAATAGGCTTGAACGTTACTCATTAGTATTGGCCTCTGAAAAAGAATTTTTTATAAGAAAAGCAATTGGCTGGGCATTTCGAGATTATGCAAAATCTAACCCAAAGTTTGTTAGTCAATTTTTTAAGAAAAATGCAAAACATTTTTCGGGTCTTACAATTCGTGAGGCGACAAAGAATTTAATTAAGTAATTATTTAACTGTATGGCTCAAGTTTCAATATTTATTGGAAATATTCAGGCATTACCTAAATCAGGTAGGCCTTCCGCCATTTATAAATCACTTGTTACAAATTCAATTGAAATTGGAATTGATGGCATCATTGGCGATCATCAGGCTGACCTAAAAGTTCATGGAGGCCCTGAAAAAGCCATTCATCTATACCCAACCCGTCATTACAAAAAACTTGCGAGTAGATTTCCTGAAGCTGCAGCTCAGCTCATAGCGGGATCAATTGGTGAAAACCTGGCCACTAGCGAATTAGATGAAAACGATGTCCGAATTGGTGATCTTTGGCAACTTGGAAGCGCAATTCTCCAAGTTTGTCAGTTGCGTAATCCTTGTTGGAAAATTGACGAAAAATTTTCGAGCGAAGGCATGGCGAACTATATTGCCGAGAATCAATTAAATGGTTGGTATTGGCGAGTGATCCAACCGGGTAGAGTTAATGTTGGAGATGCTTTAGAGCTAGCAGAGATTTCTTCATATGCCAAATCACTCTATGAGTCCATTTTGCTTTGGCAAGAACATCGACCTAATCTTGATGAGCTTCATGATCTTGCTAATGCCCCCGGTATCGCAAAAGCTTGGAAAGATAAAATTGTTCAGCGTTTAAATTACCTAAAAGCTAATACTTAGGTAATAAAAAAGCCTCTCAACGAGAGGCTTTTAAGCGATTATTAATGAGATTATTTGCAGTTCCACTCATCTGCAAATGCATATGATTTAGCTTCTGAAACAGATCCATCGCTTCGGATTAGTTTTCCAACCAAAACTTCAGTATTGTTTATTTTGACTTTTTTGTCGGCTTTAAATGTGTAGCCATCAAAATCGCGTATAGCATTGCCTGATTTTTTAAGTTTGTCATCCAAGAATGTTGTCACACCTGCTGAACCTGGTACAACTTTACATGTCATGGCTGAAGATTCGTTACTTGCCTTTGCTGGGGCTGGAGCAACAGCTGCACCACAGCGCACATATTTAGTTGAAAATTTTCTAAAAGAGCGAGTTAACTCATTTCCTGAAACACTATACGTTGCGTATTCAGTTGCGCTTCCACCTTCACCGCTACATACTTCGCTAATTGCAAATTTGCCACCACTTTCTTTTACGGATTTTAATTGGCAAGATTGTTCGGTTCCCATAGTGGCGTAATTGTTATTAATTTCAAGTGCTGGGAATGAGCAATCTTTAGCGGTGTATCCCCAATTACCTTGAAGTTCAGCAGGATAATTATTGCCGCTAGTTTTGGAAGGTGTTGCCGCTTGAGTTGGAGCGGGCGCAGTTGCCGGGGCGGTTTGTGCTGGCGCTGGAGCAGGAGAAAGTTTCTTCTCTGCAGAATTTGCTAAGCCTTTAATATCATTTACAAGGTTGCCTAATTGTGCATTTGCTTGCAGCGAAGTTATTGCAAGTGTTGCAGATAGAAAAATTTGAAGACTAAGTCGATTCATGGGGCTCTTTCTAAAAGTTGGGTTTAATAAATTTACTTCTTCCATAAACCAATGGATTTTTATCATTGGTTTGAATTTCTTTAATTCGACTAACAATAATTGTATGGTCGCCGCTGATATGACATGCTTCAGTAATGCACTCTAAGTAAGTAACACATCCTTCAAGTTTTGGAAGGCCAGATTGAGTGTTGATATAGGAAACATTTTCAAATTTATCAATGCCAGATTTTGCAAAATGAAGTGCAAGTTCTCCTTGATCATCTGCCAATATATGGATCAAATGAGGTTTTCCAATTTGAAAATGAGGTAAATTTTTTGATGTATTTACTAAGCTCCAAAGTACCAAAGGTGGATGCATGGAGACGGTATTGAATGAGCTGATGGTGACCCCTGTTGGGTGTTTCTCTTCTGTCAATCCAGTAATGATGGTTACGCCTGTTGGGAACGACCCAAAAGCGCGACGTAAATTAAGTTCTTCTGGAGAGAGTTGGGGCTTCATTAACAAAAATCTTTACTTATTAAGCGCTTATTAAACCATTAAAGTTAGATTAGTGCCTAAATTTACCTAGCCGAGATCAATGATTTGATTATTAATCGATTGAATGGCTTGAGCTTTAATTAATGCTTGAATTGTTTTAGAAAAGAAATCTGTTTCATTAAGCTCTAAAGTTGATCGTACCTTAGTTAGCATAGGGGTTTGTAGCATCCAAGCGAAAAGAATATCCTGAGAAATATTTTGAAGTTCAAGTAATTTAAATTTAAATAAAACTTTTGCTACATGGAAAGCGTTAAGTTTCGGGTCAGATTCTAGGTAATCAAGTCTGCTGTATGCGTAATTTAGAGCGTTTGGAACATCGGTAAACGGTTTGCCGTGTCCAGGTATTACAAGCTTGGGTTTAAGTTGCTTAATTAAATCTAAACAATCGCGCGCTTCCTTAAAATCACCATCGCCTACTAATCCTGGGAAGAGTGCTCCAAAGCCTTTTTCCCACAAAGCATCTGCTGAAATTAGAATGCCAATTGTTTGCTCAAATAACATGATTGAGTGTGGTGCATGCCCCGGGGCTGCAATGATTGCCCATTCGCGCTTTCCTAAGCGTATTGTTGAGCCGGGATCTAGCCTTTTATTTGCTTTGAACTCAGGGCAGTGTTGCCCTAATTCTTGATAGCTTAATTTTGATTGATCCCAATGTGTGACTGCTTCCCATTCACCACTTGGTATATAAATTTGGAATCCAAATTTATGTGCGAGTTCTGCATTGCCACCGCAATGATCTGAATGGAGATGTGTGTTTAATAACTTCCCAGCTTTTAAAGAATGATTTGCTTGAAGTTGTAATTTGACGAGTGCAACAGTTTGTGATGTATGAGAAAAAAATCCGCTATCAACAACATCAAGAAATTCTTCTCCCTGATGAAATATTTGATTTGCTGAAAGCCATCCGCGCTCTACGATATGAATATCGCTCGGAAGTGAAAACAACTTTTATCCCTTTGAGCGCTTTGAAATGACGCTTTGATACCGAGCAGCCAACTCATCTGCGTTTGCGACGCTAATCCCCATATCTCTGGCCATGCCGTCTTCAAGTCCGTAGACCCATCCATGAATCGTTAAGGGTTGATTTTTCGCCCAGGCATCTTGAACACTAGTTGTTTGGCAAACATTAATCACTTGTTCGATAACATTAAGTTCACAAAGCCTATCAAGACGTTCTTTAGAATTGATGATATCGCCTAAGTATTTGCCATGTTTTTCTTCTACGTCTTTTACATGACGAATCCAGTTATCTGCAAGGCCAATTCTTAGGTTATCCATCGCAGCTCTTACACCTGAACAACCATAATGACCAACGACCATTATGTGTTTAACTTTAAGTTGTTCAATTGCAAATTGAATGACAGATAAAGCATTTAAATCAGTGTGAACAACGACATTGGCAATATTGCGATGAACGAAAACTTCACCAGGAGCTAATCCGGTAATTTGGTTGGCGGGAACACGAGAATCAGAGCAACCAATCCATAGATATTCGGGGGATTGTTGATTGGCTAATCGTTTGAAGTAATCGGGATCAGTTGCGGTGACTGAATTGACCCAAAGTCGATTTTGCTCGAATAGTTTGGTTAGGGCGTGCGGGTTATTTTCATTAAACATAGCTTAAAGATAACAGTATTTTGTTATTTACATCAAATTTCACTGGTTACTAATGATAAATCTATTAGATGAGGGTATTTGGGAGAAATATCCCCTAAATAATGCTGGAGCTGAATTTCGCTTAAAGTAATGGTTGTGATTAATTAAATTAAGACTATGAATGCTATTCATTACCCTTTAGGGGATAAAATGCCCGCCGTTTCTGAATTGATGGAAGTGGCTCCTGGGGTCAATTGGGTAAGAATGAAATTGCCTTTTGTTCTTAACCATATCAATTTATGGATGTTGCGCGACAAGTTTGAAGGCCGTGAAGGATGGACCATTGTTGACTGCGGTATTAGTAATGATGAAATCCGTCAGTCTTGGGAAGAAATTTTTGCTAACCACCTTGGCGGCTTACCAGTAGTTAGAGTCATTGTTACGCATATGCATCCGGATCATATTGGTTTGGCTTCATGGTTGTGTGAGCGTTGGAACGCCCCACTCTGGATCTCGATGACTGACTTTATGATGGCCCGTTGGTTGAGTAGCAAGGAGGGGGGAGCAGGTATTGGGGCTGTTGCTGGTAGTGGAGGTTCAGCCGACCACCTACAGCGCCATGGCTTAACTTCAGAGGAAGATCTAGAAAAGATTCGCGCACGTTTTGATTACTACAGCCGAATGGTGCCTAGTGTTCCAACTCGATTTAGACGCGTGATGGATGGAGAAACAATTCAAATTGGTGATTTGGGATGGCAGGCAATTAGTGGATTTGGTCATTCACCTGAACATATGTCTTTTTCTTGTGAAAAGGCAAAATTATTGATTTCAGGGGATATGGTTTTGCCAAGAATCTCAACCAATATAAGCGTGTTTGATGTTGAGCCAGATGCAGACCCTTTAGGTCTTTATTTGAGTTCTCTCAGTAAATTTGAACATCTTGCAAAAGATACTTTGGTGTTGCCTTCTCATGGCCTACCTTTCCAGGGATTGCATTTCAGAATTAATGAGCTACGTGAGCACCATGAAGCCCGATTGAATGAGACCGTAGAGGCCTGTACGCAAAAACCACATACAGCAAGAGAAATTGTTCCTGTGATGTTCAGGCGTGAACTAGATATTCACCAGATGACGTTTGCGATGGGTGAGGCCATCGCTCACCTTAACTACCTCTGGCGCGCCGGGCGCTTGAAGCGCGAGCTTTGCTCTGACGGGGTTTTGAGGTTTTCTTTACCGGCTTAGCTTTTGCCGTTGACGTTGGTTGTGCAGCAGATTTGGTGCTTTCAGACATCGCAGACATGGCTTGGGTCATTGATTGAGCCATTGAGTTCATCATATCTACGGCCATGCCACTAGCAGAAGTAACTGGGTCTGATTCAGTTGATTTTTTATCGGTAGCCTTAGTTTTTTTAGGGCTATCGCTTCCCGCGGTCTTCATTTGTTCAGAGAAAGCATGAAGGGCACCAAGAGTTGCTCTTTGAACCTCTAAGCCTTGAATTGTGGTTTTTAATACATTGAGATTTAAATTTAGCCAGTTTTCAACGTTTTTAAGCTCTTGTATCCGTTTATCAAGTTCCTCAACATCCATAGTTGGCATACCGAAAGGGTTGCTAGCGCCAGTGCCTGGCATCGAAAAGCCTCCTGCAGCAGCTGAGCCATCTGGATTAGCTCCCATGTTGCCCCACATCGTTTTCATCATTTCTAAGCTTTGGGTGAAATCTGGCATTCCGGCAAACATAGGTATCTCCAAGAATTAGTTGTGTTACCGTTAAAATAGCTGACTTTACCCCTGTAATCAATTAATACTTACACTTAAGCTAAATTAAGTCGTTGACCGCAGAAATAATGACATCTTTAAAAGATCACGATATGACTAAGCCTTATACGAGGGGGCAAAATCTCCCTCGATTACTTTCAGAGCGCATTTTGATTTTGGATGGTGCAATGGGCACGATGATCCAACAATATCATTTAACTGAAAATGATTTTAGAGGGCTTCCAGATGAGCAACGATTTGCTGATCATCCTGTCGATCTAAAAGGTAATAATGAATTATTGTCTATTACACGTCCTGATGTTATTCGTGAAATTCATGAATCATATTTAGAGGCTGGCGCAGATATTATTGAAACCAATACATTTGGTGCAACGACGATCGCACAAGATGATTATCACTTAGGCTATTTAGCAAGTGAAATGAATGTAGCTTCCGCGAAGATCGCTAAGGCGGCTTGTGAAAAATACAGTACACCTGATAAACCAAGATTTGTTGCAGGCGCTCTTGGACCAACACCTAAAACAGCAAGTATTTCACCAGACGTAAATGATCCTGGCGCACGCAATGTTGATTTTGAGGTGCTTCGCAAAGCTTATTATGAGCAAGTTGCCTCCCTTGTTGAGGGTGGTGTTGACTTACTTCTAGTCGAAACAATTTTTGACACCTTAAATGCAAAAGCAGCCTTATTTGCGATTGATGAATATTTTGATGACACGGGTGAGCGTTTACCTTTAATGATTTCAGGAACGGTAACTGATGCATCCGGTCGTATTTTGTCGGGACAAACTGTCGAAGCTTTTTGGAATAGCTTAAGGCATGCAAAACCAATAACGTTTGGTTTGAACTGTGCCTTGGGCGCAACTTTAATGAGGCCTTATATCGCTGAACTTGCAAAGATCTGCGATACAGCAATTTCTTGTTACCCGAATGCTGGACTGCCAAACCCAATGAGTGATACTGGGTTTGATGAAACACCTGATATGACATCTCGTTTGTTAAACGAATTTTCTAAAGATGGATTAGTAAATTTGGTTGGCGGTTGTTGTGGTACAACCCCAGCTCACATTGCCGCAATTAGTAAGGTTGTTGCAAATCAGAAACCTCGTGCTTGGCGTAATGCTTGGGAAGCTTATCGTGGAGAAGCGAAATGAGTACGCAAACAAATAAAACACCTCCAATGCGCTTGTCAGGTCTTGAGCCTTGCAATATTACCGAACATCTTGGTTTTGTAAATGTTGGCGAACGAACCAACGTAACGGGCTCTAAGGCTTTCGCTAGATTGATTTTGAATGGTCAATTTGATGAGGCATTGCAAGTTGCTCGCCAGCAGGTTGAGAATGGCGCACAGGTAATCGATATCAATATGGATGAAGCAATGTTGGATTCAAAAGCGGCGATGGTTCGCTTCTTGAATTTAATTGCCTCTGAACCTGATATTGCTCGTGTGCCAATCATGATTGACTCCTCCAAATGGGATGTGATCGAAGCTGGATTGCGTTGTGTCCAAGGTAAGCCAATCGTGAACTCGATTTCTCTTAAAGAAGGATTCGAGCCATTTGCAAGACAAGCTAAGTTAATTAAACGCTATGGTGCAGCTACTGTCGTTATGGCCTTTGATGAAAAAGGGCAGGCAGATACGTTCGAGCGCAAAACTGAAATTTGCAAGAGATCCTATGACGTTCTTGTTAATGAATTAGATTTTCCGCCAGAAGATATTATTTTTGATCCAAATATTTTTGCAATTGCCACAGGTATTGAAGAGCACGATAACTATGCGGTTGATTTTATTAATGCCACACGTTGGATTAAAGAAAATTTACCAGGTGCAAAAGTAAGCGGTGGTGTATCGAACGTAAGTTTCTCATTTAGAGGTAATGATGTTGTTCGAGAAGCAATTCATACGGTGTTTTTGTTTCATGCTGTTGGCGCAGGCATGGATATGGGGATTGTTAATGCTGGACAGTTAGGTGTTTATGCAGATCTTGACCCTGAATTGCGTGAACGTGTGGAAGATGTTGTTCTCAATCGTTTTAAAGAAAAAGACGGAAAAACGCCAACAGAGCGTTTATTAGAAATCGCAGATAAATTTAAAGGTGGTGGCGTTAAGCAAGAAGAGAATTTAGCTTGGAGACAAGAGCCTGTTAGAAAAAGACTTTCTCATGCACTTGTCCACGGTATCACCAGTCATATTGTTGAAGATACAGAAGAAATTCGTCAGGAAATTTTTAATGCTGGCGGCCGTCCAATTGAAGTGATTGAAGGGCCGCTAATGGATGGTATGAATGTTGTTGGCGAGTTATTCGGTTCAGGAAAAATGTTCCTTCCTCAAGTGGTTAAGAGTGCTCGTGTAATGAAGCAGGCTGTAGCACACCTAATCCCTTTTATTGAAGAAGAGAAGCGCCAAGATATTGCAGCTGGTAAAGACGTTCGCTCAAAAGGCAAAATCATCATGGCGACGGTTAAAGGCGATGTCCATGATATTGGTAAAAATATTGTGACGGTTGTGTTGCAATGTAATAACTTTGATGTGGTCAATATGGGCGTGATGGTCCCTTGCAATCAAATTCTAGAAAAAGCCAAGGAAGAAAAAGCTGACATCATTGGTTTGTCTGGTTTGATTACACCCTCACTCGAAGAGATGACTTATGTTGCGCAAGAGATGCAACGAGATGATTATTTCCGTAGTCGTTCAATTCCATTAATGATTGGTGGAGCAACTACTTCAAGGGTTCATACCGCTGTTAAGATTGCACCTCATTATGATGGCCCTGTTGTATATGTGCCAGATGCTTCTCGCTCAGTTTCAGTGGCTTCAAATTTACTGTCGGATGAATCTGCAGCAAGTTTTATTGAAAATTTAAAAAGTGATTATGAGCGCGTGCGCGTTCAACATGCCAATAAGAAGGCGGCCCCATTAATTAGTATAGAGGCAGCAAGAGCTAATTCTGAAAAACTCGACTGGAATTCATATAAGCCAACTAAACCTAAATTTATTGGTCGTCGCGTATTTAAAAATTTCGATCTAAATGAAATTGCTAAATTTATTGATTGGGCGCCATTCTTCCAAACTTGGGATCTAGCTGGAAAATTTCCCGACATCTTAGAGGATGAGATTGTTGGAGATTCTGCTCGAAAGGTTTATGAAGATGGTTTAAAAATGTTAGAGCGTGTTATTCAAGGACGTTGGATACAAGCGCATGCTGTGATTGGTTTATACCCTGCTAATAGTCATGGCGATGATATAGAGATTTATGCTGACGAGAGTCGCAAGCAACCAATCTTGGTTTGGAACAATTTACGCCAGCAATCTGATCGACCTGTTGTCGATGGTATTAAGCGACCAAACCGTTGTTTGGCAGATTATGTAGCTCCTAAGGGTAGTGGCGTCGAGGACTATGTTGGTATGTTTGCGGTAACTGCAGGTCATGGTGTAGAAAAGAAAGTTCGCGAATTTCAAGAAAAGCATGATGATTACAGTGCTATTTTGTTAAAAGCTATTGCTGACCGTTTGGCAGAGGGTTTTGCTGAGTGTATGCATCATCGTGTTCGAACTGATCTTTGGGGATATGTTCCAAACGAGTCATTAAGTAATCAAGATTACATTGATGAAAAGTATCAGGGGATTAGACCTGCGCCCGGTTATCCAGCATGTCCAGAGCATGCAGTTAAGTTAGATATGTTTGATGTACTTCAAGCGGATGAAATTGATATGTCACTGACCGAGTCCTTGGCTATGGATCCTGCTTCAAGTGTGTCTGGTTTCTATTTAGCTAATCCGAAGGCAATGTACTTTAATGTCGGAAATTTGGGTAAGGATCAGGTGGAGGATTTAGCCCAAAGATCTTCTAGAGACTATTCAGAGGTGGCTAGGGGATTATCTAATCTGCTGGAAGGATAAACAATCTAGCTGAGGATCCAAAAAAGGCCCTAAAAGGGCCTTTTTTAATGGGTGGTGACTAATCTCCCCAAACCACTGGATCTTCGTGTTTTAGGGAGGATTTGAGCAATGTTAGGAAAGGTTGGGCTCTCTGACCTAGCCTATCGGGTAATTTTGCGAGTGCCTCATCGTTTTGGACCTTTTTCCTGAGGTCAGAATCCTCTTCGATGGCCTTTTCTAGCCTCTGAATAAGCTCTGGGAGCTGTTCGACCAAGAAAATACCCTTATCATCAAGTGGACGATTAAGAATGGTAAAAAGCCTTTGGGTAAGGTCCTTCAGCATGAGGCAATCAGCCGAATTTTTTGAATGAAATCGATATAGCATGGTGTAAGGATACTCCTCCTGATAAACTCTTGACGCTATGTTGCCAGTTATTCAAACACAATTACAAGCCATTATTGGCTCCGCGCTTGCGCAAATCGCTAATTCTCGTGAGATTGACGCAAGTAATTTACCTACGCCCAATTTGGAAAGGCCTAAAGCGCTTGACCATGGAGATTTGTCGACTAATATTGCGATGCAATTGGCAAAGCAATGGAAAACGAATCCTAGAGAATTAGCGCAAGCTTTATTAGATGCCATTCCAAATAGCCAAGGTGCTAAGGATCTTATTCAAAGTTTAGAAATCGCAGGACCTGGATTCATTAATTTACGGTTAACTGCGAGAGCTAAACAAGTCGTTGTACAAGAGGTTATCAAGTTGGGTGGAGCTTTTGGCAAGACCCAGGCATATTCTAAAGATAACAGTGTGCTCGTTGAGTTCGTGTCAGCTAATCCAACAGGACCTTTGCATGTCGGTCATGGTCGGCAAGCAGCTCTTGGAGACGCAATTTCAAACGTACTTTCAAGCCAAGGGCGTAAAGTGCATCGTGAGTTTTATTACAACGATGCTGGTGTACAAATTTCAAATTTAGCAATTTCTGTTCAAGCTAGATTAAATGGATTTGCTCCAGGCGATTCAGAGTGGCCTGAGTCGGCATATAACGGTGAATACATTGCCGATATTGCCAAAGATTATGCAGCTGGACTTGAGGTTGTTTCAGCTGATGGTGCAGTTAAGGCTTCGGGCGATAAAACAGATATCGACAATATTCGTCGATTTGCAGTGGCTTATTTGCGGCGTGAACAAGATATTGATTTACGCACATTTGGTGTTAACTTCGATCAATATTATTTAGAGTCTTCTTTATATACCGATGGAAGTGTTGAGCGTGTTGTCGCAGATTTAAGTAAGGCTGGTAAGACATATGAATCCGAAGGCGCCTTATGGCTTAAGTCGACAGATTACGGTGATGATAAAGATAGAGTCATGCGTAAATCGGATGGTGGATATACCTACTTTGTTCCTGATGTTGCTTATCACGTGAGTAAATGGACGCGTGGATTTCATCAAGTGATTAATATTCAAGGTAGTGATCATCATGGCACTATCTCTCGCGTTAGGGCCGGTATTCAGGGTATGTCTGAAGTGCATGATTGGCATATTCCTAAGGATTACCCATCGTATGTATTGCATAAGATGGTGACTGTTTTGAAAAATGGCGAAGAAGTTAAGATTTCTAAACGAGCAGGTTCTTACGTTACTGTTCGAGATTTGATTGAATGGTCTGGTGGTATCAAGGATGGAATGAGTGAACAAGAAGCTCAAGATGCCCTTCGTCGTGGACGAGATGCTGTAAGATTTTTCCTGGTGTCGAGGAAGGCAGATACAGAATTTGTATTTGATATCGATTTGGCGCTTAAACAGAACGATGAAAATCCTGTTTTCTATGTGCAATATGCCCATGCCCGTATTTGCTCAATTCTTAGGCAGTGGGGCGGTAATGTTGATAGCTTATCTAAAGCTGATGTTTCGCCACTTCAGGGGCGAGCTGCAGATGAGTTGATGCGCAGACTCTCAGAGTTCCCGGCGATGCTTGCTGAAGCTGCAAGAGAGTTAACGCCACATGCTGTTGCATTTTATTTAAGGGATTTGGCAGGAGATTTCCATTCTTTCTATAACTCAGATAGAGTATTGGTAGATGACGAATCGTTGAAGTTGGCTAGATTAGCTCTATTGGCCGCAACACGACAAGTCTTGTCTAATGGATTAGAGATACTTGGGGTATCAGCACCCGAGCAGATGTAATACAGTTAACTATTGATTGAAGACTATTTGATGAATTCAGAACGACATTCGCAGCATTCCTCAGCAGGCCACTCTCGAGGTAATACTTTGTATGGTTTTGTTGCAGGATTAATTGTTGGCTTAGCTATTGCATTAGTAGTAGCTTATATGATTAATCGAAATGCCCCCCAAGAGAAGCAGAATGTTCGAGCTCCTGATATCGCAGTAGTGCCAAAACCTAGTGCGAATGGGGATAGTTCAGAGCCAAGAGATATTAACTCGCCTCTAAAAGGAAAGAATAGCAAAGCTGAAGAGGTTGATAAATCTTCGGCCGCTAATGATGCCCAAGCTAAAAAGACTGAATCTGTTATCACATTTTGGCTTCAAATAGGGGCCTATTCAAATCGTGGTGACGCAGAAGCGCAGAGAGCTGCAGTTGCCATGCAAGGTATTCAGGCGGTTGTTTCAGAGCATATGGTCGATGAGAAAAAATTGTGGCGCGTACGTATTGGCCCGTTTGCTAGTGCTCAAGAATCGAGTGCTACGAAGAGTAAATTAGAAGAAGCTAATATTGCTTATAGCTTAATTAAGGTAAATAAATAATGAAAAAATCAATTCGATTATTTGGGGTGCTTTGTGCACTATTGGGTGCGACAACTGTGTTCGCACAATTGTCACTGCCTTCTGCACCTGCGCAGTCAAATACTGGTTTAAATCAGGTTGCTGCAAGCCCTAGAGAGGGGGTTGATTTTCGAGTTCTACCTGTTGCTCAGCCAACAGAATCTAAAGGCAAGGTCGAAGTAATTGAATTCTTTTGGTATGGTTGCCCGCATTGCGCGGAATTTGATCCAGATCTTCAAGCTTGGGTAAAAAAACAGGGCAAAGATGTAGTATTTAAGAGAGTGCCAATTGCGTTTAGAGAAGATTTTTTGCCACACAGCCAAATGTTCTACGCATTTGAAGCGATTGGCAAAGGTGACTCATATACCTCTAAGGTCTTGAATGCCATTCATGTCGAGCATAAATCTTTGCTTAAAGAAAATGATATTTCTGATTGGGTTGCTAGCCAAGGTTTGGATGCAAAAGCTTTTATGAAGGCCTATAGTTCATTTGGTGTAATTACAAAAGCTAAGGCGGCTAACAAAATTGGCGAAGCTTATCGTATTGATGGTGTACCAACAATTGCTATTCAGGGAAAGTATGAAACTTCCCCTTCAATTGCAGGTAATAAAGCAAAAGCTTTAGCAACGATGGATTATTTAGTGGCTAGAGCGCGTAAAGAAAAATAATTGATAAAAATAAACTTTTAAATAAGGGGGGATTTTCTCCCCTTATTTATTTGCAGGAACCGGTTGATTTAATAACTTTTCAATTTCTGATTTGAGTGACTTACTTTGTGGTGAGGTCATGCTGCTGAAAGAGTCGACAACATTGCCATTTCTGTCGATTAAATATTTGTAGAAGTTCCATTTAGGTGTTGTGTGAGATTTTTCAATTAAGTATTTAAAAACCGGGTTAGGATTTTGTCCGCTAACACTTGATTTAACAAACATTGGAAATTTCACGTCATAAGTATTTTTACAGAATTCAGCAATTTCCTTATTCGAGCCAGGTTCTTGTTTACCAAAATCATTTGATGGGAATCCGAGAACAACAAAGCCCCTGTTTTTATAAGTTTCATAAAGCTGTTCTAAGCCTTCATACTGTTTTGTAAATCCACAAAAGCTCGCAGTATTAACGATAAGTATTACTTGTCCTTTGTATTGACATAAATCTTGGACAGCCTCGTCTTGAAGTCTTTGAACTTTAAAGTTGAGTGAGGCTGGGCATTCTTGGGTCAAACCCAATGGGCTTAGAAATAGGCCAAATAGAGTAAATGCTAGGTAGAGTATTTTCATGATCAAGGTTTATTTATTGATAACAACAGTCTAAGGCATTATTTAGAAATTTTCCGAAAGCGTTTTAGAATAGAGCATGGATAAAAATACATACCCTACATACCCAACGCCTAGCTTTGAGGAAAAAATTCTTCCTATTGGTTTTAGTTTTGAAGCCTTGCAGGCTGCATTAGCAAAATTACCTAAGCCGATTGTTTTTACAAATGGAGTTTTTGATATTTTGCATAGAGGGCATGTGACTTATCTCGCACAAGCAAGGGAACTTGGTGCAAGTTTGGTTTTGGGAGTAAATGCTGACGTATCAGTCAAGATGCTAGGTAAGGGGGACGATCGTCCAATTAATCAAGAAGCTGACCGTATGGCCATTTTGGCAGCTTTAGAATGTGTAGATCTGGTGGTCTGTTTTGATCAAAAAACGCCAGTTGAGTTAATCAAATTAATTAAGCCAGAGATTTATGTCAAAGGTGGAGATTATGAGATTGATCAATTACCAGAAACGGCTGCAGTGAAATCGTGGGGTGGTCGAGCTTATGCCATTCCATTTTTACATGAGAGATCCACGACTAAAATGTTAAGTAAGATTCGCGTCTAATTAATCTTTGATTTCAATTGTTCCAGAAGCAACTCCAAGAAGCTTAATCTCTTTATCCGCCGACTGCCCCTCTAAATCAGCTACTTTGGGATTTCCAAAGAAAGATTCA
This sequence comes from uncultured Polynucleobacter sp., assembly GCA_964511855.1. Classification (GTDB taxonomy): domain Bacteria; phylum Pseudomonadota; class Gammaproteobacteria; order Burkholderiales; family Burkholderiaceae; genus Polynucleobacter. Next base: position 9,757 of record CAZEHN010000004.1, on the reverse strand, counting down.
AGCAGATTCATTGAACTGTTTGGGGCGCATACAATCGTTAGGGCAAATAGCATGTTGATGCTGATTGCGATTACTAAATAAGAGTCAATGAATTTGCGCATTACTTTTTCGTTATTTGATTAAACCAAGTTTGTAGTCCTCTAAGTACTAATTGTTTATCAATATCAAAAGTGACTTCCTGTGGTAGTGATAAGCTTAATTGTTTGGCTAGGTACTCTGAATTTCCACCTGACAAAATAAGTTTAGTCGGTTTTTTTGTTAACTCAATTGCTCGGAGAATGGCCCCAATTTGAGCCTGTATACAACCTTGCATCATACAGTCGTTAGTAGATTGCCCAAAGTTAGGTTTTGATGCATTTGCGGGGCTTAGGTCCGGTAAATCAGCAGTCCCTCTTGCTAGAGATCCTAGCATTAGACTTAGGCCTGGAATAATCCATCCGCCAGTAAATTCGCCGGAGCGATTGATGTAATCGATAGTCGTTGCAGTGCCCGCATTAACTACTAAAACGTCCTCAAGGGGATAAATTGTTTTTGCACCAATCATTCCTGCCCATCTATCAGCGCCTAAAGATTTTGGATTGTTATATTGATTTATAACGCCGCATGAATTTTCGGATGAGCTGAATCGATGCCAATTAGCATTTGGCCAAATATCTAGAAGACTTTTTTGCCATTCATCCGTAATCTCTTGGTTTGCCACCGATACACAAATAATGTCTTTCGGCTTTTGAGTGAATTCGAGTTTAGATTTAATTAAATCTAAATATTGTCCAATGATTAGTTCTGAATGTGGTAAGGCACCTGAATCATTAAATTCAGCTGTTATATTGGAATCAATCAAGAGCCACTTGGTTCTCGTATTACCAATATCCAAATATAGGCATAGCGATTGCTTATTTGTCATAGTTCAATCTTAATGAAAGCTCACCGTTATGGACAGTTTTAATTTCGTGATTAGTTTGAATAAGTAGGGCGCCATCATCATTGATGCCAATAAATTTGCCGGAATTAATAATTTGCCCATCTTGGCTTAAATTGACCATTTGATTTTTATAAGCATTCCAATCATTCCAGTCGTCTTTGAAAAATGGAAAGCCATTAGCATTAAATAGTTCAAGTTGTTCAATGAAGCAATTCGTAATCGCCCTCCAAATTTTTTGATGGTCAATTGTTTGGGAAGATGAAAATAAATCCATTAGATTCGCAACTCCATATCCTGAGCCTAAATTTTCAATAATTTGAGTCCGTAAATTTAGTCCTACACCAATAATCATCCAAGTTGGTTCATTGGGTTGCGTTTGTCCGCCTTCCACCAATATTCCAGCTAATTTAGATTGATTAATTAGGATATCGTTTGGCCACTTTAAGCGAAGCCCTTTATCTCTTAATTTCTCTAGATTTATTTGAAAATATTCGCTAATTCCATAAATCAGGGCTAGGCCGCAGACCAGACTTAGTCCAGAGAGTTGTGAGATACCGCCCGGTCTTGTAAAAGGGTATGCTATTGAAAAGGTTAATGAATTTTCAGGGGACGACAACCAATTTTTACCCCTTCTACCTCTGCCAGCCGTTTGAATATCGGCCATTAATGAGATGGGTTTATTTAACTCGCCATTTCTCCATCGGTTTAGTAGCTCAGTACTTGTCGAAGAGATTTCGTGAATATGTTCAAAGTAACAATTAGTAACCATATTGCCATTGTAGAAATAGAATAGCGTTTATGGGAAAAATTCAAAATAGACCACTTAGAGTTCAGTGGGCTGGTCAACCACTTCCGTTGGCCAGACTTTGTGTATTTGGATTTTTCCTATTAATTTCTTATGCAAGCTTAACGCCTTTCGAGTTTGCTATTGATTTACCTGTAAATCCATGGGATTGGATTCTTGCCCCTTTGCCAAAGTACATCACTCTATTTGATGTGATGGCAAATATTTTGGGATATATGCCTTTTGGTTTTCTAATGATTTTTGCCTTATTTCCTAAGTATGAGAAATGGCAAGCTTTGGTTATTACTGTCATCACAGGTATGTTTCTTTCAGGGGGTCTAGAAAGTTTACAAACTTGGCTGCCTACTCGAATATCAAGTAATCTAGATTGGTGGGCCAATGTTGTTGGCACCCTGATTGGGGGATTATTCGCCCTCCCTTTTAAGCCGAATTGGTTTTCTGGAGGATCTTTAGATCAATATCGATTTGCTTGGTTTGGTGAAAGATTTAGTTTTTTCATTTTATTTTTATTGTTACCTTGGGCGCAGATCTTTCCGCAGAATGCATGGCTTGCTATAGGCGATTTGGGTATTGATGAACTCCGAATTTCTCAATTCTGGAATTTGCCTATTAGTAATGCTTCCCAAGAATTGCTAATGACAACATTAGCAACTGTCGCTATTGGAAGTTTCTTTATCTTTGGCATGAACCCAAAGGGACCAAAATTAAGATTATTAGCGGGGTTATTCTTGGCAACCGCCTTACTTAAGAGTTGTGCATCATGGCTTCAAGTTGGATTGGATCATGCATTTGATTGGATAAGCATAAGTGCACTAATTGGCATGTTCTTTGGGGGTGGCTTATTAATTTGGGTTGCTACTTTTGAAAGGGTTACTCAGTGGTGGTTAGCCTTCGTTGGAATTTTGTTGATGCTTGTCTTAGTTAATATCATGCCAATTAGTCCCTACCACGCTCAAGAGATCAGTTTATTGCCTAAAGGGCGTTTGACCCATTTCAATGGACTACTAAAATGGGTGACTTGGATTTGGCCAGTTTTGGCTCTATATAACTTGCTTCGAGTTGGCTTGAGTAAGAGCGCAAAGCAAACAATTAACAAATAAAATTTTTAATCGATATAATTTTTTCATGTCCTATTTCAAATACCACGCATTTGTTTGTTTAAACGAGCGTATTAATGGTGAAGATTGTTGTGCACACCATGGCTCGAAGGAACTTTTTGATTATGCAAAAAATCGCTGTAAAGAATTGGGGATTGCTGGTGAGAACCAAGTTAGAGTCAATAAAGCTGGCTGTTTAGATCGATGTGAAAGTGGCCCGGTAATGGTCGTATATCCCGACGGCATTTGGTACACGATGGTAGATAAATCAGATATAGATGAAATTATTGAAAGTCATTTTCAACATGGCATTCCTGTTAAACGTTTACAAATTGACTCATGAATATCCGCACATTGAAAATTAGTATTCCTGGGCTCGTTGGGAAAATTGAAGCTTCACTAGATTTGCCTGATGAAATACGTACTGATAAAGATTTCAAAATTCGAGGACTAGCTTTAATTGCTCATCCTCATCCGCTAATGGGTGGAACAATGGATAACAAAGTTGCCCAGACTCTAGCTAGAACTTTTAATCAATTAGGTTACGTCAGCTTGAGACCAAACTTTCGTGGCGTCGGTGAAAGTGAGGGTGTACATGATGATGGCAAAGGTGAGGCAGAAGATCTATTTGAAGTTGTGAAGTGGATGAGAAATCAACAAGGATGGATTTCAAATTCAGTTTTGCAAGATCAGGCTTGGGTTAAGGAGGTCGCCCATTTACCTCTGGTATTAGCCGGTTTTTCTTTTGGAAGTTATGTGGGTAGTTATTTAAACGAGCGCTTAACAAATGAGGGGATGGCTCCGGAGCGATTTGTGATGGTTGGTAGCGCAACTTCTAAATGGCAGTTGCCTAATGTACCAAAAAATACAATCGTTATTCATGGCGAACTTGATGAAACAATTCCGCTATCCAGCGTGCTGGATTGGGCGAGGCCTCAAGAATTAACTGTGCAAGTAGTTCCCGGTGCTGATCATTTCTTCCACCGTAAATTGCATTGCATTCGTGAAATCATTACAAGCGCTTGGCTTGGGCATGCTTCCCCGGGAAATTAATGATGGCTGAAAAAGAGTCTCTTATTGAATATCCAAGTGATTTTCCTATTAAGGTAATGGGTAAAGTTCAAGATGAATTTGTTCCAGCGATTGTTCATGTTTGTAAAAAATTCGACCCTGATTTTGATGAAGCGAAAATTGAGAAGCGTTTATCTAAAGGTGGTAATTATTTAGGCGTGACGGTTATTATTCGAGCGACAAGTCGCGAACAACTGGATGAGTTGTATCGCACTTTATCAACGCATCCGATGGTTAGTGTGGTGCTTTAAGGTGTTAAAGCCTGCGCTTGAAATAATTAATCTTGGCGCTCGGCCTTATGAAGAAGTTTATGAGGCGATGCGCGAATATACGCGCACGCGAAATGAGTTAACCCCTGATCAATTTTGGTTGGTTGAACATCCGGCTGTTTTTACTTTAGGCCAAGCTGGAGATCCTGCACATCTGCTTGATGACAATACGACTATACCTGTTGTAAAAGTCGATCGAGGTGGTCAAATCACTTACCATGGACCTGGTCAAGTAGTCGTTTACTTAATGTTGGATCTTAAAAGAAATGGTTTTTATGTCCGTGATTTAGTCAATCGTATGGAGCAGGCAATTATTGATACTTTGGCCGACTTTGGGGTTGATGGACAGCGTCAAGCCGGGGCGCCGGGTATCTACCTAGGAGATAAAAACCTTAAAACCCCAAGCTTATTAGGGGCTAAAATAGCAGCATTAGGTTTAAAGGTATCTAGGCATTGTTGTTATCATGGCTTAGCGCTGAATGTGGATATGAATTTATCCCCGTTTGATGCAATCAATCCATGTGGATACCCAGGCCTTAAAACGATCGATTTAGCAAGTTTGGGTGTTCAAACTACTAAAGAGCTTGCGGCAGCGAAATTAATAGAGCATTTGAAGCAAGTTTTAAATATGGCGTAGAGTAGCTATAAGCAAAATTAATAATATGTCTGAAAAAAATAAACCTTCTGTCGATTTAGCAGCCCCAGCTTACGATGCTACCAAAAAGCAAAAATCGGCTGAGAAAACTTCCCGTATTCCAATCAAAATTGTGCCGATTGATCAGGTCTTAAAGAAACCTGAATGGATTAGGGTGAAAGCTGCTTCAGGCGGATCTCGTTTTCATGACATTAAAAAGATTCTGCGTGAAAATCAATTAGTCACTGTATGCGAAGAGGCAAGTTGTCCAAATATTGGTGAGTGCTTTGGTAAAGGTACTGCGACTTTCATGATCATGGGTGAGAAGTGTACGCGCCGTTGTCCATTCTGTGATGTTGGGCATGGTCGACCTGATCCACTTGATCAAAACGAGCCTGCAAATTTAGCCAAAACTATTGCTGCACTTAAATTAAATTATGTCGTAATTACGAGTGTTGATCGTGACGATTTAAGAGATGGTGGCGCTCAGCATTTTGCTGATTGCATTTCTTTAACAAAAGAAGTTTCCCCGCAAACCAGAATTGAAGTGTTAGTGCCAGACTTTAGGGGGCGTTTAGAGGTAGCACTTAAGATCTTTGGGGCCAATGAAGGCGTTGGACTACCTCATGTGATGAATCATAACCTTGAAACTGTTCCTAGGTTATATAAGGAAGCTCGTCCGGGCGCTGACTATTTACATTCGTTGAAGTTGCTAAAAGATTTTAAAGAAATGTACCCAGGTGTTCCCACAAAGAGTGGTTTGATGGTGGGGCTTGGAGAAACAGATGAAGAAATTCTTGAGGTGATGCGTGACATGCGCGCGCATGATATTGATATGTTGACTATCGGTCAGTATCTAGCGCCATCTGGCCATCATTTACCTGTCAGAAGATATGTTCATCCAGATACATTTGCAATGTTTGAACGTGAGGCTATGGCAATGGGCTTTACCCATGCAGCTGTAGGTGCGATGGTGAGATCAAGTTATCACGCAGACGTACAAGCACATCAAGCTGGTGTTGTTTAAGCTACTTTTTAATGAGTGCTTTATTGAGTTAGGGCAGTTTTAATTAAAGAACGCATTTCTGCCCAATTAGGTTCACCAACATATTTTTTAATAATTCTTCCTTCTTTATTAATAAGGAAGGTAGTTGGTGTTGCTTCAATCCCACCAAAATGCTTACTGATCATCCCATCTGAGTCCATTGCTACTAGAAATGGAAGCTTTCTGGTATTCGTAAAATCAACAACATACATGGGCGGATCATATGACATTGCGATGGCTAATAATTTAAAGTCTTGCCTTTCAAATTCGTTAAATACTTTCACCATCTCAGGCATTTCTTTTACGCAAACCGTACATGTTGTTGCCCAAAAATTGATGATGCTTACATGACCTTTAAATTCCGAATGAGATATTTTTGATCCATTGAGAAGAGTTGCTTCAAAAGAAGGAAGCTTGGCGGGTGTTTTGAATTGATTTAACTTTTCACAAGCACTTAAACTCAAAAAAGCTAATAAAACTGTCGTCCAATATGCAATAGATCGGAGAATTTTTGGCTGTTGCATAAAGATCTGAAGAGTCTTCCGTTTAAGTTCTAAATATCGGCAATAATGCTAATTGTATGAGTAATATTAAATTAAGCAGCCGCTTGACTAGTTTTTCACTTAAATCCTTTATTTGTGGGATTCTGTTGCTATTGCTCGGCGCATGTTCAGGGACCTATGATTGGCGAGTTATTCAATCACAGCAGGGTGCCTTTGAAGCAATTTTCCCATCTAAGCCAAACAGAGCTGAAAAATCTATTCATATCTTAGGTGAAAACCTATTGATGTCGATGGATTATGCGAAAGCAGGAAATGCGATATTTGCAGTAAGCGTTATTAAACTTGATTCGAAAAAATCGCCTGAGCAAGTAAATGAAATTATTACTTGGTTAAAAGATCAGACAAAAAAGACACTTAAAGTAAATCAACCAATTATTGAAGAGTCTGATCTTGTTTTTACCGCAGCAGCAAATACAAAAGAAAAAATTAATTCATCGGGCGTGAGAATTGTTGGTGTTGGTCCAGACGATGTGCCGCGATACTATTGGGCCAGATGGATTAAAAGAGTTGACTCAACAGGGCAGTTAAGGATTTATCAAATTAGCGTATTGCAATCGCTTGATAAAAATATTGACGAAAAAATAACTAAACAATTACAAGAAGAATACGAGACATTCTATGCAGGATTCCATCCATACTAAATCTAAAGTTAGTTTTCCTTTAGAGGGTTTTTCAGCGCTAAAGGTTTTTATCTTTTTCGGTTTTGCTTATTTTCTTTCTTATGCCTTTAGAGCAGTTAATGCAGTCATTGCTCCTGATCTAATTAAAGATCTTGATTTAGGTAATACCTCATTGGGCTTGCTATCTTCTGCCTACTTTGTAGGATTTGCTTTGATGCAATTACCGCTTGGTGTTTGGTTAGATAAATTTGGATCTAGAAAAACTGAAAGCATATTGCTGCTTTTTGCAGTATTAGGTTCGGTTTTATTTGGTTTGGCTGAGAACATTATTTTTGCCACAGTTGGTAGAGGTTTTATCGGAATGGGCGTATCTGCTTGTTTGATGGCTTCATTTACAGCCTATCGCCGTTGGTATAAGCCAGAGCAGCAAGGTTCATTGGCATCAGGGATGTTGGTATTCGGAACGGCAGGCGTGCTAATGACCACAATCCCTGTCCAATCTGTACTTCCTTACATTGGGTGGCGGGGAGTTTTCTTTACGATGGCGACATTGGTCGCCATTGCAGCGATTGGTATTCGTTTTGGTTTACCTAAGAGTGGGGATCCAGTTGTAGAAAGATCTATTAAACAGGATGTCTCTGAAAAATCTTCATTGATTTCTTTTAAATGGTTATCTGGCTACGGCAGTATTTCTAAAAATGGATTCTTTTTACAAATGTTGCCAATGGGCATATTTAACCAAGGTGGATTTATTGCTTTTCAGACACTTTGGTTTGGACCGTGGTTTAGTCATGTAGTTGGATTTAGTGATTCCCAAGTTGCACAAGCTTTGTTTATTTTTAATTTGGTTTTATTGAGCGGGTATTTGTTTAATGCATGGGCGATTCCTCATCTCAATAAGCATGGCATTAGCACTTTTAAATACTCCGCAGTTTTTGGTGGCATTGCTTTAGCGCTTATGTATTTTGCTGTAGATGCTGGAAGCGCAAATAACGTTTTATATATTTGGTTGTTACTAGGCATCTGTTCTACATCATTTATTCTTGGGCAAAGCCTGATTCAAACTAGATTCCCTAAAGAGATGGCTGGTAGAGCAAGTACAGCGTATAACTTAGCGTTATTCGTAGGGGCATTTTCAATTCAACTAGGTATTGGATGGTTAATTGATTTATTTATGTTTAATGGATACGCTAAGTCTCAAGCGTTTACCTATGCGATGTACATCATGATGGTATTGCAGTTGATTTCTTATATATGGATGTGGGTTGCACCAAAAATATTAAATGGCGCAACTTGGACTCCTGAGAAGTTATAAGTAAAGATTTATAAAAATAGAAAACGAAAACATAAATATAAAAAGCCCTCTAACGAGGGCTTTTTGTTATGAGTAATTAATACCTGAATTATTGACCTAAGTTCTTTTCAATTTCAGCGATTTTATTTTCAAGTTCTTCAAGCTTGGCTCGTGTCTTTGCAAGCACTTGAGCTTGAACATCAAACTCTTGTCTAGTGACTAGATCCATTTTTTGAAAACCTTGGTTAACAAGACCACGAATATTTTTTTCTAGGTCTTTTGCAGGAGATTGTTTAATAGCATCGCCTATTTTATTTTGTACATCTTCTGCAACTGATTGAAATTTATTGAAAAAATCTTGTGGATTCATGAAATTTAGCTCTATGAGTAATTAAATATTTGGAATATGCACATTATGAGGGATCATGCAAAATGGTGCAATTCACCAAAATGGTGCACAAATTTGGTGCAATGCCACTTAATGGTGTGGGTCATCGAATTTAGTACTGTTGGAATGTTCAAAAATTGATCCCAAGGCAAGAAACAAAAAGTTCTTGTTATCAATTTTTTTTAAGGAGCTTCAAATGAAAAAATATTTTGCTATTACTGCAATTGCAGCTGCAACAGGTTTACTCGCTGGAAATGCATTTGCACAATCTGGCCCAGATGCTGAAAAAGCAGTCTCTGAAACTCCAGTTGCTTCACCATTCACAGCAAACGTAACTTTAGTTAATGACTACCGTTATCGTGGTATTTCTCAATCTGCTGGTAAACCAGCGATTCAAGGTGGATTTGACTACGCGCATGAGAGCGGTTTCTATATCGGTAACTGGAACTCATCAATTAGTTGGGTACAAGATGGATATTCTATTAGTGCACCAGTGGAGATGGATTTTTACGCTGGTTATAAAAAGGAATTAGTTCCTGGCCTAACTGGTGATATCGGTGTTTTGCAATATTACTACCCAATGACTTCCCCTATTCCTTCACCACTTGTTAGTCCAAACACAACAGAAGCTTATTTAGGCTTTGCATATGAATTCTTAACATTTAAATATTCGTACTCTCTCTCAAACCTTTTTGGCTTTGCTAATAGTAGTGGTAGTTCATATCTTGATTTAAGTGCTAATTACGATACTGGTTGGTATGGCGTTACTCTTAACGGTCATGTGGGTTACCAAGCTGTTAACAAGAATTCTTTTTATACCTATGTTGATTGGAAGTTAGGTGCTACTAAAGATTTAGGGAATGGTTTTGCGGTTTCTGCTGCTTATGTTGGAACAAATGCACAAAATGGGGCTTATTTCAACGCTGCAACCGGTTCTAGCACCAGTAATGGCACAGGCATCATCGCTTTAACCAAAACATTTTAATTAATCCTGGATTAGGAGAATTTTATGAAACTAATCATCGCAATTATCAAGCCCTTTAAGCTGG
>CAZEHN010000003.1:2909-107738 GCA_964511855.1 uncultured Polynucleobacter sp. | reverse complement strand
GATTAGGAGAATTTTATGAAACTAATCATCGCAATTATCAAGCCCTTTAAGCTGGACGAAGTCCGCGAGGCGCTTGCTGAGGTTGGTGTTACAGGGATTACCGTATCCGAAGTCAAAGGATTTGGTCGTCAAAAGGGGCACACAGAGTTGTATCGTGGTGCTGAATATGTTGTCGATTTTTTACCTAAAGTTAGAGTTGATGCAGTTGTTGATGATGCTTTGGTAGAGCGCGCAGTTGAAGCGATCGAAAACTCAGCGAAAACAGGCAAGATTGGTGATGGCAAAATTTTTGTTACACCAATTGAGCAAGTTATTCGGATTCGTACTGGTGAAACCGGTCCGGCGGCCCTTTAATAAGGAGTGGAATATGAAACATTGGATGAAAAAAATTATTGCAGCTAGTGCTGTGTTTTTAACAGTTGGATCAGCGGCTTTACTTCCGACTGTTAATGCAAGCGCAGAAGAGAAGGCTGCACCAGCAGCTGTTACTGCTCCTGCAGCAGCTTCTGCTACTGCGGCTGCTCCAGAGGCTCCTGCAGCAGTACCTAATAAAGGTGATACAGCTTGGATTTTAGTTTGTACAGCTTTAGTTATCTTAATGACAGTGCCAGCTTTAGGACTGTTTTATGGTGGCTTAGTAAGAAGCAAAAACATGCTGTCAGTGTTAATGCAATGTTTAGTTGTGTTTTCGCTTGTGATGGTTTTGTGGGCGATATATGGCTATAGCATTGCATTTACTGAAGGTGGTGCATTCTTCGGCGGATTTGATCGTCTGTTCTTGAGTGGCTTAACACCTGATTCAGTTGCGGCAACCTTTAGTAAAGGTGTTGTTATTCCTGAATTCGCATTTATGGTTTTCCAAGCTGCGTTTGCTGGTATTACTGTTTGTTTGATCATTGGCGCATTTGTAGAGCGTATTAAGTTCTCTGCAGTTTTGTTATTTGCGATCCTTTGGTTCACATTTAGTTATTTACCAGTAGCTCACATGGTTTGGTTCTGGCCTGGTCCTGACGCATTTACTGATGCAGCCGCAGCAGAAAAAGCAACAGCAGTTTCAGGATGGTTATTCCAAAAAGGCGCACTCGACTTTGCTGGTGGTACTGTTGTGCATATCAATGCAGCGATTGCTGGCTTGGTAGGAGCATATGTAGTTGGTAAACGTATCGGTTACGGTAAAGAGCCGCTTAAGCCACATAGCTTGACCTTAACAATGGTTGGTGCATCACTCTTGTGGGTGGGTTGGTTTGGTTTTAATGCAGGTTCTGCATTAGAAGCAAGCGGTAGTGCAGCATTAGCATTCGCAAATACTTTAATGGCAACGGCAGCTGCAGTTCTAACATGGACTTTAGTTGAATGGAAAATTAAAGGTAAACCATCAATGCTTGGTGCAGCTTCTGGTGCTGTAGCTGGATTGGTTGCAGTTACCCCAGCAGCAGGTTTTGTTGGTGTAACAGGTGCACTTGTCATTGGTTTAATTGGTGGTGTACTTTGTTTCTGGGGTGTAACAGGCCTTAAGAAAATCCTCAAGGCTGACGATAGCTTGGACGTATTTGGCGTGCATGGTGTAGGCGGTATTACTGGTGCTTTATTGACAGGTGTTTTTGCTGCACCTTCATTAGGTGGCACTGGTATCTATGATTATGTTGCAAATGCAGTTTCTCCAGACTATTCGATTGTTGGTCAAGTTTGGATCCAATTCCAAGCAGTAGCAACAACTTTGATTTGGTCTTCAGTTGTGGCATTTATCTGCTACAAAGTGGTTGATTTAGTTGTTGGATTGCGTGTTCCAGAAGATGAAGAGCGCGAAGGCTTAGATATCACATCACACGGTGAAACAGCATACGAAGTTTAATTTTGTAAATCTTTAAACTGAAGTTGCAAATTAGGAGGCGCAAATCTAGAGATTTGCGCCTTTTTTCATGAATCTTTGCCTTTAACCATAAAAAAATAAGGAAATTTGTAGGGAATCATAAAAAAGCCATTTTTTTCCCTACAATAAGGGAATGGTCCCACATTTAATTACTGCACTTTCTGGCCCTCTACTTGATCTTGAAAAAAAGATACTTGAGGCGACTCCATCTATCGAACGTTGGTTCAGGCTTGAGTGGCAAGAACATACGCCGCCTTTTTACTGCTCCGTTGATTTGCGTAATGCTGGGTTTAAATTAGCACCGGTTGATACAAATTTATTCCCTGGTGGATTTAATAACCTATCCCCAGAAATGTTGCCGTTAGCAGTTCAAGCTTCAATGGCCGCGATTGAGAAGATTTGTCCTGAAGCAAGAAATTTATTATTGATTCCAGAGCGTCATACAAGAAACACTTTTTATTTGCAAAATGTTGCGCGCTTGTCATCGATCCTTCGTCAAACAGGACTAAATGTTCGTTTGGGAACTTTATCTGATGAAATAAAAAAGGCGACAACCATTGATTTACCTGATGGTCAGAAAGTTACCTTAGAGCCTTTACAGCGAATTGGTCTAAAGGGACGTCGATTGGGTCTAAAAGATTTTGATCCTTGCTCAATTTTGTTAAATAATGATTTGTCCGCAGGTGTTCCTGATATTCTAAAAAATATTCATGAACAGTATGTGCTCCCACCTTTGCATGCAGGATGGGCAACCCGACGTAAGTCTACGCATTTTGAATGCTATGACGATGTCATTAAAAAATTCTCTAAAGTAATTGATATTGATCCATGGATGTTGAACCCCTATTTTGCAAGTTGTAAAGGGATTGATTTTCATGAGAGAGTGGGCGAGGAATTGTTGCAAGACAATGCTGCAGCTTTGCTCAAGAAAATTGCAAAAAAATATCGTCAATATGGCATTAAAGAAAAACCATATTTAGTTGTTAAGGCGGATGCGGGTACTTACGGTATGGGCATCATGACTATTCGAGATCCTTCTGAACTGAAGGATCTCAATCGTCGTGAGCGCAATAAGATGAGCGTTGTTAAAGAAGGTCTTGAAGTTCATGATGTGATTATTCAAGAAGGTGTTCATACGTTTGAAAAAGTAAATGAAGCTGTTGCTGAACCAGTGGTTTATATGATTGATAGATATGTTGTTGGGGGTTTCTATCGTGTTCATACAGGCCGAGGGGTTGATGAAAACTTAAATTCACCTGGCATGCATTTTGTTCCGTTGGCATTTGAACAAAATGCAATACCTGACGTCAGTGCTAAACCTGGTAGTGCAAGTCCAAATCGTTTTTATTTATATGGCGTTGTTGCAAGATTGGCTTTATTGGCGGCTTCTTTGGAGCTTGAGCGAACAGATCCAGAAGCTGAAATTTAAGAATCATGAAATTACTTTTTGTTGCCGATCCGCTTGAAACTTTTAAGCCTCACAAAGATTCCACTTTAGCCATGATGATGGCGGCTCAACATGCTGGCCATCAAATATTTCATGCAAAAGCATCTGGCCTAAGCTGGGATGGTGAAGCGGTATGTGCAATTGTTAGTGAAATATCGGTTGATAGAAAAGCGTCACCATGGTTTGAAATTAAAAAAGAGCAAAGTGCTTTATTGAGGACTTTCGATGCTGTACTTATGCGACAAGATCCGCCGTTTGATGGAGAGTTCGTTGCTAATACCTGGCTGTTGAGTCAGGCTGAACGAGAAGGGGCAAAGATATTTAATTCTCCAACTGCGCTAAGAGAGCATTCAGAGAAATTATCCATAGGTGAATTTCCGCAATTCATTGCTCCAACATTGGTAACGAGATCGATTGAGCGTATTAGAGCATTTCATGCTGAGCATCGCGATATTGTTATTAAGCCCCTAGATGGTATGGGTGGTATGGGGGTTTTTAGAGTTGGCGCAGACGGTGTAAATCTTGGAAGCATTGTAGAAACTTTAGGTGATAACGGGCGGCGTGCTTTGATGGCGCAACGTTATTTGCCAGAAATTGTTAATGGTGACAAACGTCTACTTTTAATTAATGGCAAACCTGTTCCATTCGTATTGGCAAGAGTTCCGCAGGCAGGGGATATCCGTGGAAATTTAGCTGCTGGCGGTAAAGGTGAAGCAAGGCCTTTGACAGAGAATGAGAAGCATATTGCCAATACTTTGGGACCGGTTTTAGTTAAGAGAGGATTATTTTTGGTGGGCTTGGATGTGATCGGTGATAAGTTGACTGAAATTAATGTAACGAGTCCGACATGTTTTGTCGAAATTACTGATCAAACGGGTTACGATGTAGCAGGACACTGGTTACGTGAATTAGAAGAATTGATTTCAGGAAAATAAGATGGCAGGAATTGTTATTGTTGCCCATACACCATTAGCAAGCGCGCTTTCAGAGTTTGCGGCACATGTATTTGGAGAGGTACCTGAAGGTATCGTTGCTATTGATGTTCCTGCACACGAAGATACAAAGCAAACACAAAAACGAGTTGAAGATGCTGTTCAGTTAGTTCAGGGGAATGTCGGCACTTTAATACTGACGGATATTATGGGGGCTACTCCAGCTAATGTGGCCACAAGAGTTGCTAATCTTCCTACGTTCACCCTGCCTATTAATGTCTTAACAGGGGTTAATTTACCAATGCTACTAAGAGCGATTACGCATCGATCTGAAGGAGTTCAAGAATTAACCGAAAAAGCTTTATCGGGTGGTCAACAAGGTGTTTTGAGACTTCGTGAAAGTGTCAAAGTTTAAGTTATGCTTATTTATAAATAATTAAATTCAATCATGCCGCAAGTAACAATTACTATCATTAATAAACTAGGGCTTCATGCTAGGGCATCTGCAAAATTAACGCAGTTGGCAGGGCAATTTCCATGTGAGGTTTATTTAACTCGTAATGGACGTAAGATAAACGCTAAAAGTATTATGGGCGTAATGATGTTGGCTGCAGGTATAGGTAGTGAGGTAGTTTTAGAAACTGCAGGAGAAAAAGAACAAGAAGCACTTGATGCCATTGTTGCATTAATTAATGACCGTTTTGGTGAAGGTGAATAATGCCATTTTCATTGCATGGCCTCCCCGTTTCGAGTGGTATTGCAATCGGCCGTGCGCTTACGATCTCATCTGCTGCGCTAGAGGTAAGCCATCACTTTATTGAGAAGGGTGAGGAAGATGCTGAGGTTACAACCCTTTTAAATGCTTTTGAAGTTGCTAAGCTTGAATTAAAAGGTTTGAGAGCGAATCTTCCTGCGGATTCCCCAGAAGAGATGGGCGCTTTTTTAGATGTTCATCGATTAATTCTCGAAGATCAAACATTACGTGATAAGCCGATAGAGCTTATTAGGACTCGCCATTACAACGCAGCGTGGGCATTAACCACGCAACTTGATGAGCTTTTAGAAGAGTTTGAGGCAATTGAAGACCCTTACTTAAAAGAGCGTGGAGCTGATTTTAGGCAAGTTGTAGAGCGTGTATTAGTTGCTTTACGTGGCTCTAATCATGAAAGCAAAATTGCTGCTTCAAAAGCAGATAGAGAAAAGTCGGAAGTGATTGTGGTTGCGCATGATATTGCACCTCATGACATGTTGCGATTTAAGGATCTCAATTTTTCAGCGTTTGTAACTGATCTTGGGGGTAGAAACTCTCATACAGCCATTGTTGCTAGAAGTTTAGATATCCCAGCTGCAGTTGGTGTTAAACAGGCTAGCTTATTAATTCGTCAAGATGACTGGCTAATTGTTGATGGTGAACGAGGGATTGTCATTGTTGATCCCACCCCTCAAATATTAGAGGAATACCGCCATAAGCAGTCTGAATTTTTGTTAGCTAAACGTAAACTTCAGCTCTTAAAATACACGCCAACCAAAACTTTAGACGGTACAAATATTTCTTTAATGGCAAATATTGAATTACCAGAAGATGCTGCAAGTGCGCTTGAAGGTGGGGCAGTTGGAGTTGGATTGTTTAGGTCTGAATTTTTGTTTATGAATCGTAAGGGCAATTTGCCTGGCGAAGAGGAGCAATATCAAGCTTATCGACGCACTGTAGAAGCGATGCATGGCTTACCAGTAAATATTCGAACGATAGATATTGGGGCAGACAAGAGTTTAGATGCAGAAGCGGATGCAGTTACCCCAAGTATTTCACCTTTAGGCTTGAGGGCGATACGTTGGTCCTTAAGTGAACCAGAAATATTTTTAACGCAATTACGTGCAATTTTGAGGGCTTCAGCGCATGGTCAAGCTCAAATCTTGGTGCCAATGTTGGCACAAGCCCATGAGATTGATCAAACTATCGAGCTAATTGAGTTAGCAAAAAAACAGCTTGATGAACGCTCTCAAGCTTATAACCCGCAGATCAAAATTGGCGCGATGATTGAGATACCAGCGGCGGCGCTTGTGTTGCCATTATTTATCGATCGATTTGACTTCTTATCGATTGGTACGAATGATTTAATTCAATACACATTAGGTATTGATAGAGCAGACAGTCAAGTTGCGCACTTATATGATCCGATGCATCCTGCAGTTTTGCGATTAATCGCTCAAGTGATTAGTGAGGCAAAGGCTGCAAATGTCTCTGTGTCTGTTTGTGGCGAGATGGCAGGGGATTCTAAATTAGCCCGTTTATTGTTAGCGATGGGGCTAACGGATTTCTCAATGCATGCGAGTCAATTATTAACTGTTAAACGAGAAATCTTGAAAACAGATATTGATCGAGTTAAACCCGTTTTACCTGAAATATTAAAAGCGGTTGACCCTGATCTTCAAGAAAAGGCAATGCAAGATTTGGCTAAAGCTTAATAAGTTTTAGTGGGAATTGCCGCAAACTGCGCAATCTGATTTGCGATTCACTTTAATTTGAGTCATTTCAGATTTCTTGCCATCCCATAGTGCAAGTTGACCAATTAGTGGTGTTCCACAATTTGTAATTACTTGAAGTGCTTGTGAAGCTTGCATGGCGCCAATAATGCCAACGAGCGGTGAAAAAACACCCATAGTGGAACAGCGAACTTCTTCAAACTCTTGATCTTCTGGAAAGATGCAAGCGTAACAAGGTGAATTTTCTTTACTTGCATTAAATACTGATAGTTGCCCATCAAATCGAATAGCAGCGCCAAACACCAACGGCTTTTTGGCTTCTACGCAAGCGCGGTTAATCGCGTGACGAGTTTTGTAGTTATCAGTGCAATCAATAATTAGATCTACGTTTTTGACTAGTTCTGAAAGCAAAGAGGAGTCTACTCTTTTCTGAATAGCCACTACTTCAATAGCTGGATTAATCTGTTTTAAAAATTTTTTCGCAGATAGAACTTTTGCCTCGCCTACAGATGTAGTTTGGTGAATAATTTGCCTTTGCAAGTTGGTAAGGTCTACCAGATCATCATCAACGATCGTTATTTTGCCGACGCCAGCTGCAGCAATATATGGAGCGCAAGCAGAACCTAATCCGCCTACGCCAATAATTAATACATGTGATTGCAGAAGTTTGTCTTGCCCTTCAATGCCAATTTCATCTAGAAGAATATGGCGCGAATACCTGAGTAATTCTTGATCATTCATTGAAGGGCGGTTAACTATTCTAATTTTGATTTAGAACGAATAACTGGTTGACCTAAGATGTAGGCGCTAGCTTGTTGTAGCATAAAGTCATCAGCTGAGCCAAACTCTGGCAATTTCTTGTTCTTATCTTTTTCGCGCTCTTCAGGAGTTTTCTTAGCATTCTTTTCTTCAAGAATTGCTAATTGTTCCATCCTACGTTTTTCACGCTCAGTAATGAGTTTCTCTTCAGAAGCTTGTTTATTGCGTAAATGCTTCTCGCTATCGATTTCACGAATCACAAGAACATCATCCGGATCGCCATCTTTATTTTGGTCAACAGCGATATCTGGTTTGATGCCGTACGCCTGAATAGATTTACCAGTAGGTGTGTAGTAATAAGCAGTTGTTATTTTTAGAGCACTATCGGCAGTTATTGGGCGCACTGTTTGTACGGAGCCTTTGCCGTAAGTGGTTTTACCCATGATGGTTGCACGTTTGTAATCTTGTAATGCGCCTGCAACGATTTCAGAAGCTGAAGCCGAGTAGGCGTTTGTCAGAACAACCATTGGTATTTTTTTATAAATTGCAGGTAGTCCAGCTAACGCATCAGTTGTTTCGGTAAGGCGATACATCGCTGGTTCAGCTTTAAATACTTGTTTGCTTTCTTCAGTCTGTCCTTTTGTTGACACTACAACTGAGCTTGGAGGCAAGAAAGCTGCTGAAACACCAACAGCTCCTTGTAGTAGGCCGCCACCATTGTTGCGAAGATCAAGTACTAGACCTTTGATATTTGGATTTTGTTGATAGGCTTCGGTTAATTTTCTTGCTAGATCAGGAACTGTTCTTTCTTGGAAAGAGGTAATTCTTGCCCAAACAATACCATTATCAAGAACTTTAACTTTGACAGATTGAACTTTAATTTCCGCACGTGTAATCGTTACTGGGAAAGTTCTTTCTTCGCTCTTGCGGTAAATCGTTAAAGTAATTTTTGTACCTGGTACGCCGCGCATACGACGCACTGCTTGATCCAGTGTCATACCACGAACTGCTTTGTCATCTAGTCGCGTGATTAAGTCGCCTGCTTGAAGTCCAGCTTTAGCTGCTGGGGTGTCTTCAATGGGGTTCATTACTTTTACTAAACCATCTTCAGAAGTGATTTCAATACCAAGACCAGCAAACTTTCCTTCAGTTTGCTCTTTCATTTCGGCAAAGTCTTTTTTATCTAGGAATGAAGAATGTGGATCAAGATTGCTCACCATACCTTTAACGGCATCAGTAAGCAATCTTTTATCGTCAACCGGTTCAACGTATTCTCTTTTAATCTGACCATAGACATTTGACAGTAAGCGTAACTCGTCAAGTGGAAGGGTTCCATTTTGTTGGGCGGTAGCTGAAATTTGCAAAGTAATTGCAATTCCAGCGATAGCACCTAGGCCAATGAAAATTGCATTTTTTACGGATTGACGCATGGATGTGATTATTTCTCTAAATAGTAATGACGAATTGGTTTGAGATTGTCATCAAGTTCATAAACAAGAGGAGCACCGTTAGGAATATTAATTTCCATAATATCTCCATCAGAAACCTGATCTAGGTATTTAACTAATGCTCGAATACTATTGCCGTGAGCGGCTATGATGGCCGATTTGCCAGATTGAATTGCTGGAGCAATTGATTCATTCCAAAGTGGAAGCACTCTGGCAACCGTATCCTTTAGGCATTCACCTCTAGGGATTTGATCTTTATCTAATTTGACGTAGCGAGGGTCGTTATATGAGTTACGCTCATCACTTGGGTCAAGTTCCGGTGGTCTAACATCGTAGGATCTGCGCCAAATATGAACTTGTTCATCCCCGTATTTAGCTGCCGTTTCAGTTTTGTTGAGTCCAGCAAGTGCACCATAGTGGCGCTCATTTAAACGCCAGCTGTGAACAGTAGGTATCCACATGAGATCCATGGTCTCTTGAACATGCCATAAGGTCTTGATTGCACGGCGTAAAACAGATGTATAGGCGATATCAAACTTAAAGCCAGCTTCTTTTAAGCGTTTACCAGCTTCAATCGCTTGATTGGCACCAGTTTCAGTTAAATCGACGTCAACCCAGCCCGTAAATCTATTTTCTAAGTTCCAAGCGGATTCACCGTGACGAATAAGGACAAGCTTTTTCATAGCAACATTCTATAATTGGTTAATGGACTTCATATTAAATACAAACAATCTTATTTTATTAGTAATGTTCCTTTTAAGTGGTGCTTTATTACTAGGCCCCAATTTTAGAGGTTTCATTAATGGTCAAACTTTAACGCCAGCCGCTGCAACCCTTATGATTAATAGGCAAAAGGCGGTAGTTATTGATGTTCGAACTGCTGAAGAATTTGCTTCAGGACATATTGCTAAGTCTAAAAATGTCTTGGCCAATCAGATTCCTGATGCTTTACAGGGGTTAAAACTCGATAAATCAGTTCCAATTATTTTGGTTTGCGCATCAGGACGTCGCACTGTTCCCTTGATTGGCAAAATGAAAAAAGCTGGTTTTAATGAAGTTTTTAGCCTAGATGGCGGTTTAAGAGCATGGTCGGATGCTGGACTATTATTAGTTAAAGCTTAAGAAAGGTCGAAAATGGCTCATGTCTTAATGTATAGCACTCAAGTTTGTCCTTACTGCAGAATGGCAGAAAAGTTGTTGGCAAGTAAGGGGGTTGTTGAGATTGAGAAAATTCTTATCGATAGCGATCCACAGAAAAGGGAAGAAATGATGACCCGAACTGGCAGAAGAACTGTGCCGCAAATATATATAGATCAAACCCATGTTGGGGGGTTTGATGATTTAGCTGCATTAGATAAGGCCGGCGGCCTTGATCCATTATTAGCTAAATAAACGATTAAATAATTTATTTATTGGGAACAATATGTCAGAGCAAGCAAACGCACCGGAAACAACTAACGATCCAGTCTTTCAGATTCAACGAGTTTATTTAAAAGATTTATCTTTGGAGCAGCCTAATGCGCCGCAAATTTTTTTAACTCAAGGCGAGCCAACTGTTCAAATACAAATTGATATTCAATTTGGTCAGTTGCAAGACGGTGTTTATGAAGTGACAGTCATTGGTGAAGTGACAACTCGAGTTGAAGACAAGGTTTTATTTTTAGTTGAAGCCAAACAGTCGGGTATTTTTGAAATCAGAAATATTCCTCAGGAGCAACTTGAGCCAATGTTGGCAATTGCTTGCCCAACTGTTTTATATCCGTACTTGAGATCAAATATCGCCGATTTAGTTGGTCGTGCGGGTTTCCAGCCAATTCATCTAGCTGAAGTTAATTTCCATGTTTTGTATGAGCAGCGATTGGCTCAAGCACAAGCAGGGGCGGCAGCTCAAGCAGCAAGTAAAGATGGATCTGAAGCATCACTTCCGAATTAAACACAACGGTCATTCATATGAATGTCACCATTCTTGGGGCAGGCGCTTGGGGAACCGCGGTAGCGATACATGCGGCTAAACAGCTTGGCGCTGGTTCAGGGAATAAATCTATCATTACTTTGTGGGCGCGTGACGTTGAGCAAGTCGCCCAAATAAGATCTACTCGATCTAATAATCGTTATTTATCTGGAATTCAATTTCCAGATAATTTAATCGTCGAAGATGATTTTGATCGAGCACTTGAAAGTGTTCAGTCTAGAAATGATTTGTTGATTATTGCTACGCCTTTATCTGGTTTGGGTTCGACTTGTCGGCGTTTGTTAGAAGCTAAAACGACACCACTTAATTGGATTTGGCTATGCAAAGGTATAGAGCCCGAAACGTCTGCATTGCCGCATGAAATTGTCGATCGTGAAATCACTAAACATTCAAAAGTATCGTCTATTTCATATGGTGTTTTATCGGGACCTAGTTTTGCAATCGAAGTTGCCAAAGGACTACCTTGCGCTTTAACGGTTGCAAGTAAGTCAAAAGAGCTTTGTGAGTTAACTCAATCAGTTCTCCACCATGGGTCAATGCGAATTTATGCAACGGACGATTTGGTAGGTGTGGAAGTTGGTGGTGCCGTAAAAAATGTTTTAGCGATTGCAACAGGCATTGTTGATGGCATGGGGTTGGGGTTGAATGCGCGGGCAGGTCTTATTACACGCGGGATGGCTGAGATGTCTAGGCTTGGCCAAGCTTTAGGCGCGCGTCAAGAAACCTTTGCTGGGCTAACTGGTTTAGGTGATTTGATTTTGACTGCAACAGGCGATTTATCTAGAAATCGTCAGGTTGGTCTTGAACTTGCAAAAGGAAAATCCTTAGATCAAATTCTGAAAGATTTAGGCCATGTTGCTGAAGGTGTTCGTTGTGCTTTGGCGGTATTGAATTTAGCAAAAAAAGTAAATGTTCAAATGCCAATTGTGGACGCTGTTTGCCAGGTTCTTTTTGCAGGAATGTCTCCGCAAGATGCTGTTGTGAAATTAATGTCTCGAGATGCTAGGTCTGAGGCCGGTTAATTACAAACCACCTTCAAAGCCATTTTGACGCCAAGCTTCGTAAACAATAATTGCAACGCTATTAGAGAGATTTAAGCTTCGGTTATTGGGTTTCATTGGAAGTCTCCAACGATTATTCTCTAAAAAAGTTTTTCGAACTTCTTCAGGCATGCCACTTGTTTCAGAACCAAAAACAAGATAATCCCCAACCTTAAATTTTGCATTTGCAGTTGTTTGAGTTGTTTTGGTTGTAAAGGCATGTAGTTGCTCTGGTTTTGGAGAAACTTTATTTAGAAAGTCTTCCCAGTTTCGATAAGCTTTTACTTCGGCGAATTCATGATAATCAAGGCCGGCCCTGCGCATTCTTGCGCTATCAAGAGGAAATCCGAGTGGCTCAATTAGGTGCAGTGAACAACCAGTGTTTGCACACAAGCGAATGATGTTCCCAGTATTTGGAGGAATTTCAGGGTTAACTAATACAACATGAAACATTAATAAAGCTCCGGTGAGGGGGTTCTTAGTATTATCCAATTACTTACCCAGGAAGCGCCATTTTCCTTCAATAAAGCAGCGATTGCACTAAGAGTTGCACCTGTGTTCATAAAATCATCAACAACCCCAATCCGTTTACCATTTAAGCCACCAATTTTTTCTAATTCAGCATCGTTCAAATAAAAAACTCCTTTTAAAAACCTTGTGCGCATGGATTTTCCATTTGGACTTTTATTTGGGGTATTTAATATTTTTAATAAATTGGCATTCGCAGGAATTTTTTTATATTGCGCAAATTCTTTGGTGAGTTCCCACGCTTGATTAAATCCTCGACGGATTAGTTTGTCTTGGCTAAGTGGAGTTGGGATTAGTAAATCAACAGGAGCGTAATTTTTTGCCCCCAAAATTTTCCAGGCTTCAATAATTCCCTTGCTCATTTGTAGTGATGAATTATTTCTTAGGCGATGTAGCGGTATTTGTAAACGACTTTGAATATCTCCTGTGCAATAAGTTGCATCAAATGTTGGTTTTTGACGTTTACAGTTCTTACAAACCCATTGATGAGATGGAGATGCGCAAATGGTGCAACGAGGCGTTTTTATTTGACTAAGTTCGACTAGACATCTTTGACAGACAGTCGTTTGCTGTCTTTTGTTGCAAAGTATGCAGCAGGTTGGAATTAGGAATTGGAAAAATTGTGAGAATTTCATTGATTAGGTAGATCTTTACAGGGGGCGCTGAGTATACTCAGCAACAAAGACCTTAATCATGAATAAGTCACTAAGCCCAAACACCTCAAATCCTTTTTTATCTTGGTTAAACGCTGAGTTATCTGAGCGAATGAATGACAAGCTTTCTTTGGTAAAAATTACACCAAGCAAGGTATTGGAAATTTCGCCAAGGGGAGGTAGGGGATTGCAATTACTCCGTCAAAATTATCCAAAGGCAAAATTATTTGCAACGTCTGCCAATTTAGGTGGTCTTTTAAATGCCTTTAAAAATCTTTTTGGTAAAGGAATCCCTAAATTCACTCAAATCAATAGCAGTTCAAATACTCAGCTTGAGATTAAGGATGCTGAAGTCGAGTTACTGTGGGCTAGTGGATGGTTATTCTCAAATGATGCCAATTGGGAGTCAGAGCTCAAAGAATGGCGAAGGACCTTAAAAGTTGATGGTTTATTAATGTTTAGCTATTTGGGTCCCGATACCGGTCAAGAATTAAGAAAAATGCCAAATCCTAAATCTGTTTGGGGGGTGGATATGCATGACATGGGTGATGCATTGGTTCGAGCCGGTTTTGCTGATCCAGTGATGGATATGGAGTATCTGACGCTCACCTATGATCAAAAAGAGTTGTTTTTAAAAGACGTTACTTCCTTGAAATTATTAGATTTTGATAAAAATGATTTGGAATTTGATCAAGCTCTAGAAAGGCTAAAAAATAGTGATGGCTTATGGACATTGACTCTAGAGGTTGTTTACGGTCATGCCTGGGTGGTAAATCGAAGTCAATCTGGTGTTGCAACGATTAGACCAGAAGATATAAAAATAAGAAGTAAGTAATCACTTACATATATTGGATTGATCTATATCAATACTTCCCAATATAATCAGAACGCTTATTCTTGTGGTCGCAATAACAATTTGGAAAAAAAATGACAATTCGTAACCAATTGACTAATTTATTTTTGGGCTTAATGGGGCTTGTATACACATCCTTTGCCTTTGCTGTAAATGACATGCCTGGAGGCCCAGCTGTACGTCAGTTAAATTTCCCACCAGCAGCGACCAAAATCATGCAAGAAATGCATTGGTTGCATTGGATGATGTTAATCATTTGCGTGGTTATCTTCGTTGCAGTTTTTGGTGTGATGTTTTATTCGATTTTTAAGCATCGTAAGTCATTAGGTCATAAGCCTGCTTCTTTCCATGAAAGCACAACAGTTGAAATTATTTGGACTGTAATTCCTTTATTAATTGTTATTGGTATGGCATTGCCTGCAACAAAAACTGTTGTTGCAATGAAAGACACAACAAATTCAGATATCACGATTAAAACTACCGGATATCAATGGAAATGGGGTTACGACTACCTAAAAGGTGAAGGTGAAGGAATTTCATTTATTTCTACGATGTCTACTCCTCGTGAGCAAATCAACAATGAAGCGCCAAAGTCAGATACATATTTGATGGAAGTTGATAACGAGATGGTTGTGCCGGTTGGCAAAAAAATCCGTTTGATTACAACTGCTAATGACGTGATTCACTCATGGACTATTCCTCAGTTTGGCGTTAAGCAAGATGCCATCCCAGGCTTCGTTCGTGATACTTGGTTTAAAGCAGATAAAGTAGGCACATTCCGCGGCCAATGTTCAGAGCTTTGCGGTAAAGAGCATGCTTTCATGCCTATCGTTGTAAAAGTTGTAACTCCTGACGAATACACTGCGTGGGTACAAGCCAAGAAAAAAGAAATGGCTGCAAATGCTGATGATCCAAGCAAAACATATACGCTTGATGAACTTAAAGATCGTGGTGCAAAAGTTTACGCTGCAAACTGCGCTGTTTGCCATCAACCAAATGGTAAAGGCGGCGGCGCGTTCCCAGCTCTTGACGGATCTAAGGTTGTTCTTGGGCCTAAAGAGGGTCAATACAACATTTTGCTAAATGGTAAAAATGCGATGCCTAAGTGGTCTTCACTCTCAGATACTGAGTTGGCAGCAGTGATGACATTTACTAGAAATTCATGGGGTAACAAAACTGGCGAAGTTATTCAGCCAGCTGATTTTGTTGCAGCAAGAGCAGCTAAGTAATTAATTAAAAATTTAATAAACAGATTATTTGAATTCGGAGCACTTATGAGCACAGTGACTACACACGATACGGCGCACGACGACCACGCACACGGTCATATGCATGGATGGCGTCGTTGGTTGTTTGCAACCAACCACAAAGACATCGGCACGATGTATTTGATCTTTGCATTTGTTAACTTGCTTGCTGGTGGCGTAATGGCCTTGTTGATCCGTTTGGAATTATTCCAGCCAGGTTTGCAATTTTTGCGCCCTGAGTTTTTCAACCAGTTAACAACGTTGCATGGACTTGTCATGGTTTTCGGCGCGATTATGCCGGCCTTCGTAGGTTTCGCTAACTACATGATCCCATTGCAAATCGGTGCATCCGATATGGCATTTGCTCGTATGAACAACTTCAGCTTCTGGATCATGCCGGTAGCCGCAGGTTTATTGTTGGCGTCATTCTGGGTTCCTGGTGGTGCAACTGCAGCTGGTTGGACTTTATATGCTCCGTTATCAGTTCAAATGGGTCCAGGTATGGACATGGCTATTTTTGCCGTCCACTTGATGGGTGCATCTTCGATCATGGGTTCTATCAACATCATCGTTACTATTCTTAATATGCGTGCGCCTGGCATGACATTGATGAAAATGCCGATGTTCTGCTGGACATGGTTGATTACAGCGTATTTGTTGATTGCTGTTATGCCTGTTTTAGCGGGTGTTATTACGATGGTTCTTACTGACCGTCACTTTGGTACAGCATTCTTCTCAGCTGCAGGTGGTGGTGACCCAGTGATGTATCAACATATTTTCTGGTTCTTTGGTCACCCAGAGGTTTACATTATGATTTTGCCGGCGTTTGGCATCATCAGTGAAGTTGTTCCTGCGTTCTCACGCAAAACTTTGTTTGGTTATAGCTCAATGGTTTATGCAACAGCATCGATCGCTATTCTTTCATTCATCGTTTGGGCGCATCACATGTTTGCAACAGGTATGCCTGTAACTGGTCAATTGTTCTTCATGTACGCAACAATGTTGATCGCTGTTCCAACAGGTGTGAAGATTTTCAACTGGGTTGCAACAATGTGGAAGGGTTCACTTTCATTTGAAACCCCAATGCTTTGGTCAATCGGTTTTATTTTCGTGTTCACAATTGGTGGCTTCACCGGTTTGATGTGTGCGATGGCGCCAATTGATATTGGTATTCAAGATACATACTATGTAGTTGCTCACTTCCACTACGTATTGGTTGCTGGTTCATTGTTCGCCTTGTTTGCAGGTTTCTATTACTGGGCGCCAAAATGGACTGGTCATATGGTTAATGAAACTCGCGGCAAGATTCATTTCTGGGCTTCAATGATTTTCTTTAACATCACTTTCTTCCCGATGCACTTCTTGGGTCTAGCTGGTATGCCACGTCGTTACGCTGATTATCCAATTCAATTTGCTGATTTCAATGCAGTTGCATCAATTGGTGCTTTAGGTTTTGGTTTATCTCAAGTTTATTTCTTATTCTTCGTTGTTCTTCCAACGTATAGAGGCGGAGAGAAGGCTGAAGCTAAAGCGTGGGATGGTGCAAAAGGTTTGGAATGGACGGTTGATTCTCCAGCTCCTTTCCATACGTTTGAAACTCCTCCAACAGTTCATTAATTTCGGAATAACTTTGGACAATAAGCCAGTGACTAACTCATCAAAAGTAACATTTGCAAATAAGCGAATGGGTTTAACTTTGGTGAGTATTGCGCTGGCTTTTTTTGTGGCGGTTATCCTTAAAAAAATCTTCTTGGGTTAAGCTTTATGGCCTTCGGTAAAGGCGCGCTTAATCGTCAAATGCTCTTCAAATTGGCTGTTGTGGCCTGTTTCATGTTTGGCTTTGGATACGCATTGGTGCCGATGTACCGTGCGATTTGTGAAATCACTGGCATTAATGTTGTTACCAACAAAAATGAATATGGTGTACGTGCTTATGGCGCAACGAAGCCATCCAATACCCAAGTGGACAACTCGAGAATCATCACTGTTGAATTTGACTCCAATTCAAGAGGGCCATTTCGATTTCGTCCAGTTAAAAGCCATTTAGAGGTTCACCCTGGCGAATTAGCGGAAATAACCTATGAGGTAGTGAATGAGCAGGATAGAACGGTTATAGCCCAAGCTATTCCGAGTTATGCTCCAAAAATTGCTACCCAGCATTTTACGAAATTAGAGTGCTTTTGCTTCTCTGAGCAAACACTCAAAGCCAAAGAGTCCCGTCAAATGCCCGTTGTATTCATTATTGACCCTAAATTGCCGCAGGACGTGAAAACCATCACGCTTTCATATACTTTCTTTGAAATTGGAGGGGCTTCCAAGGTAAAACCTGGTGAAATTAAGCCCTCAAAAATCTAAACACTATGTCATTAAGCACAAAAAAGCCAAATTCCTCCTTTTTCCGTTCTATGAAAGCGGTCTTATGGGGTTTTTTGGGGGTAAGAAAAGGTGAGGGACATGAGCAAGATATGGCCTCATTGAGCCTTATTCATGTGATAATTGCGGGTATTGTTGGAGTCGTAATTTTTATGGTGGTTTTGCTGATGATTGTCAAAGCCGTTGTGAGTAGTTAAATTAAAAAAGTAACAGAGTAATTTTTAGGAGAGCTGCATGTCTTCGTCTACATCAAAAGCCCCGTACTATTACGTACCGGCATCATCTAGTCATCCAGTAAGAGCAAGTATTGGTCTATTGGGTTTTGGAGCCGGTATGTCGGCTTGGGTTAATGGTCAAATGTGGGGTGCTGCATTAACAGCCGCTGGCGTTTTGTGGTTGTTGTATGTTCTGTATAACTGGTTTGGTGATGCAATTGCTGAATCTGAAGGTGGATTAAACAGCGTAAACGTTGACGTTTCATATCGTTGGTCAATGAGCTGGTTCATCTTCTCAGAAATCATGTTCTTTGGCGCATTCTTTGCGGCTTTGTTCTATGCCCGTAGCATTGCAATGCCTTGGTTGGGTGATGTGCAAAATAAATTGCTTTGGCCTGACTTCACAGCTGTTTGGCCAAACACTGGTCCGGCTGGATTGGTTGCTCCATTTACGACAATGGGACCTTGGCCAATTCCAACATTGAATACTTTGATTTTGCTGACTTCAGGTTTAACTGTTACTTGGGCTCACCATGCCTTACGTGACGGTAATCGTAAACATGCTATTCAAGGTTTGGCAGCAACGGTTGCATTAGGTGCATTATTTATGTGCTTCCAAGTGTATGAGTACATTCATGCGTACCATGCGCTTAATCTTAAGTTAACTTCAGGTATCTATGGTTCAACATTCTTTATGTTGACAGGTTTCCATGGTTTCCACGTGACATTGGGTGCGATTATGTTGGCAGTTATTTTGCGTCGCTTAATGCGTGGTGATTTCACAGCTGAAAACCACTTCGGTTTTGAAGGTGCTGCATGGTACTGGCACTTTGTTGACGTAGTATGGTTGGGCCTTTACGTTGTTGTTTACTGGATGTAAGTCAGTAAATGAGAATTAAAAAACCGCTGCGAGAGCAGCGGTTTTTGTTTATGGAGTTAACCCAGCAATAATTAAACTTTTTAAGTATTGATGCGAATACCTGTGCTTTGTATAAGTCCGAAATAATGGGCCACCCAAATGCCGATAAACAAGGTTATAGATAAAAGTATGCGAACAGTTAGTGCTCTAACCATGTTTGAACTCTTGCCTTTATCTCGAAACATGAAAAACAATGCCGAGCCTAAGCTGCCAATGATGCCGATAAAAAAAAGTGGGATGATCCAATTCATAATATGTACATCGTACCATTTAGGAAATAATTAAGAGAATTTAATGATTTTAAAAGATATTAAACGTCGCCCGTTAGCTGCTATTGCAATGATTTGCTTGGTTGGCTTAGGCCTGAGTTTAGGAATCTGGCAGCTTAATCGCGCATCTCAAAAAGAAGCCTTGGCAAATTCTTTGGCAGCAAAAGAGATGGCTCAGCCATTAGTTGCTAATGAAAAATCTTGGACGTTAAATGAGGCGCTCCATCATCGAATGGTCGCTAAGGGATCTTATTTGCCAGAAAGGTCGATCTGGCTGGAGAACCGCCCGCATCCAAAGGGGAGAGATCCTGTGACAGGTATAGCCACAGGATTCTTTTTATTGACGCCTTTGCGCTTGAGTGGAAGTAATGCGATTGTTTGGGTGAATCGTGGATGGGCTCCAAGAAGTTTCGATCAATTAAATAAAGTGCCTGAAGTGATAACACCAGAAGGTAATACAGAGGTCATTGGCGTTGTATTTGATGCTGCTGGCAAGACCTATCAATTGGGGAAAGAAAGTGGTGGTTTAGCCAGTGATGGTCGAGTAATTCAGGAGAACTTGGATTTAGGACAGCTTGCAAAAACATTCGAAGCTGAGCAGATGCCATTTGTACTTAGAGAAGATACAAATTCTGTAAAGGATGGTTTACAGAGGTTGTGGTCTAGTCCTGAAACGGGTGTTGAAAAACATCTGGGTTATGCGTTTCAGTGGTTCGCCTTAGCTCTAATGAGTTTTGTGTTCTGGATTGTGACTGGTTTGCGTGCAAATCGCCAATCATTGCGATAATAGTAACTAACTTGTATTTGATAAATAGATAGATAAATTCATGAGTGATCAATCTTCAATAAACCCATCCGACCAACAAAGGGTAGATGCTAGAACAAGACGTGGTCGATTGCAGATGATTTTGTTGCTCTTGGCTTGCGCATCCCCAGTGATTGCTTCGTACGTTACTTTCTATTTAATTAAGCCAACTGGAGGCAAGACCAACTACGGTGAATTGGTTTATCCGGTTCAAGAAGCTCCTCAGGGGAGTTTGGCTCCAATGATTCATGGCAAGTGGACTCTACTCCTTGCTAGACCTGCGGCTACTTGTGAACAAGATGAAGAGAATTGTCTGCGACTATTGCATTTAATGCGACAAGTACGAGCCGCTGTAGGTAAAGAAAAAAATCGACTTCAAGTGGTTTGGTTAATTACAGATGATGGTGTAGTTAGCGATAAATTTAAAGCCGCCTACGACGAAGAGATTGCGGGCGTAAAAATGATTCGATTGCCCAAAGATCAGGCACAAAGAAAGAATATCGAAGATTGGCTTGCACTTGACCAGGGCTCTGCAAAGATTCAATTAATAGACCCGACGTCAGCAAAAATGATGCGCTTTCCTGTCGGGACAAATGAACCAGATTTTAAAAAAATGCTTAAAGATGTGGAAAAACTCTTAAAGTGGAATCCAACAGGTAAGTACGGTCAATAAGAGATCATCAATGTCGTTTCAACTTATTACACAACTTGCGCTTATTGGAATTGGAGTGGGTTCAATCCCATTGATCTATTCAGCGTTCAAAGGTAATCAAAGAAATTATCAAAAATTAGTATGGCTAGTTTTATTTCTAACATTTGATTTAATTGTGTTTGGCGCATTTACAAGATTGACTGATTCGGGCTTGGGTTGCCCTGATTGGCCAGGCTGCTATGGGCATTCGAATCCAGTTGCAGCTATGGGGCACATATTGGATGCTGAAAAACAAATGCCAATGGGGCCAGTTACTGTCAGTAAAGCCTGGATCGAAATGTTGCATCGATATTTTGCAATGGGCGTTGGTTTTTTAATAATTGTTTTAACGCTAACTGCTTGGTTTAATCGTTCGACATTAGATAAGAAAATTAGATGGACGAGTTTTGGCCTGTTAATTTTGGTGATTATCCAAGGTGCGTTTGGCGCCTGGACGGTGACATTAAAACTTCAGCCAATTATTGTGACAACGCATTTAATGTTAGGGCTATTTTTATTAAGTGGTTTGGTGGTTTTAAGTGAGATTTCAGTTCCAGCATCAACTCAAGTTGTACAAAAAGTTGATATCCATTTTCCTAATTGGATTCCTTTATTGGGAATGTCGGTTTTATTGTTGCAAATATTTTTGGGTGGTTGGGTTAGCACGAATTATGCGGTTTTAGCATGTACAGATTTCCCTTTATGTAATGGTCAGTTAGTCCCAGAGATGGATTTTCAACATGGGTTTACATGGTGGAGAGAGCTTGGAAAAACTGCAACAGGAGAGTTCATTGACATCAATGCCTTGGTTGCGATTCATTGGGTTCATCGAATTTGGGCATTTGTAACCTTGCTTGTTATTGCGTTTGTTTGGAGAAATGCAAAATTGGCAGTTGAGGGTTTTAGTGATTCATTAAGTCTCAGAATCTCATTTTGGGCTAAAGCCCTTGGATGGTTAGCAGTGATTCAATTTTTAACTGGATTATCAAACGTGGTTCTAGAATGGCCATTGGTTGCTGCGTTAGCTCATACCGCTGGTGCTGCAGCGCTATTAGTTTGTATGACTAAATTAACATGCCTTGCATATAAGACATCATGAGTTCAATTCAAGTAAATAATATTTCTAAGTGGAGGCAGTACGCTGCTTTAACCAAGCCAAGAGTTACTCAGTTAGCAGTTTTTTGCGCCATTATTGGCATGTTTTTAGCTACACCAGGAATGGTCCCATTAACTGTTTTAATTGGCGGCGCACTTGGTATCTGGTTGTTAGCAAGCGCAGCATTTGCAGTTAATTGTTTAATTGAGCAAGGTGTTGATGCCAAGATGAGGAGGACTTCTTGGAGGCCATCAGCAACTGGCGAGATCACAACATTGCAGATTATTATCTTTTCGGCTGTGCTGGGTATTCTTGGTATGGTGATGCTTTGGTATCTAGCTAACCCATTAACAATGTGGTTAACCCTAGCGACATTTATTGGTTATGCCATCATTTACACATGGTATTTGAAACCAGCAACTCCACAAAATATTGTGATTGGAGGGCTTTCTGGTGCAATGCCTCCGGCTCTAGGTTGGGCTGCTGTAGCCAATGAAGTTCCGGCAGAAGCTTGGTTACTTGTCTTGATAATTTTCACTTGGACACCCCCGCATTTTTGGGCACTTGCTTTATATCGTCGTGAAGATTATGAAAAATCAGGTTTGCCAATGTTGCCCGTTACTCATGGTGAAAAATTCACGTTATTGCATATTGTTTTATACACATTGATTTTGTTGGCAGCTACTTTATTGCCTTATATCTATCGAATGAGCGGCATGATTTATTTGGTGAGCGCTTTGATTTTAGGTGCGATCTTTATGGGCTATGCAATTGCCTTATATCGAAATTATTCAGATTTGCTAGCCAAAAAGACCTTTAGATTTTCAATTATTTATTTATCCCTATTATTTGCTGCATTACTGGTGGATCACTATGTTTAATAAATTATTTAGTAAGCAACTCTGGATTTTGTTTGTAGTGACTTTTATTGGTTTGGTTGCTTGTTCTAAGCAAGATAAATTTAATAACGTTGATATTTCAGGTTCAACAGCATTTTCTAAAAACTTCGAATTAGTTGATCATCAAGGTCGGGTCCGTCATTTGGATGACTACAAGGGTAAAGTGGTCGTTATGTTTTTTGGATATACGCAATGTCCTGATGTATGTCCTACAACAATGATGGAAATGCAAGGGGTAATGAAGTTATTAGGCGATGATGCTAAGCGTGTTCAAGTGTTGTTTGTTACGGTAGATCCGCAAAGGGATACTCAAGAGATACTAGCTCAATATGTACCTGCATTTGACCCAAGCTTCGTTGGCTTGCGTCCTAGAGATGAGCAAGCTTTAAAAGATGTGACAACTGGCTTTAAAGTTTTTTATCAAAAAGTGCCTGGTCAGTCTGAAGGTAGTTACACGATGGATCATACAGCTGGTAGTTATGTATTCGATCCCGAGGGGCGTTTAAGGCTTTTTGTAAAGCATGGTCAGGGCGGTCAGCCTTTGGCTGATGATATAAAAACATTACTTAAATAAATTGCCCAAATAAAAAATCCCTCAAGCAGAGGGATTTTTTTTATGAATAGATTTAAAAATTAATTTGCTGGAAGTGCAGAGCGCATTTTTTTCAGCGCCGCAGTTTCAATTTGCCTTACACGTTCGGCAGAGATATTAAATTCATTTGCCAAATCATGTAGGGTCGCAGCGCCTGATCCATCATCATTCACTGTTAGCCAGCGTGCTTCAACAATACGACGGCTTCTTGGGTCAAGACTTTCAAGCGCACTGACAATTCCTTCACCAAGAAGAGCACGATTCTCTTCTGCTTCAATGACTTGGGTCGGCTCTAATCTGCTATCTGACATCCAAGTAGATGGTTCGCGATGACCTTCGTCTTCATTGTCAATTTCAATGGCCATATCATGACCGCCCAGACGAACTTCCATCTCCCGAACTTCTTCAGGTTTGACATCCAATGCTTTAGCTAAAGAATTAATTTCTTTTGGGCTAAGCGCATCTAGAGTAGGTTTATTGCTACGTAAATTGAAAAATAATTTACGTTGTGGCTTAGTGGTTGCAACACGAACCATGCGCCAGTTTTTTAGAATGTACTCATGAATCTCAGCTTTGATCCAGTGGATTGCATACGAGACTAGGCGAACACCTTGCTCGGGGTCAAAACGTTTGACTGCTTTCATAAGGCCAACATTACCTTCTTGAATTAAGTCTGCGTGTGGAAGACCGTATCCCAGATATTGGCGAGCAACTGAAACCACCAGTCTGAGATGGCTCATAACAAGATGTCTAGCGGCATCAAGGTCATTGCTGTCCCTTAATTTTTTAGCAAGCTTAATCTCTTCACTTGCCGTAAGCATTGGCATTTGATTCACAGAAGAAATATATGACTCAAGACTACCCACGCCATTTTGTGGCAAAGCGGGCATAGCCGGAATTAATTCCGTCGATGTCTGAGGCTTAGCAGTCGTGTTTGTAACACTCATAGGCTTAATTGCAGTTGTCATGAAAGACATTTTAGCACTCTTGTCAAGAGAGTGCTAGTCAGTTTATTAAATATAAGTTATTGATTTATATGAATAATTATTCAATAAAGTTTTAGTCTTGAACTAATTCTTTTGAAAACTTTTCTGGATCAAAGACGCTTAAATGGTCAATACCTTCGCCCATGCCAAGCGCTAATATTTTGGGACTATTGGCACTAGTTTTAAATGTTTCTGCAATAGCGCATAGGACGCCACCTTTGGCGGTGCCATCCATTTTTGTCACGATTAAGCCTGTTAATCCAAGTGCTTCATGGAATGCTTTCACTTGAGCTATACCATTTTGCCCTGTGTTGCCATCCAAAACGAGAATAACTTGATGCGGGGCTCCTGGCATCACTTTGCCAATGACGCGTTGAACTTTCTTCAGCTCCTCCATTAGATGGGCTTGGGTTGCAAGCCTGCCAGCTGTATCAATGACTAATATGTCCATCCCTCTAGCGATTGCAGCACCTACGGCATCATGTGCAACTGTAGCGGCATCACCTGTAGCTTGGTTGATAACTGCAACTTGGTTTTTTTCGCCCCATGTTTGTAGCTGTTCACGAGCTGCAGCTCTGAAAGTATCCCCTGCAGCAAGAATAACTTTTTTACCTTGAGCTTGAAGGTTTTTGCATATTTTGCCAATAGATGTTGTTTTGCCAGCACCGTTCACGCCAACGATTAACCAAACCTCGGGGTGGTTGGTGCTCATTAACTCAACAAGTGGATTGTTTTCGGGAGCTAAATTACTTAATTGCTTTGTAACTATGCGTGAGAGTGCTAATTTCAGTGCCTGAGCATCGGTAATTTTCTCTTTCTTGACTGCAATTCTGAGCTCATTCATGAGGTGTTGGGTGGCATTGACGCCAACATCAGCAAGCAATAGGGATTCTTCTAGGGATTCATAGAGACTTTCGTCAATTGAATTTCTAGAGAATAAAGAAGAGATGGTTTTACGTAGGCCTAGCATTAGCTTTAGAATTTTACAGATGAAAACAAATATTGTTGAAAAATATTACAAAGTCTTTTATGAATCGATTTAATTACTATGTTTTGATGTCCACTTTTGTGGTGGCATTATGTCTTCAATCATTTGTTAATGCAGCTGAAAATAAAGCAATTGATTCAAGTAGTTCACAGGATCAAAAGTATACGCAGGAGTATGTGTTACCAAATGGTCTGAAATTGATAGTTCGAGAAGATCATCGCTCCCCAACAGTTGCTCACATGGTTTGGTACAAAGCAGGATCTGTTGATGAACACAATGGTACGACAGGTGTTGCTCACGTTCTTGAACATATGATGTTTAAAGGAACTAAATCTATTGGTCCTGGAGAATTCTCAAAGAAGGTGGCTGCACTGGGTGGTCGTGAAAATGCTTTTACTTCAAATGACTATACGGCTTATTTTCAGCAAATTGAGAAATCAAAGCTCAATGAGGTTATGAAATTAGAAGCAGATCGTATGGAGAACCTCAAATTATCTGAGGATGAATTCAAAAAAGAGATCCAAGTAATTATGGAGGAGCGACGTCTTCGAACAGATGATCAAGCAACTAGTTTGCTTTATGAGCAGTTTATGGCTACGGCCTTTAATGCCTCTCCTAATCGCCATCCAGTGATTGGATGGATGTCAGACCTAAAAACGATGACATATTTAGATGCGCGACATTGGTATGACAGTTGGTACAGTCCAAGCAATGCTACAGTTGTTGTCGTTGGAGATGTTCAACCAAATGATGTGTTGAAAATGGTTCAGGATACATATGGCCGTATTCCTGCGAAATCAATTTCAGAAAGAAAATCACAAATTGAGCCAGAGCAAAAGGGAATTAGACGCTTTACGCTTAAGGCGCCTGCAGAAAACTCTGTTATTTATATGGGTTGGAAAGTCCCTGAATTATCACCTAGTGATTTGAATCAGAGAGATCCTTATGCTTTAGAGGTATTGGCAGGTGTATTAGATGGCAATCCTAACGCGAGATTAAATCGTTTGCTAGTTAGAGATAAACGAATTGCTCTTGGTGTAGGAGCAGGATATGACTCTTGTTGTAGTCGAACAAGTACCTTATTTATGGTTAATGCCACACTAATGCCTAATAAGTCGCCCATTCAGGTTGAGTCTGATATTAAGAAAGTTATTGCTGATATTGCTACGAATGGTATTAGTGAACAAGAGCTTGAAAGAGTCAAAATAGCAATCACAGCGTCTCAAGTATATAAACGAGATTCTGTATTTGGTCAGGCTATGGAAATCGGAAGTGCTGAAATGGGGGGATTGTCCTGGAAGCGCATGGAGCAGTGGCATAACAATCTGCAGAAAGTGACGGCACCTGAAGTACAAGCCGTAGCTAAAAAATATTTTGTGGATGATCATCTAACGGTAGGAGTGCTTGATCCGCAGCCTTTGGATAAAAAAACACAAGCGGCGAATGCACGCGCAGCTTCACAATTGAAGCATTGAAAGTATTTTAAATGACATTCAAATATCAAATTAAAAATAAGTTAATACATTTAATTTTTTTAAATTTTGCATTGCTTTCAGTTAATGCAATTGCAGCTTTGCCAATTAAAGAGATCCCTCTTAAATCCGGGGCGAGACTTTTTTTCATTGAAGCTCGTTCAATACCTATGGTTGATATAGGTATCGATTTCACAGCAGGAGATTATTACAACCCTGTTGGTAAAGCGGGGGTCTCAGATTTAACTGCAAGTATGATGAATAAAGGTGCCAGGATTGCTGGCAAGCAGAGGGGTGAAGCATATATTGCTGATTCGATTTCGGATAAGGGGGCATTGCTAGGTTTTAGCTCTAACCCAGAGAGTGCTTCATTGCGGATTCGATCATTAACTCGATCCGATGTTCTAAACCCTCTAGTTGATGAGGTCGCTGATATCGTGGCATTTCCAAGTTTTGATCCTGCTATTCTTGAGCGTGAAAAAGCAAGGGAGATTAGTGCGCTAAAAGAGGCTGAGTCGAAACCAGAATATATGCTATCGAAACA
Source organism: uncultured Polynucleobacter sp. (assembly GCA_964511855.1). Taxonomy (GTDB): domain Bacteria; phylum Pseudomonadota; class Gammaproteobacteria; order Burkholderiales; family Burkholderiaceae; genus Polynucleobacter. The sequence continues at coordinate 80,656 of CAZEHN010000003.1, read as the reverse complement.
ATTCGATACGATGGTTTATCGAAATAATCCGCTTGGAATCTCAGCAACTAAAGAATCACTTTCAGGAATACGTGTTGAAGATCTTAAAAAATTTCACCAACGTTATTACCAAGCTTCTAGTGCAAATGTATTAATTGTTGGTGATGTTGATCAAAATCAAGCTGTACAAATTGCTGAAAAATTAACAGCTAACTTACCAAAAGGTGAGCCTTCCCCTGCAGCTATATCTCCTATAGAGCCTCTGCCTAAGAAGCCTGAAGGGCAAAGAGAGGTTAGATTGTCTAATCCTTCTCAACAAGCCCATATTCGTATTGGCATGACAGGAGTCGCTAGAAATGATCCTGATTATTTTCCACTTTTAGTGGGTAATTACATACTTGGTGGTGGAGGCTTTGTTTCTAGGCTGATGAATGAGGTTCGTGAAAAGCGAGGTCTTGCGTATAGCGTTTCAAGTTATTTTTATCCCGGGAAAAACTCAGGCGTATTTATTTCAGGATTGCAAACCAAAAAAGATCAAACGGATCAAGCTTTGTCAGTTATGAGAGATACGATTTCTAATTTCATTAAAAATGGGCCGACAGAGCAAGAGCTTAAGGCAGCTAAAGATAATTTAATTAATGGCTTTCCATTGCGGATTGATAGTAATAAGAAATTACTGGATAACATGTCATCGATAGCATGGAATGGTTTGGCATTGGATATGCTGGATGTTTGGACGCAAAATGTTAATCAAGTAACAAGAGAAGACATTGTTAATGCCTTCCAAAAACATCTCGACATGGATCGAATGGTGACTGTTGTTGTAGGCGTCCAATGAAGTTAGGAATTAAAAAGTCTAGTTCCAAAGTTCGAATTATTGGAGGATTTTGGAGAAGTCGTTTAATTCAGGTGGCAGATCAACCTGGCTTGAGGCCGACTACAGATAGGGTTAGAGAAACTCTCTTCAATTGGTTGGGACAGAACTTAGAGGGCTTGAGTTGTTTAGATATGTTTGCAGGAACTGGCGCACTTGGATTTGAGGCTGCATCTAGGGGGGCAAGTCATGTTGTTTTGATCGAGAATGGTCCAATCGCTCATCAAATGCTAGTTGCGAATTTGAAGAGCTTATTGCCAGGGCCTTCAGATTGTGATGTAGAGATAGTTAAGGCTCAAGCGATCAATTGGGTTGGACAACATTCTGAGCTTAAATTTGATGTAATTTTTGTGGATCCGCCTTTTGGGGATGAAAATTTACTAAAAGAAGCTTTATTAGTGGCCAAAGATGCTGTTATTTCCTCAAAATCGGCTGTAATCTATGTAGAATGCGGATCTGGGTTGTCTAATGATGTATTGTTAGCAAATTTGCCAGGATGGCAAATTAATCGACAAATGGTTGCAGGTGCTGCAAAAGCAACTCTATTTGAAAGAGTGTAGTTTTTGATAGTTCTCAACTTTAGGAAAATCGTAAGGAGTTTTTGATGGCTATTGCTGTTTACCCAGGTACTTTTGACCCATTTACGCGTGGTCATGAAGATCTTGTGCGTCGAGCTGCCTCAATTTTTGATGAATTAGTTGTAGGTGTGGCTGATAGTAAAAGTAAAAAACCTATTTTTGATATCGAAGAACGCATTGCGATTGCTAAAGAAGTTTTAGGGCATTATCCAAATGTTCGGATTGAGGGGTTTAGCGGGTTATTAAAAGATTTTGTTAGAAAAAATAACGCTAGAGTGATTGTCCGTGGATTACGAGCAGTTTCTGATTTTGAGTACGAATTTCAGATGGCTGGTATGAATAGGTACTTATTACCTGACGTGGAAACATTGTTTTTAACCCCGTCTGATCAGTATCAATTTATCTCTGGTACATTTGTACGAGAGATCGCTTTATTAGGCGGTGATGTTAGTAAATTCGTTTTCCCATCTGTAGAGAAGTGGTTGCAAAAGAAAACAGAAGCGAAATAGTAGAAAGTTTTTGATATGGCTTTAATGATTACCGATGACTGTATAAATTGCGACGTTTGCGAGCCAGAGTGCCCAAATGATGCAATTAGTATGGGCCCGGAAATTTACATTATTGATGCAAGTAAATGTACAGAGTGTGTTGGTCATTACGACAAACCGCAATGTAGAGAATTATGTCCAGTCGACTGTATTCCGTTTGATCCCAATCATAAAGAAACGCCTGAGCAGTTGTTGGCTAAGTACGAACAACTACAAAAAAATAAACCTAAGGTTTTTTAACTACTTAGGTTTTAGGATCTAGAGGTGTGTAGATCTTTCATGGCTTTGCTAGGATCTTCGCTCATTATCTGATCAAAATGTTTGATGGCGTGATTAAGCGCATCATCGATTTCATCTTGCTCTTCTTTGCGAGGGCGTTTTAATACATAGCTAGCTACTTCTTGGTGAGCGGCCCCTTTTTCTACATAATCTCTAGGATGGCCGATACCAATACGCAGGCGCCAATAGTTTGGCGTTCCTAGGTGAGAGGAAATACTTTTAAGGCCATTATGACCGCCTGTCCCGCCACCTAGTTTTAATCGAATAGTGCCGGGGCTTAAGTCAAGTTCGTCATGAGCTACTAGAATTTCTTCTGGAGCAATTTTTCTAAATCTTGCAAACGCACCCACCGATTCTCCACTTAAATTCATGAAGGTTGTTGGTTGTAGAATCCAAATATCTTGACCATTCAATTTTCCGTGGCCAGACAAACAACGCATTTTGGGATCAAGGGCTAATTTGATATTCAATAGAGATGCTACTTGGTCGCAAAACCAAAAGCCGGCATTATGACGGTCTTGTTCGTGTTTTTCTCCTGGGTTACCTAACCCAACAATTAATTTAAGCATGGTGCTACTTTAGCAAACTCAATGACTGGAGATTCAAAAATAATCAATTAAATAAAATTAAGAACTATCAATACAAATAAAAAACCCGCCAAAGAGGCGGGTTTTTCTAAAGAATGGGAAGAATTACTCTTTACCTTCTTTATCTTTCTCTTTGATTGCTGTTGGAGCTGCAGGTGCTGTTGGAGCTTCATTAGAAACTGTTTCAGCTTTAACTGCAGGAACACGAGCAACAACGATAGCTGGGTTCTCTTGTTCATTGTGTAATGTAAGAGAAACGCCTTTAGGAAGCGTTAAGTCTTTTGCATGGATTGATTGACCAACTTCAATTTTGCTCAAGTCAACTTCAATGAACTCAGGCAAGTCTGCTGGTAAGCAAAGAACTTCGATATCGTTAAGGATATGGTTGATAACGCCACCGCCAGTTTTAACCGCTGGTGCAACTTCTTCACCTTTAAAGTGAAGAGGTACGTGAACGTGAATCTTATGTGTTGCATCAACACGTTGGAAATCGATATGCAATACCAATGGTTTGAATGGATGCATTTGATAGTCACGCAACAAAGCTTTTTGTACTTTGCCGTTAACTTCGATATCAAGAATTGATGAGTGGAATGCTTCTTTACGCAATGCGTGGAAAAGCGCGTTATGGTCTAGTTCCACTGCTTGCGGTGCTTCCGTACCACCATAAATAATGCCAGGGGTTTTACCGGAATTGCGCAGGCGGCGGCTCGCACCAGTGCCCTGTACGCTACGTTCGTAGGCTGTTACTTTCATGTTAACTCCAAAAAGTCTAGTTATAGACCTAGAGGTTTCTAGGCCCATGCTTTCTTTCCATGCTCGCGACCAAGCAGGAAAGCCTTAAATTATAACAATTTTTGGGGTATTTTGACTAGTCTGTGAACATAGACATGACAGAATCACCCTTGCTAATGCGGGATAAAGTTTCAGCAAGTAAGGGTGCTACTGACAAAGTTCTGAACTTTTTCAATGACTTAGCTTCGTCATTCAGTGGAATTGTGTCTGTTACAACGACTTCATCGAGGTCGGATTCAGCAATTCTGGCCACCGCCCCACCAGATAGAACCGGGTGCGTGCAATAGGCCATAACGCTTTTTGCGCCACGCTCTTTAAGCACTTGAGCGGCTTTACATAAAGTTCCGCCTGTGTCGATCATGTCATCCATAATGACGCAGCGGCGACCTTCAACTTCACCAATCACGTGCATCACTTCAGATACATTGGCTTTTGGACGGCGTTTGTCAATAATGGCCAAGTCGCAACCAAGTTGTTTTGCTAAGGCACGGGCACGAACAACACCACCGACGTCAGGAGATACGACTAATAAGTCCCCACCATTTTTCGCTTGTAAGTCTTCTAGCAAAATTGGTGAAGCATAAATGTTATCAACTGGAATATCAAAGAAACCTTGAATCTGATCAGCATGAAGATCCATTGTGACGATGCGGTCAACGCCAGCAACTGATTGAAGCATATTCGCTACGATACGTGCTGAAATAGCTACGCGAGCAGACCGAGGTCTTCTGTCTTGTCTGGCATAGCCAAAATAAGGGATAACGGCCGTAATTGAGCTAGCTGAAGCACGTTTAAGTGCGTCAACCATGATCATCAACTCCATTAAATTGTCATTTGTTGGCGCACAAGTGGATTGAAGAACAACGACATGTTTGCCGCGGACGTTTTCTTGAATTTCAACTTGAATTTCGCCATCAGAAAATCGACCTACCATAGCCTTACCAAGGCTGGCTCCTAAATGTTTTACAACTTGTTGTGCAAGCGCAGGGTTTGCATTACCAGTAAAAACCAACATTGGATCTGTGTTCATTTGGAGCTCGTGTGGCAGAAAGACAAATTGAGATGATAAAGGTTTTGAGCCGAAATCTCAAAAATAACATCAACGAATTTGGAAGTTCACTGCAGAAGAGGGTGGCAGGGGAAGAAGGATTCGAACCTTCGCATGCCGGAATCAAAATCCGGTGCCTTAACCAGCTTGGCGACTCCCCTATACGTCTAATTAGACGGGATTAAATTGTAGCTTGGATGCCGTTCTAGGCTCTTAACCACAAAATAAGTCCAGTTTTTTGGAATTTTACTCAACAAATCATTAACTTGCGTATTTTTAGGTATCTGAGTGAAAACTGTACTTCCAGATCCTGACATTCTTGGGGTTGCTCCCGGAATGTATGTTGCAAGCCAATCAATTGCTAATTTAACTTCCAAATGCTTTTGCACCGCAATGATTTCTAAATCATTAATAAATGAGTTTCCATCAAAAAGGTGCGAAGCTAAGTCGGCTATTGTAATACGAGCATGGTTTCTAGTCAAACTAGGGTCTTTAAAGATCTCTGGTGTAGGTATTCCGACCCCAGGATAGATAAGTAAATAATTGTTTTGAGGTAATTGAATGGGACTAATGAGTTCTCCGACCCCCTCAACAAATGCAGTTTCCCCATGAATAAAAAAAGGAACATCAGCCCCCAGTTTTAGACCAATTTGAGAGAGTTCATCAAGATTTAAATGGGTTTGCCAAAGTTGATTGAGCCCTAATAAAGTGCTTGCAGCGTCAGAGGAGCCTCCTCCAAGTCCGGCCCCCATTGGGATTTTCTTAATTAAATCAATTTCAGCCCCTAACCTTGTGCCCGTTGTTTCTTGCAATAAGCGTGCAGCTCTAATGACTAAATCTGCTTCAGGATCAATACCGTTGATAGGATTAATACGCTGAATGGTGCTATCTGATCTAGTTTTCAGTAAAACAGTATCTTGAAGGTCAATTAATTGAAAGACGCTCTGAAGCAGATGGTATCCGTCTGGTCTTTGTCCGACAACGTGCAGGAATAAATTTAGTTTGGCAGGAGCCGAAATGCTTAAAAAATCATTCATCAACATTATCGAAAACAAGGCGGATATCTACATCGGCTTGATCTAATTGCCGACTCATTGTTAATTTTTCTAATTTCCCCTTTTTTGACCAGGTGTAATTGAGAACCCATCCATCTTGAAGAATTTTTTTAACTTGACCTGATTTGTCTCGCTCAACAGTTCCAGGTGATCCTGCTCTTATATACCCAGCAAGCCAAGCTGAAAGACCTCTTGCTGGGATTGGTAATCCTAGTGCTTTTTCAACTAATGTGTCTGCATCAATTGCTTCAATTTTTGAGCCATTTTGTTCAAGAATAGCCTCTGAGGGAGTAATGTTTACTTTTGCGATTGATGTGCCAAGTGGTCCTCTTATTTCAAGGATATCGTTCATAGCTTCGTGGTCGAGTGTAAATGCTCCACTACCGCCATCTTGGTTGGATTTGCCATTGATTTTTACCGCAAAACGACCATCCCATTTACGTTTGATAGTTTCATCAAATTTTTCTGGGAGTGCCCACTCAGGCCTTAATCTTCTTAAGGTGTCTTTAAGGGTGCTGTCATCAGCGTTTATTTGTTCAGCTTTTTTCCAAATCTTGTCTGCAGCTTCTTTGTCGCCCATTGACCATAGAATTTCACCTAAATGAGCGCCCATTTCTGCTTCAGGTTTCATCTCAAAAGCCTTTTTCAATTGTGAAGCAGCAAGTTGACTTTTACCCATTCTGAAATTAACCCAGGCTAGGCTATCTAGAATGTATGCATCGCTAGGTGAGAGTTGGTAAGCTTTAGAAATCAAACTATAGGCTTCAGGTAATTTGATGTTCCTATCCGCATAGGAATAACCGAGAGCATTCAGAGCATTCTTATCATTTGGATTTTTCTTAATAATTGTTTTTAGTGCCATCTCCATTTCTGGGTAGTTTTTTGCTTTTTCTTGTCCGAGGGCGTAAACAAATAATAGTTCCGGTGCATTTGGCAAAGGCTTGAATGCACTCATGATCTCTGTAAATGCTCTTACTCCTTCATCTTCGTTTGAGGATTTAGAAATTAAAGGTTGCCATTGAAGTAAGAATTTCTCTCTATCGGCGGGTTTTAATTTCTTTAAATAATCTATCGAAGGATCAATTGCTTCATGCCATTTTCCATTGAGCATTAGTAAGGTAATAAATACTTCTCTTGAAGTTTTATTGTTTGGACCAGCTAACTCATCCCAAAGTCGAGCAGCCTCTAAGGAAGACCCTCCTGATTGGGCTGCTAAGGCGATTTCCATCGCGCGTTGCGCCATTTTTGGATCTTTAGTGTTTTTTGCCAATGACATATAGGTTTGATAGGCGGGAGCAATCTGCCCATTTTGGAGAGCAACCTCAGCAGCCAATACTTGAAAAACCTCATCAGATAATTTGTATTCGTCTTGCAGGGTTAATTTTTGCTGTGCAAAGGCAGCATTTACGCAAAAAGAAAGGTTGATCCAGAAGGCAAAAAAGCCTAGGTTTTTAACTAATTTCGACATGATTTTTTTAGACATGAGAACATTCTAAATAACAATTACATTTTGAGTTGTTTTTTATGCCTGAATTGCCAGAAGTTGAAGTTACAAAATTAGGAATTGAGCCAAAAATAAAAGGCTTAACAGTGACGGATGTGCGAATTTTTGACGGTCGCTTACGTTGGCCTGTCCCCTCAAATTTAAAACAAATCCTTAAAAATCAAATTTGTTTAGGGATTACTCGCCGAGGTAAATATTTATTGTTCCAGTTTCCAAAAGGTTTTCTCCTCATACATTTGGGAATGACTGGAGTTTTGCGCCTGCTTAAAATCAAAGACCCTCTTCGACCTCATGATCGAGTTGAACTTAGATTTGGAGACTTTGTCCTAAGATTACATGACCCAAGAAAATTTGGGGCTGTTCTTTGGCATGCAACTGAAGATGGTCCAATTGAGTCGCATCCATTGCTATTAAAGTTGGGGGTAGAGCCCTTTTCCGAAGAATTTTCTAAGGATAACGCTGGGAAATTGCTATATGAGAATTCAAGAGGAAGAAGTATTGCGGTTAAGCAATTTTTGCTAGCTGGTCAAGCAGTTGTTGGGGTGGGAAATATTTATTGTTCTGAAAGTTTGTTTGATGCAAACATAAATCCCACAAAGCCTGCTGGAAAAATTTCTTTAAAGAAATATGACGCGCTTGCTGATGCAGTTAAAGAAACTTTGAGACGTGCAATCAAGGCAGGTGGAAGTAGTTTGAAAGATTTTGTAAATAGCGATGGCGAGCGTGGGCATTTTATGATGAGTACTAAAACGTATGGGCGAGCAGGCTTGCCCTGTGTTGTTTGTAAGACCCCCATTCGTCAAATTGTGCAGGGCCAGAGATCTACGTTTTATTGTCCAAAATGTCAGAAATAAAAAATTTTTCAACAAAACTTCTGCAATGGAAATCACAATTTGGTCGCCAAGGTTTACCTTGGCAAGATCAAAAGGACCCTTATAAAGTTTGGCTATCCGAAATTATGTTGCAACAAACTCAAGTTACAACAGTGGTTGAGCGTTATCAAACTTTCTTAAAAAAATTTCCAACAGTTATTGATTTAGCCAAAGCGACCCAAGAAGATGTAATGGCTTTATGGGCTGGGCTTGGTTATTACACTAGAGCAAGAAATCTTTGGGCATGCGCAAAGATTGTTGCAAATGAATATCAGGGTCAATTCCCCAAAACATCCTCAGAGCTAGAGAAGTTGCCAGGGATTGGCCGTTCAACTGCTGCGGCAATTGCTGCGTTTTGCTTTGAAGAGCGATCTCCAATTCTTGATGGAAATGTTAAGCGGGTCTTGGCTCGAGTTTTTGGTGTTAGGGATCCAGTTAATCAGTTGGTGACAGAGAAATTACTCTGGGATTTGGCTAAGCAACAATTACCTAAAGAAAAATCCAAGATGCCTTCATACACTCAAGCAATGATGGATTTTGGTGCGACAGTTTGTACACGATCAAGGGCAGCTTGTCAGAAAGTATCGGGATCTGATGTTAGAGCTTGTATTTATCTAAGGGATTGCAAAGCTCACCAATTAGGGCTTGTCTCACAATTACCTGCTAAAAAACCGAAGAAGAGTTCGCCGATTGTTTACAGTGGCATGTTGTTGATTATTGCTAAGCAACGAATTTTGTTAACAAAGAGAGTTGGTGATGGTATTTGGGGAGGTCTATGGACTTTGCCAGAAACCACCTGGAAAGAGAGCCAGCAAGAGATCGATTCTCTGAATATTAAAACCCACCTGCATGAGTTTGATGGTATCGGACAACTTGCATCAGGTGAGTGGTTAAAAGAAGTAAAAAAAATCGATGTACTAGCCCCTAAGAAGCATGTCTTTACTCATAGGGTGCTCTATTTTCAGCCTAGGGTAATCAGATTGCCCAAAGAAATTAAGTTTAATACTCAAGAATTGCGATGGGTCAGTTTGAAGGACTTAGATGAAGTTGGCCTTCCAACACCTATCAAGAAACTGTTAGTTGATTTTCTTGACGTTTAAATTATCAAGCTCTCTGTGTCTTGAAATAAACTCAATCCCTTTATATAGCTTATTCGTGCTTGATTTGAGTTTTTCAGTTATCAGATTAACCATGGCGACTGAGCGATGCTGCCCTCCAGTGCATCCAATTGCAATCGTCAGATAACTTCTCTTATCGTGCATGTATTTGGGTAGCCATTTTTCTATAAAAGCGCAGATATCTTTACTCATTTCATGAAAATCTGGTTGTTGATTTAGAAAATCAATCACTGCTTTGTCATTCCCAGTGAGCGGTCTAAGTACTGGGTCGTAATGAGGATTTAGGATACATCTGACATCAAATGCTAGGTCGGCATCTTGCGGTAATCCGTGTTTATAGCCAAAAGATTCGATGAGTAAAGTTAAGCCTTGAGTGTCGTGTTGAACCAAATCAAGCACCCACGACCTAAGAGCATGAGCTCTAATGTTGCTAGTGTCAATGCTATGGGCTTGTTCGTTTAGAGCTTGCAGTAACTCTCGTTCAAGATTAATTGCCTCAATTAATGAGTTATCAGCGTTTTCAATATTTTTTGAAGAAAGTGGGTGACGCCGTCTAGTTTCAGAAAAGCGTTTAACAAGTGTATCTGTTGAAGCGTTTAAGAAAAGTACTTTGACGCTATATTTTTCCTTTAATTTCTCTAGTATCGCCGGTAATTTTTGAATTGACTCACCGCGTCTTGCGTCAATTGCAATTGCTAATTTTTCACTACCAGATTGATGTAGGCTATCAATTAAATTTTCAAGTAAATTGACAGGAATATTGTCAACGCAGTCGTATCCAGCATCTTCTAAAGCGTGCAGAGCTACTGACTTTCCGGATCCTGAGATACCGGTAATGATGAATATGCTCATGACAACGTACGGTTAGGCTTTGTCTTTTGAGGAGACTCTTCATTCATAAGTTCGCGTTGACGAGTCATAAAGTCATTAAGAGTATCAATGCCGCGTAATTGCAAAATAGTGTTTCGTACCGCGGCTTCAACAAGTACTGCTAAGTTTCGTCCAGCTGCCACCTGAATTTTCACTGTTCTAATTGGAAGTCCAAGTACATCAATAAATTGATCATCAATTGGTAAGCGCTCGAATTCGCCGTCTGAACGTCTGACTAATTGAACGATCAATCGCAGCTTCATTTTTCTGCGGACGGCGGTTTCACCAAAAATTGTTCGAATATCTAAAAGGCCTAGCCCGCGAACTTCTAGTAAGTCCCTTAAAATTTTTGGGCATCGACCTTCAATGTAATCTGTTCCTAAGCGAGAAAAATCTACTGCGTCATCTGCAACAAGACCGTGACCTCTTGAAATAAGCTCTAAGCCTAGTTCACTTTTACCTAGTCCAGAGTCTCCCATGATAAGAACGCCAAGCCCAAGGATGTCTATAAATACGCCATGCATAGTAATGCGCGGTGCACCTACCTTGGTTAAATAAAGGCGAAGGTGGTCAATGACTTCAGCGGCAGATTTGGGTGTACTAAACAGTGGCGTTGAAGAACGTTGGCAATAAAGCTTTAAGTCTTCATTGGGGGCGCCACCATCTGCCACAATTAAACAGGGCGGACGCATTGCCATAATGTCAGCTAATTGGTGGCGACGATGATCAATATTTAATTTTTCGTGATATTGAATTTCAGGAATTCCGTAAACCTGAAGCCGATTGGGGTGAATTAAATTCAAGTGACCTACGAGGTCAGAAGAGGATGATGCTTGTTCAACTGCCTTAGGATCAAACTCTCGATCGGCACCTTCTTCCCCAGCTACCCAATGTAATTTGAGGTCTTTAAAGTTATCATCAAAAATGGTTTGTGCACTCACGCCAACAAGGGATAAGTGTTGCGTCATTTTCTAAGCAGCCTGTCCTGTTAATGTTGCAAGTAGTGAATCTAAGGCAGTTTCTTTACGAAGAATTTCTCGATTATTTCCATCTGAAAGCAATTGTGCAATTTCAGACAATAAATCTAAATGTTTCTGGGTGGCCTGCTCAGGTACCAAAAGAATGATGGCGATATCAACTTTTTCATCATCAGGTGCTTTGAAATCAATTGCCTGATTTAATCTATAAAACCCAGCTAAGGGAGTTTTAAGTCCTTTAACGCGGCCGTGGGGGATTGCAACACCCACACCAAGACCTGTAGAGCCTAATTTTTCTCTATCTGAGAGGCATTGACTGATTTCTTTTGCAGAAATGTTGGTGATTTCAGCGAAGTGCTGACCAGCAAGGTTGAATAATTCCTCGACATCTTTTGTGGAGATATCGAGGAATATTGTTTTGACCCCTAGTAATTCAGATAGTCCGCTCATAGTCTTTGATTATAGGGGTATTTTAATAATAAATTTTAGGAGTTTCTTGGAACTTCGTGATGATGAGATTTCACTTGTTCTTTATGCTTAAGAACTTGCTTGTCCAATTTGTCCACAGCCGCATCAATAGCATGGTAGAGATCCTCATGGTGAGCCTCCGCGAATAGGTCTTTACCTTTGATATGAAGTGTTAATTCGGCAGTTTGTCGAAGATTTTTTTCCTTAGCTTTATCCACGATTAAAGTCGCAGAAATATTAATAACCTGATCGAAGTGCTTTTTAATTCGCACCACACGTTCTTCTACGTGGGATTTAATGGCGGGTGTTACTTCAACATGATGACTATTGATTCTCAAATTCATAGCAACTCCTTCAATTAACCGCGCGAACAAATGAACGGGAAGCGCGGAATTTCCCGAAAACTCGATTGAATTGATTGTTTTTGGCAAAAAGAGATCTAAACGATGTTTTGATTAACATCGAACCACTACCAGAGGTAGTTTCTCCAGTTATTGGCCAAGGGGCTTGCCCTAAGTAAATCATCATTTTGTAAATTTGGCCGTTTTTTATTATTTAATCACTTAGCATTAGCGTATCAGTGATTTTTATTCGTGCCAAGTAAAGAATGGTGAATTTTTGTAAAGGATTTTTACCCTTTTACTTACATTCTGAAATTTTCGCCCAAATAAACTTGGCGAACTTCCTCGTTTTCTATGATGTTGCTAGGCAAACCTTGCGCCAAAACCTTGCCATCACTGATGATGTAGGCGTGATCGCATATACCTAGGGTCTCGCGGACGTTATGGTCGGTAATTAGAACGCCAATATTTCTATCCCTTAGAAATTTAACAATTCTTTGAATTTCCCCTACGGCAATAGGGTCAACACCCGCAAAAGGCTCGTCCAATAAAATAAATTTTGGATTCGAGGCTAAGGCTCTTGCGATCTCTACACGCCTCCTTTCGCCGCCCGAGAGTGAAAGTGCGGGGTTATTGCGCAAGTGAGAGATTTGAAGTTCCTGAAGCAATTCATCAAGTTTTGCCGAAATTTCAGATTTGCTTAGACTTTGCCCCTCAATTTTTTGTAACTCTAGAACTGCTTGAATATTTTCAGCGACATTTAGTTTTCTGAAAACAGAGGCTTCTTGAGGAAGGTAGGATAAGCCGAGGCGTGCTCTTTCATGAATGGCTAAATTACTGATTAGTTTGCCGTCCAAGTTGATTTCTCCTTGATCACAAGGAACTAAGCCGACGATCATGTAAAAGGATGTTGTTTTACCGGCACCATTGGGACCAAGCAACCCTACAACTTCGCCACTTTTAACTTCAAGACCGACATCTTTGACGACAGTTCGTTTTCCATAAGTTTTCTTAAGGCCTTTAGCAGAAAGTACGGAGTGTTGTCCAAGATGATTACTATTCATACGATTATTTTATAAGGTTCAAGAGGGGTTTGCGCGTTTTGGTGCTATAACTGACCTAGCTGGGAATTTCGGGTCATTGCCAATCGCTTTAAATTTTTCGGTTGCTAAATCATAAAAAATTTCATTAGCATCAAGTTTATCTCTCCAATTAACACCAACGCGTTTAGTTGCTTTTGCTTTGCCTTTTATTAAAAGAGTTTCTGTTTTACCGTCATAAAAAATAAATTCCCCATGCCCCTCGACACTCTCGTTGAAAGGGCCGTCCATTCGTTGACTAAAGTCAGCCAATTCTCCTGGCTTGGAAGCAACAGTGATTTTTTGATACCCCTCTGGATCTACAACGACTACAGCTTTATCACCAACGATGACTAGAGATCCTTTTACTAATTTAACGTTTCCGATCAAAACATATTCTTGGGACACATCATCTAATTTTGCTTCGTCTGCGTTTAATTTGATTGGTTGATTTTTATCTTCTTTGAGTGCAAGACAATTATTTATTAAGCTAAGGCTAAAGATGAGTAAGCTAGCTTTAATGGTTTTAGAAAATTGAGAATAAAACTTCACTTTATTGATTCTCCGTTGATACGATATAGCCTTTGACATCGCCAAGCAATGTCATGCGCTGATCAACATTTTCAAAATGAGCACCTTGAGTTGCTGTCATCACTGATGCTCCCCGCTCAATTTTTACTGGGACATTTGTATCAATTACATCATCGTTAATGAACACTTTGAAATAATTGGATGTAGCTCTTAATCTTGGGTAAATTATTTCCCCATTTTTACCGATTTGGTTAGGTCTAAAAATTTCTGCTTGATTAAATAATTCAAGAATAGAAACATCGCCGTCTAAATGACCAGTCATAGAAGAGATGGTTGTTGGCGGTGCATTTTTGGTAAAAAATCTTAATCTTGGTTCAGTAATGTCGATTGAAGAATCGTCTTCAAAGTGAGAAAACTTTTTACCAAGCAGTCTATATTTTGTTTGTCCAAACTCATCAAGCGCAGTAAGCCTTGCATTTTCAAAAACATAATCAGGTATATGTGTTTTGATATGAACTTCAGTTGGTGTTTCTACTTGAGTGCTGGTCTTAAGATATGAGTATGTGAGTAAAGCAAGCGCCGCCAAGATTGTCATTGGTACAAACCTAATGGCTAAATCAACAAGATAGTCCTTAAGGCGACCGCCTAAGCTTTGTCTCATTAAGACTTAGCTTCCAATAATAGTTTTTCATAATGTCCCTGCGCTTTAAGAATTAAGTCGCAGATTTCTCTAACAGCCCCACTGCCGCCTCTTTTATTACTGATGAAGTGAGCAACTTCAAGCACTGCTGGGTGGGCTTGAGCAGGGGCACAAGCCAATCCAACTTTTGTTAATACTGGAAGGTCTGGCCAGTCATCGCCAACAGCGGCACAAGTTTTTAAACTGCCGCCAATTTTTTTAAGTAACTGATTGAGGGTTTCAAGTTTATTGCCTACAGCCATATAGACGTGTTCAATGCCAAGTTCTTTGGCTCTAGCTTTAACCATATTTGATTCTCTGCCAGATATGATCGCAAACTGAACACCTGTTGAACTTAATAACTTTATTCCATGGCCATCGAGGCTATCAAATACTTTGATTTGTTCTTTGCCATCAGAGCCAATATATAGAGAGCCATCAGTTAAGACGCCATCAACATCAAGCATTACTAATTTAATATTTTCCGCACGCTCGATTGCTTGAGGAAATTGTTCTAAGTAGTTTGTGTGAATTGTGGCGGGATTGTTTGGGATCTTCATTGTTTTAGATAATTTTTGCCGCAAATAGATCATGCATGTTAAGAGCGCCTACTAGCTTGCCTGCATTATCAACAACGACAAGTTGATTGATTCTGAAGCGGTCCATCATTTCAACAGCTTCTGCGGCTAGCATTTCGGGAGAAATTGTTCGAGGATTTGCGGTCATTACCTTTTCAAGATTCACTTCATCAAGATTTGAGGTTTTTTCAAGAAGTCTTCGCAAGTCACCATCAGTAAATATGCCAAGAACTTTATCGTTCTCATTAACAACAACTGTCATGCCTAGGCGTTTTGCAGTGATTTCTAGCAAGGCTTGTTTAATACTTGCACTATTAATTGTTTTAGGAACGCTTTCGCCTTGGCGCATTACATCGCTTACATGCGTCAGCAATTTGCGGCCAAGGCTGCCCCCTGGATGCGAACGTGCGAAATCTTCCTCTCTAAATCCACGAGCATCCAATAAAGCCACTGCTAGTGCATCGCCCATTGCTAATGAAGCGGTTGTGCTTGCTGTTGGCGCTAAGTTAAGGGGGCATGCTTCTCTTTGGACAGAGACATTGAGGTGAACATCTGAAAAGCGGGCTAATGTAGATTCAGGGGCGCCAGTTAGAGAAATAAGCTTAGCTCCGGTTCTTTTAATTAGGGGTACGATTGTAAGTAATTCGGCAGTTTCCCCAGAGTTCGAAAATGCAACAAATACATCATCAGGCTGAACCATGCCTAAATCGCCATGACTAGCTTCTGCTGGATGAACGAAAAATGCAGGAGATCCTGTTGAAGCGAAGGTCGCAGCAATTTTTTTGGCAATATGTCCAGATTTACCCATTCCAGAAACGACAATCCTGCCTTTACAGGCTAGGAGAAGATGAATTGCCTTTGAAAAACTTAATGCTGAATCGGTCTGATCTAAGTTTTTCCGCAATTGTTCAATGGCCAAACTCTCGATTTCGAGAGTATTTTTTGCTAATTCCACCGAACGTACATTAAGCTTGTCTATCATAGGGATAAGTATATGCCTTCTATTCTTCAATTAACCTTAACTTTGTTAGCTTCTGCGGTAGCTGGGGTGCTTGCATTCCGAGTTTTACGACTTCCCCCAATTTTAGGCTATTTGGCTGTCGGGGTGCTGATTGGCCCGCATGCGTTGGGATTTGCTTCCGATAGCTCAACGGTTAAGGATTTTGCTGAATTTGGCGTTGTTTTCTTGATGTTCTCAATTGGACTGGAATTCAACCTGAACAAATTGAAGGCAATGAAGAAAATTGTTTTTGGTTTTGGCGCTAGTCAGGTCTTTCTGACCATGATTTTGACAATTCCTGCAGGTTATTTTTTAAGATTTATTTTGCCGATTCCACTCTCATGGCATGTGTTGCTAGCTTTGGGGGGTGCTTTAGCGATGTCCTCGACGGCAATCGTCATTAAACTCTTGGCCGAGAGATCGGAGTTGGATACTGCTCACGGTAAAAACGCAGTTGGCGTATTACTTTTCCAAGACTTAGTTGTCATCTTCTTATTGATTTTGATTCCTTCTTTGGGCAAAAACCCTGGGGATATGTTTGAGGCATTAGGTGTTGCTGGGATAAAAATCGTTGCTGCATTAGGGCTTATTTTTGTTTTTGGCCAAAAAATCTTTAGCTATTGGTTCAGATTGGTAGCAAGTTTGCGATCTCAAGAGTTGTTCATGTTGAACTTGCTATTGGTTGCGCTTGGTATGGCTGCATTTACAGAGGCTCTAGGCTTATCAATGGCGTTAGGTGCGTTTATTGCTGGTATGTTGATTTCAGAAACACCCTATAGGTACCAAGTTGAGGAAGGCATTGCCTCGTTCCGAGACATCATGCTCGGCCTTTTCTTTATCACTGTGGGTATGTTGGTTGATTTTGGCGTTATTTATCGAAATGCCCCACTTGTCCTTCTTTTATTAATTGGCCCTCTTGTGTTGAAATTCGGAATCATAGCGACTCTGGCAAAGCGATTTGGGGGGAGTGCAGGTGTTGCAATTCGAACAGGCCTTTGTTTGACGCAAGCAGGTGAATTTGGTTTTGTTTTACTTCAACAAATTGATGGACTTGATTGGATCGAACCCGATTTGCTTCAAGCTGTTTTAGCTTCCATGTTGATTTCGATGTTGATATCTCCAATTTTGATTCAGTTTAGCGACAAGATTGCACTTAGATTCTCAAGAAATGAATGGTTAAATCAATCTTTGAATTTGACAAAGATTGCGTCATTAAGTGTGCGAAATGAGAATCACGTCATCATTTGTGGTTTTGGTCGATCCGGTCAAAATTTGGCAAGCATGCTTGATCTCGAAAAGATTAAATATATTGCCTTGGATTTAGACCCCGACAGGGTTCAGGATGCATCCACTGCAGGTAGTTCGGTAGTTTATGGTGATGCTCAAAAAGCCCCGGCATTAAATGCGGCAGGCATTGCTAGAGCGAAGGCTGTCGTTGTGACATTTAATCACACACCAACAGCGATGAGAGTATTGAGTCAAGTTGAAATTTTGAGGCCTGGGTTGCCGGTTTTAATTCGCACCGATGACGATACTGATTTAGAAAAACTTCAAGACGCTGGAGCAACAGAGGTTATTCCTGAATTGATCGAGGGTAGTTTGATGTTAGCTTCCCATGTTCTTTTGGTCATGGGAGTTCCAATGCGTCGAGTTGTCAAAAGAATTAGAAATGCGCGTGAGAAACGTTATGGCTTATTGAGAGGTTACTTCAGAAGTATTGAGGATGAAGAAGTTGGTTTGCCTGATTCATTACGCTTACATTCCGTTAAATTAGAAGAAGGTTCATCTGGATTGGGTAAGTCACTTGATATTCTGTCAACCACTGGCGCTTACATTCACGCTTTAAGGCGTAAAGAATTAACGACATATAAAAAAATTGAATTTACACTAGACACAATCCTACAAGCCGGGGATATTTTGGTTCTTCAGGGTAATGCTGAGGCTATCGAGAAGGCGGAGAGCCTTCTCGTATAGATCTCTTACATTTGATTATTTAAGAAGTGGTTTTAAATATTTACCCGTAAAGCTTTCTTTGTTTTTTACAACATCTTCGGGTGATCCTGTTGCTATAACCATGCCACCACCAGCGCCACCTTCTGGTCCCATGTCAATAATCCAATCGGCGGTTTTAATCACATCAAGGTTATGTTCGATGATGACTATCGTATTGCCTTGTTTACGAAGGCTCTTAATCACATCAAGCAGTAATTGAATATCCTGGAAATGAAGTCCAGTGGTGGGTTCATCAAGAATGTAGAGAGTGCGACCCGTGTCACGCTTAGATAACTCAAGTGAAAGTTTTACACGTTGCGCCTCTCCTCCTGATAAGGTGGTAGCACTTTGACCTAGCTTGATATAGCCAAGACCTACATCGAGTAGTGTTTTTAATTTTCGTTTAACGATTGGAACGGCGTCAAAAAATTCATGGGCTTGCTCAATTGTCATATTGAGAATTTCATGAATATTTTTACCTTTGTAACGAATATCTAAAGTTTCTCGGTTATAGCGTTTACCATGGCAGACATCG
This sequence comes from uncultured Polynucleobacter sp., assembly GCA_964511855.1. Taxonomy (GTDB): domain Bacteria; phylum Pseudomonadota; class Gammaproteobacteria; order Burkholderiales; family Burkholderiaceae; genus Polynucleobacter. The sequence continues at coordinate 62,369 of CAZEHN010000003.1, read as the reverse complement.
CAGGGAACGTAAACATCAGGCAAGAAGTGCATTTCGACTTTAATGACACCATCACCTTCACAGGTTTCGCATCGACCGCCCCTAACGTTGAATGAGAACCGCCCAGCTTCATAGCCGCGCTCACGTGCCGCAGGGACCCCTGCAAAAAGTTCACGAATAGGTGTAAATAATCCTGTATAGGTTGCCGGATTTGATCTAGGTGTTCGACCAATAGGTGATTGATCGACACTAATAATTTTGTCGAAATGTTCTAGGCCAATAATTTCTTTGTAGGGAGCAGGTTCAGCTGTTGAACCATATAAATGCCTTGCAACTGCATGATGCAATGTGTCATTAATCAAAGTTGATTTTCCAGACCCTGAAACACCTGTAATGCAAGTTAATAGTCCGACAGGTATGCTGGCTGTGACATCTTTGAGATTATTTCCTGTTGCACCTTTGATGGTTAATAGTCGGTCATCAGGGGTTGCACGTTTTTTAGGAACCTCAATTTTCTTCTTGCCTGATAAATAGGCTCCAGTTAAAGAGTTTGAATTTTTCTCAACCTCTTTAGGCGTGCCTTCAGCAATGATGTGGCCTCCATGAACACCTGCTCCTGGACCAATATCAATAACATAATCAGAGGCTCTGATCATGTCTTCGTCATGTTCCACGACCAGTACTGAGTTGCCCAAATTTTTAAGATATTTAAGGGTGTTAATTAGTCGATCATTATCACGTTGATGTAGGCCAATTGAAGGTTCGTCAAGGACATACATGACTCCAGTGAGGCCTGAACCAATTTGTGATGCGAGTCTAATTCGTTGAGCTTCGCCGCCTGAAAGTGTATCTGCACTTCGATCGAGCGATAGATAGTTTAGTCCAACGTCATTTAAGAACTTTAAGCGAGAAGAGATTTCTTTAATAATACGATCGGCGATTTCGCGTTTAGCACCCTTAAGTTCTAATGAAGAAAAATATTCAAGAGATGCTTTGAGGGGGAGGCTACTAATTTCATAAATAGCTTTACTGGACTTGCCTTCGCCAACTTTCACATGTCTTGCTTCAGTCCTTAAACGACTGCCTTCGCAATCTGGACAAACTTGATTATTTTGATAGCGTGCCAATTCTTCTCTAACAGCAATTGAATCAGTTTCACGATAACGACGTTCAAAGTTTGAGATGATCCCTTCAAATGGATGTGGCTTAACGACTACTTTCCCTTTTTCATTTAAATACTCAAAAGGTATGTTGTTTGTGCCTGAGCCTTGCAAGATTAAATCTTGCGCTTTCTTAGGTAGTTCTTCAAACGGTTTTTCAATATCAAATTTTGCATAGTCCGCAAGATTTTGCAGCATACGGAAATAAAATTGATTACGACGGTCCCACCCTTTAATGGCACCTGAGGCCATTGAAAGTTCAGGGTGGGCAACAATTCGTTTTGGATCAAAGAAACTTTTATGACCTAATCCATCACAACTTGGGCAAGCACCCATCGGGTTGTTAAATGAAAATAAACGTGGCTCAAGTTCTTGTAATGAGAATGAACAAATTGGGCATGCAAATTTGTTCGAGAAAAGTTTTTCCTCATTGGTATCCATGTTAAGGGTCAGTGCACGGCCCTCAGCTAATCGAAGTGCTGTCTCAAAAGATTCAGCTAAGCGTTGCATCATATCTTTTTTGACTTTGATGCGATCCACCACAACTTCAATCGTATGTTTATCTGTTTTCTTTAATGTTGGTAAGTTATCAACTTCATAAACAACTGCTTTTGCAGCATTCGTTGTACCCCCGCCAGAGCTAATTCGAAAGCGGACAAAGCCTTGTGATTGAAGTTCGCTAAAAAGATCCTGGAACTCTCCTTTACGATTGGCAACAACTGGCGCCAATATCATTAGCTTCGTATCTTCAGGTAATGCCAAAACGCTATCAACCATTTGAGAAACACTCTGTGCTTCTAGGGGTTGTCCATGTTCTGGGCAATGTGGTGTGCCAGCTCGGGCAAATAATAGTCGTAAATAATCATGAATTTCAGTCACAGTTCCGACTGTTGAGCGTGGGTTATGACTAGTCGCTTTTTGTTCAATCGAAATCGCGGGTGATAGACCTTCAATTGAATCGACATCTGGTTTGTCCATGAGTTGAAGAAATTGCCTTGCATATGCTGAAAGAGATTCAACATAACGGCGCTGTCCTTCCGCATATAGGGTGTCAAAAGCAAGCGAGCTTTTGCCTGAACCCGACAGACCCGTGATGACCACAAGTTCATTGCGAGGGATGTCTAAATTGACGTTTTTTAAGTTGTGGGTGCGTGCACCGCGAATTTTTATTGATTCATTCATAATTTTTTTGCCTAACTTGTTAATATAGCCGTTCTTTATGAATTCATTTGAACTTCGCTCCGCTTTGTCCTTGGCCAGCATTTTTGCTTTAAGAATGCTGGGCCTATTTTTAATCCTGCCGATCTTCAGTTTGCACGCCAAAGGCTTGCCAGGAGGGGATGATGCCACTTTGGTCGGTCTGGCTTTGGGGATTTATGGCATGGTTCAGGCTTTTTTCCATATCCCATTGGGGCTTTTATCCGATCGAATTGGCCGTCGTGCGGTCGTGGTGGGTGGTTTGGTTATGTTTGTGGTGGGCGCCGAAATTGCAGCCTCCCATGATGATTTGTATTGGATTATCGCCGGAAGGGCTATTCAGGGGGCTGGTGCTGTCTCGGCAGCTGTAACGGCTTGGTTAGCGGATTTAACCCGTGAAGAAATTCGGGCTCGGGCCATGGCTTTGATCGGCGGGAGTATCGCTTTAACCTTCGCTTTATCCCTTGTATTGGCATCTCCACTGCATAAGGCGTTTGGTTTATCCGGAATATTCAATTTAATGGCTATTTTGGGGGCTATAGCTGTATTTGTTGCACTAAAAGTGGTGCCAACCATGGCTGGTGAGCGATTGCCGGCTAAAAAGGCTTCTAATTGGCGGGAAATGCTTCTTCGTCCCGAGTTATTAAGACTGAATTTTGGCGTTTTAGTACTTCATGCATCCCAGGTGGCGATGTTTATGGTGGTGCCGCGTTTGTTAGATGCAGCTGGACTACCTTTAGATCAACATTGGTCCATTTATTTGCCAGTCGTATTTATATCCTTTTTAATCATGGCACCATTGTTGATGAGGGCTGAAAAACAAGGAAAAATTCGTCGCCTGTTAATAACTTCGATTGTTGTCATGATGATTTCACAGATTTATTTTTCTACCATTTTGGGTATGGAAATCAAGGGAACTTATTACTTTGCGATTGGATTATTGATTTTCTTTGTTGGGTTTAATTTGTTGGAAGCGCTGCAGCCTTCATTGGTATCTAGATTGGCAGGTGATTTAAAAGGAACTGCATTGGGGATTTACAACACAACGCAGTCATTGGGCCTGTTTGTCGGTGGATTAGTTGGTGGTTGGATTATTTCTCATTGGGGCACTAATTCAGTTTTCCATGTTGATATTGTGCTTATAGGTGTGTGGCTTATAATTGCTTGGTCGATGTCAGAGGTTCCAGGTCGACAAAAAGTTGTGCATAAAAATGCCGAATAATGCGGCTGTTTTAAGTCTAGTTAGGGCTGACGCTATTTAGATGGTAATTTGATTTAAATTTTTAATAGGCTAATGTTGTTAGTCTGAATTCTTCGGGAGATAAATATGGCATCAGTAAATAAAGTAATCATTGTGGGCAATATTGGACGCGATCCAGAAACACGTTATTTGCCAAGTGGTGATGCAGTCACCAACTTATCAGTAGCAACTTCAGATAGATATAAAGATAAACAAACCGGTGAAATGAAAGAAATCACTGAGTGGCATCGCATTGCTTTTTTTGGCAAGCTTGCTGAAATCGCAGGTCAGTACCTTAAAAAAGGCTCACAGGTATATGTTGAAGGTCGCCTTCGTACTAGAAAGTGGACTGATCAAAGCGGCCAAGAAAAATATTCAACAGAAATCGTTGCTGACTCTATGCAGATGTTAGGTTCACGTGCATCAGGCGATGGTGCTAGTGGTAGTGGCGGATATAGTCGCCCTGCGTCAACTCAAGCGCCATCATCAGCGCCAGCTAGCTCAAACTTAGGCGCAATGGATGATGACATTCCGTTTTAAGAATCAAAATATTTAATAAAAAAAGCCCTTAAATTTCTAAGGGCTTTTTTTATTGCATTTATTGTCTAGCTTGTCGAATATTCTCTGGCCATGGTGCATTGAAATCAGTCCTAAAAGGATTGATGTCGATACCACCTCTTCGGGTGTATCTCGCGTAAACAGATAGCTTTGAAGGTTTGCACATCATTTTGATATCGCAAAATATTTTTTCCACACAATGTTCGTGGAATTCTTGATGTTGTCTAAAGGCAATTAGATATCTCAATAGGCCTTCTTCATTAATTTCGGGCCCAACATATTGAATTTGCACACTCGCCCAGTCCGGTTGACCTGTTACTGGGCAGTTTGATCTTAATAAGTTTGAAAATAAACTTTCCTCAACCGGACTTTCATTCTCTTTCGCACTTAACCAAGTGCTATCAGGGCCGAGATCGGGGTTGATTTCAATATTTAATCGATCTAACAGCTTGCCCTCGAATTCTTTGAATTTAAGTTTGTTCCACTGTTCTGGTCCAAATAACTTAACAGCTACTTTTGCTCCAGCAACTTTTGTAAGGTCCTGAGAAATGATCTCTTGAACATTCTCAAGATTTTCATAACGAGAATGATTTAGGCTGTTTAAATACAGTTTTAAGGATTTTGATTCAAAAATGAATTGCGATTCCGCTGGTGTTTGTATTTGAGCGATAGCAACTTCAGGCTTGCCTGTTAAGGCTAGCCAACTGACTTCATAAGCATTCCAAATATCAACCCCAAAAAAGGGTAATTTATTTGGATCACTTAAGCCTAGCGTTTCACGATTTTCAATGCGCGGAATAGGGAAGAGTAATTGCGGGCTATAGCTATTAGGATTTTCAGACGTTTTACCTAAAGGTGCATTCGCTAAACTTTGGTGAGAATTTTTTTGATTCATGCGAGGTATTTTAGGCGTTCGATTTTTTATTAGTGATGCCTGAGACTACCCGACCTGTTGGCGTGACTTCAGATGCGGTTTCACAGTGTCCAGTTTGATCATCGAAGAAGAAGTCGGGCTCGAATTCTTTAAGAAAATCTTTTTTTGTAAGTCCGCCAAGAAACATTGCTTCGTCGACCTCAATGCCCCAACTCATCAAGGTTCTAATAGCACGTTCGTGAGCTGGAGCAGATCTTGCTGTAACAAGTGCAGTGCGAATTCGCATACTTGAATTCTTGGCAGAATTTTGCAACTGATGCAACGATTCTAAAAGAGGTTTAAATGGGCCAGGAGGCAGAGGTATTTGTGCCTTGCTACTTTCGTGGGCAACGAACGCATCTAAGCCTTTGGTCTGGAAAATTTGTTCTGCCTCATCTGAAAAAAGAACAGCATCACCGTCGAAAGCAATTCTAATTTCATTGGGGTGGGATTCAGCAAGTTTTACTGATTGTGGGTAAACCATTGCTGCTGGGAATCCCGCTAGTAAAGTTTCTCGAACATCATCCTCGTTTGCTGATAAAAATAGATTTGCTTGTAAAGATCTAAGGTAATGATAGGGTGGGCGACCCCTTGTAAATACGCCGCGTTCTAATTTTAGGCCTGCGTGTTCGGCCGATCTAAATACACGTAAACCACTAACAGGGTCATTACGAGAAAGTATGACTACTTCGACGCGTGATTCTCCATCTTGATTAAATTTAAGTAATTTTTGGACAAGAGGAAAAGCAACGCCGGATTTAGCTGGTAATGACAAACGCTCTAACTGCAGTTTCATGTATGCGCTATCGTCGGTTGATTCAAACAACCGATTTTCTTCTTCAAAATCAAACAAGGCTCTTGAAGAAATAGCAACAACAAGTTTTCCAGCGAGAGTGAAGCTCATTTTTATTTTAGGAACAGTTGATATGCAGGATTTTCGCTTTCATCCCAATATCTATAACCAGTTCCTTTGAGGAAGTCTTTAAATACTTTTTTCTCGGCAGGCGGTACTTGTATCCCAACGAGAATTCGACCATAGTCAGCGCCATGATTGCGGTAATGGAACAAACTAATATTCCAATTTGGAGAGATGTCGCTTAAGAATTTCATCAGTGCGCCTGGGCGTTCAGGGAACTCAAAACGATATAAAAGTTCATTATCAGCTAATGATGATCTACCGCCAACCATATGGCGTAAATGTGATTTAGCAAGCTCATCATGAGTTAAATCAATCGTGTCGAAACCTGATTTTTTAAATACCTTAGCTATTTGCGAGCTGTCGGAAGCTTTTAATGTGCCGATGCCAACGAATATATGCGCTTGTTTAGAGTCAGCGATTCTGTAGTTGAATTCTGTAACGTTTCTTTGGCCTAGTAATGAGCAGAAGCGTTTAAATGAGCCGCGTTCCTCAGGAATCGTTACTGCAAATACTGCTTCTTTGGCTTCTCCAACATCTGCGCGTTCAGCAACAAAACGTAAGCGGCTGAAATTCATATTTGCGCCACAAGCAATTCCAACAAAGGTTTTGCCTTGGCATTTTTCTCTGTCGACATAGGCTTTCATGCCGGCGATTGCTAAAGCCCCTGCAGGCTCAAGAATACTTCGTGTATCTGCGAACACATCATTGATTGCTGCGCATATTGCGTCGGTATCTACAGTGATGATTTCATCAACAACTTCTTGGCAAACGCGGAAAGTTTCCTTGCCAACTAATTTCACGGCTGTACCATCAGAGAACAAACCAACTTCTTTAAGTTCAACACGTTTACCTGCAGCAAGCGAGCGCTTCATTGCATCAGAATCTATAGTTTGCACACCGATAACTTTTGTTTCAGGGCGAACAGACTTAATATACGCTCCTACACCTGCTATTAAGCCGCCACCCCCGATTGCTACAAAAACCGCATCAATTGGACCTTGATGTTGCCGCAATATTTCCATGGCGATAGTGCCTTGGCCGGCGATGACTTGAGGATCGTCAAAAGGATGGACGAACGTTAGCTTGTGTTTTTTCTCAAGCGCTAATGCATGATCATAAGCATCGTTATAAGACTCCCCATGCAAAACAATTTCAGTCCATTTGCCCCCACGTTCTTTAACGGCATCGATTTTTACTTGAGGCGTTGTAACTGGCATCACAATGATTGCTTTACAGTTCAGTTTTGCTGCGCTGAGTGCGACACCCTGAGCGTGATTGCCAGCTGATGCTGCAATGACGCCTCTTTTTAACTCTGTTGGGGTTAAGTGCGCCATCTTGTTATAAGCGCCCCGAAGCTTGAATGAGAAGACTGGTTGATTATCTTCTCGTTTAAGAAGTACATTGTTCTTCAGGCGTGAGGAAAGATGAGCAGCAGGCTCTAATTCGGTTTCACGAGCGACGTCGTAAACCTTGGCATTTAGTATTTGGCGTAAATATTCTTTTGGCATCCCTTGAGGTTATCACGACCAAGGAATTGATTTCCGAAGATTTTTTGTGTAATCAGCCTAAAATACCCACCTATGGACACTTTCCTAAGTCATTTATTCGAGTGGTTATCGATGCCAACTGTCGGACTGCCCGCTATTGGCCTGATTTCTTTCTTATCTGCTACCTTTTTGCCTATGGGGTCAGAGCCGGTTGTATTTGCTTATGTGAAATCCGTTCCCCACATGTTTTGGGCGGCCATTATTGTGGCCACGATTGGAAATACCTTGGGGGGTATGGTCACATGGTGGATGGGAAGGGTCGCGAAATTCGCAAAAGATAAGATTGTTAAAAAACCCCATAAAAATCAAGAGTTTATATCAAAGTTATTTAGAAAATTTGGTGCCAAAACACTCTTGCTGTCTTGGCTACCTGGGATTGGAGATCCAATTTGTGCTTTAGCCGGATGGGCTTTAATGCCGTGGGTGCCGTGTTTAATCTATATGGCTGTTGGCAAGCTTTGCCGCTATATAACGATGACGATTATTTTGATGGCCGTGCCAGACCATGTTTGGCAGGATATTAGCTCTATTTTGCTCAAGCCAATGGGCTTTTAGGGCACTTTTAATGCTTTAAGTTAGCAAAGTATTGCCCCCTCAATTAGAATGTGCTTTTAATGCCTTAACCTTATGAACGCGCCAATTAATTTAGAACCTCGAAGCGAAATTTCAAGTCAGCCACCGCGATTACGAGAAATTCCATATAACTACACCTCTTTTTCCGATAGAGAGATTGTTATTCGCTTATTGGGTGAAGAATCCTGGTTGATTTTGGATGAATTGCGTGGCGGTCGTAAGACGGGGCGCTCAGCAAGAATGCTTTATGAAGTATTGGGAGATATCTGGGTTGTAAGGCGAAATCCTTACCTTCAAGATGACTTGCTAGACAACCCAAAACGTCAAAAATTACTGATCGAAGCATTGTGGCATCGTCTGGGTGAAGTTGAAAAACGCATGACGAGCGATTTGGCTGATAAGGTTGGCAAGTTAATTGCTGCGGCTAGAAATGCTGTTCAAATATTTTCAGCAGAATTTAAAGAAGTCGCTGAGTTACGGAAACAAACACGCAAAGTGCTTGGGCGAGTAACGGCCTCAGACAATATTGCATTTGATGGCTTGGCTAGGGTTTCACATGTTACTGACGCCACAGACTGGCGTGTTGAATATCCGTTCGTAGTTTTAACCCCAGATGAAGAGTCGGAAATTCCTGGATTGGTTAAAGGGTGTATTGAACTTGGATTGACGATTATTCCTCGCGGAGGTGGTACTGGTTACACAGGTGGTGCAGTTCCATTGACACCATTTTCAGCTGTTATCAATACAGAAAAATTAGAGGCGTTAGGAGCAGTAGAACAAACTGTACTTCCTGGAATGACGCAGGCTGTCGCTACAGTTTTTTCTGAAGCAGGTGTTGTAACAAAACGTGTTTCAGATGCGGCAGAAAAAGCAGGTTTTGTTTTTGCAGTTGATCCAACTTCAGCGGAAGCAAGTTGTATCGGCGGTAATGTTGCGATGAATGCTGGTGGTAAAAAAGCAGTGCTTTGGGGTACTGCCCTAGATAATCTTGCTTGGTGGCGCATGGTTGATCCCCAAGGCAACTGGTTGGAAATTGCACGTCTTGATCACAACATGAGCAAAATTCATGATGCGCCTGTGGCAACGTTTGGATTGACATGGTCTGATGGTAATAAAGCGCCAGGAGAAGTTGTTCTTAAAACTGAAAAACTAGTCATTGAAGGCAAACGATTCCGTAAAGAAGGTTTAGGTAAGGACGTTACAGATAAATTCTTGGCTGGTCTTCCGGGGGTTCAAAAAGAAGGCTGCGATGGCTTGATTACGAGTGCGCGTTGGGTGTTGCACCGTATGCCTAAGCAAACCCGCACTGTATGCTTGGAGTTTTTCGGGCAAGCGCGCGAATCAATCCCAAGCATTGTTGAAATTAAAAATTATTTGGATGAACAAACTAAAGCTGGCGGAGCGATTCTTGCTGGTCTTGAGCATTTAGATGAACGTTATTTAAGAGCAGTAGGTTACTCAACAAAATCTAAGCGTAATGTATTGCCTAAGATGGTTCTCATTGGTGACATTGTTGGCGATGATGAAAATCAAGTCGCACAGGCTGCTAGCGAAGTTGTTCGTATGGCTAACCATCGAACAGGCGAAGGTTTTGTTGCAGTAAGTCCAGAAGCTCGTAAGAAGTTTTGGTTAGATCGTTCACGTACAGCGGCGATTGCTAGACACACAAATGCATTTAAAGTGAATGAAGATGTTGTGATTCCGTTGCCTCGAATGGGTGAGTACACGGATGGTATTGAATACATCAATATTGAGCTTTCTCTAAAAAACAAACTTCAATTATTAGATGCATTAGAAGTATTTTTAACACGAGGTAATTTACCTCTTGGTAAGACTGACGATGCTAATGAAATCCCTTCTTCTGAATTATTAGAAGATCGAGTTTCTCAAGCGACAACTTTGATTAAAGAAGTTCGAGCGCGTTGGGCTGAATGGGCAAAAAACCAAAGTGAATATTTTGAACGTCTGCAAGATAGAAGTATTCGGGTTTCTTGGAAGTTAGAGGTTCGTGAAGGCTTGCGTCAAATATTTAGTGGCGCTGCATTTGCACCAATTTTGGCTGAATGCGAAGCAATTCATAAAAAGATTTTGCGTAAACGGGTGTTTGTTGCCTTACATATGCATGCGGGCGATGGCAATGTTCACACTAATATTCCGGTTAATTCTGATGACTATGAAATGCTGCAAGATGCGCATCATGCAGTTGCTAAGATCATGGATCTTGCGAGATCACTCGATGGCGTAATTTCAGGTGAGCATGGCATCGGGATTACAAAGCTTGAGTTCCTTACAGAAGCAGAGATCAAAGATTTCCGCGCATATAAAAATCAAGTTGACCCAGAGGGTAGATTTAATAAAGGCAAACTGATGCCAGGCGCTGATTTGCGAAATGCATACACGCCAAGTTTTGGACTGATGGGCCATGAGTCGCTCATCATGCAGCAAAGTGATATAGGTGCAATCTCTTCAAGCATTAAAGATTGTTTGCGTTGCGGTAAATGTAAGCCAGTTTGCTCTACCCATGTTCCAAGGGCAAATCTTTTATATAGCCCAAGAAATAAAATTTTAGCGACTTCGTTATTGGTCGAAGCTTTCTTATATGAAGAGCAGACTCGTCGAGGTATTTCAATTCGACATTGGGAAGAGTTTGATGATGTTGCCGCGCATTGCACGGTTTGTCATAAATGCTTGACGCCTTGCCCTGTTAAGATTGATTTCGGCGACGTCACGATGAATATGCGTAACTTATTACGCAAAATGGGGCAAAAGCGTTTTAATCTTGGCGCATCTGCTTCGATGTTCTTCTTAAACGCGACTAACCCTGAAACCATTCATTTGACTAGAAAAGTCATGATTGACTGGGGTTATAAAGCTCAACGTTTAGCGAATAATTTGTTTAAACGTTTGGCTAATAAACAAACCGCCAAGCCTAGGGCAACATTGGGATTGCCTCCAGTTAGAGAACAAGTTATTCATTTTGTGAATAAAAAAATGCCTGGTAATCTTCCTAAGAAAACTGCTAGAGCTTTGTTGGATATTGAAGATCCATCAATTGTGCCGATTATTCGTAATCCAAAAACGACAACGGTTGATTCTGAGGCGGTTTTCTATTTCCCAGGTTGTGGATCAGAAAGATTATTCTCGCAAGTTGGTTTAGCTACTCAAGCGATGCTATGGGAAGCTGGTGTACAAACTATATTGCCACCTGGATATTTATGTTGTGGTTACCCACAGCGTGGCTCAGGAGATTTTGATAAGGCCGATAAGATCATTACGGATAATCGAGTGTTATTCCACCGTATGGCCAATACGCTCAATTATTTGGATATTAAAACAGTCGTAGTTTCTTGTGGAACTTGTTATGACCAGTTAGCTGGTTATGAGTTCGATAAGATTTTCCCTGGCTGCAGAATTATTGATATTCACGAATTCTTAATGGAAAAAGGTGTCAAGCTTGAGGGTGTTCAAGGAGTTCGTTATATGTATCACGATCCTTGCCATACACCAATGAAGCTTCAAGATCCATTAAAGACGGTTAACGCACTTGTTCAAACTGCTGATGCAACCACGATCGCAAAAAATGACAGGTGTTGTGGTGAGTCGGGTACTTTGGCGGTTACTCGTCCCGATGTTTCTACCCAAGTTCGTTTTAGAAAAGAAATCGAAATGAAGAAAGGCGCTAATGCGCTAAGAAAAGATTTCGATGGTGAAGTTAAGATTTTGACTAGTTGCCCGTCTTGCTTGCAAGGTTTGTCACGTTATAACGAAGATAGCGGTACGAAAGCCGACTATATCGTTGTAGAAATGGCAAAACATTTGTTAGGCGAAAACTGGATGGCAGAGTATGTCAAAAATGCCAATACAGGTGGAATCGAGCGAGTGTTGGTGTAATGTCAAGCCAACCATTACCAGTTCCAGATTCCTTGGTTGTTCATCAACAATCCAAGGTATTGGAATTGGGTTATTCGGATGGTATGGTTTATAAATTGCCGTTTGAATTGTTGAGAGTTTTATCTCCCTCTGCGGAAGTTAAGGGGCATGGATCAGGCCAAGAGACCTTGCAGACTGGTAAACGTGATGTTGGGATTGTTAGTGTTGAGCCGGTTGGGCATTATGCGATTAAGCCAACATTTACTGATGGCCATGATTCAGGTTTATATACCTGGGATTATTTAAAAGAGTTGTGTTTAAACCAAGATAAATTATGGACGGAGTATTTAGCTAAATTAGCTGCAGCTAATTTGGATCGCGATACTCCGATGAAGTAAGAATTTTTGAAAGTAAAGTTATGGCGGAAACCCATTTCGGTTATCAAAAAGTTAAAGAAGAAGAAAAAGCCGGCAAGGTTGCTGGGGTATTTCATTCTGTAGCTAGCAAATATGATGTGATGAACGATTTAATGTCCTTTGGTTTACATCGTTTGTGGAAGGCTTTCACGATTAGTCAGGCTAATGTTCGTCCTGGTCATAAGGCATTAGATATTGCTGGAGGTACGGGCGATCTTGCTATGGCATTTGCTAAACGTGCTGGTGAGACTGGTCAGGTATGGTTGAGCGATATTAATTCTTCGATGCTGGGGGTTGGTCGTGATCGTTTGTTGGATAAGGGATGCATGATCCCTTGTGTTCAGCTTGATGCAGAAAATATCCCATTTCCAAACTCATATTTCGATTTAGTGACAGTCTCATTTGGTCTTAGAAATATGACCCATAAAGAAATTGCACTAAAAGAAATGTGTCGAGTAACTAGACCTGGTGGTAAAACCATGGTCCTTGAGTTTTCGCAACCGGTTGAAGCACTGAAACCTGCTTATGATTTTTATTCCTTCAAGGTTTTGCCTTGGCTAGGTGACGTTGTTGCAAAAGATTCACAAAGCTATCAATATTTAGCAGAATCAATTCGTATGCACCCTGATCAAGAGACGCTTCGCAAAATGATGTTGGAGGCGGGCTTTGATCATGTTGAGGTTCATCGTATGACTGGCGGAATTGTTGCGCTTCATATTGGTTATAAGTATTAAGAGAATTTTGAAAATAATCTGAATGGCTAATCTCCAAATTCCAACAATTGTTCTTGCGGCTATCAATCATTTGATAGCTCAAGAGGAATGGGCGCAAAAAATAATTGAAAAACATGTTGGCAAAGTTGTTTCATTGCAATTGCCGGTTGGACAGTTTTTATTGGTGATTCGCCCTGGTGGATTTTCAAATGCATCATCTGATGAGCAGGCTGAACCAAAGGTCTCTTTAGATGTTGCTCGAGAAGCAATTTTTGAGTTCTTATCAGCCGGCAAATCAGGAGCTGCTAAATATGTCCGCATTTCGGGGGATGTTGATCTTGCACATGATTTATCAAAATTAGCTTCTAATTTGCGCTGGGAGGCGGAGGAAGATTTAGCTAAGTGGATAGGGGATGCTCCTGCTCATAGAGTTGGCATTGAGGCTAAAAAAGTTTTTAATGCAACTAAGCAAGCAACTCGTGATTTAAGAGGCGGTATCCGTGACTATTTGGTTCATGAGAAAAAAGCTATTGTGGATGTTAAAGAGTTCGATATTTTTAAAAATGAGATTCGTCAATTGCGTGATGCTGTTGATCGCAGTGAAAAGAAAATCGAAAGAATTTTGAAAATAATTAAACAAGAAGATTTGTCGTCGGGAGTTTGATGTGATTAAGAAAATAACCCGAATTTTGACAATTTTTTTTACGCTTTGGCGTTTCGGACTGTTTGATCTACTAGATAAAATTCTTAAGCCTGGCTTACTTTCTATTTTTATTAAGCCTTTGGCATGGACGGCACCAACGCGCTTACCAAGAGGTGTTCGTATTCGGTTAACGTTGGAATCATTAGGCCCGATTTTTGTGAAATTTGGGCAGGTATTATCAACAAGGAGGGATTTACTTCCTGAAGATATAGCGAATGAACTTGCTAAATTACAAGATGATGTACCTCCATTCTCGAGTGAAGAATCGCGACAAATTATTGAAAAAGCTTTAGGTTGCTCTGTCGATGACATTTTTACTTATTTAGAATTTGAGCCTGTAGCTAGTGCATCTGTTGCTCAGGTTCATTTTGGCGCCCTGCGCGGGACTGATAAGAATCCTGAATGGACTGGTAAAGAAGTTGCGGTAAAAGTATTGCGCCCCGGAATTTTGCCGGTCATTGAAAGTGACTTAGCTTTAATGCGCACTATTGCTGCTTTAGTTGAAAAATTCTCTTATGACGGAAAACGATTAAAACCGAAGGAAGTTGTTGCTGAATTTGATACTTGTATTCATGATGAACTCGACTTAATGCGAGAAGCTGCTAATGCTAGTCAACTCCGCAGAAACTTTGAGGGATCTGATAAGTTGATGATCCCTGAAATCTATTGGGATTTATGTCACACCAATGTGATGGTGATGGAAAGAATGCGAGGCATTTCTATTGCTCGATTGGACGAACTTAAAGCTGCCGGCGTTGATCTTAAAAAATTAGCTAAAGATGGAGTTGAAGTTTTCTTTACGCAAGCATTTCAACATGGATTTTTTCATGCCGACATGCATCCTGGCAACATTATGGTTAGCTTGGAGCCAAATACGTTTGGTCGTTTGATCTCTTTGGATTTTGGAATTGTTGGAACATTATCTGAAACAGATAAAAATTATTTAGTCCAAAATTTCTTAGCATTCTTTAATCGCGACTATCACCGTGTTGCTGCATTACATATCGAATCTGGTTGGGTTCCAAAAGAGACGAGGGTTGAAGATTTGGAAGGTGCTGTGCGTGCGGTATGTGAACCTTATTTTGATAGACCGTTAAAAGAAATTTCTTTGGGTATTGTTTTGATGCGTTTGTTCCAAACATCTCGCCGATTTAAGGTTGAGATTCAACCTCAATTAACAATGCTTCAAAAAACTCTTCTGAACGTTGAGGGCTTGGGTAGGCAGTTGGATCCGGATTTGGATTTATGGAAGACCGTAAAACCAATTATGCAATCTTGGATGGATCAACAAATCGGGATTAGAGGTTTCTTAGATAAAGTTAAAGTAGAGGCTCCAAGATGGGCTCAAATGATTCCAGAATTACCAAGACTCATTTCTACTTGGCTTGAATTAGAAATTAAGCAAAAACAAAATCAAGGGCCGACTGAATCGGAGAAATTTTTAGCTCAGCAATTAGACTCAATGAAAAAATGGAAATACTTTTCACTGTTTGTTATTGGGGTAGTTGTTGGAGCAATGGTTGTTATTCAATTAGGCCAGTCTTAATCCGGAGTTAATGACGATGCTACTTTGGTTTGTTGTGATCTATTGGTTTATTTCGGTCATGATTGGCCTAGTTGCTGCGCTTAAGGTTCGTAATGCAACTGACTTTGCTGCTGCAGGACATAGTTTGCCAATGTATATGGTGACAGCAACAGTTTTTGCAACTTGGTTTGGGGCAGAGGCTGTGCTTGGAGCGCCAGCTACTTTTTTAAAAGAGGGTTTATCTGGTGTTGTGGCTGACCCGTTTGGATCTTCACTTTGCTTAGTGCTTGTCGGCTTATTTTTTGCGAAGCCTTTGTATAGAAAAAAATTCTTAACAATTGGTGATTTCTATCATGAAAAATATGGCCGATCTGTTGAGATATTAGTTACGCTTTGCATCATAGTTTCTTATTTAGGATGGGTCGCTGCTCAGATAATGGCTTTAGGACTTGTCTTTAATGTTGTCTCTGATGGAGCAATAAGTAAAAATGTTGGAATGCTAATTGGTTCTGGCAGTGTCTTAATTTATACAATTTTCGGCGGGATGTGGGCAGTTGCAATTACTGACTTCTTGCAGATGATCATCATCGTCATTGGTATGTTGTTTATTGGGCATGAGCTAAGCGGAATGACTGGTGGAGTTTTGGCAGTTGCTCAACATGCTAATGATGCGGGGCTTTTTAAATTTTGGCCGGATCTTAATTTCGCATCCATTGCTGGATTTATTGCAGCCTTATTTACGATGATGCTTGGTTCAATACCTCAGCAGGATGTTTTTCAACGAGTTACTTCCTCTAAAAATGAAAATATTGCAGTTAGGGGTGCAATTCTTGGGGGTGTCTTATATTTTGGCTTTGCATTTGTTCCAATGTTTTTAGCTTATTCAGCAACTTTGATTGATCCTAAGCTTGTTGAAGCTCATTTGTATACCGATTCACAAATGATCTTGCCAACATTAATCATGCAGCACACTCCACTATTTGCCCAAATTATGTTTTTTGGAGCCCTGCTATCCGCAATTAAAAGTTGTGCAAGTGCGACATTGCTGGCGCCATCAGTCTCGTTCTCGGAAAATATCATTAAAGGCTTTTTTAAGCACCTATCCCAAAAGCAATTATTAATTGTGATGCGATGCACAGTGGTGGGTTTTACTGGTTTGGTTACATTATTTGCGCTTAATTCGCATCTATCTATCTTTAAAATGGTCGAAAATGCCTATAAAATCACTTTAGTGTCAGCTTTTGTGCCGTTGGCATTTGGAGTTTATTGGTCAAAAGCTAAGCCAATGGGCGGTCTTTTGTCGATTGTCCTAGGATTGTCTGTTTGGATTATTTCAGAGCTTGTGGCAGCTGATGCAGTCATTGCTCCCCAACTATCGGGATTGATCGCAAGTTTGCTTGGAATGCTCATAGGTAGCCTATTGATCCCTCAAGAAATGCTTAAAACAGCCCAACAATTAGATTGATCACCTAAAACAAAGGTAGTTTTGGGAAAAAGTCCCCTAAAAAAGGGCATAATATTGGGTTAGTTTCCAATATTGAAAATGAAAAAATACTTTTTAGCAGGCATTCTGGTTTGGGCGCCATTGGCGATTACCATTTGGGTGATCACTTGGGGCTTGGGCATTCTTGATGGCGTCTTTGGATCCATTATGAAAGCCATTATTGCTGTTTTGCCAAATGCATTGTCACCAGCGCTTCAAGGATTTAGAGAATTACCAGGTGTTGGGATCTTAATTGTTATTACGGTTATTTTTGCAACAGGTATTTTTGCAATTACCTTTGCAGGTAAATGGTGGTTAAAAGCATGGGATTCGATTTTGCATCGAATTCCAATTGTTAGATCAATTTATTCAGGTGTTAAACAGGTTTCGGATACGCTATTTTCTAGTGGTGGTGAATCTTTTAGAAAAGCCGTGCTGATTAGATATCCGCATCAGAATTCTTGGACGATTGGATTTTTGACAGGGAATGCTGCGCAAGAAGTTGCTTCTAAACTTCAGGGGGCACACATTAATGTGTTTGTTCCAACAACGCCCAATCCAACTTCAGGTTTTTTTATGATTGTGCCTAAAGATGAAGTTATTGAACTCTCAATGTCTGTAGAAGAGGCGCTTAAACATATTGTTTCAATGGGTTCGGTTCCGCCAGGAGCCCATGTTAGTTCAAATTAGTAAAAATTATTAAGAAGGTTGTATATGTCGATTCGTAGTCATGCATGTGGTTTAGTTACTGAAAAATTAATTGGTCAAGAAGTCAGTATTGCTGGTTGGGTTAATCGTCGACGTGATCATGGCGGCGTTATTTTTATTGACTTAAGAGATCGTGAAGGTTTTGTGCAGGTGGTTTGCGATCCTGATCGTGCAGACATGTTTAAGCTTGCAGAAGGCGTACGTAATGAATTCTGTTTGCAAATTAAAGGCTTGGTTCGAGCAAGACCTGCAGGTACTGAAAATAATGATTTAACGACTGGCAAGATTGAAATTCTGTGTCATGAACTAACGATTCTGAATGCATCTGTAACACCTCCATTCCAATTGGAAGATGAAAATCTTTCAGAAACGACTCGACTAACGCATCGTGTACTTGATTTGCGTCGTCCGCAAATGCAAAAGAATTTGCGGTTGCGTTACAACGTGGCTATGGAATGCCGTCGTTATTTAGATGATGCTGGCTTTATTGATATTGAGACACCAATGTTAACTAAGAGTACGCCAGAGGGTGCTCGTGACTACTTGGTTCCTTCACGTGTCCATGATGGGCAATTCTTTGCATTACCCCAATCTCCTCAGCTATTTAAACAGTTATTAATGGTTGCAGGTTTCGAGCGTTATTATCAAATCGTTAAGTGCTTCCGTGACGAAGATTTAAGAGCTGATCGTCAACCAGAATTTACTCAGATTGACTGCGAAACATCTTTCTTGGGCGAGATGGAAATTCGTGATTTGTTTGAAAACATGATGCGTCATATTTTCAAGAAGGTAATGAATGTTGAGTTAGCAAATCCGTTCCCTGTGATGCCTTATTCAGAAACAATGGGCAGATTTGGATCTGATAAGCCTGACTTGCGCGTACTTTTAGAGTTCACTGAATTGACGGATGTTATGAAAGACGTCGAGTTCAAGGTCTTCTCAGGTGCGGCTAATATGGACAATGGCCGTGTTGTCGGCTTGAGAGTTCCGGGTGGATCAGAAATCTCAAGAAGTGAAATCGATGATTACACGCAATTCGTATCTATTTATGGCGCTAAAGGTTTAGCGTGGATTAAAGTAAATGATGTTTCACAGGGTCGTAACGGTTTGCAGTCCCCGATTGTTAAAAATCTTCATGATGCAGCTATTACTGCCATTATTGAAAAAACTGGTGCTCAAAATGGCGACATTATTTTCTTTGGCGCAGATAAAGCTAAAGTGGTTAATGACGCAATTGGCGCATTGCGAGTCAAGATTGGACATTCTGACTGGGCTCGTGCAAAAGGCCTCTTTGTTGATGAATGGCGTCCATTGTGGGTAGTTGATTTCCCAATGTTTGAATATGATGAAGAAAATGCTCGTTGGGTTGCATGTCATCACCCATTTACAAGTCCAAAAGATGAGCATTTAGCTTTATTGGAGACTGATCCAGGAAAATGTTTAGCTAAAGCATATGACATGGTGCTTAATGGTTGGGAAATTGGTGGTGGATCAGTGCGTATTCACCAAGAGGCTGTACAAAGCCAAGTATTCCGTGCATTGAAAATTGGAGCTGAAGAGGCTCAAGCTAAATTTGGATTCTTATTAGATGCCTTGCAATATGGTGCGCCTCCTCATGGTGGTATAGCATTTGGTCTCGACCGTATCGTTACGATGATGACGGGCGCTGATTCAATTCGCGATGTGATCGCTTTCCCTAAAACTCAACGCGCCCAATGTTTGTTGACTCAAGCACCAAGCCCTGTTGATGAAAAGCAATTACGTGAACTTCATATTCGTTTAAGAAATACTGAGCCACTTAAAACAGCCTAAGCTTGCTTAGCAATCAAAAAGGCCCGCAAATTTAAGCGGGCCTTTTGTTTATGAGTGACAATAATAAAAAATCATTATTAAGAATAAGAGATTTACTTTGAGAAGAAGAGAATCAAACGCATCATCAAATCACAGTAGTGTTAGAGGTGATTGGGTGGCTATTAAGAGTCTAATGCCATATGTGTTGAGTCATCCAACTAGGGTGGCTTTTGCGATGGCGTGTTTGGTATTGGCCAAGTTCTCAAATATTGGCGTTCCAATGATCTTGAAGCATTTAATTGATGACCTTTCGTTATCTGCTGATGATCCGAGAAGATTGCTAGTTGTCCCCTTGGCGTTAATCGTTGCTTACGGTGCGTTGAGGTTGCTTGGGACATTATTTACAGAGTTACGTGAATTTTTATTTTCAAAAGTCACTCAAAATGCAATTAGACAGGTGGCATTAGAGGTATTTGAACATTTGCACGCATTGTCATTGAGATTTCATTTAGCCAGACAAACTGGCGGTGTGAGTCGCGATATTGAAAGAGGTGCCCGTGGCATTCAGTCACTTATTTCCTATTCGTTGTATAGCATTGTTCCAACAATTCTTGAGTTCATCCTTGTCTTAGGCTATTTAGGTTGGAACTACGACTGGGTATTTGCTGCAATTTCATTGGTAGCTTTGGTGACCTACATTGTTTTTACGATTAAGGTGACCGAGTGGCGAACAGGCTATCGTCGAGCGATGAATGATATGGACTCAAGGGCTAATCAAAAAGCTATTGATTCTTTGCTTAACTTTGAGACTGTTAAATATTTTGGCAACGAAAAATTTGAAGCGACTCGCTATGATGCTAATCTCGAAAGCTATAGGGAAGCTGCTCTTAAATCACAGCGTTCTCTAGCATTTTTAAATTTTGGTCAGCAGGTCATCATTGTTCTTGGTCTTGTGCTGATTTTGTGGCGTTCAGTTCTTGGTGTTGAATCTGGTCGAATGACGCTGGGTGACCTCGTATTAATTAATACATTAATGCTTCAGTTGTATATTCCTTTGAATTTTCTTGGTGTAATTTATCGAGAAATCAAACAAGCTTTGATTGATATGGATCGCATGTTTGATTTGTTGAGTAAAGATAAAGAAATTTCAGATATTCCTGATGCAAAAGATATTCAATTAACAAATGCAAAGCTGGGCCCTACTGTTAAATTTAATCATGTGAATTTTTCATATGAAGCTAATCGTCAGATACTCAAAGATGTTGATTTCACACTGGATGCTGGAACAACCACGGCTGTTGTTGGACATAGTGGATCTGGTAAAAGTACCTTAGCTAGATTACTTTTCCGTTTTTATGATGTTAGTTCTGGATCTATCACTTTTGATGGTCAGGATATAAGAAATTTAACCCAAGCAAGCTTAAGAAAAATTATTGGGATTGTTCCCCAAGATACCGTTTTATTTAACGATACGATTGGTTATAACATTGCTTATGGAAGGCCTGGGGCGACGCAAGAAGAAATAGAGTCTGCTGCTAAATCGGCTCAAATCCATGATTTCATTGTGAGTTTGCCTGAAGGTTATAAAACCCCTGTTGGCGAGCGAGGACTCAAATTATCTGGCGGAGAAAAGCAGCGAGTGGCAATCGCGAGAACTTTATTAAAGGAACCAGCATTATTGATTTTTGATGAAGCAACCTCTGCATTGGATTCAAAAACTGAAAAAGCAATTCAGCAGGAGTTAACTCGATTAGCAACTAATCGAAGTGCGTTGGTAATTGCTCACCGATTATCAACTGTTGTTGATGCTCATCAGATATTGGTGATGGATGCAGGAGAGATTGTTGAAAGAGGAACTCATCAAGAGCTAATTGAATTGGGTGGTAAATATTTTGAAATGTGGCAGTTGCAACAGCGTGAAGCTGATGCAAATTAATACATAGTATTGAATATGGCTGATTTAGAACCTGTCGAAGTTTTGAAGCAAGCATTTAATAGTGCCTTATCGATTGCTGATCCATCGCAATCTTTACCAAATGCATTGCAAACTGTATTTCCTAAAGGATTAACTGGGAGGTGTTTGGTTGTTGGCGCAGGCAAAGCGGGTGCCTCGATGGCATTGGCTTTTGAGAAGCATGCTCAATTAAATTGGCCCGAAGCAAACATAGAAGGTTTGGTGATTACTCGATATGGACATGACATAGAGGACGCGAGCATCAATAAAAAAATTCGAATTATTGAGGCGGCTCATCCTGTACCGGATCAAGCTGGTCTTGACGCCGCTTCTGAAATTATGGATTTGGTAGCAACGCTTAAACCAGGTGATCAATTAATTGCATTAATTTCTGGTGGAGGATCAAGTTTATTAAGTTTGCCTTCGGGCCAGATTTCAATAGATGATTTGAAGTTGTTGACCCAGCAGTTATTGCGTTCGGGTGCACCTATCGAAGAAATGAATATTGTTCGTAAACATTTATCAGCAATACAGGGTGGTCATTTGGCAAAAAGGGCAGTTGAACTTGGAGCTAAGGTTGATGCATTTATCATTTCAGATGTAACGGGTGATAGACCTGAAGATATTGCTAGTGGTCCATGTGCGGCTGATCCATCTACTTATGCGGATGCATATGCCATATTAGAAAAGTATCAATTGGTAGGAGATGATTCGGTTATTCCCGAGTCGATTGTGAAGCATTTGGGGGCTGGGGTTCGAGGTGAGTTGGTTGAAACCCTTAAACCTAATGATCCAACTTTGCTGCATATTCGTAATCATGTATTTGCTACAGCTGCAGCCAGTTTGGAAGCTGCAGCGCAGTATTGCGAACAACAAGGAATTACACCAGTTATTTTGGGTGACGACATCACCGGGGAAGCTCGTGATGTTGCAATTGATCATGCCACTCTCGTTAAACAAATGTCTCAAGGAGGAGATGTTTTTAGAAAGCCAATAGCAATTATTTCTGGTGGCGAATGCACTGTCACTATTCCTAAGGGTCTTAAAGGTAGAGGTGGCCGTTGTACAGAATATTTGCTATCCCTCTTTTTGCACACCCAAGATGAGTTAACTTTATCTGCTCTTGCAGCAGATACTGATGGGATTGATGGAAGTGAAGATAATGCTGGCGCTTGGTTTACAAATGAAACGAGGGATGTAGTTAAGGGTAGTCAAATTGACCCGCAAAAAGACCTAGATATGCATGATGCATTTGGTTTCTTTAAAAAAACTAACAGTCTTTTATATACTGGCCCTACACTTACAAATGTAAATGATTTTCGAATGATATTAATTCAGTAAAAAGATATGAATCAATTAACTATTACCAGACCTGATGATTGGCACTTGCATGTGCGCGATGGCAATGTATTGCCGAATGTTTTGGCGCATACCGCTAGACAATTTGGTCGGGCAATCATCATGCCTAATCTTAAGCCGCCGGTTACAACGGTTGATCAAGCAAATGCTTATAGAGAGCGAATTCAAGTTGCTTTGAAGGACATTGATAGTTCAGTTACAGAAGCTAAGAATTTTCAACCATTAATGACTCTTTATTTAACGGATAACACTCCAGCTTCGGAAGTAGAGCTTGCGGCAAAGTCTGGTGTTGTTGGATTTAAGTTATATCCTGCGGGAGCAACAACGAATAGTGATGCGGGCGTAACCGACATTAACAAATGTAGTGCAGCTCTTGCGGCTATGGAGCGTGTTGGAATGCCTTTGTTAGTCCATGGTGAAGTTACAAATTCAGATATTGATTTATTTGATAGAGAATCTGTTTTTATTGATAAGGTGCTTAATCCCTTGCGATCTCAATTTCCTGGATTGAAAGTGGTCTTTGAGCACATTACAACTAAGCAAGCTGCTCAGTATGTAAGAGATGCTGATACGACTCGTCAGGGAAAAATTGGCGCAACAATTACTGCTCATCATTTGTTGTTCAATCGAAATGCGATTTTCCAAGGAGGTATTCGTCCTCATTACTATTGCTTACCCGTATTAAAGCGCGAAGAACATCGCAAGGCATTGGTTGAAGTGGCTACAAGCGACTCGAATCGCTTTTTCTTGGGGACAGATAGTGCACCTCATCCGAAAAACTTAAAGGAGCATGCATGTGGATGTGCGGGCTGTTATACCGCTAGTCATGCAATGGAGCTTTATGCACAAGCATTTGACGAGGTGCATCGCTTGGATAAATTGGAGGCATTTGCTTCATTTAATGGCCCTGATTTTTATAACTTGCCTAGAAATGCTGGCAAGATTACTTTGTCAAAGACAAATCAACAAATTCCTGAAAATTACCCTTTAGGCAATGATCTGGTTGTGCCTTTAAATGCAGGCGAAATACTTTCTTGGTCATTTGTCGGTTAGACTACGGTCGCAGAGTCGGTTAGGCAATCGTCGCAGTATGTAAATACTGGGGAGGAAAGTCCGGACTCCAAAGGGTAGGGTGATGGCTAACGGCCATCCACGGTGACGTGAGGAATAGGGCCACAGAGACGAGCGTATTTAGTTACGGTGAAACGCGGTAACCTCCACTCGGAGCAATCCCAAATAGGCAGGCGTTGAGGCGACCCGCTGAGCCTGCGGGTAGGGAGCTTGAGTCCACTGGTAACGGTGGATCTAGATGAATGATTGCCCCTTGATGAAAATCAGGGCGACAGAATCCGGCTTATCGACCGACTCTGCACTTATCCTTCGATGATTTCGATTGAATGAGTGATTTCTGCTGTCTTTCCAAGCATGATTGTTGCTGAACAATATTTCTCATGGGAGAGATTTACGGCTTTTTCTACTCGAACTGGGTCTAAATCTTTGCCGGTAACGATAAATTTCATATTGATGTGAGTAAACACTTTCGGCTCAGTCTCTGCCCTTACTGCTTCTAGCTGAACTTTACACCCCGTTATGGCTTGACGCGCTTTTTTTAGGATCATGACAACGTCAAATGCGGTGCAGCCACCTGCGCCAGCAAGTAATAGTTCCATTGGGCGGGGTGCTAAGTTACGACCGCCAGCCTCTGGCGCTCCGTCCATGTTAATGAGGTGACCGCTGCCTACTTCAGCAGAAAAGCTCATGCCATCTTGGCCCATCCAGTTAACTGTGCATTCCATAATCTATTGATTTACCTATGTTTTTTTAAAATATCTCGCCTAGTACTAACCCTTAGTGTACAATTTAACCATTGCATCGACAGGTGTTTATTAGGATCCTATGATACTAACAAAGCATTTGCGATAGCTACGATTGTCTCCTCCACCCCAATAAAGGTGGATTTACGCCCCGGGGCTTCCCCCTGGGGCTTTTTTTTGGTAGAATTTAAGGCTTTCCCGAACAGCCCCGGGGAAAATGCAGTACAAATTTGAGAAGTTGATCGAGAGCGTGCAAGCATAAGCAAGGCCGAGTGAAACCAACAAGTTTGATATTTTGGGCTTCATTATTGAAAGTAATCATGAAAACTTTTTCCGCAAAACCACATGAGGTTAAGCGTGAATGGTTCGTGATTGACGCTACGGACAAAGTCCTTGGTCGTGTCGCCAGTGAAGTGGCACACCGTCTACGCGGCAAACACAAACCTGAATTCACACCACACGTTGATACGGGTGACTATATTGTCGTAATTAACGCAGGTAAATTGCGTGTTACTGGCACTAAATCATTGGATAAGAAGTATTTCCGCCATTCTGGATATCCAGGCGGTATTTACGAAACCAATTTTGAAAAAATGCAAGCTCGTTTCCCAGGCCGTGCCTTGGAAAAAGCTGTTAAAGGCATGTTGCCAAAAGGCCCTCTGGGCTACGCCATGATTAAGAAATTAAAAGTTTATGGCGATGCTACTCATCCACACGAGGCTCAACAGCCACGCGTGCTCGACATCTAAGGAGCGGTCATGATTGGAAATTGGAATTACGGAACCGGTCGCCGCAAGAGCTCTGTGGCACGTGTATTTATCAAATCAGGTAAAGGCCAAATTATTGTTAATGGCAAACCTATTGATGAATATTTTTCTCGCGAAACATCACGCATGATTGCGCGTCAGCCTTTAGTTTTAACTAATCACTCAGAAACTTTTGATATTAAAGTTAATGTTTCAGGTGGTGGTGAAACTGGTCAAGCTGGTGCAGTTCGTCACGGCGTAACTCGTGCATTGATCGATTATGACAATGCATTGAAATCAAGCTTGTCAAAAGCTGGTTTTGTTACACGTGATGCACGTGAAGTTGAACGTAAAAAAGTTGGTTTGCGTGGCGCACGTCGTCGCAAACAGTTCAGCAAGCGTTAATTTATCGCTGTTGGATTGCCTGCTCCGGTGGGCAAAGAGCCGCATATGCGAAAGCATGTGCGGTTTTTTTTCCAAAAGATATACAAACAAGCTATATTGCTAAAACAGTATTTAATCTCTGAAAAGTTTAGGAATTGTCATGATTAAAGTCGGCATTGTTGGTGGAACTGGTTATACGGGTGTTGAGTTACTCCGCCTGTTAGCGCAACATCCAGAGGTTCAATTAAAAGCGATTACCTCTCGTAAAGAGGATGGTATGCCGGTTGCTGACATGTATCCTTCTTTAAGGGGTAGAGTCGACCTAGCATTTACG
Organism: uncultured Polynucleobacter sp.; assembly: GCA_964511855.1. GTDB lineage: Bacteria > Pseudomonadota > Gammaproteobacteria > Burkholderiales > Burkholderiaceae > Polynucleobacter. The sequence continues at coordinate 36,483 of CAZEHN010000003.1, read as the reverse complement.
ACCCCTGAAAAAGCAAAGTTAAATGAGTGTGATGTCGTTTTCTTTGCGACACCGCATGGCGTTGCAATGGCTCAAGCACAAGAGTTGCTTGATGCGAATGTCAAAATTTTGGACTTGGCAGCAGACTTTCGTTTAAAAGATACGGCTGAATTTGAGAAGTGGTATGGCATGCCACATGCTTGCCCTGAAATATTAAAAGAAGCTGTATATGGGCTGGCAGAGATTAATCGTGAAGCAATTAAAAAAGCTCGCGTTGTTGGTTTGGCTGGCTGTTATCCGACTTCTGTGCAACTTGGTTTTGCCCCATTGTTATCTCCAAAATCAACTGGCGGAAAAAAATTAATTGATACAACTTATTTGATTTCAGACTCGAAGTCAGGGGTATCTGGTGCTGGTAGAAAAGCTGAGGTCGGCACATTACTTGCTGAAGCTGGAGATAACTTTAAAGCGTATGGCGTTAAAGGGCATCGTCATAGTCCAGAAATTATTCAAGGTTTAAAAGCGATTGCTGGTCATGAAGACATTGGATTGACATTTGTGCCTCATTTGACGCCGATGATTAGAGGTATTCATTCAACGCTCTACGCAAAAATTACGCCTGAAGGTCGTGATACAGATTTTCAAGCTTTATTTGAAAAGTTCTATGCGAACGAGCCTTTTGTAGATGTGATGCCGGCAGGTAGTCACCCCGAGACACGTTCTGTTAGAGGAAGCAATGCTTTAAGGATTGCTATCCATCGTCCAAATAATGGTGATACTTTGATTATTTTGGTGGTTGAAGATAACTTGGTTAAAGGGGCGTCCGGTCAAGGTGTGCAGTGTATGAATCTGATGTTTGGTCTGCCTGAAGACATGGGGCTTAAACATATTGCCCTCTTACCCTAATCCTAGACATAACCATAATGCAAGTAGGGCAAATAAAGCCTAAAATGTGAATATTAAGAAAGTGCAAGGAGTTAAATATGACAGCTACTGCTACACAACCGGTTGAAAACTTAGAGCAACCACCAGAACCGTTAATTTTTACGGACAGTGCTGCTGCTAAAGTTGCAGATTTAATTGCCGAAGAAGGAAATCCAGGCTTGAAACTACGAGTCTTCGTTCAGGGTGGAGGCTGCTCTGGTTTTCAGTACGGCTTTACATTTGACGAAGATGTTAATGAAGATGACACTGAGTTCACAAAAAACGGTGTGACTTTGTTGGTGGATTCAATGAGTTTTCAATATTTAGTCGGTGCTGAGATCGACTACAAAGAAGACATTAATGGTTCACAGTTTGTAATTAAAAATCCTAACGCCACAACAACTTGTGGATGTGGATCATCTTTTTCGGCTTAAATAATTAAGCAGGATACCGAGCTCCCAGTATTCTGGGGCCTCGGGCTCCAGTAACCGCGGGTAGGTTTGCAGGAACATTGTGCAAATGTGCCCATGCTAGCCATGCAAAAGCAAGCGCTTCAACTGTCTGGGGGTCAACTCCTAATTCTGCAGTTGATGAGACTTTAGTGGATGGCATATGTTGAGTAATTTCATTTTTCAATAACGACATTAAAAAATCGTTTCTGACTCCACCTCCACAAACTAAAAGTTCATCACAGTTATTTTGATATTTCAGTAAATGAATAAGGGCTGAATGAGCTGTGTAGTGAGCTAAAGTTGCTTGAACATTTTCTGGCGGATAGTTTGAATCCTGAGTTAAAAATTGATCAAGCCAAGTTTGATTAAACAAGTCGCGACCCGTGCTTTTAGGTGCATTTTGGGAGATAAATTCTTCAGATAATAATTGCTCTAATAACTCAGGAATAACATTGCCGCTGCTTGCCCATTCTCCCTTTGCGTCAAAAGGTTTGGATTGATGTTTGCAAATCCAAAGATCCATCAGGACATTGCCTGGCCCGCAATCAAATCCTAATACGGCAGATTGATTTGATTTAGGTAGTAATGTTAGATTCGCTATCCCGCCTAAATTGAGAATGGCTCTATTCGCGGAGGGTGATCCAAATTGTGCAGCATGAAAAGCAGGGACTAAAGGTGCCCCTTGCCCATTTGCAGAAATGTCACGGCTACGAAAATCAGCAATGACATCAATTTGAGTTAATTCTGCGAGTAGAGAAGCATTGAGTGTCTGTTTTGTATAGCCAAGGCCATCATGAAGACCTGGTTGATGTCGAATAGTTTGTCCATGGGCGCCAATGCTACGAATTTGTTTCGCTGAAATGCCTGTTTGGGCTATTAGTTCTTCAACTACTTTGGAGTAAGCAATTGCTAATGCATTTGCAGCTAATGCTTCACGGTGTAATTCATTTTCACCGGGGGACTGAAGATCCATTAAGGCATTTTTTAGCTCTAGGGTAAATTCCTGGGCTATATGAGCTTTTAAAGTAGGCCTTCCGGCAGAATCAAATGATGCAAGGATGCCATCAATACCATCCATGCTTGTGCCGGACATGATGCCGATGTGGAATTCAGTGTCTAAGCTTGATGGGTTTGGGTTTGAAGGCATAAATAATGATAGATCTAGGGTTGTGCCTACAAGAATGCGACAATATAGGCTAATTTATTTAACAGTAGACCACTTTTGTGTAGATATCAACAATGAGTAATTTAACCCAAACTAAGAGTGATGTGAATGCCCAAGAGGTAAAGTATCCAGTAACTCCTGAAGTGTTGGCTGCGTTAGAGCAGACTAAACGAGGATGTGAAGAATTAATCGTTGAGCAAGAGTGGATTAATAAGTTAGCTAAGAGTGCTGCAACTGGCGTTCCTCTTCGGATTAAATTGGGCTTAGATCCAACAGCACCAGATATTCATCTTGGTCATACAGTTGTTTTGAATAAATTACGTCAATTGCAGGATTTGGGTCACACAGTTATTTTCTTAATTGGGGACTTTACAAGTTTGATAGGTGATCCATCGGGCCGCAATGCAACTCGTCCTCCATTAACAAAGGAAGAGATTGCGAAAAATGCAGAAACTTATTACAAGCAGGCTAGTTTAATTCTCGACCCTAATAAAACTGAGATCCGTTATAACTCAGAGTGGTGTGAACCATTAGGTGCTAGCGGGATGATTCAGTTAGCAGCCAAATATACGGTTGCACGTATGTTAGAGCGTGATGATTTCACGAAAAGATACCGCGGAGGTATTCCAATTTCTGTACATGAGTTTTTATATCCACTAATGCAAGGTTATGACTCGGTTGCACTCAAGAGCGATCTTGAGTTGGGCGGTACAGATCAGAAATTTAATTTATTAGTTGGCCGTGAATTACAAAAAGAATATGGTCAAGAGCCACAATGTATTTTGACAATGCCTCTATTGGTAGGTTTGGATGGCGTTGAAAAAATGAGTAAATCCAAAGCTAACTATATTGGCATCAGTGAAGCACCGGGTGAAATGTTCGGAAAAATTATGAGCATTTCTGATGAATTGATGTGGACTTATTTCACATTGCTTTCATTTAAGCCAATGGGCGATATTCAAAAATTTAAAGATGAAGTTGCCGCTGGTAAAAATCCTAGAGATTGTAAGGTTGCCTTAGCGCAGGAGATTGTTGCGAGATTTCATTCTCAAGAGGCTGCCGAGCAGGCTTTATCAGACTTTAATCATCGAGCCAAAGGCGGTATTCCAGATGATATTCCTGAGGTTACTTTAATTGGCGCACCTTTGGGTATTGGTCAATTGTTAAAACAAGCAGGACTTGTTCCATCGACTGCAGAAGCTATGAGAAACGTAGAGCAGGGTGGTGTGAAAATTGATGGTGTCCCAGTAACTGATAAAGCGCTAAAGGTTGAGGCTGGCCAGTTTGTATTGCAAGTTGGTAAACGTAGGTTTGCAAAAGTAACTTTGACTGCTTAATAGATATGGCAAAAATTCTTTTAATTCGTCATGGTGAAACGGATTGGAATAAAGAAAAACGTTTGCAGGGCCACTTAGATATTGGTTTAAATCAGACAGGTATAGAGCAGGCTCAATTACTTGGAAAAGTTTTAGCAAGTGAAAAAATTGATGCCGCTTATTCAAGTGATCTTTCACGGGCATTAGCAACTGCTAATGCAGTAGCATCTCATCATGAGATGGCTGTATATCTTGATAAAAGTTTAAGAGAGCGTTGTTATGGTGAAATCGAAGGCATGACTTATGCTGAGATTGAGCAGAATTTGCCGGAAAACCATAAAGCTTGGCATGGTAGGAATCCAGATTTTTGCCCTAAAGGTGGTGAGAGTCTTAGACAGTTTTATGCAAGAGTCATTGAAGGAGCTACTAGAATCTCAAAAGCTCACCTTGGTCAAACCATAGTGATGGTAGCGCATGGTGGTGTATTGGATTGTATGTATCGTGCTGCTACAGAAATGCCAATTGAAGAACCAAGGCATTTTGACCTATTAAATACGAGTCTAAATCGCTTAAGTTTTGACGGTGAAAGATTCCATCTGGAATCTTGGGGTGATGTGAGCCATCTTCAAAATCAAGAAGCCATGGATGAATTGGATGGCTCTAAACCATCTGTTCCTTGGTCACTACCTTAAGATAAGTCTAATTGATTGTTTGGTGAAGTTAAACCAAAGTGATCATATGCTAGTTTAGTAGCGATACGACCGCGAGGCGTTCTCTGTAGATAGCCTTGTTGAATCAAAAACGGTTCAATGACATCTTCAATAGTGTCGCGCTCTTCACCAATTGCGGCCGCTAAGTTATCTACGCCAACTGGCCCACCAGAAAATTTATGCAAAATTGCCTCAAGCAATTTGCGATCCATTAAATCAAAACCAACAGGATCAACGTCAAGCATCGCTAATGCGGCATCAGCCATTTGTTTTGTAATGATGCCACTGCCTTTTACTTCAGCGTAGTCCCTTACTCTTCTAAGTAAACGATTTGCAATACGAGGGGTTCCACGCGCTCTTTTAGCAATTTCAGATGCGCCATCAGGCGCAATTTGAGCATTTAATAAATTTGCTGAGCGAGTTACTATTTTGCCGAGTTCTTCATTTGTGTAGAACTCTAAGCGAGAGACAATGCCAAAACGATCGCGAAGAGGGTTTGTAAGCATCCCAGCTCTAGTAGTCGCCCCAACTAAGGTAAATGGTTTTAGATCTAATTTCACACTTCTTGCTGCAGGGCCATCCCCAATCATGATGTCGATGCTGTAATCTTCAAGTGCGGGGTAAAGAATTTCTTCTACGACAGGTGAAAGGCGATGAATTTCATCAATAAAGAGAACATCGTTTTCTTCAAGATTAGTCAATAGTGCTGCTAAATCTCCTGGTCGATCTAATACTGGGCCGCTCGTTTGGCGAAGATTGACTCCAAGTTCTTTGGCTATGATATGAGCGAGTGTTGTCTTGCCTAGCCCTGGAGGGCCAAACAATAGGACATGATCAAGTGCTTCAGATCGATTTTTAGCTGCTGATATAAAAATTTCTAATTGTTCACGAACTTTAGACTGCCCGACATACTCTTCTAATTGTTTAGGACGCAATGCACGCTCAATTGCGTTGTCATCACCTGTAGCATTAGCCTCAACCATGCGAGAAGTTGCATTACCCGATCCATTTGGAAGATCTTCTGGAAAAGATTCGATATCGTCAGTATGTATTGCCATGTTTAAGAGTTTAAAGGCAAATCGTAGTTGAGGCTAAATTAAGATTTAGAAAGGGCTTTTAAAGCAATTCGAATGCCATCTGAAACATTGCTTTCAGAAGGTACTTGTTTAACTGCAAGCGCTGCCTCTTTATCTGAGTATCCAAGGGCCAGTAATGCTTGTAGAACTTCATTATTTGTACTTTTGAGACTTCCTGATTCAGAAGGGGATCCCATATCAGCCCCAATCTTTCCTTTGAGCTCTAGCAACAATCTTTCTGCGGTCTTTTTTCCAATGCCTGGAATACGAGTTAGATGTCCTGCTTCTTGTAAGGTTACTGCTTGAGCAAGTTCAGTCACACTTAGTCCGGACAAAATTGCTAAGGCGGTTCTAGCACCTACGCCACTAATTTTTATTAATGAACGAAATGCTTCTCGTTCAGTTTCAGTTGCAAACCCAAATAACAATTGAGCATCTTCGCGAACTACAAAGTGAGTTAAGAGCGTAACAGATTGGCCATTTTCAGGAAGCTGATATAAGGTGCTCATCGGCACATCAATCTCGTAGCCAACGCCATGGCAGTCCACCAATATACGCGGAGGATTTTTTGCCAAAAGTATTCCGTTGATGCGTCCAATCATGAGTTAGCCTTTTGAATCAGAGTATTTATTTTGGACTATTTTAAAGAGAAGACTTTAATTTAGCATCTAAATCACGATGATGTGCCGCACAAATTGCGACTCCCAAAGCATCAGAGGCATCTGTGCCAGGGGCTTTTTTGAGAGCCAATAAGCGCCTGACCATCTCTTGAACTTGGGGTTTCGCTGCGCGACCCGTACCAACAATGGCCTTTTTAACTTCTAAAGCACTGAATTCTGAAACGGATAGATTGTGTGCAACTAACGCCGTGATTGCTGCACCCCTTGCTTGACCAAGTGAGAGGGTGGATTTTGGATTGACGTTTAGAAAAACTTGTTCAATGGCTGCAGCGTCGGGATTGTAGGTTTTAATAACTTCGGAGATGCCTGAAAATAGAATCCCTAATCTTTTTGGAATTCCTTCTGAAGCATCTCCAGTAACGATCGTGCCAGATGCAATATATTTGAGTCGTTGCCCATGGAATTCAATGATGCCGAACCCAGTTGTTCTTAGGCCTGGGTCGATTCCAAGAATTCTCATGAGGACTTTGACTTATCTTAATGACGGAAGTGACGAATACCTGTGTAAACCATGGCAATACCATGTTCATCGGCTGCAGCAATTACTTCCTCGTCTCGCATGCTTCCGCCTGGATGAATCACGCAAGTGGCGCCTGCTGCAACAACAACGTCTAAGCCATCGCGGAATGGGAAAAATGCATCGCTAGCAACAGCAGAGTTCTTAAGTGTTAAGCCAGCATTCTCAGCTTTAATACTTGCAATTCTGGCGGAGTCGATACGACTCATTTGACCAGCGCCAACGCCTAAGGTCATGCCATCTTTACAGAAAACAATTGCATTTGATTTAACAAATTTGGCAACGCGCCATGCAAACATCAGGTCAGCTAACTCAGTTGGAGTAGGTTGGCGTTTTGAAACAACTTTTAAATCACTTTCGAGAACATTTTTCGCATCAGGTGATTGAACAAGTAAGCCGCCGCCAACTCGTTTGAGATCTTGAGGGTTAAGTTCTTCACCGAGTGATATTTCGAGTAATCGTACATTTTGTTTATTTGCCAAAATTGCACGTGCACCAGCAGTAAATGAAGGTGCAATTAAAACTTCCATAAATTGTTTTGAAACTGCTTCTGCTGCTGCTTCATCACATTCACGATTAAAAGCAATAATTCCACCAAATGCTGAAGTAGGATCTGTTTTAAATGCTTTTTGATAAGCTTCAACTGAGTTTTTGCCAACAGCTACACCACAAGGGTTTGCGTGTTTAACAATAACGCAAGCTGGTTGACCGCTACTAAGCGTAGGCCCAAAACTTTTTACGCATTCCCATGCAGCATCTGCATCGGCAATATTGTTATAAGAAAGTTCTTTGCCTTGCAGCTGAATGTAATTTGCTAGTGAGCCTGCTACTGGTTTGGCGTCGCGATAGAAAGCTGCTGATTGATGTGGGTTTTCACCGTAGCGTAACTCTTGAACGCGATCAAACGACATATTGAATGTTTGAGGATATGCACTTCGCTCTTCGTGCTTACGATTTTCAGGAAGTGATGATAAATAGTTAGCAATTGCGCCATCGTATTGAGCTGTATGAGCAAACACTTTTTTGGCTAAACGGAAGTTTGTATCAAAAGATACTTCTTTATTGTTTGCGCGCATTTCAGCTAACACGCCTTCGTAGTCTTCTGGAGAGATGAGAACCGTTACATCTTGATGATTTTTGGCTGCAGCACGCAACATTGCTGGTCCACCAATGTCGATGTTCTCAATTGCATCTTCAAATGAGCAAACTGGTTTCGAAATAGTTTGAGTAAATGGATATAAGTTGATGACGAGCATATCAATTGTCTCGATGCCATGCTCTTTAATTGCTTGCATATGTGCAGGATCATCTCTTCTGGCGAGGAGACCTCCATGCACCATCGGATGCAATGTCTTAACTCGACCATCAAGCATTTCTGGGAATTTTGTTATTTGTGAAACTTCAATCACTGGTAGGTTGTTTTCAGCTAATAATTTAGCTGTGCCCCCTGTTGAAATTAATTTAACGCCAAGTTCATGCAAAGCTTTAGCGAAAGGCACAACGCCTGATTTATCGGAGACTGAAAGAAGGGCAGTTTTGATCATGAAATTTCCTGAAATACAAAAATCGATTACTAAATAAAAAATTCGTTCTTAAATTACTTTGCTAAACCATGTTCAAGTAATTTTTTTCTGAGAGTATTACGGTTAATGCCTAAATATTGTGCAGCTAATGATTGATTCTGATCTGCATGATTCATAACGAGTTCAAGAGTTGGTTTCTCAATCACTGATAACACCATTTTATAGACGTTACTTGGAGCTATATCACCTAAATCATCTAAATAACGTTGAAGGTGAATTTCGAGTACTTCTGTCACTGGGTGTTTATTTGTTTGTGTTGCGCTCATACATTAATAATTTACTAGATCTTGCTGAATATACTTAAGCTGCTTCTAGATACTCTAGAGTAGTGGAATAGGTTTTTAATTCTTCAAAAAATTGATTAACTGCTGCTAATTGTTCTTCACAAGTTTCAAGGGTATTCATATGGTGTCTAAAGTGATGCGAATTTCGAAGACCTTTGCAATACCACCCAATATGTTTTCTAGCAGTTCTGAGTCCGACATATTCGCCATAGAACTCATAGTGTTCAAGTAGGTGGCGATTCATGATTTCTGCAATTTCAGTAATTTGCGGAGCAGGTAAGTGTGTGCCCGTCTCTAAGTAATGTGCTATTTCCCTAAAAATCCAAGGTCTACCTTGAGCTGCACGTCCAATCATGATGGCATCAGCGCCTGTAGTTTCTAATACAAATTTGGCTTTTTCAGGAGAGTTGATGTCTCCATTAGCAACGACAGGTATTTTGATGGTGCTTTTTACTGCGGTAATGGTTTCGTATTCAGCTTCGCCTTTATAAAGGTCTGCACGAGTTCTGCCATGGATGGTGAGCATCGAAATACCATTATCTTCAGCAATTTTTGCGATTCGCATCGCATTTTTATGTTCTCTATCCCAGCCAGTTCGAATTTTTAATGTGACTGGAACAGCATTAGGTCCAGTTCCTACAGCATTAACCACTGCACTCACAATTTTTTCGACAAGCGGTTCATTTTGTAGGAGAGCAGAGCCAGAAGCGACGTTGCAAACTTTCTTTGCTGGGCAGCCCATATTGATATCGATGATTTGGGCGCCGCGGTCTATGTTGAGTTTGGCAGCATTTGCCATCATTTCTGGATCAGCGCCAGCAATTTGAACCGCAATTGGCTCAACTTCGCCCTCATGGTTTGATCTTCTTAAGGTCTTTTCACTGTTCCAAAGCATGGCATTGGATGCGATCATCTCTGAAACTGCATAGCCTGCGCCTAAGCGCTTGCATAGCTGCCGAAAAGGTCGATCAGTTACGCCTGCCATAGGAGCAACAAATAACTGATTTGAAAGGCTATATGGGCCGATATTCAAAAGAAGCCTTGAAAATTGGATAAATGACAATGAGAACTAAAAACCGAAGGCAAACTTTAGCACAAATTCAAAAGGTTGCTTAAATTTTAGGCAATTAAGTGGGTAAATAACCCTTACCTTTGACCAAACATCATTTGCCTTGCTAACGCAGACTTGACCTTAGGCATCCATTGAAGGGCTGAAAGAGCAAGACCTCTAGCAATAACAACAGGTACTAACTTGCTGGTGAATACCCTTGCAAGGAAATCGGTTGTCCCAATGGTGGCATTTCTATCGCCTTTTCGTAGTGTTGAATAATGTTTGAGTGCTTCAACAATTGCTCTGGGACGATTTTCCTTTGAACTGCATAAAGCTGGGCTTAAGCAGTTTGAAAGTGTTGCGGCATCACGTAAACCCAAATTCAGCCCTTGACCTGCAACTGGGTGAAGTGTTTGAGCTGCATTACCAATCCATACCTCTTGCCCCTTAACAATCTCATTGCGAGCATTTAATCCGAGAGGGTAAGTTCGAAGTTCATTAATTGATGTGAATTTGCCTACAAGATCTCCAAATGCAATTTGAAGTTCATTGAGTAGTTCATTCTCAGATGTTTTTGCGCGCCGCATTGCTGTTTCAGGTTTGCTGCACCAGACTAAATTAAGGTAACCAGAACCTTTATGACTTGGAAGTAATGCAAGAGGTCCTTCATCAGTGAATCTCTCCCAAGCTTGATTTGGTGGTACATCTGTCGCCTGCACCCATCCAACTAAAGCAGATTGTTCGTAATCCCGATGTTGATCTTTAGTTTCTTGGTCTTGAAAAAGGCCACCTTCTGCGTGAACAAGGCAGCCTTGATAATTAGCTAGGTTATCTAAAATTTCATTAGGTGTATCAAATTGCCAAACAAAATTTGGATAGTCCTTTTGCATCTTTTTTAAAGCTTGCCTAAGTGCTAGATGAATATCAGCGTAACGAACAATATGACCAAGTGCTTCTTGATTGATTTCTTCGCGAGTCATGATAGCTCTTCCAAAATGACCGCGATGTGAAACATTCACTTGATGAATACTAGGGGCTTCTTTGGGCCAAGCATTTAAAGTAGTTAGTAATAAGCGGCTACCTTCGGAGATAGCGATACCTCTTGAGTCGCCTGATGCGATGACATCGTCATTTGCAGGATTTTTATCAAGTAATAAAACCGAAAGTTTCGGATTATTTTGAAGCATCCAAGCTGTGCAAGCTAAACCAACCGGTCCCGCACCTTGGATGATGACATCAAATTGATCAAAATCTTGTTGATCCACTAAGCGCCTTTCATACAGTGCTCAATTTCAGAGACAGTCACCGGCACATCTCGAGTGATTAGTTCACAACCATTACTCGTTACAACGGCATCATCTTCGATACGAATGCCAATGTTCCAAAATTCACTCGGAACTTCCTCTGATGGCCTGAAATAAAGTCCAGGTTCAATAGTTAGAACCATACCCTCGCGCAAAATTCGCCACCCGTTGTGGGCGTCACCTGGCTCTCTGTAGCTGCCAACATCGTGAACATCCATGCCTAACCAATGGCTAGTACGATGCATGTAGTAAGGCTGATAAGCACCGCTTGTAATAGCATCTTCAACTGTGCCGTGTTTATTTGATTGAAGTATTTTCATTTCAAATAAACCTTCAACTAAAACTTTAATAGCTGCCTCATGAGGTTCTTGGAAATGTTTACCTGGCCTTGTTGCTTCGATGGCGGCTTCTTGTGATGCTAGTACTATTTCATAAGCTAATTTTTGAGCAGGTGAAAATTTGCCATTAATTGGAAAAGTTCGTGTTATGTCGGAGGCGTAACTATTCAGTTCGCAGCCTGCATCAATTAAACAAAGATCGCCATTTTTAAGTTCGGCATTATCTGCGCGGTAATGCAAGATGCATGCATTTGCTCCACCGGCAACAATACTGTTGTAAGCAACACTTTGAGCGCCATGCTTTCTAAAAACGTGGAGTAATTCAGCTTCTAAATGATATTCACGAAGTCCAGGTTTGCAGGTACGCAAAGCTTGCAGATGTCCTTGAGCGGCAATTTTTGCAGAAGCCGCCATCATTGATATTTCATCTGGCTCTTTAATCAAGCGCATTTCATGAATTAGATTTTCGATATCATGAATTTGTTCGGGCTTTTTTACACCTGAGCGCACTTTGGCTGAGAGAGTCTCCATCCATGTCCGCATTGCATGATCACTCGCAGAATTTGCTGCTAATCTGTAATACAGATTTTTTTGATTTGACATCAAATCAGGTATAACTTGATCAAGATCATCTATTGAGTGGGCAAAATCTACGTTTAATTTCTCTGGAGCCGCTTCAGGCCCAAGTCTGATCCCATCCCAAATTTCACGTTCTAGATTCTTTGGGCGACAGAATAGATGAGTTGTTTGCGAATTTTCACTGATTTGCATGACTAATAAAGAGTCTGGCTCAGTGAAGCCTGTTAGATAGTAAAAATCACTATCATGACGGTAAGGAAAATCGCTATCCCGATTTCTAAAAACCTCAGGCGAGGTACCTAATATCGCAACACCGTTGCCAGATTTTGCGCGCACCATTGCCGCAAACTTCTCACGTCTAGAGATAAAAGTTCGTATGTCTAGCGGTTTGTGATGATTCAAAGTTGAACTCATATTTGATTAAGTTCCATTAATCGTTCTGGGGTGCCTACATCATGCCATGTACAGCCTAAAATTTCACCTTTAACCAATTTTGAAAACATAGCTTCTTTCAATAATGGAGCTAAAGGTGCTTTTGTTTTAGGTGAGATTTGTTTAAATAAGTCTTTATGGTAAAGACCTGCTCCAGAGAAAGTGTATCTAGGAGAGCTTTCTTCCCCTAAATTGTCTGGTGTTACTAACCCATTATGAATATAAAAATCACCGAGTGGATGATGTGGGGGGTTGTTGACTAAAAATAGGTAAGCCAAGCATGGTGTTCCCCCAGTCTTGATCTGCATCATTAGTTGTTCAACGATATTGTTTAATTTGTTAAAGGGAAATTCGGGTGAATATACATCACCGTTGATAACAAAGAAGTAGTCTTCTACTTTTAATAATGGCAATGCAGTTGCAATTCCTCCAGCCGTCTCTAAGGCTTCATTTTCAGCAGAGTATCGAATATCCAAACCGATGTCATTACCAGAGCCAATTTTTTCTTCAATTAAATGACCAAGCCAGGCATGATTAATCACCACTCTTTTAAAGCCAGCATCTTTTAGTCGATCGAGATGGTGAGATATCAGACTTTTCCCATGTATTTCTAATAATGGTTTAGGAAGCTTGTCTGTCAGAGGTCGCATACGTTCGCCGCGTCCAGCGGCGAGAATCATGCATGGAAAGTTAATGGAATTTGTCATTAATTAGAAAGTTAAACCATCGGGTCTGGAGACTTTATGGGCGGCATCCAAAATTCTAATGAGTGGTTTAAAGGCGATATAACGCCCAGCCACTTTTTCTGTATAACGAAGTACAAGGGGTAGATCTTTTAGGTAGCCATCTTTACCATCTCGATGATAAAGGCGAGCAAAAATGCCAAGTACTTTAAGGTGACGCTGTAATCCCATCCATTCAAAGTCTCTATAAAACTCTCCGAAATCTTGATTTACAGGTAATCCAGCTTTTTTTGCTTTTTCCCAATAACGAATCACCCAGTCCATTTGCTGTTCTTCATCCCATTCAATGTAAGCATCACGCCATAGAGATACTAAATCGTATGTAATAGGGCCATAAACAGCATCTTGAAAATCTAATACGCCAGGATTGTTAGATTCTGTAAACATCAAATTACGACAGTGGTAATCGCGATGTACATAGGTTTGAGGTTGTGCCAGATTATTCTCAACAAGTAATTTCACAATACTTTTCCAAGCATTTTGTTGAGAGCTATCTAATTTGTAATTGAGATGCTTTTCAAGATACCACTCTGGGAAAAGTTCCATTTCTCTAGTTAATAAGGCTTCATCGTAGTTTGGAAGAATGCCTGGTTTACTAGCTAGTTGGAGCTTGATTAAAGCTGATGAAGCGTCCTGGTAGAGCGTATTGGCATTTTCTTGGGTGATGATGGACAAATAAGTTGTATTACCGAGATCCGTGAGTAGTAAAAATCCTTGATTTAAGTCTGACTCTAGAACAACTGGCACTTGAAGGCCTGCTTCTTGGAAAAGCTTTGAAATTTTTATAAATGGCCTGGAATCCTCTTTATCAGTAGGAGCATCCATCACGATAAAAGTGGCTTTTTGGCCATTTTGAGAGGCATTTACTCTGAAATAACGTCTAAAACTAGCATCACTAGATGCCGGGAGGACCGAATTTAGGTCGAATTCGTAACTTTTCGGTAGTTGATCTAGCCAGTTAATAAGGAGTTTAAGTCTTAGGTCAGAAGCGTTATTCGTAGTCATATTAGCGGTCGATTCGGTCATAGCCTTCTATAATAAAAGGGTCTGTGAATTTCATGTCAAAAATAAGTCAATTCTCCCCAAATCGTTTCCTTCAATGTGGTTGGAGGAGGGGGTATTTTGTTTTCATTTTAGGTGGTTTTGGTTCACTTTTAATTTCTCAAATTTCATACGGCGCTGATGCGGATCCTGCAAATAAACCATTGTCATTGAGACTGGAAAATGAACTTCAAGTTCGCAAGCCAATTAGCGATGAAAAATCGGTGACTTTTACTACCAGTGATGTGATTGATGGTACCAACGATCGAGTAATGAACTTGAGAGGTAATGCTGAGATTCGTCGTAATGGCAAAGTTGTTAAAGGCGATCGCATAACTTATGACTTAGATACGGATATTGCAGAGGTTGAGGGTAAAGCGAAGTTAATGAAAGAATTAACTAGTTTTTCTGGACCTAAAGCCCGAATTAAGATGGATGCTCAATTGGGTTGGATTGAGTCACCTGATTATGAGTTGGGTGGAGCAATGGTTGGTTATGGAAATGCAACTAAAGCGGAGTTTATTGAAGACGATAAGATCTTATTAACTAAGCCAACCTATACAACTTGTACTCCGGGCAATTTGGACTGGTATTTTTCATCGAGTACGATGGAAATCGATCGAACAAATAATTTAGGAACTGGTTCTGATGGCGTATTGAGATTTTTTGAAGTTCCTGTGTTGTACGCCCCATCGTTTAGCTTGCCATTTGGCGCAGAGCGTAAATCAGGATTTTTGACAGCCATTACTGGAGTTAACTCCTCTAATGGTTTTGATATTGCGGTCCCTTATTACTTTAATATTGCGCCCAATCGTGATGCGACGGTCACTCCTCGATATATGTCTTTGCGAGGAACTCAGTTAGGTGCTGAATATCGTTATTTGGAGAAAAATTATTCGGGTGTATTAAGCGGAGAGATTTTGCCTAATGACCATATCACGCATACAAATCGTTGGGCATTTAGCATTAAGCATGCGCAAGTAATCAGACCTGGTTGGAACGCATATGCAAATATTGCAAAAGTTTCTGATGATTTATATACAGACAACTTTGGACGAAGTGTAGGTACGGTTATTTCTAGGCAGTTTTTACAAGAGGTAGGAACAAATTATGCCTACAACGGTTGGAACTTTGTCGCACGTGTTCAAAAATTTCAAACATTGCAACCAGATCCGATTAATCAGGTGCCTATTCCTTACAACCGCGAACCTCAATTAAATGCACGCTATAACAATATTGATTGGAATGGGGCGGTAGTTAAATTTGAAGGTGATTTTTCCCGCTTCTCTTACGCTGGTCCTTTAACTCCAGCGGGCGCACAGTACCCGACCAGGGGATTTAATACAACTGACCGCGCGTTTGTTAACACAAGTATTAGTTATCCATACATGACCCCAGGCTATTACATAAAGCCTAAAGTAACGTTTCAGGCTAATAGTTACAACATGATTGGTAATAACAACTATTCTGGTTATGCACAGAATTTTGCTATTCCAACGGTGAGTTTAGACTCAGGATTGTTCTTTGAAAGAGATGCTTCTGAGCTTGCGGGGCTGTTTGGTCGCAGTATGTTGATGACATTTGAGCCACGCTTATTCTATGTATATACCCCATACGTTAATCAGTCGCAGATCCCAATGTATGACACAGCTCCAATCGGGGTTGGGATTTCGCAAATTTTTGCTGAAAACTCTTTTATCGGTAACGATAGGGTTTCTGATAACAATAAAATTACTGCAGGTTTTACATCTCGATTAATTGATGAAGAGTCTGGGGTGGAGCGGGCGAGAGCAATTGTGGCTCAACGCTACGATATGACTGGTCAGCGCGTAACTGCTTACGGTGATAATTCAACCCAAACAAATCTAAGTCGCCAACAATACTCTGATTTGTTGATGGGTGTTTCTACTCGATTGGCGAGTAATTTTAATTTAGACTTATACAACCAGCACAATATTGATTTAAATCGACCAGTCGCTACTGCTTTAACGGCTAGCTGGAGACCCTCTCCTCGTCGGATATTAAATTTGAGCACTTTGTATAACTACAATGTTCCTAATGCTCAGATCACAACATTGCAAAATGAGCTATCTGGACAATGGCCAATTACCAAAAAATTATATGCATTAGGTCGAGTAACTTACGATAGCGTTTCGAATCGTTTTCTTAATACCTTGGCTGGTTTTGAGTATGATGAAGAATGTTGGGCATTCCGTGTTGTTCTCCAAAAATTCATTAATACAAGTCAAGTTACAACGCAGCAGATTTTCTTCCAAATTGACTTGAAGGGTATATCTGGCATTGGTAATAATCCAAATAATATTTTGAAGTTTGCGATTCCGGGATATGCTCCAAGTAGTATGACGGCACAACCAAAATCACCATTTGAGAGATATGAATAGTAGTATTGAGCTAGAGGTTAATCACGATTGTGGTTGATAGTGTTAGCATTGATAAATATTGAAATTAAATTGAAATTGCCTTATATAACCAAATCTATGAACACGATTTTTAAATTATTTTTAAGCTTAGCTTTAAGCATGGGTTTGGCATTTTCAACTCAAGCAGCGCCTGATTCTGCCTCGACAAAATCGGTGAAGTCGATTTCTAATAATTCTCAAGACATTGATAAAGTGATTGTTGTTGTTAATTCGAATGTGATTACGCAACAAGAACTAAATGAGCAAGTAAAAGTAATTACAAAACAACTGCAAGATGCTAAACGCCCAATTCCGCCAGCTCAAGAATTGCAAAATCAAGTATTAGAAAAAATGGTACTTGAGAGTATCTTGGTTCAAGAGGCTAAAACAAAAGGTATTCGTGTAGTTGATGCTGAATTAGATAGCGTCATTGCTAATATTGCTAATCAAAAGAAGATGACGGTTGAGCAGTACAAGGCGTCTATTGAAAAAACAGGTGTTAAGTACGATAAATATAGAGAAGATTTACGTAAGGAAGTGATTATCGCGCGCTTTAGAGAGCGAGAAGTTGATACAAAGATAAAGATTAGTGATTCAGAGGTCGAAAATTTCATCGCACAAAAAAATAGAGCCTCAGGTGCATCTGAGAATGCTCCTGTAGCCAATAGTTCCGAATCAATTTATTTGGCGCAAATTCTAGTGCCTGTTTCTGAAAATCCTTCTCAGGATGAGTTGACAGCTGCAAAAAATAAGGCGGAGGGCATTCTTAGACAAGTTGCAGCTGAGTCTGACTTTGTTGCTTTCGGTAATCGCCTTAATAAAGCAGATCCTACTGTTCGTGCAGTTGATCTAGGCTATAGAACACCTGATAGGCTCCCAGAATTATTCGTTCAAGCTTCAGCCTCTTTAAGACCTGGTCAAGTATCCCCAGTTGTCCTTCAAAGTCCGGCAGGTTTTCATGTACTCAAATTAATTGACCGTAAAGGTGCAAGTGGAAAGCCTTCAACTAATTCAACAGCCTCTAGTACAGCGGGTTCAATTCTGATTGTTCAAAATGAAGTTCGTCATTTATTGATTCTTGCAAGACAAGGACAAATTGATCAGGACGTTGCTAGAAGATTATCGAGCTTTAGAGATCAGGTTCGAGCTAAAACGGCTGATTTTGCGACTTTAGCTAAGAAGCATTCTGAAGATAAACAATCTGCTCCAAATGGAGGTTATCTCGGTTGGGTATCTCCTGGTCAGTTGCCTCCTGAATTTGATGTCACTATTGCAAAAATGCAGCCAGGCTCTGTGAGCGATCCGGTTCGTACCGACTATGGTTGGCATCTTATTCAGTTACTTGACCGTAAGCAATCTGAACTTTCACCATCTCAACAGAAAGATTATGCAAAAGCAACTTTGCGCCAATCAAAAATGGAGCAAGCTTATTTAGATTGGGTCCAAGAGGTTAGAGGTGGCGCCACAGTTGAGTATCGTCCACCCTACGATAACAAGTAATTCTATTTAGAACTTATGTCACATAAAATTCGATTAGTGATTACTTCGGGTGAGCCTGCAGGTATAGGCCCTGAAGTTAGCTATCGAGCTGCTCATGAGTTCTTAAAGAGTAATCACGAAGTTAGTATTACTTTAATGGGTGATAAGAGCTTATTCCCTAAATCTGAAAATCCAAATTTAGAAATTCTTCATCACTCTTTGGCAGTTGAAAACAAGCTTGGTAGTCCAAACCCATTAAATTCGCCTTATGTCATTCAGATGCTAGACCATGCATTTGATGGATGTGTTAGTCAGCGATATGACGCAATGGTGACAGCCCCAATCCAAAAAAGCACAATCAATGAAGGTCAGTCATTGGGTGCCGAAAAATTTACTGGGCATACAGAATATTTAGCTCAGCGAGCAGGTGTTGATCAAGTCGTTATGATGTTGTGTGGGCAGCCTAATTTCGACTTTCCAGAATTGCCTAGTCAATTAAGGGTGGCGCTTGTTACAACACATGTGCCTTTGCAAAACGTATCAAGTGCAATTAATTTTGATTTGGTGCTTGAGGTTATAAAGATATTAAATCACGACCTTAAATTAAAGTTTGGCATTTCGAACCCAAGAATCAGAGTTGCAGGCTTAAATCCTCATGCTGGAGAGTCCGGGCATTTGGGTTCCGAAGAGATTCAAACAATTTTGCCAGCGATTGAGGCAGCTAGATCTTTGGGGATAGATGCATCTGGACCTTACCCCGGTGATACGATTTTTGATTTGAAACAGTTATCAAATACTGATGCAATTTTAGCTATGTATCACGATCAAGGGTTGGCGCCTTTTAAATTTGCAACATTTGGTGTGGGAGTTAATGTCACTTTGGGTCTCCCAATCATCAGAACATCTGTTGATCACGGAACTGCATTAGATTTGGCTGGAAAAAATCAAGCAGATGCTGGAAGTATGTTGGCTGCTTTAGAGTTGGCCTATGATTTAGCTAAAAATAGCCAGGGTAATTAGGATGGCTCATCAAGCGCGCAAAAGATTTGGACAACATTTCTTAACCGATTCAAATTACATTAATGCAATTGTTTCTGCGATACGTCCTAAATCTGGGGATCGTGTTGTAGAAATTGGTCCAGGCTTAGGGGCTATGACAATCCCTTTGCTCGATCAATTGGATCAGCTTGATGTGGTTGAGATTGATAGGGATTTAGTGGCGTATTGGAAAAAAAAGAATATTTCCAATTTAGAGATTCATGAATCTGACGCGCTGAAATTTGATTTTAAACAGTGGGCGGTGGATGTTAGAAATCAAATGGCACTTAAAAATACAATGGGTCAAGTTAAGATTGTTGGTAATCTTCCCTACAATATTTCATCGCCATTATTGTTCCATTTGATAGATGCAATTGATCAAGTGGATGAGCAAGTATTTATGCTGCAATTAGAGGTTGTGCAGCGTATGGTAGCGCCTCCGGGGAGTTCAGACTACAGTCGTTTGTCTGTCATGCTTCAAGCTAAATATCATATGGAAAATCGTATTGATATTCCTCCAGAAGCTTTTGAGCCGCCTCCTAAAGTTGACTCTGCTGTTGTTGAAATGATCCCGCGTCGAGATATTGAGATTTCGAAAGAAGTTTGGATTAATTTAGAGAAAATTGTTGCTGCAGCTTTTTCTCAAAGAAGAAAAATGTTGAGTAATAATTTAAAAGATTTTAAAGATCGTTTAGATTTAGATGTAGATACTCTTAAATTAAGGGCGCAAGATATTCCAGTAGAGACCTACCTTGATTGGGCTAGATCTTTAAGTGCTTAATTGGATACTGCAGCTTTAACAACGCTATAACGCATTAAGGTCGCAGCTCTAGCGATGTCATGTTGAACAATTGGTTCTGGGTAATCTTTCCCGAGTTTGATTCCTGCAGACTCTAATTCAATTGCCCCTGCTAGCCATGGCGCATGAATGGACTTATCTGATAGTTTTGCGAGTTCTGGGAGGTATTTGCGAATAAATTTCCCGCTTGCATCAAATTTTTGAGACTGTGTAATTGGATTAAAGATCCTAAAGTAAGGTTGAGCGTCGCAACCACTTGAAGATGCCCATTGCCAGCCGCCATTGTTGGCTGAGAAATCGAAATCATTGAGGTGCTTGGCAAAGTATTGTTCACCCCATCTCCAGTCTATTCCCAAATCTTTAATTAAAAAACATGCCGCCACCATACGTAAGCGATTATGCATATAGCCAGTTTGGTTGAGTTGGTGCATGGCAGCGTCCACTAAGGGATATCCAGTTTTACCTTCGCACCATGCTTTAAATAACTTATTTGCTTTCTGACCACTCTCCCATTGAATTTTGTCGTAGTCAGGCTTAAATGATGCACCTTGAGCTAGTCTTGGGTGATTGGCCAGAATCATAAAATAGAAATCCCGCCAAATTAATTCTGATAACCAAATGCCTGCACCCATATTGCCTGCAAGCATGCGTTGATGAGACTCTCTAACAAGGCCTCGAATTGAGACTGTTCCAAAGCGTAGATGCGTTGAAAGGTAGCTAGGCCCCTTAATCGCTGGGTAATCACGCGAGACGTTGTAATGGTCGATGCGGGTTAAAAAATCTTCGAAAAAATGAGCACCATTCGAGGGGCCTGCGGGTAAAAATTTTTCAATCCCAGTAGGTTTAAAGCCCATCGATTCTAAGCTTGGAATTTCTTGTTGCAATTCTTTGGGTACGCTTGCTAAATGACTTGCATGGAACTCGCAGTCATGTGGGGCGATATCTGAAGCACTTAGTTTTTTTAACCAAGCATTTTTATAAGGAGTAAATACAGAAAACACAGTTCCTTGTCCTGTGAGTACTTCTTTTTCTTCAAAAATTACCTGATCTTTTGTTAAACGAAAGTCAATTGAATCTTTTTCAAGAGCCAAGGAAACTTGTCTATCTCTTTCGATTGCAGATGGTTCGTAATCTCTGTTTGTGAAAACAGCATCGACTTTGAGTTGTTTGGCTAATTTGGGAATGATGTCGATTGCTAGCCCGTGTCTAACGATAAGTTGAGATTTCCCCAAGGATTTTTTATGTAATTCTTGATTGAGATCTTTAATTGATTGCCAAATAAAATCGACTCGACGGTCATTTTCTAGGCCTTGGTCAAGCAAGGCCCCAAGAATTTCTGTATCAAAAACAAAGGCTATCCAAACTTCATCGCAGGTATCTAAAGCAGCTGCCAAGGCAGCTTGATCATATAGCCGAAGGTCTCTCCGGAGCCAAACGAGTCCGCGTTTCATATGCCTTTATTAAAATTTACTTTCATATCGCTAATTGTGCCTAAAAATTTACATTATTGTTTAGAAATCAATTGGATTTCTGAGCTAATATATGCAATATGAGTACTCACCCTGATGATGTCAACCATTTAGCAAATCAGCTACTAATTGCCATGCCAGGCATGGTGGATGAGACTTTTGCTGGCAGCGTGGTCTATTTGTGTGAGCACAATGCTCAAGGGGCTATGGGCCTAGTTATTAATCGCCCAACAGATATTGATTTAAGTAATCTTTTTGAAAAAATTGATCTTAAGCTGGAAATTGCGCCCTTACTGCATCAGCCGGTTTATTTTGGTGGACCAGTTCAGGTTGAGCGTGGCTTTGTGTTGCACCAAAAGCTATCGGACATTCAATATAGTTCTTCGTTGTCGGTTCCCGAGGGGTTGGCAATGACAACTTCTAAAGATGTACTTGAGGCTGTATCAACTGGTCATGGTCCAAGTAAATTTATGATGACGCTCGGTTATGCAGGTTGGGGAGCTGGTCAACTTGAGGATGAGATCTCTAGAAATGGATGGCTCAATGTCAGCACAGATCTAGATCATTTAAGTGAAATTGTTTTTGATACACCTTATGAAGGTCGCTATCAGAAAGCTATGAGTTTGATTGGAATTGACCTAAGTCATTTAAGTGGCGATGTAGGGCATGCGTAATCAGAGGTTAAAGTAATAGATGTCTATTCAAACGATTCTTGCCTTTGATTTTGGTGAAAAACGTATCGGGGTTTCTGTTGGAAATACCCATTTGAGACAAGCCCAGTCTTTGGGAACAATTCACTATAAAGGCGTAGACGACGGCTTTAGCAAAATCAAAAAGCTACTAGATGAATGGCAACCGAATTCATTAGTAGTTGGTTTGCCTAGGCACCCTGATGGTGCTGCACATGAAATGACCCAGCGAGCGACTCGCTTTGGAAACCAGCTTAAAGGCAGGTTTAATTTGCCGGTTTTTTGGGTTGATGAGAGATATAGCTCTGTTACGGTTGAGGATTCTGATGGGGATATTGATTCTCAAGCGGCGGGCTTAATTTTGGAGCAATATTTTTCAGAAACGTTAGGAAACTCTTCAAATTAAGGCGTTAGATGAACCTAGGCGATAATATTGGTATGACAAATCTAAATTCAACGAATAATTCAGATACTCCCGACGCCGAAGGTCTTTATGACTTGCTTTTAAATCAACTCAAGCAAGAAAAAGTTAAAAGCCCTAACTTTCAATTAGCAGGTTTAGCAAGTGGTGGTGCTTGGCTAGCAGAAAGGCTAGCGAAGGACTTGGGCTTAGCCGTGTTTGGCATTATTAATGTTAGTTTTCATAGAGATGATTACTCTGAAAAAGGTACGAAGGCTTTCATTAGTTCTGAAGGTATGCAAACTAAATTACCTTTTGAAATTGAGGGAGCACACGTCATTCTTGTAGATGATGTTCTGGATACCGGAAGAACTGTTAGAGCCGCATTAAACGAATTATTTGACTATGGGCGACCTGCAAAAGTTGATTTAGCGGTGTTAGCGGATAGACATCGTCGTCAGTTGCCAGTTGATGCCACCTTTAAGGGTGCAAAAGTACAAATTGATGATTCACAAATTTTAGTTCTTGAACAAGAAAGTTCAGGAAAGTTTATTTTTACGACAGAGGCTAAATAAGATGAGTGATCAAATAAGCCCAACGTCAGGTCAAGTTCAATTAGATGAAAATGGAAATCTTCGTCACTTACTCACCTTAGAGGGCCTGCCAAAAGAAACGATTATTCAAATTTTAGATACGGCTAAACAATTTGTAAGTGTTTCTGATTTGGATCGTGAGGTTAAAAAAGTTCCTCTACTAAGGGGTAAAAGTGTTTTCAATTTATTTTTTGAAAATTCCACTAGAACTAGAACAACTTTTGAAATTGCAGCTAAGCGACTTTCGGCTGACGTTATTAATTTAGATATTCAAACTTCATCTACTGCAAAGGGTGAAAGTTTGTTGGATACGGTTGATAATTTGGTAGCGATGCAAGCCGATATTTTTGTAGTTCGACATAAAACATCTGGTGCGCCAATTGAGATTGCAAAGCATGTTCCTCCTCATGTTCACGTAGTTAATGCAGGAGATGGTACAAATCAACATCCAACCCAAGGACTATTAGATATGTACACGATGCGACATTTCAAACAAGATTTTTCAAAGTTGAAAGTCGCCATTATTGGAGATATTGTTCATAGTCGCGTAGCTAAATCTAATATTTATGCTTTAAACACTTTAGGTTGCCAAGAAATTAGGGCAATTGGACCAGAGAGTCTATTGCCAAGTAATATGGATATGCTTGGCGTTAAGGTATATCACGATATCGATGAAGGCATTAAAGATGCCGATGTGGTCATGACCTTACGTATTCAAAAAGAGCGTATGGAAGCAGGTCAGGTTCCTGAGGGTGAGGCATTTTTCAAACAATGGGGATTAACTTCCGAGCGTTTGGCAAAGGCAAAACCAGATGCGATTGTGATGCATCCAGGGCCGATGAACCGTGGTGTTGAAATTGATTCTGCAGTAGCGGATGGTTCTCAATCGGTTATTCTGAAACAAGTGACTTTCGGGATTGCTGTTCGAATGGCTGTTATGTCTATTGTTGCTGGGAATTAAGTTAGAAAATCGATCTCGATTTTCTAAGTCCTAAGAAAGCAATGCTCACAATAAGTAGTGACAAGATGAGAATTGGTAAATCTCCAAAACGAACATAGGGCGTTTTACCAATTCGTGCTTGAATATTCCCAGTTAATATTTCTTGCTTAAATCCTGGTAGTTCACTTATGACTTGGCCATGTTCATTAATAATGGCTGTTGCACCAGTATTAGTTGCTCTAACGGTTGGTAAGCCTGTTTCTAGAGAGCGAAGCCTTGATAAACGGAGTTGTTGATTAGCTGCTTGAGAATCTCCAAACCAAGCTAAGTTCGTCATGTTTATTAAAAAATTTGTTGGGGTGTCTAAATTTCTTAGTCGCTGAGCTAATTCATTTCCAAAGACGTCTTCATAACAAATAGTGATGGCGCCATAAATATTTGGTTGATCATCCCTTTTAATCATTAAATTTGGTTGTGAGGGAGTACCTATTGCAAAGCTTCCAAGTGGAATTCTAATTGCATCAACAAACCATTTAAATCCTGGCGGAACATATTCACCAAAGGGTACCAAGTGTTGTTTGTCATATTTATATAAAGTTCCATCAGGATTAAAGTTGATTGCTCGATTGGAATATTGCGTTCCAACTTCTCCAACAATTCCGGTTAGTAAATTAACTTTATTAGACTTTGAATAAGTTTCAAGTTCTTCAGAGATTGAGCTTGGTAATTGACTGAGCGGAATAGAGATAGCAGTTTCTGGCGTAATTACTAGATCTGTCGATTGTTCCTGCATGCTTTTGTTATAGAACTCGATTTGCTGTATTGCTTTTTCAGCATTAAAGAACATGGATTGTGAAAAATTCCCTTGGATTAGGGCAACGCTGAGCTCTTTGCCAATTGGTTTTGTGAATTCAATATGACTTAGTAGATTGCCTGTAATAAGAACTACTCCGATACTTGCGATTGATCTAAATAGATGTTTAGGTAATGAACCGATGAGGTGTGAAGACCAAAGTACTAAAAAAGTTCCACCTAGCGTTCCAAGAATAGGAATTACTCCAGAAAAAGGTCCGCTAACTTGAGTGTCTCCATATCCTATCCATGGGAAACCAGTTAATACATGTGCACGCAACCATTCAGTCAGTGTCCAAGAGGCTGCCCAAGAAATCGCTGAGAGTGGTTGGCTTTTAAACTGGGTGCCAATCCAAACTGCAATTCCTGGGAAAATAGCTAAAAACCCAGATAGCAAAAATACGGCACCAATTGCCATTAAGCTATTCATGCCCCCAATATCATGAAGGCTGATATAGATCCACCATAGGCCAGTACAGAAATATCCTAATCCAAACGACCACCCCGATAAACCCAGTTTGAGATGTGATTTATTTTGCTGTTTGACAATGAATTGCCAAAATAGTGCAAAAGCTAATATTTGCCACCAGCCCGCGTGATTAACATTTGCTAATGCTGATGTTAGAACCCCAATAAGAAGTGCTAGGATTTGTGTAATCACTGCTCTGAGGGTTGAGAAACTTTGTTGACGATCAAAATATGGATTTGTCGAGGATCGGCTCGTTGAATCTCAAAACGTAGTCCAGATAATTCAATAATTTCGCCTCGTTTAGGAACTCGACCTATTTCCTGAATGACAATGCCAGCAATAGTGTCAATATTTTCTTCTTCGAAATGAGTGCCGAAGGTTTCATTAAATTGCTCGAGGCTTGTAATGCCTCGGACGCGATATTTGCCATCAGTGGTTTCTACTAGATTGTCTGCTTCATCATCAATATCATGCTCATCTTCAATGTCCCCCACGATTTGTTCGAGAACGTCTTCAATTGTGACAATGCCTGCAATGCTGCTGTATTCATCTACGACTACTGCCAAATGATTTCGGTTGGCCTTAAAGTCTTTTAAAAGAACACTTAGGCGCTTAGATTCAGGAATAAAAACAGCTGGGCGTAACCAATCACGAATTTGAAAATCTTCATCTATGCTATGACGAAGCAAATCTTTGGCAAGTAAGATGCCAATAATGTTATCTCGATTACCCTCAAAAACAGGGAATCTTGAATGAGCAGCTTTGATTACTTCAGGAATAATTTTCTCAATTGGATCTTGGATATCAATCCAGTCAATTTGTGATCTAGGTAATAGAATGTCTCGAACACAAAGCTCTCCAACTTGAAAAACACCCTCGATCATAGAAAGCGCGTCTGAATCGATTAATCCTTCAGAGCGAGCTTCTCGAAGAGTCTCGATGAGTTCCCTTCGTTGCTCAGAAGGTGAGGTAGGTGTTGGAGTTAAAAATTCGGTAAGCCGTTCAAGTAGGCTTTTTTGTTCAGGGTCGGGCATATGTGTAAAGCATACCTTATCTTTGTGACAGGTAGGGATTTTCAATCCCAAATTTGCTCAAAATATTGATTTCCAAGGCCTCCATGGCTTCTGCTTCGATTTTCTCTTTATGGTCAAATCCTTGAGCGTGAAGCAATCCATGGATTAGTAAATGAATAAAATGGTTCTCGATAGTTTTATTTTGTTCACGAGCTTCTTTCACAAGTACTGGCATGCAAATAACCAAATCCGAGAAGATAGTGTTAGCTTCTGAAGGGTAGTTAAAGGTTAGGATGTTAGTGGGGTAATCTTTCCCACGGAATTCTCTATTGAGTTTTCTGCCTTCGGCTGATCCAACTAATCGAATGGTAATGGTTGCAGATTGTTGAATCCCAGCTAATATCCATTTGCGAATATTTCTAGAGCTAAGAATAGTCTTCCATTTTTCCTTTAGAGCATCAGAGCCAAATTGGATGTCTAGCGATAATTCAAAGGCGGATAATTTTTTACTCATGCTTCGGTTAACACTAGCTCACCAATTAAGGAGTGGGCCAGAGCTTCAGTAAATTTAACGGGAAGCATTTTCCCAATCAGTCTTTCAGGGTGGGGTGCTCCAGCGAGATCAATATTTACGACGCGATTATTTTCAGTACGCCCTCTAATTTTTTCGCCATCTCTGGCCATGCCTTCAATCATGACTAATTCAGTTGAACCAACCATGCCTTGACTAATCTTAAGGACATGTTTGTCAATTGCGGCAGTTAGTTCTTGTAATCTGCGAGATTTCACTTCTTTTGGAATGTCGTCAGGTAGATTGGCAGCTGGAGTCCCTGGGCGAGCGCTAAAAATAAAGCAATAACTGTTATCAAATTGAATTTCTTCAACCAAGGCAAGTAGTTGCTGAAAATCTTCCTCAGTTTCTCCAGGAAAGCCAACAATAAAGTCGCTTGAAACCGGGATATTGGGTCTGATTTTTCTTAGTTTACGTATGATGCTCTTGAATTCCAAGACGCTATAGCCACGCTTCATTCCCATGAGAACCCTGTCAGATCCGTGTTGGACTGGCAGGTGAATGTGGTTTACTAATTTAGGTAGCTTTGCATAACAATCAATCAAGCGTTGATTGAATTCTTTTGGATGGCTTGTTGTGTAACGAATTCTTTCAACGCCCGGAATATCAGAAATATACTCAAGTAGCATTGCAAAATCAGCAATTTCGTCTGTATCACCAATTTTTCCTAGGTAAGCATTAACGTTTTGACCTAGTAGCGTAATCTCACATACACCTTGACTAGCAAGGCTTGCAACTTCAGTTAATACATCCTCAAAAGGGCGAGACACTTCTTCCCCGCGTGTATAAGGTACGACGCAGTAGCTGCAGTATTTAGAGCAGCCTTCCATGATGGAAACAAATGCTGCTCCACCTTCTTTTCTGGCGGGGGGGAGGTGATCAAACTTTTCAATTTCTGGAAAACTGATATCAACTTGTGATTTTCCAGAGCGTTGACGTTCAGCAATTAGCTTAGGAAGTCTATGTAATGTTTGAGGTCCAAAGACGACGTCAACATAGGGTGCGCGAGCAACAATTTGTTTGCCTTCCTGACTTGCTACGCATCCGCCAACCCCAATCAGTAAATCAGGGTTTAGTTTTTTTAACTCACGCAGGCGACCTAGATCTGAAAATACTTTATCTTGCGCTTTTTCGCGAATAGAGCAGGTGTTAAGCAAAATGACATCTGCATCTTCTGGAGTGTCTGTTGCTTGCATGCCGTTATCGGCATTTAGAATATCTGCCATTTTTTCCGAGTCATACTCGTTCATTTGGCAGCCAAATGTTTTTATATATACTTTTTTCATAATAGGCCGTTCGCAGTGGTTGAAACTGGGGGCAAAATCACATTTTACCAGTTAATTCAAAGCGTATTTGGACTATTAGAAAGTTCCGTTTAGATAAATCTAAACGCAATAATCGCGACTATCGTAGGGATAAGTGCTGCGAGTAATAGATAAGTTGCAGAGACTGTATTTTCTTTAAAGTGTTCTCTAAGGATTGCTAGGCCAGCTGGATTTGGAGCATTCGCGATAACAGTTAACCCACCGCCGGTAACTGCCCCTGCTACAAGTGCAATTCTAAAATCTGGACTTGTACCTTCTACGAGTGAGCCTAAATAAGTTAAGGCAGCGTTATCGGTTAAAGCGGTTAGTGCAGCCGTTCCATAGAAAGCTGCTGCAGGCGACATACTTTCTAGTATTGGCTGGAGCCACCATTTTTGTAATCCGCCTAGTACTACTAAGCCTGCTAAAAAGAATGCGACAAGTAGTGATTCTCTCAAAATCAAAGGATTTTGATATTTTGCATATGCTTGTGTATAGCCCATAAAGAATAAAAATAACCACATGAAAACTGGTGGGTAATGAGCGAAGATAACGACACCAGCTAAAAATAATAAGTGAATGATGATGACAGATGCTGGCATTAATTCTTTTGTAACGTTTAAAGAGTCTTTTGGTAACTCTTTGTTAAATAAAGCTGTCACAATGAGTGCATTTACAAAAACAGCAAGTGCTGCTCTTTCTCCAAAAGTTTCAAACATAAATGGAGTTGTCCATTGCCATGCTGACGCTACCATTAATACTGGTGGTGCAGCAAAGTTCGTGAGAGTGCCACCAATAGAAACGTTCACGAATAAAACGCCAAGGGTCGCATACTGTAGTTTAGGGCTGATCCCAACTTTATAAAATCTATCTCTTAATAGAAGGGCTGCTAAAGTCATAGCAGCGGGTTCTGTGATGAAGGAGCCAAGAAGTGGAACGAGTGATAGGCTAATAAAATAAATCGCTGTATTTTGATGAATACGTAAAATTTTATTGAGTAGCTTCGCTAGAAGCTCGATTGAATTTGTTGCGACTGATAGTATTGGTTTGCTGGCTGCAACCACCATTACTACAAAAACAAATAATGGTTCCGTGTAATTTTGTTTATTTACGTAATCAATTGCTTCATGGGTGCCAAGTAAAAAAGCCATGGCAATAACAAGTATGAGTGCCCAAAATCCAAATACAACTTCAACCTCTCCTAGTAAATGGAAAAGTCCAGCATGGCTTGGATGCTTGATAGATAGTTTATGAAAGATACTGGTAAAGAAGGTATGAAGGATGGCAAGTGCAAATAGTGAGCTTGCAATGATTTCGAGATTGCTTGGATTCATGAGGATATTGTCCTCGAAAACTAGTCATTTGATCAAGAAAATGGGGGGGGATAAAGCTTTATTTACCTTTATAAATATCAAATTTTGAATAAATGATATTTTTGTAATTAAAGCCCAGTAAGGCTTACAATTGAAGCCAATGTAGTTAGTAAATTCATATTTAAATTCAAAAGAAAGTTTTCATGAAAATTAAATCAATAGCAGCTTTGTTTGCTTTTTGTTTTTCAGCATTATTTGTATTAAATGCTCAAGCACAAGGATCTGGTCAGGTTCTTGGTGTGGTAAACGGTGGAAAAATCTACGTGAAACAACTCGAGGACTGGGTCAAAAATGCAGTCGCTAATGGTGCTACTGACTCTCCTGAGCTTAGAAAAGCAATTGCGGATGATTTAGTTGTGCGTGAAGCAATTTTGCAAGACATTAAGAAAACAGGTCTAGCAAATACCCCTGAGAATGATTTCAAGGTCAAGGTTGCGCAACAAAATATTTTGTTAGATTTGTGGTTTGCAGATTATTTCAGAAAAAATCCAATTACTGATCAAGATATTAAGGCTGAATATGATCGTGAACTCGGGTTATCCAAAGATCCAAAGAATGCGAATGAGTACAAGATTTCGCAAATCGTGGTTGCTAACGAAAAGGATGCTGATGACATTATTAATAAGTTGAACTTGGGGTCATCTTTTGAGACTTTGGCTAAAGATAAATCTTTAGATAAGGCCTCTGCAGTTCAGGGGGGAAGTATTAATTGGGCATTGGCAGGTCAATTTATTCCTCCAGTGGGTGATGTGGTGATGACTTTATCCAAAGGTAATGTCTCATCTAAGCCAATTAAAACGCAAGTCGGTTTTGTGATTGTTCGTCTTGATGATGTTCGTAAATTCCGTATGCCCTCATTTGATGAAGCAAAAGGTGCTATTGCTCAAGGCATGGTTCAGCAACGTAAGCAAGCAGCGGTTGCTGATTTGATGAAAAATGTAAAAGTGACTAAAGGAAATTAAACGAACTTAATAGTTAATTTAATTCAAGTAGTCTTAAAAAGGCCAATTAAACGTTGGCCTTTTTTGTTTTCCAGCCAAGCCAGATAATTGCAAGACCTGTCAAAATGACTGGCGCAATCGATCCAACATTTAGCCAGTCCCAACCTTGAGTCGTTACAAGTGCACCTGAGCCAAATGATGAGAATGCCATTACTGCAAATACGAAGAAGTTAATTAAGCCCTGAGCCTTATCTTTTTCATGAGGCTTGTACGCTGTAATGGCGAGAGTGGTTGCACCAGTAAACAAAAAATTCCAACCCAATCCAAGCACGAATAAGCCAATTAGAAAGTGATTAAAGTCAGTGCCAGACAGTGCGGTTGCTATACAGATACCGTTTAAGACCACTCCGACAAACATGATTTTAAGTGTGCCAAAACGTTTAATTAAGTTACCAGTAAAAAAACCAGGTGCAAACATACCAATGACATGCCACTGTAAAACAGTGGCTGTTTCTGAGAAATCATAACCGCACACTTGCATTGCTAATGGCGTGGCGGCCATAAGAAGATTCATGACGCCATAACCTAAAGCAGCCCCGATGATGGCAACGATAAAGACCGGCTGAGTCGCAATCTCAAAAAGAGATCTTTCCACTTCATTGGAAGATGATTTTTTTGCCTCATCTGGGAAATGAATGAATTGCATTATGAAAATGCCGATAACTCCAGCAATAGCTAGGGCTATGTAAGCGCCTAAAAATTGAATATCGAATAAATTTTTAGTCCAAGTTGCAAGATTTGGCCCAATGATTGCGCCGATTAAGCCGCCAGCTAATACCCAAGATATTGCTTTTTCTCTAAAATTTGCAGTCGTTAATTCAGGGGCGGCAAAACGATAGAGTTGACCATTGGCGCTATAGTAGCCAGCGATTAATGTCCCAAGGCTCAGAAGCCAAAAATTCTTTAAAAATAAAGCCAGCGCACAAATAAGAGTTGAAAATATTGCGATACCTAAACCAAGCTGGAATGATCTGCGACGACCAAACTTAGACTGTGCTTGAGCTACAAAAGAGGTTGAGAGGGCTCCACCGACCACGTACCCCATCACGGGTAAAGTTGCCATCCATGCGACGGGAGCTAGGAAGAATCCTACGAGTCCATTAATAGCGATAAAGGTGACATTATTTGTTAAAAATAAACCTTGGCAAAGAATGAGTAAAACTAAGTTCTTATTAAGGAGTCGTTGGGTTGTGCTCATGAAATACCCTAGGTATGCAAATATTAAAAATATGTCACTATTAGACATGATAAAGACAAATAACTTTGCGCACTTGCCCAATGAGATTTCTTTGCATTATGCAGCCTGTGGAGATCCTAAAAATCCTCTTTTGCTATGTTTGCATGGATTTCCGGAATTTTGGTATTCGTGGAAAGATTTGATGCCTAGGTTGTCGGCAAACTATTATGTAGTTGCGCCTGATTTAAGAGGGTATAACCTTTCAAGTAAACCAGAATCTATCGATAGTTATAGACCAAAGTATCTCGTTGAAGATCTCGTTCATTTGATCGAATATCTTGGATATGAAGATGCGGTTGTGATTGCTCACGACTGGGGTGGAGCGATTGCTTGGAGTTTGGCTATTGCCCATCCAGGTAAGGTTAATAAATTAATTATTTTGAATGCGCCACATTCTTATATGTTTGCTAAGGCATTAGCTGAAAATCCTGTTCAACAGAATGCAAGTCAGTATATGAATTGGTTGCGTAGGTCAGGTAGTGACGCTGCTTTATGTAAAAATAATTTTGAACTTTTAGCTGGATTTTTTAGATCAAGTAAATCAGATTGGTTTAATGGGGACGATAAAGCCGCATATGAAGCAGCTTGGTCAATTCCAGGTGCTGTAAAGAGTGCAGTTAATTGGTATCGAGCTTCGCCACTTTATCCGCCTACTGAAGACGATCCTGGGGCGCAAAAACTTAAACTAGAACCAAAAGATTTTGTCGTTAATGTTCCAACTCTAGTTTTATGGGGTATGGCTGACGACGCTTTACCTGCGGATTTGATTGATGGTTTAGAGGAATTCATACCGCAAGGAAAAATTGAATCAATTCCAGGTGCTAGTCATTGGTTGATTCATGAACAACCTAAATTAATTCTAGAAAAAATTAAGGCTTTCATAGATTAGAAAATTTGAAAATTACTGAGATAATAAAGTCATAAAATATCAAAGCACTCAACTGTAAATGGCAAATTTAGAAAAATCTAATCAATCACTCAAAGACTTAATTAATACGATTGTATTTGGTCGAGACACTCGTTTAGGTATTCTTTTTGATCAAACATTATTGATTGCTATCTTGCTATCTTTATTGGTGGTAGTGTTGGATAGTGTTCAATCTATCTCAAAAGAATTCCATCCGTTTTTCAATGCCGCCGAATGGTTTTTTACAGTTGTATTTTCAATAGAATATATTTTGCGTGTTTATTCGGCTGAGGATCGCGCTAAATACATTTTTAGTTTCTTCGGCATCGTAGATCTTTTATCTGTTTTGCCAACTTATTTAGCATTAATGTTCCCTGAATTGCACGCATTAATAGATGTGCGAATTTTGAGGTTAATTAGAATTTTCCGGGTATTCAAACTAACCGCATATTTAACTGAGTATCAGCATTTAGCTCTGGCAATGGCGGCTAGTAGAAAAAAAATTCTAGTCTTCTTGTCCGTTGTTTTAGTGGTGGTAATGGTGATGGGGACTTTGATGTATGTGGTTGAAGGCCCTAAGAATGGTTATACAAGTATTCCAGTTGGTATCTATTGGGCAATCACAACGATGACAACGGTCGGATTTGGAGATATCACTCCTCAAACTGACCTTGGAAAATTACTAGCTTCAATCATGATGCTCATGGGGTGGGGAACTTTAGCAGTCCCAACTGGAATAGTTACTGCTGAAATGTCACGTGCACATATTGCAGAGTCTAGTGAACGAGATTGCCCTGTTTGCAAAAGTAAAGTTCATAAACACGATAACTATTGCGCGAAGTGTGG
>CAZEHN010000003.1:0-2809 GCA_964511855.1 uncultured Polynucleobacter sp. | reverse complement strand
ATTTTGTTTAATTGCTTTGGTTCATCCTATAATCACAAGCAATTAAGTTTATAAAAATGAATCAATGAGAGCCTTTAAACACCGCATAAGTCTATTAGCTTTAGGGTTAATATCTTCAGTTTCGAATTCTCAAATTGTTGACCCTGGAGCTCTTGGTGGTGCTTTACGTCAAAACATCGAACAACAAATTCCATCACCTAATGCATTGCCATTGCCGGAGTCTGATAAAGATCGCGAACCTAAAAGAGATGAGAAGCCGGGTGAGTTAAAAGTACTTATTAAAGGTTTTAAATTTGAAGGCGTCACTCTAATTCCTGTAGATGATTTGCAGTCTGCTCTAAAGCAATGGGTTGGGCAAAGATGGACTTTCAATGAACTACAGCAGGTTAATGAAATTGTTGGCGAGGTATATAAAAAGCAAGGTTATCTTGTTCAATCGGTTCTACCGCCTCAAAAAATTGGGGAAGATGGCGTTCTGACTATTAAAGTCATTGAAGCGAAGCTCGGCTCTATCAATATTGATGCAGCTAAAGAGTCCCGCATGTCTGCTGAGACTGCCCAAAAATTCTTAGCTTATAACAATGAGTCTGGGGAATACTTAAGAACAGATAACATTGAACGTGCTATTTATATTCTTAAAGAAGTGCCTGGTGTAGCTATCTCAACAGAGTTGGAGCCAGGTCAAAAAGATGGTGAAGCTAATTTAAAAGTTAGATTAGAGAGTTCCCCCTTAGTGACGGGTCGTCTAGAAGCAAATAACTACGGAAGTAGAAGCACTGGTCAGTATCAGGGCGGGGCATTTATCGCTATTAATAATCCTGGTGGCTGGGGCGATCAAATAAATTTAAATGCATTATTGGCTGAAGGAAGTCAGTATGCCCAGGCAGGTTATTCATTGCCAATAGGATATTCAGGACTTAGGTTTGGTGCAAACTTGAGTGGATTAAATTACCGAACAATTGGAATTTTCTCTGGAAGTAATGGTCGCTCTCAATCGGTTGGAGCAAATTTAACCTACCCACTGTTACGTTCTATTGAAGCTAATCTGAATATAGGCTTGAACTACGATTTAAAGTCTTATCAAAACTTCAATTCTCAAACTAATAGCGTTAACAGTAATTACTCTTTATCCGATTGGTCATTGAGTTTGTCAGGTAATCGTTATGATGATTTGCTTGGTGGAGGAATTACTTCCGGACAAGTTTCACTTGTGCTTGGGGAACTTAGACTCAATAGTGATAATCCATCAACATATGGAGAATACACGCCGAGTTCGTTTAGAAAGTTCAATATGACTTTCTCGCGTAATCAGCAAGTAATACCAAATGACCTCATTCTTAATATTAGTGGGGCCTTGCAATTTGCAAATGTTAATTTAGACTCTGCAGAAAAAATCTATTTGGGCGGTCCTTATGGTGTCCGTGCTTTCCCAGTGGCTCAAGCGGGCGGTGCCCAAGGAGGAACGCTTTCTGTAGAGTTACAAAAGCAATTACCAGAAAGAGTTGTTGCGTCTCTATTTTTTGATGCAGGTCGAGTCCAGCAATACGTTAATCCAATCCCAGGTATGACTGGTCCAAATTTGTATAACTTGTATGCAGCGGGTATTGGTGCAAAGTGGAATTGGGATCGATTAACGCTGAATGGATCGGTCGCATTTAGGTTAGACGATAATCCTGTTCGAACATTAACAGGAACAAATGTTGATGGAAGATATTCTCCAGCATATTTTTGGTTACAACTGCAATACGCACTTTGATTTTATGATTAGCAATATTGTCGGAAAAATCTGACACTTTTGCCTTTTTTAAGCTGAATTTAAATATCCCTTTCCAATCATAATGCATTGATTTATATAGAAATTAAAATCTTAGATTCAATGGTTAATAGCTACGTGGCTAATTCAAGATTTAGCTCCTAATCGCTAAAATCCCGCGCGTGTACACAATTTATTTTCATTAATTCCTGATGAAGCGGGTAGGGGTTCAATTCCCTTCAATTTCTTCACTAAGGACATCAGCCAATGCAATGTTGGTTGGTGCTTTTGTCGTTTCCATTTCATTTTTAGCACATTCAAATTCATATGCGCAAGCTGCAACGGGGGTTAATGCGCTTCCGACAGGTGGTGTTGTTGTAGCTGGTCAAGCAAATGTGGTTCAAAGTGGAAATACATTAAACGTTACTCAAGCAAGTAGTCGTGCCGTTATTAATTGGAAAACTTTTAATGTTGGTGCAAATGCTCAAGTTAATTTCAATCAGCCCAATGCAAATGCCGTCACACTTAATCGTGTGACAACTGCTACACCTTCCCAGATCGATGGTATGGTTAAAGCAACCGGTAATGTGGTGGTAGTTAATTCTGAGGGAGTTACTTTTAGTAAAACCGCGCAGGTCAATGCTGGCGGGGTTGTCGCGACCACGATGGATATTGCTAACAAAGATTTTATGGATGGCAAATCCACTTATGTTGGTAATGGTAAAGGCGCCGTTGTTAACGAAGGAAAAATTGATGTTCGTCAAGCGGGCGCAAATGGTTATGTTGCATTATTAGCGCCTGAAGTACGTAATCACGGTTTTGTTTTGGCTAGAGGCGGCATGGTTGCTATGGCCTCTGGATCTCAGGTTTCATTGGATTTCCGTGGTGATCAGTTGATGAGCGTAAAGGTAGATGTGTCAACTTATAAATCACTTATTGAAAATAAACGTGTGGTTGAAGTTGGTAACGGAACTGTTGTGATTGCTGCAAATTCTGTCAATCAATTGATGGGTTCTGTGATCAAAAATTCTGGTTACATCAGTGCATCATCGATGG
>CAZEHN010000002.1:0-121512 GCA_964511855.1 uncultured Polynucleobacter sp. | reverse complement strand
GATAGTATGCTCCACTAGCAACTGAAACTGCTGTTGAGTCTGATAATTGTCCGCTAACAGTTAGATTTCCTGAATCAATGCTAGTTGGCCCTGTATAGGTATTATTTCCTGCGAGGGTTAAGGAGCCGTCACCAATCTTATTTAGACTTGATGTTGTTGAATTCGAATGGTCAACAATTGCAGAAGCAATAGTTAAATTCGAGGAGTTATCAACATTGACTTTACCGTTTACCAATGTGTATCCATTGGAATTGTTCATTGTTACGTTTGCACTTGAAATTGAATTAATAACATTTAGTCCAGTAATGGAATTATTTAATGATGAATTGACTAAGCCATTAAAGGTGATTGTTTCTTGGGTGTTTGCAGTATTGAAATTAATTGAACCTAAAATAACCGATGCAGAACCTAATGAAACTGAATTACTTAAGCCATTTTTTGTTGAGCCAATTTCGAAATTAATGGCGCTTCCTGTGCCGGCATTGATGGTTCCATTATTTGTCACATTGGCTTGCCCTTGAATATTAATGGCATTTGATCCGGCGCCAGAAATCGTAATTGTTCCAGTATTAGAGATCGTATTTACTTGAGAGCTCGATGTTGTTCCGGATTTAAGAGTAATGCCGTTTGCCCCATTACCTGTTGTTGTAATGGTTCCGTTATTTGTGATGCTATTAGCAGTAGAGCTAGTTTTTGTAGCGGAAACCATAATTCCATCTGCATTTGTTCCACCAGTAGTAATTTGGCCATTATTTATAACGGTGTTTCCACCATTTTGAGATCTTCCGTTGGCGCCAAATGAAATTCCATAACCATATGTAAAAGAGTTAGAGCTTAGTGTTCCATTATTAGTAACATTACTTCCGCTGGCTAGGCCAATAGGTGAGCCACTTAATTGGATTGTTGTATATGGGGTAATAGTTACTACAACATTATCGTAGGTATTTGTTGGAAGTAATGAAGATCCACCCGGAGGTAATGAGCTGGTTGAATAAGTGCTAATTGCAATATTCGTTGAAAGTGGGTTGCTAGAAGTGGATGCAGTACTACAAGTAATAGATTGATTTCCAGAACTTAAAACACTTGAAGGGCAACCAGCTAATTGTGCAAATACACTATTGCTAGATAGAGATAACAAACCTGCAACAGATAAGGTTATTTGAAATTTGCTAAATTTAAATTTGTGAAACTTTTTTTTCATTTTGTATATCTGCAAAAGCATTCAACAAATGTTGAATATGGCCATGAATCATTAGGTGTAAATTAATACTTGATAAGAATTTTAATGGCAATATCTACGCAGATTAGCAGATATTTTTAAGGCTAATAGCTTTGGGGAGAATTCTTAAAAGAGTTAATTAAATCTCAATCTTAGGGTGTGTTTTCTCAAAACGCTTTGCAGTAAACCAGAATAATAAAAGTAGAGCGCTAGCAGCAATTCCTAGGCTAATGCTATTTCCAAACCAAAATCCTTTGGCGCCTTGAGCAAATTTCCAAATGTTTCCAGTGGTATTGAAGGCCATAATGTAGCCACCACCTAAGCCAATTCCCCAAAGAGAAACAGCGTAAATGCACATCGGCCAAAAAGCGACTCGATATCCTCTTAGGATAAATGCAGCAGTTACTTGAAGTGCATCAACGGCTTGATAGAAGGCTATAAAAAGAAATAGATCTTTTGCTGTTTGCTTAACTGTCTCGGAAGGAGAATATAAATTGAGTAAGAAATCTTGAAATATCCAAACTGCTAAGCCAATGATCATGCATAGACTAGTAGTAAAAAGTACGGCTGACCAACCAATTTGCTCGGCCTCATCTTGTTTATCTGCGCCGATACTCTGTGAAATTAAAGTCATCGTAGCGATAGAAAGGGATAGTGGAACCATATAGATGACAGTTCCCATATTTGAAATAATTTGATGGCCAGCTAGAACGGAAATTCCAAATCTAGAGATAAATAGCGCCATAAATGCAAAAGAAGTTACCTCAATAAGATAGCTAAAGCCGATGGGTGTTCCTAGTTTAAGAATGACCCAAATCCGATGCCAATTAGGAGCGGAGAATTTCTCAAAGACACCATAAATTTTATAGTCTTGTTTAAACCAAACCAGAAGAGCAATACTAACTACCCAAAACCAGTTGATGATCACTGTTGCAATGGCTGTTCCAGGCCCACCCATAGGATCTAGGCCTAATCCGCCAAAAATAAACCAAGCATTAAGAGGAATTTTTAAAAATAGCCCCGCGATTTGAAGTCTAGTTACAACTACTGGTTTAGAGATTGCATTATGAAAAGCTACAAGTGTGCGCATGCCCATTGTTGCAGGAAGGCCTAGCGCAAGTATTTTTAGATAAAGTTTTGCTTTGGCTTCAATGGCAGGGGATACGTCTCCGATTGCTAAGAAAGGTTCTGGATTAAGCATTACTAAAATTCCAACAACACCTAAGCACATAGAGAGCCAAAAGGTTTGTCGAACTTCCTCGCCGATTTCTGAGTAACGGTTTGCACCGAATAATTGACCAGCAATTGGGTTGAGAGCTGAAATAATTCCGGTAAGGCCGACATAAATACTAATGAAAATGGAAGAAGCCATTCCGAGTGCTGCTAGATCTTCTGTTGAATACCTGGCGGTCATCGCTGTATCTAATACGCCAAACGTAATAACAGCAAGTTGGCCTATTAAAAGTGGTCCCGCTAAACTGAGAATTCTTGGGATATCTCGTTGTAATTGATGAATTAATTTGAAGATCATGTAATTAATTACTTATTAACAACTCGATATAGTCTCAATTTTTCATCACGGTCACTTGCCCGACGATCTTCCCAAATTAGTTTTAAAGATTGGTTGTTTGCGATACTGCTTTCCTTAGCTTCTTTTGAGGAGTGCGTTAAGCGGAAATTGCATTTAGTATTATCTTGAAGAGGGAGTTTTGTAAAGTAAATAAAGGATGCAAGCTGAGCATCACCCAGTAAAGTTGAGTCAATACATTTTGTATCCTTAGGCACGGCTGCAACTAAACGATTTGCTACATGACGATATGTTTTTGCATAGTCGATGGTAGGTAACCATAGGCTCATTAAGAGCCCCCACATTAAAGTTGTACCTGCTGCGGAAATAACGACACAACGCCAGATCGCTTTAGGTGATCTTGAGGTTCTCCATCGAATAACAGCAACCCATAACGCTGTAATGATTAAAGCAACGATTAATTCTATCCAACTAAATTTAGCAACAAATCCCGGTATATATCGCGCAACATTATCTGCGGTCGTTTTCGGGAAGCCGGTCATTTTCGCTAGCCAAATTACCCAAATAAAGCCAGCTACAACTGTGAAGCTTATGAGTGAAAACCAATCAATAAAATTAATTAAGCCTCTTCTTAAAAAAGGCAGAGCAAACGCCGCTAGGATTGCCATGGGTGGCACTAGGATAATTAGGTAGCGTTCATTCAATTCTTTGATGAAAAGCAATAGTAATAGTTCAGCCAGGAAAATCATTCCAGGAATGGCAAGATGTGCAGCTCGCCATTTGTGTTGACCTGACTTTGCCCAGTGATAAAAGCCATAAATACTCAATGGCCATACAGGCCATGAGTAAAGCCAGAAATTAATACTGAAGAAATGGATTGAACTTAGTGAAGGGTAAGACTGTAATTCATCTTTTCCCCACCAGACGAAATAAGCATTTTTGATCGCATCTGCAGGAAGCTTTGCGAGGTAGAGCATGATTGGCCAAATTGAAATGCCAATCACTAGAATGCCTAGTGCTCCAGCAAGCCATCGCCATTGAAGTTTAGGTTTAGTAATTGTTAAGGCTAATACAGTGCCTATCCCTAGAAATACCGTAGCCCAAAGCATTCCTGAAAGGCTGATGATTGTTAAGCCAATTCCTGCGAGTATTCCACCTTGAAGGGGTTTATCCAAACCACGCACTGAACCGTAAAGAAGGAAACTAAGACCTAACAATTCAAGCATCATTGGCGTTGTTTCGTGAGCTCTGATTGCTAGGCCTAAACATGCTAAGAAAATTAATAAGGCGCCATCGGCTAATGTTTTGCCATATTCTTTATGACTAGGTTGCCCACCTAAAGCAAATTGCATAGGTTGTACTTCTGGACGTCTTCCTAGTAGATAGGTTGCGTACCATATGGCAGCTGCTGTAGCTATAAAGCATATTGCAACAATGATTCGAGCAGCATTAGCCGGGCCTATAAATCCTCCGAAGAACTTAATCATTGAGGCGCCGAGCCAATATGGGAGCGGGGGTCCAGCTAAATCTAATCTTCCAGCAATATGAGGTAATAGCCAGTCAGACCAGTTGCCGTGAGCTAAGGTCCACATCACGCCAAATCCTTCGGCATCCTCATTTTTCCAAGGGTCTCTACCAAAGAGTCCCGTAAATGCATAAATGAGCGTAAGCAGCACCATCACCCGTCTTGGAAGTGCAGTAGCTGCAGCGGCGGTTAATTTGATTTGTGTATTCACGAAGATTCAATAAAAAAGGCAGCCATGGGGCTGCCTAGATGTCCGCGTATAAAAATTACGCTTTTGTGGCAGCTTTCGCGCCAGCTTTTGTACCGAATTTTTGGCGGAATTTCTCGACACGACCTGCAGTGTCCATAATCTTTTGAGTGCCTGTGTAGAAAGGGTGTGACTCAGAAGAAGTTTCGATCTTCGCCAAAGGATATTCTTGACCATCTTCCCACTTGATAGTTTCTTTAGTAGTGATAGTTGAGCGTGTTTTAAAGCTAAAGTTGTTAGATACGTCTAGGAAAACAACTTCTTTGTAATCAGGGTGAATGCCAGGTTTCATTTAAAAGTTCCTTAAATTTAGGTAGCCGCCATATTTCGACTTATTCAGAAATAATGGTACTTGCCAACGAAAAACAAGATTATGCCATAAAAATCAATTATTTGACTAAAAATGGCAAAATCTTTAATTAGCCGCCTCTACGCATTAAATCGAAGAATTCGGCGTTATTTTTGGTTGATTTGAGCTTATCTACAATGAAATTCATCGCTTCGATATCGTCCATATCGGAGATAAGTTTGCGAAGAACCCAAATTTTTTGCAATAAATCTGGCTTGATAAGGAGTTCCTCACGGCGGGTACCTGATTTATTGAGGTTAATAGCAGGGTATACGCGACGTTCAGCTAATCTTCTTTCAAGATGAACTTCCATATTGCCGGTACCTTTAAATTCCTCATAAATGAGGTCATCCATGCGGCTACCTGTTTCAATTAGGGCTGTAGCAATAATTGTTAATGAACCGCCTTCTTCGATGTTACGGGCAGCACCAAAGAAGCGTTTAGGACGTTGGAGGGCATTTGCATCAACGCCTCCTGAAAGCACTTTGCCTGAGGATGGAACGACGGTGTTGTATGCGCGAGCAAGACGAGTAATCGAATCTAGAAGAATGATGACATCTTTTTTCATTTCGACTAAACGTTTAGCTTTTTCAATCACCATTTCGGCGACTTGAACGTGTCTTACTGCTGGTTCATCGAAGGTAGAGGCAACAACTTCGCCTCTAACTGAGCGTTGCATTTCTGTAACTTCTTCAGGGCGTTCGTCAACTAAAAGAACAATAAGTACAGCATCAGGATTGTTAGCAGAAATTGCGTGAGCAATGTGCTGCATCATTACGGTTTTACCTGATTTTGGTGATGCAACGATTAATCCGCGTTGACCAAAACCAATTGGAGAGATCATATCGATGATTCGTCCAGTTAAATTTTCTTCAGCTTTAATGTCCCGCTCGAGTAGCATAGGACGATCTGGGTGAAGGGGGGTTAAGTTCTCAAACATGATGCGGTTTTTAAGCGCCTCAGGTGCTAACCCATTGATTTTATCGACTTTAACGAGGGCGAAATAGCGTTCACCATCTTTAGGAGTTCTAACTTCGCCTTCAATTGCATCGCCAGTGTGAAGGTTGAATCTCCGAATTTGAGCTGGAGAAATATAAATATCGTCAGGAGAAGCTAAATAGGATGATTCTGGTGAACGAAGAAAACCGAATCCATCGGGTAGAACCTCAAGTACGCCGTCGCCAAATACTAGCTCCCCAGATTTTGCGCGTTTTTTCAGGATGGCAAACATAAGTTCTTGTTTGCGCATGCGTTGAGTATTTTCGATTTCTAGAGATGCTGCCATCTCTAATAGAGCTGATACGTGTAGTGTCTTTAGTTCAGTTAGTTGCATATTGAAACTTGTTTTAGAAATTCTATAAAGATAGGGGGAGATTATTTTTATTGCGACGAGGAATTACTTTGTCGCTTGAGGTAATGACAACCAAGAAAGTTGTCGAGTACAGCTAGTTTAACACTAGATTTAAAAGAATCAAGAAAGCTCTCAAATTTAACTCTGGCTTTAGATAACTAAAGCCAGAGAATTGGATGATTACAGATGTGAGTCTAAGAATGCTGTTAGTTGAGATTTGGCAAGAGCTCCGACTTTTTGAGCAGCTATTTCGCCGTTCTTAAAAAGAATTAATGTAGGGATGCCACGAATGCCGAATTGAGCAGGAATTCCTTGGTTTTCATCAACATTGATTTTAGCGATTTGCACACGATCACCGTAGTCTTTTGCCACTTCTTCAAGGATTGGAGCAATCATTTTGCAAGGTCCGCACCATTCGGCCCAAAAGTCTAGAAGCACAGGCTTTGTTGATTTGACAACATCTTGTTCAAAAGAGCTGTCTGTAACGTGTTTGATGCTTTCGCTCATTGTCTTTCCTTAAAATATGAATTCTTAGTAATTAGTTATAAATCAAACCAATTTAGTGTTATTTTCTAACGTGATTTGAATATTTAACACTATATTAGCAACAACTTCAGTTTTTTGCTTTAACAAACATAATACTCATGTTGAGAACCTTAAAAATTACACCGGATGCTAAAGCTATTAAGCAATTGGCTATGCACATCTGGGAGGTTGCTGTAAACACTCAACAAAGGCCATTAGTTTTAATGAGTACCGCTGGCCCAGCTTTAGCTTTAAGGCGGGAACTTGAACTGAGTCGGCCACCTAATATGCCGCTTTCATTAGCTTTTTTACCTGAAATTCATGGTGTAAATCAATGGCTTGAGAAAACTAAAGGTTTGCTGGAAGTTCCGGCAGCTGTAAATAGTTTGGCACGTTGGGAAAAGGTTTATAACGCCTTAGAAGATTGGCCGAGGATTAGAGAGCAGCTAGGTGGAATTGGCTTTGGTGGTCGGTGGTCTTTAGCTAAAGCCATAGTACAGGCTTGCGATAAATTGTCGGCTTCTAGTTTATTCCCGATATACGAAGACCCTGACGAGGTTGAGGAGTTGCTTGAAAAGGCTCAAATTCTATTTGAAAAGGCTTTAGAAGAAGCCTATCCATCGATATCTGGACAAATGTTAGATATTGATGCCAAGTTGGTTATGGCATTTTGGAAGAATTTATCAAGCCTTTCTGATCCTATTCCAAGGCGTCAATTGGCTTATCAACTAAGGGCTAGGGAAGCTTGTCAGCCTCTGGTGTGGGTTGAACTTGCGGCCCCAACTCATTATGAATTTCAGCTATC
This sequence comes from uncultured Polynucleobacter sp., assembly GCA_964511855.1. Classification (GTDB taxonomy): domain Bacteria; phylum Pseudomonadota; class Gammaproteobacteria; order Burkholderiales; family Burkholderiaceae; genus Polynucleobacter. The sequence continues at coordinate 113,963 of CAZEHN010000002.1, read as the reverse complement.
GACTGATTTTCTAGAGAGGTATGCCCAAAAATTTCCTGTCGTTTCACTAAGTTTTGATTGGACTAATGTTGCCCTTTGGCAAGAATCTATAGAAGGAGATGAATTAACTGCCGAAGATAAAACAAAGCAAATTAAAGTTAACCGTTTAGCTGCTAAGTCTGAAAACTGGCAAATATTAGGGCTCAAACGTTTTGAAGATGTTGCATGGAAAGCTGCAAAGAATATTGAGCAACATTTAATTGAAGGCAGACAAAATATTGCTTTAGTTGCCCAAGATAGATTGGTGGCTAGGAGAGTTCGAGCCTTATTAGCTAGATTGGGACCTGGATTATCTATACAAGATGAGACTGGCTGGAAATTAGTCACAACTAGGGCTGCGGCAGCTGTTCATTCATGGCTTGCAATTGTTAAATCAAGTAATGGGCCAACGGTAATGGAGCTGATGGCATTTTTTAAATCACCATTATTTGATATTGATTTTTTTGATCAAGTTGCCGGCACTTTGCCTGATCAAATAGGCGAGGTAAATAAAGAATCAAGAGCACAGAATTTACTATGGGAAATTGAAAGGAACTTACTTGGTCAAGATGTAAAAGCTGGTTGGACTTCGATTATTGCTTGTTTCGAAGAGGGTGATCAGGTTGATGCTAGTAACCTTGATCCGAATTTCTCAAGCAATATTTATAAAGCAAATAATTGTCGTTCGATCTTAATTTATTTGCATCGATTGAGTATGGCATGGCATGGACCTAAAAAAACGGCCGCTTTGTGGGTCGATCATCTAATTGAAGACTTAAATCAGTTAGGGGTAAAAGATGCTTTGATGTCAGATGAGGCTGGTCGACAGTATTTGCTTTGTATTGAATCAATGTCCAATCTAGAACTAAGTAAGTTGAGTTTAAATTCTTGGCTGGCTTTATTGGATCTTTGGATTGAAGATAGTGCTTACCTTGAAAAACCAGCGCCAGGTATTGCCAAAGTAACGATTTTGCCCTTAAGTGGAATGCGATTAAGAAGTTTTGACGCAGTAGTAATGGTGGGGTGTGATGACAAACATTTGCCTAGCTTTAGTGATTCTGGATTATTCTTTTCTGAGCAATTGATGAGTGCTTTAAATATTCGAGGCATTCAAGAAGAATACATGCAGCAATCAAGAGATTTATCGCAGATGCTTATTTCTCATCAATTTGTTGATTTGATTTGGCAAACGAGTGGAAGTGCTCAGGCAGAAAATAGACCTTCCTCATGGTTGGTTAGATTAGATAAGGATTTAGAGCTAAGTCAAGGTTCCTTATTAAGTTTGCCTTTGTCTAAGGGTTATTCGGTTGAGTGTCCTCAAAGTCAAGCTGTATGGGATAGAAATAAGTATCCATTGCCTTCATCCATTAGCCCAAGTGCATATAAGTTGCTGAGAGATTGCCCTTATCGTTTTTATGTAAAGCGCCTACTCGGACTGAGATTGCTTGATGGTTTGGATTCTGAATCTGATAGTAGTTTGATAGGTAAATTATTGCATCGTGTTTTGCGTAATTTTTATCATGGGGTTAGATCTGCAGATATACAGCAGGATCTTGATCTTCAAAATCTAACAAAACAGCAAAGAGAAGAGCGTTATCAATTTTTACAAAATAAGTTAGAAGAGAACTCTGAAAAGGCATTTTCAAAGTTAATTCAATCAAATGCTAAATATTTATCTTATTGGCTGGATTGGCATGCTCAAATTCCTAGTTGGGTTGAGTGGCAGTTACATCGAGAATCACTAGGCTGGCAATTTCACAATGCCGAAGTCAAAGTTGGTTTTGATTTGGAGCTTGATCAAGATGTTCAAGTTCGAATTGAAGGATTTGTTGATCGGCTAGATATTAATCCAAAGTTAGGTGCATCAGTTATCGATTATAAATTTCAATCGCACAAAAAAATCGAAGAAAAATCAAGCTATATTTTGGATGATCCTCAGTTGTTAATTTATGCGAAAGCAGTTAACAAAGCTATGGAGGTTGAGGAGCAAAGTGTTAATAGTGTTGAGTGGGTGGCTTTAAAACAAGAAAAATCAAATTTTAAAAAAGGGCGAACTAAATATGATTTTCCTTTGGAAAATTATGAAGAATTAAGAGAGACTTTTATAAAAGGTGTTGCTCGTGATTTGAATGATGTATGGATGGGGTTGCCCATGAAGGCAAGTGCACCTGATGGTATTTGTCAATATTGCGAAGTAAGGGGTATTTGTCGTAAAGGTATGTGGAGTGATTCGAAATGAACGATTATCAGTCTCTTACCCCTGAAGAACTTGCAAGAATTTCTTGTAATCCCCAGCGTTCAGTCATCATAGAAGCTTGTGCCGGGAGTGGTAAAACCTGGCAATTAGTTTCTAGAATTTTTAGGCTTTTATTGAGTGGGGTTAAGCCTCAAGAAATTTTAGCGATTACGTTTACTCGAAAAGCTGCTCAAGAGATGAAGGCGAGGTTGGAGGGATTTTTGCAATCTCTTCAGAAGCTTTCTGAGGAGGACCTAAAGCGCGAGTTGAAAAATAGAGGTGTTGAAGATCGGCACATCTCAGAGCTTTTGCCTAAGGCAAGAGGATTATTCGAAGAGGTCTTGTCCAATCCAAGAAAGATCTCAATTGACACTTTTCACGGTTGGTTTAGTCGAATTTGTCAGGTTGCCCCGATTGGGGTAGGTGTTCCTCAGGGGGCTTCCTTGAGGGAGGATGTAAGAAGATTATTGGACGACGCATTATCAGGATGGTGGTCGGAACTTGGTGAGGGTAAGGCAGAGTTTGCTCAGTTAAAAAATTATTACCAATATTTACTTGAAAATCTATCGGCTAAAGCTGTTGATCAGATGTTGGTTGGTAGTGGGGGAATTGTGCATCAGAGAGCTGCTTGGATGCGCTTTTCTGAGTTCTGTAAGAAATCCGGTTTAACCCCCCTTGAAAAAATTAAAGCTAGATTGCCTCTTGTTGAAGCTGAAGATCCACTAAAAAAGGCTATCCGAGAGAATGCTCATTGGAATGAGTTATCGACAATTGCTTTATTAATGCAAGCTTGTGGTGCTCCAAATGATATGAAGTATGGAACTTTCATAATGCAGGGGTGTGAATCCTTTAATGATGGAGAGTCATTAGATAGTGTTGCAAAAAAAATCCATTCTGGATTTTTGACGGCTGAAAATAAAATTTATAGTAAGTATGAAAAATGTTCGACTGGTTTAGAAAAATATTTAAAGACCACTGGCAATGATGATTGGCTCCATAAGCTTCCAGAGATAAGAATGTTTTGGGGGCAGATCTTGCTTGATCGTATTGAGTGGGTAAAGCAGAATAAATTGTATTTAATCAATCAAGCATGGATAGCCTTGGGAGAGGCTATGATTAAGCGTTATCAAGAGGTTAAAGAATTTAATCGAAGTCAAGATTTTTCAGATCTTGAATGGCATGCCTCAAGGTTGATGGAGGATGAATCAAGTGCCGCTTATCTTCAGGCGAGGTTAGATGCGCGCTATAAACATATTCTTATTGATGAATTCCAGGATACTAATCCCTTGCAGTGGCAAATTCTTCAAGGATGGTTAGCTGCATACGGTAAAAACGATAACCCTCCAAATATTTTCATTGTGGGGGATCCTAAACAATCGATTTATCGGTTTAGAGGTGCTGATGCCAGGTTGTTTGATGAGGTTAAGACTTTCTTAACAAAGAATTTTAATGCTGAACTTCTTTATTTGGATAGAACAAGAAGAAACTCTCCTGGGGTTTTGCATGGGGTGAACGAAGTATTTTCACCCCTAGCAAAGCTTGGTTACCCATTTAGGCCTCAAAAAACTTTATGGGAATCCACAGATGCTTCAATTGGCAGTGGTGGAACTTATTTAATACCCTTGGTACCTTATGAAGAGACTGTTGCTCAGACGGATGAAAGAGCAGCTCTTCATAAGGGAGTAAGTGAAAGAAATAATGTTGTGCCTTCAAAGCAAAGATATGAAGAAGCATTACAAGTGGCAAAATTAATCAAGAATTTTATGGGTAATAAAACAGTTCTTGATGAGAGGGATGGTAAGCAATTTTCTAGGCCTGCTCAGTGGGGCGATTTCTTAGTCTTAATCAAGAGAAAGAGGTATCTACCTGAGATTGAGCGCGCTTTTAGGAAGTTGGGGTTGCCATGCGATAGTCCAAGACAAGGTGGACTACTTAAAACTTTAGAGGCAGACGATTTAGTGTGCTTGCTAGAGATTTTATTAACTCCAGGAAATAATTTTGCCCTTGCTCAAGTCCTTCGTAGCCCAATTTTTGGCATTGGGGAGGCCAACTTGCAGTTAATTGCAAGTCAATCTATGCGGGAATCTCAAACTTGGTGGCAATGTTTAATTACTTCTGAAGTTTCGGAATTAAAACATGCATTTACGAAGATTGAGGCATGGATGAAGTTGTCTCAACATTTACCTGTCCATGATTTGCTTGATCATATTTATGCGGATGGTGAAGTTAGATTGCGTTATGCCAATTTCTCCCCAAGTTTAGAGAGGGATAGGGTGTTAGCTAATTTAGACGCCTTTTTGTCTTTGGCCTTAGAGGTTGACGGTGGTCGTTATCCTTCGTTGAGCCGTTTTATTGAAGAGTTGAGATTTTTAAAGTCTGGATATGAGGAAGAAAGTCCTGACGAGGGAGAAAGTATTGACTCAGATAATGACGGTTTGGATAGTGAAGAAGTAAATATAGGTAATAGTGGTGCAGTTCGTTTAATGACGATCCATTCGGCTAAAGGATTGGAAGCACCATTTGTATTTATTCTTGATGCTAATACTGACCCTATTAAAGCGGATTCTTCTGGGATTATTTTAGATTGGGACCCAAAAGAAAGTTCACCTAATTTAATTTGCGTTTACAACTCGGCTTTAATAACTGCGGGTATAGAGAGTGCCTTAGAGAAAGAAAGTAAGATTGCAGAGCAAGAATCCAGAAACTTGCTTTATGTCGCGATGACGCGAGCTAAGCAAGAGTTGTATGTCAGTGGAGTTGCTGGAAAGAGTAAGACTGAAGAAGCCAACTTGTCGAACAAAAATTCTTGGTATGGGCACCTCGAGAGTGTAGGTGTTCAGAAAATCACAATCGAAGATGCTTCTAAAGTTGGTGGAGAGGCGATAATAGTGGGTGGTCCTCCAACACACTTAGAAGAAGGTTCTCAAGAGTTTAATTTCCTAGATTTTGGGCGAGGTATCTGGAGAGCTCCTGCGGATTTTAAAACTGACCGATCGGATGATGAGGTGGCATCTGAGTTAGATTTTGAAAGTCTTGAGTTGGGTACTGTATTACATTCGATTTTGGAACATTTAACTTCTCAAAATGGGGGTGGGCAAGCCTACTCAATTGAACGGATCGATGCTAGGCGCTTATCAAGTTGGTTAAATGTGCCAATAACAAGGGTTCAAGAAGCCTTGCGTATTGCTAACAATATTCTTTCGTCACAATCGCTTAAAAAGTTCTTTGATTCAAACTCATACGTTCAGGCCTGGAACGAATTGGATCTCCTAGATGAAAAGAGACGATTATTTAGGATTGATAGGCTTGTTGAGTTCAATGACCATTTAATGATTCTAGATTACAAGTTATCGGTTCCTGGTTCTGACGAAGACCTTTTCAAGCAATATTTAGCTCAAATTAACAATTACGCGTCTTTGGTTCGGGATTTAAGGCCTGATAAAACTGTTAAAGCTGGTTTTATAGATCAAACTGGGCGATTGATTGAAGTGGGGGGAGTATGAGAATTTGGCTAATTGCCTTAAGAAAAATGACGAGCCTTGCCCCCGGCACTGCTGGGAATTGGGTTTGGCTGCTTCGTTCCCGACCTGACCAGGTTGCCAAGCCAACATGCGGGGAGGCCCGTCACTTACTATTGTATCTCTTTGCTTGTTAGAATTCATATATGTCAGATTCTTTATTTCCGGATGCACCAATTTCTAGTCAAGGGTTAGCGCTTGCCCGTAAGTGGCGCCCTAGAGATTTCAATACCTTAGTGGGGCAAGATCATGTTGTAAAAGCATTGACTCACGCTTTGGATCAACAGCGTCTTCATCATGCATGGTTGTTTACTGGTACACGAGGAGTTGGTAAAACGACAATCTCGAGAATTCTTGCTAAATCGCTTAATTGTACGGGGCCTGATGGTCAAGAAATCAATCAGCCGACTTCTCAGCCATGTGGGCAGTGTCAAGCTTGTCGAGAGATTGATGCCGGTCGTTTTGTTGACTATATAGAAATGGATGCTGCAAGTAACAGGGGTGTGGATGAAATGGCATCCTTGTTAGAGAAGGCTATTTATGCACCAACCAATGCTAGGTATAAGGTTTATATGATTGACGAGGTTCATATGTTGACCTCTCATGCATTTAATTCAATGTTAAAGACATTGGAAGAGCCGCCGCCGCATGTGAAATTTATTTTAGCTACGACTGATCCTCAAAAAATTCCGGTCACAGTGCTATCAAGGTGTCTTCAATTTAATCTGAAGCAAATGCCGCCCTCATTAATTGTTAGTCATTTGGGAGATATCCTAAACAAAGAATCAGTTGCTTATCAAGATAATGCCTTGAGGATCTTAGCTAAAGCTGCACAAGGTTCGATGCGGGATGCCTTATCTTTAACTGATCAAGCAATTGCTTATGCAGCAGGTGAGATTACAGAAGATTCGGTAAGGTCAATGCTAGGCACACTTGATGATTCTTATTTAATTCGAATTTTAGAAGCTCTAAATCAAAGAGATGGCGCTACTTTAGTTGCAACTTCTCAAGAGATGGGGGCCTCGAGTATGTCTTTTTCATTGGCTTTACAAGATCTAGCCTCGTTGCTGCAAAAAATTTCTATGGCTCAGGTTATACCTGGCTCAGTTTTAGAAGAGTGGCCAGAAGCAGAATCTGTAAAACGATTGTCACAATTATTTAGTAAGGAAGAGATTCAGCTTTACTATCAAATTGCTATTACAAGTCGTCCAGATTTATCATTGGCTCCAGATGAGGAGTCAGGGTTTATGATGGCTTTACTCAGGATGTTAGCCTTTAAGCCAGATAATGGAGGCACTTCTATGCTGGGGTCGGTTAATTCCCCTGCAGTCGCAAATCCAGGTAAGGTTAATTCAAATTCAAAAGCTGCACCGAAGCCTCAAATTGCGACTCCCAATTTAAAGGTGGAAAACGAATCAAAGCCAATTGAACAGAAAATTTCTGAACAAAGTTTAGGTAGAATTGATGCCCCAATTGACTGGCAGCAACTCATTAAAACCTTCCCTTTGAGGGGCTTGTCGCAACAGTTTGCGTATCAAACTGAACTGAAATCTTGGCAAGATATGGGGAGTTCGATTCAAATTTTAGTTGTAACTGCAATGCCCCAAATAGCAACTGAAGATGCTATTAATAGATTGACAGGTTTTTTAGAAGGGCATTTTAATAAGCCGGTTAAATTAAAGGTAGAGGGTGGTGACGCAGTTCAGACTGTGGCCGTTGCACAAGCTAAAGAAAAGCAGGCGCTTCAGGCATCAGCTGAAAAAGAGATAGCAACAGACCCGTTTGTTAAGGCTTTACAGAATGAGATAGGCGTTAAAGTGATTAGCGGGTCGGAGCGTCCCGCTTAAAATATCTTCAATAATATTATTAAAGGAAATATTGGAATGATGAAGGGTCAAATTGCTGGGTTGATGAAGCAAGCTCAACAAATGCAAGAAAAGATGAAGCGAGCGCAAGAGGAATTGGCCAATATGGAGCTAGTTGGTCAAGCAGCTTCAGGTATGGTTAAGGTCACAATGAGTGGTAAAAACGAAGTTAAACGAATCCAAATTGATCCGTCAATGATGGATGACAAAGAAATGTTAGAAGATTTATTGGTTACTGCATGTGCTGACGCCTTTAAGCAAGCTCAAGTAGCTTCAGAGCAACGCATGGCGGGTGCAACTTCGGGGATGCCTATGCCGCCGGGTTTTAAATTACCTTTCTAAAGATGAAGAAATTTCAAAGGCAAGAGACTGGTCCTCAAGACGCTCTTCAGCGATTGGTGTCCGCCCTTAAAATTTTGCCTGGAGTGGGTCCAAAATCTGCGCAACGAATGGCCTATCATTTGCTTCAGCATGACAGAGCCGGAGCCCAAGCATTGGGTGTTGCGCTTCAGGAGGCAGCTGAGACTGTCCATCATTGCTCTAGATGTAATACTTTTTCTGAAACCGAAATTTGCTCAACTTGTGCTGATTCTAGGAGAGATTCGACTGTTTTATGTGTTGTAGAAACCCCGGCTGATCAGTTGATGGTCGAGCAGACACTTTCCTTTAAAGGGCAATATTTCGTGCTGATGGGCCGATTATCACCTTTAGATGGTTTAGGTCCCAACGAAATACATTTTGACCGCTTGCTAGCAAGGGTAAAAGATGACGGAGAGGGGCGGATTGTAAAAGAGGTAATTTTGGCAACAAACTTCACTAGTGAAGGTGAGGCAACTGCGCACTATATTGGTGAAGTATTGAAGTCCTTGGGAATAGCTGTCACTAGAATTGCCAGGGGTGTGCCGGTAGGTGGGGAGCTTGAGTATGTGGATGCTGGAACCCTTGCAAGGGCTATGATGGATAGGCGGCAGGTGAGCTCTTAGTTTGGTTAGTTTCTAACTTTTATAACAAATTTCGGTAATTGCAGTAAATCCACAAAATTTAGCTTTTTTCAGACTAATTTAAGATGATTAATTCATTGAGGATTTATTGGTTAAAGGTCCAAAATAGCCTAAAATCCCTTAAACATTCGATATTAATGATCAAGAGTTAATTTGTATTCTCATTTGCAAAACATGCGCTTAATTAAGCTATCAGTGATAGCGGCTTTAACATTCTCCTTGGGGTGTAGCCAAACTGTCTTTGCAAAAGAAACTGTAGAACAAGAAAAAATTCAAAGTACTGCTGGGGCTAAGAAGAATGTTGCTACGAATTCTGGGATGGACTTACCAGCATTATGGGATGAAGCATTAGCAAATAATCCTCAATTAAGGCAAATGCGCGAGGCTTATCTTTCAGCAAAAGCAGTTGGACCTCAGGTGGCTGCGCCAAGTAATCCTCAGATTGGATTAATCTGGAGAGATATCAAATCTACATCTCCTTTGGGGTTGGGAACTGCTGGGGGAGGTTCATATCAAATCACACAGCCATTTCAGTTTCCTGGTAAAAAATCATTAGCTGCTGATGTTGTTGATACTCAGGCGGAGGCCATGTTCGCTCAAAATGAGCAAAATGCCTTGCAACTAGCAAGTCAATTATCTAACGCGTATTACTCAGCCATTGCTGCTCAGAAACAATTAATTGTTTTAAAAGAAGCTGTATTGCGATTAGAGATTATTAAAAATCTCACTAAGGCACGCTATGCAAATAATGCGGCCGCTTACACTGAGTTTTTAAATGCTCAAGTTGCTCAAAGTGCTGCTGAAAGCGATAAATTTGCTATGGAGCGTCAAGTTGATGTGGCGCTAAAAACGATTAACACATTGATTGGTCATGATCCACGTGAAAAACTTTTGTTAGTAAGTGGCTCGGATACAAGATACTTGAAGTCGCCAAATTTGGCTGAGCTTGAAAAATTTGCTGAAGAAAGTCATCCGATATTAAAAAGTTCTCAATTGCAGTTGGACGCCGCAAGAAAGCAATTGAAATTGTCAAAAATGGCTTTTTTGCCAGATTTTCAAATTGTTGCAACTGCCAATCAATTAAATGGTCCATTGACAGGGAATAGCCCACTTCAAGGTTATCAGTTGGAGTTTGATTTAATTGTCCCCCTCTATTTTTTTATGAAAGAGCGGTATGGGGTGGAGCAAGCTGTTAGAAATCAAAATGCATATGAAATGAATGATCTTTCCTTACGACAGCAAGTTGTATTAGGGGTGGGGTCAGCTTATGCCTTATATGAGCAAAGTAGAAACCAAGTTTTATTTTTAAAAGATCGTCAGGTTCCTGAATCTTTAGCTGCATATAAAGTGGCTTTAAATGCTTACGCTAATAATGGTCGTGGTTACAATGATTTATTGATAGCTCAAAATCAGTTAAGAAGTTTGCAAGTTCAGTTAGCTGTAGCGGAAAGTACTCTGGCCCAAAATTATGCTGGGTTATTGGCTGCGTCTGGTAAAGATCCTATTAGTCGTTGAATCAAATAAGTAAAGCTCATGTTAAAAAAAATATTGAACTTAATGCAATCGTTAATAGGGTATTTAGAACCTATGTTAGAGCAAGTGCTAAAGCCGATTTTGTCTCTTTGGGGCAAGCCTGCAACTAAAATAACTTTGGCCATGCTCTGCACTTTGTTGGTTGGATTGAAAGTAGGTACATATTTGGTTGATCCGGATGTGGATAACAAGCCAGAAAAAGGTGTTGAGGTAGAAAAGTCTGGCGCCATAACAATTACGATACCTGGCGTGAACTTAGATGGTGATGTATTCAAGTTTGAAACTGCCACTCTGCAAGATGTGCCAATTGAATTATCTGTTCCTGGAAAACTTGTTTTTAATGCTGAGAAGTCCAAGGTGCTTTCTGCTAGAGCTCCGGGGAGAGTTGAAAGAATTTATACATTTGATGGATCAACTGTAAAGTCTGGGCAAATCATGGCTGATTTTTTTAGTCCAGAGTATGTTTCCGCCCAACAAGAATATTTGCTTTCTATGCAAACCGTTAAAGCTTTAGAGCAAAGTTCTTTGTCAAGTCTGACAGAAGATGCTAAATCAACTTTAGAGGCATCTGCAAATCGTTTGCGTATTCTTGGTGCGGGTAATGAAGACATTGATCGGTTACGTCGTGGAGGTCAACCAACACCAACCTTTCCTTTGAGGGCACCTATCGAAGGTGTAGTTATTAAAAGAGTTGCAGATCCTGGAGCGTTTATGAATGTAGGGGATGTGTTGGCAACTATAGCTGACCCCAAAGCACTGTGGTTTATGGGGAATGTTTATGAGCAAGATATACCAAAGATTGCAAAAGGGCAGGTGCTTAAATTAAAGTCGGAGTCTTACCCTGATCGAGAATTTCTTGCTAAAGCAAATTATGTTTCAGCAACGATTGATCCCCTTACACATGCATTAATGATTCGATGTGATGTTGATAATTCAGATGGTGCTTTAAGACCAGAAATGTTTGTTAGTGGTAAGTTGGAAGTAGGGCAAACAAAAGCTGTTGTTGTTCCACGAACCGCAATTATTCAAGTTCGTAATCTTCGGTATGCAATCATTCAGGTAGATAAAGATACGTTTAGGCGTGTGCCAATAAAAGGTTTTGAGATTGGTGACAAAATGTTTGCCATAAGTAGTGGAATTAATGAAGGCGATAAAGTATTAGTGATGGGCTCAACCTTGATGAATCAACGCTTTTTAAAGCAAGAGGATTAATGTGAGTTTTGCATCTTCTTTTATTAGAAATGTCATACACAAACGACTAATCATTGTTTTATTAGCTATTGGCTTGTTGGGAGCGGGTATTGCTAGTTTTCTAAAGCTACCACTTCAAGCTTATCCTGGGGTTGCACCTTTAACTGTTCAGGTAATTACTCAGTGGGCTGGGCGAAGTACCACTGAAATAGAACAGCAAATTACTATTCCTGTTGAGAATGCCTTAGCTGGTGTTCCTGGTGTTCAGGCTTTTAGATCTGTTTCTTTGTTCGGTTTATCAGTTGTTACTGTTAAATTTAAAGACGGTGAAGATGCTTTTAAAGCGCGGCAAACAATCACTTCTTACATAAGTAACATCAATTTACCATCTGGCTCGACTAGTAATTTAAGTCCGGATTCAGATGCGACTGGTGAAATTATGCGTTATCGCTTAGAGAGCGATTATGCTTCTCCTTTAGCTTTAAAAACCCTTCAAGATTATGAGGTTTATAAGGAACTGAAGCATGTTCAAGGTATTTCAGATATCACTTCGTTTGGCGGCAAAACCCGTCAATATCAGTTAATAGTTAGACCTGAGGCTTTGCAAGCAAAAGGCATAACTGTTTCACAATTAATTAGTGCTCTGAGTAATGCAAACTCGAATGCGGGTGGCGGCATATTCTCAACGGGAGAGCAAGGATTTGTTGTTCGTGGCGTTGGCTTGCTTGGAAATAATGATGATATTAGGCGAGTTGTTGTTGCTGTGAATAATGGTGTCGCCGTTCGAGTTGGCGATATTGCCGAAGTTAAGGTAGGTAATGCCCCAAGATTAGGTATGTTCCAGTTTAACGATAATCCTGATGCAGTCGAAGGGATTATCTTATTGCGTCGTGGTGAAAATGCGTCGGAGGTATTGGGGCGTGTTCGTGAAAAAGTTTCTGAAATAAACGGACATATTTTGCCGCCAGGGGTTAAGTTGGTTCCGTTTTATGATCGTCAAACATTGCTTGATATCACAATGGATACTGTTAAGCATACGTTATTTTTCGGCATTTCATTAGTCTTAATTGTTTTATACGTATTTTTAGGAAACATTCGAGCTGCGGCTGTTGTTGCGGCAGTGATTCCATTGGCGCTTTGTGTTTCATTTATTCAAATGGATATTTTCAAGGTGCCTGCTAATTTGATTTCTTTAGGTGCGATTGACTTTGGTGTCATCGTAGATGCCGCCGTGATTGTGATGGAAAATATCATGAGGCACCTGGAGGATGATGATAAGCGTATTAATCAGGGCATTATCCTAGGAACAAGTGAAGTTCAGCGTGCCATGATATTTTCAACAGGAATTATTATCGTTGCTTATTCTCCACTTTTTCTAATGGGGGGTGTTGAAGGGATTATTTTTAGGCCGATGGCTTTTACGATGGGGTTTGCTTTAATCGCATCGATTATCTTGAGTTTGACTTTTGTTCCCGCAATGGTGTCTTATATATTTGGGGATAAGGTTAAACATCACCCCCCGGTATTTGTTAATAAGTTATTGGCAAAATATAAGCCATTTTTAGCTTGGTTAGTTGATAGGCCTAAGAAAGTCTTAATGACTGCGGTTGGAGTTTTGGTTTTAACTTTGCTTAGTGCTACCCAACTTGGTACGGAATTTTTACCAACTTTAGAAGAAAATAATTTATGGGTTCGTATTACGTTGCCTAATACAGTTGATTTAAATTATTCAATCAAAATTGCTAACGAATTACGTGCTGAGTTCATGAAGCAGCCTGAGGTTAAAACTGTCACGGCGCAAATTGGCAGGCCGGATGATGGCACCGATTCAACAGGGGTTTTCAATCAGGAGTATGGACTATATTTCAAGGCGCCTGCTGATATGCCTAAGGGTGCTGGAAAGAAGCAGCTCATCAAAAGACTTGAAGCATTTTTAAATAAGATTCCTGGAATTGAATATAACTTTTCTCAATATATTCAAGATAATGTAAATGAAGCCTTATCAGGTGTTAAGGGTGAAAATTCAGTCAAAATTTATGGTAACGACCTTGAGCTTTTAAACTCCAAAGCTGAAGAAGTTTTGAAGCAACTACATAAAACAAAAGGTGTCGTTGATGAAGGCATTTTTAGGGAGTTGGGTCAACCAACTTTAAATATAGAAATAGATCGCGAACGCTGTGCAAGGTATGGTATTAACGTCAATGATGTCCAAAGTGTCGTATCGTTTGCACTTGGCAGTATGCCAGTAACTTACATCCTAGAAAACGAGAAAACATTTGGATTGGCCATCAAATTGAGTGAGGCAAGTCGAGATAATGTTAATGATATTAAGAATCTTCTGATTGATGCGCCAGATGGCAGCAGAATTCCATTATCAATGTTGGCTAAGGTTGATATAACGGATGGACCATTCTTTATTTATCGAGAATCTGGACGTCGCTACATTGCTATCAAGTTTAGTGTTAGGGGAACTGACTTAGGAACAGCTGTTGCTGAAGCTCAAAAAAGGGTGAAGGAAAATGTTTCATTACCGATGAACTATAGAATTAGTTGGGATGGTCAGTTTAATCAGATGAAGATTGCCCAAAAGAAACTCTTATTGATTGTTCCTTTAACTTTAATTGCAATTTTCTTATTACTTTATAGTGCGTTTGGTAATTATCGAGATGCTTTAGTTGTTTTAGCTAATGTACCTTTTGCGGCAATTGGAGGTATTTTGGCACTTCATCTGGCACGGGAGACCTTTAGTATTTCAGCGGCAATTGGCTTCTTGTCCTTATTCGGTATTGCAATTCAGGATGGTGTGATTTTGATTTCATACATTAATAAGGTTGCGATGCAGGAAGGTCAGGCTTTAAAAGCTGCAATAGTAGAGGGCGCTTCTTTGAGGTTGCGGCCTGTCTTGATGACTGCTTTACTAGCAGGATTGGGTCTACTACCGGCTGCTTTATCGCATTCGATTGGCTCAGAAGCTCAGCGCCCCTTAGCATTAGTGATTGTAGGGGGAATGATCACGACTACAATTTTGACTTTATTGGTGCTGCCCGTTTTATATGCATGGATTATGTCTCGTAGAAATTTGCCGCCAAAATCTAGTAGATCTCATTCTGAAGTTCCTTCAACGGTTGGCTCATAATAAGACTTATGCATATATTAGTTTCTAACGATGATGGATATTTGGCCCCTGGCTTATTAGCTTTGGTTCATTCATTGCGCTCACTTGGGGTTCGGTTAACTGTTATTGCACCGGAGCAGAACCATAGTGGCGCTTCTAATTCTTTAACCTTATCAAGGCCTTTATCAATTCATCGAGTCGCTGGGGGTGAGCGAGATGGTTTCATCTTTATTAATGGCACTCCAACTGATTGTGTTCATATTGCAATGACTGGTTTTTTAGATGAAAAGCCAGATCTTGTGGTTTCTGGAATTAATCAAGGTGAAAATATGGGGGAGGATGTCTTGTATTCTGGAACAGTTGCCGCTGCTGTTGAAGGGGTGATGTTCGATGTTCCAGGTATTGCATTTTCTCAAGTGGATCGTGGCTGGGCTAAGCTTGATGATGCAGCTCGAGTTGCGGTAGATGTTGTAAAGCATGCAATTGATAGCGGCTTAGATAATGCTGGAGCTAATCATGCAACATTATTAAATGTGAATTTACCAAATCATAGTTATGATGACTTACAGGGTTGGAGGGTAACGCGTTTGGGTAACCGTCACCATTCTCAGCCGGTTATTAAGCAATTAAGCCCTAGAGGTGAAGCAATTTATTGGATTGGTGCTGCGGGTGATGCAAAGGATTCGACAGAGGGCACTGATTTTCATGCTATTAATAATGGATATGTATCTATTACGCCTTTACATCTTAATTTGAGTGATGAAAGTCGACGTCAAGATATGTTGAAATCGAATTGGGTTAAAGGTTAAAAGTTTTGAGTACTAAAAAACATTTCGATGCAGCTAGGCGATCGATGGCTCAGAGAATTGCAGAGGGTGGTGTTCGGCATCAAGGGGTGCTGCAAGCAATTGCTACGGTACCTAGGCATGCATTTATTGATGAGGGTTTAAGTGCTCAGGCTTACGAGGACTCCGCATTGCCAATTGGTAATGAGCAAACCATTTCAAAGCCATCTGTTGTATCAAAAATGATAGAGGCGCTTTTGAAAACTAAGCCTAAATTAGGAAAGGTACTCGAAATTGGGACTGGTTGTGGTTATCAGGCTGCTGTTTTAAGTCTTTTAGCTGATGAGGTTTATTCAGTTGAGCGGATTCGATTGCTACACGATAGTGCTAGGGCAAAGCTCAGACCTTATCGAATTTCAAACTTGCGTCTCATTTATGGTGATGGAATTAGGGGTTTGCCTCAAGCAGCGCCATTTGATGGAATTATTCTTGCAGCTGCAGGTTTGGGGATTCCTGATCCTCTGTTGGACCAGTTGTCTATTGGAGGTAGATTAATTGCTCCGGTAGCTAGAAATGAGACGGAGCAACAATTATTGTTGATCGAAAGAGTTAGTTCCCAGCGTTATCAAAGAACTGTTCTTGATGAGGTTTTTTTCGTACCATTACAATCAGGAACGATTTAAGTTTAAAAACGGATTAACGTTTAAATAAATGATTATTTTTAATTTTCACCGCTATATGAAGACCATGGGCCAAAGCATCTTGATGGCTTTATCTTGCGTTTTATTGGTGTCCTGTTCAAGTTCTAAGCCGGTTCCAATTAATGATCGGTCTAGTGGTCGTGCTGTTGATCAAACCAAAAACTCTTCTAAGGTCAATCCAATTAGTAATAGTGGTGTAACTATTAAGTCAGATCCTGTAAAAGAAAATAAAAGTACGAATAAGTCTGAACAAAAAACCGCTTCAAAATCTGAATCGAAAGCTGAACCAAAGCAGGATCAAAAGGGTGAGTCTAAATCAGAGGCTAAAGTCGAAAACAAACCTGAACCAAAGGTTGATAGTACGGTACCAGATGCAGACTTTAGTGTGGCTAGACCTGCTTCTGGGCAAACGGTTGTTCCTTACAATGGCGGGACAAACAAGGGTATAGATATTGCGGGGAAAATGGGCGATCCAGTTTTTGCCGGGGCTGATGGCAAAGTTATTTTTGCTGATAGCTTTAAAGGGTACGGAAATACATTAATTGTTAAACATAACAATCGTTTTGTAACGGTATATTCTCATAATAAAACCTTGTTGGTAAAAGAAGGGCAGCAAATTAAACGAGGTCAAAAGATTGCTGAAATGGGGGACTCTGAGGCCGATAGAGTTAAATTACATTTTGAAGTTCGTCGTGATGGTAAGCCGGTTGATCCTTCAGGTTATTTGCAGTAACAATTTTTCTTCAATATGAAAACAGTACTTGTCTTTGATATTGAGACGATTCCAGATGCATCAGGCCTACGACGCCTAAATGATTACCCGGCATCTTATTCAGATGAAGAGGTTGTTGCAGCATATACAGCTGAGCGAGTAGCAAACGGTGGAAATGAGTTTTTACCTCTTCATCTTCAGAGAGTGGCAGCAATTTCCTGTGTGATTCGTAGAACAACCAAAGATGGTCTTCCCCAATTTAAGGTTGGATCATTGGGGGATCTTCAGAGTGATGAGAAGAAGTTAATTCAAGATTTCTACGATTTAATTGAGCGATATACCCCGCAATTAGTGTCATGGAATGGTGGTGGATTTGATCTACCTGTGTTGCACTATAGAGCTTTAATTAATAGTGTTACTGCTACTCGTTACTGGGAAATGGGCGATAGTAGTGAGTACGATAGTAGGGAATTTAAGTGGAATAACTATATAGGGCGTTATCACTTACGTCATTTAGACTTAATGGATCTGCTTGCAAAGTATCAAGGTAAAGCTAATGCGCCACTTGATGCATTAGCAAAACTTTGTGGCTTTCCGGGGAAGTTGGGAATGGATGGTTCCCAAGTATGGCCAGCTTATCTCGCTGGTAAATTACCTGAAATTCGGCAATATTGTGAAACAGATGTGGTCAATACCTATTTAATGTACTGCAGGTACCAGTTGATGCGCGGCGGCTTTACTCCAGATGAGTATGCAGAAGAGCTGGCATTTGTTAAAGCTTCTTTGCAGAAGGATGCGCAATCAGAATCTGGCGCCCATTGGCTTGAATATTTAGCTGGATTTGACGCTTGAAAAATCAAGATTTAGAGATACAAATCAAAGAAGTCACAATTGATTCAGTTGACTTGGAGGCTCAGGGTATAGGTAGGCTTCCTGTCGATGGTGATCATCAAGCTGGTAAGGTTGTATTTATTCCAGGTGCTTTGCCGGGTGAGCGAATTAGATATCAAGTTACCCGTGAAAAAAATCGGTTTGAAAAGGGGCGAATAAAAGAAATTTTAAAATCCGCCGTTTTTCGCCAAAACCCCAAATGCCAGTGGTATGGGAAGTGTGGTGGTTGCACAATGCAGCATATTGATTCCAGGGCTCAATTGGCAATCAAGCAAAGAGCGCTTGAAGATAACTTGAATCATTTAGGCAAGGTGGAGCCGAAAGAGTTATTAAGACCGCTAATAGGACCTGAGTGGGGATATCGCTATCGAGCTCGATTAAGCGTTGTAAATCGTTCCATTAAGAAGGGTGTAGTGCTGGTTGGTTTTCATGAGCCGCAGCATAGGTATGTAGCTGATATGACTTCTTGTGAAGTATTACCTAAAATCATTTCAGATTTGCTGCCAAGCCTTAGAGAATTAGTCATGGCTTTATCTGTGAGGGACCGTTTGCCCCAGATAGAAGTGGCAATTGGAGAAATCAACCAAGAATTAAATGATGTTGATTCTAAAAAAATTAAACCGGTATTAGTCATTAGGCATTTATTACCTTTTACTAAACAAGATAAGCAAATTCTTAAAGAATTTGCTGATAAATTTGGTGTTTGGCTTTGGACTCAGGATAAGGGTGTTGAAAGTGTGAAGCCGTTTTATCCTTTAGAAGGAGAACTTTTTTACAGGCTTCCTGAGTTTGGAGTAACGATTCCTTTTTTGCCTACTGATTTTACGCAGGTAAATCACCAAATGAATAGTGCTTTAGTTGGTAAAGCTATTCGACTGTTAGAGCCTAAATCAAGCGATCGCATTTTGGATTTATTTTGTGGGATCGGTAATTTCACGCTACCTTTGGCAACTAAAGCAAAAGAAGTTTTGGGTATTGAGGGAAGTGCTGAGTTAACAAAGAGGGCGAAGGATAACGCCACTCATAATGGTTTAAAAGATAAAGTGACATTCTTTCAAAGTAATTTATTTGACGTTGATGAGAAAACTATTAAGTCGTGGGGGAAGGCTGATCGCTGGCTGATAGATCCCCCAAGGGATGGCGCATTTGAGTTATCAAAAGCAATTGCTAATTTGCGACATTCGGGTGAGAAAAATGATTTAGATTTTTTACCTAAGCGGATTGTTTATGTTTCATGTAATCCTGCAACCTTAGCAAGGGATTCTGGGATCTTAGTTAATGATGCTGGCTATATTCTTAGTAAGGCAGGGGTTATGAATATGTTCCCGCATACATCCCATATCGAGTCAATAGCTGTCTTTGATTTTCCTGAATCCGGAATTTAACCAATAAAAAACACGGACGCATCCGTGTTTTTTATTAAAAATAATTAAAGATTAATCTCTATCGCCACCTACTATGCCAAACAAGGCAAGTAGATTGCTAAATACGTTATAGACGTCTAAATAAATAGCTAAAGTCGCCATCACGTAGTTTGTTTCACCACCGTCAATGATGCGTTTAACATCGATTAGGATAAAGGCTGAGAAAATCCCAACCGCTAAAACCATCACCGTTAGTGCTAAGGCGCTTAAATGAAGCCAAATATTTGCGATAGAAGCTAGGATGATGATTCCAACACCGATCATTAACCATTTACTCAGGCCATCAAAATTACTTTTTGTGACAGAGGCCCAAGTTGCCATTGCAAAGAAAATCAACGAAGTTGCCCCGAAGGCCATCATGATTAACTGTGCGCCATTACTAAATTGGAGGGTGTGAGTAAGTAACCCAGTTAGCATGAGTCCCATGAAGAATGTGAAGCCTAGGAGTAATAAAACGCCTGCGCCACTATTTTTGTTGCGTTCAATTGCCCAAAAAAAGCCAAATGCAACGGCCATAAAGACAATAAATCCCATAAATGGGCTTGTTTGGAAGAATGAAAAACCTGAGGCCACGCCTACCCAAGCACCTAAAATTGTTGGAATTAGGGATAGGGCTAATAATGCAAAGGTGTTCCTTAGGACTCTATTGCGTGCAAGTGCTCCCGAAAGGCTTGAGCTACTGCCTTGTACATAGATATTTTGGTCATTCATGTAGTTTAAATCTCCTTAAAAAACCGAAAATTCGGCTTATCACTAAGGTATAGGCATTTAGATCAAATTTCAAGCCCCTAAAAAAACATTGTTTTTCAAATGGTTATATCTTCAAAATCAGGCATTTATACCCCATGAGTAAGGGTTTTAACTAGGTTTTCAATGTATAATCATGGTCTTTAAACCTGATATCAACGGAGTTTTACAAATGGCAATCGAACGCACGCTTTCAATTATCAAACCTGATGCAGTAGCTAAAAACGTTATTGGTCAAATTTATAGCCGCTTTGAAGGTGCTGGCTTGAAGATTATTGCTTCAAAAATGGCTCATTTATCAAGATTAGAAGCTGAGCAGTTCTATGGTGTGCACAAAGAGCGTCCTTTCTTTAAAGATCTAGTTGACTTCATGGTTTCTGGTCCTGTCATGATTCAAGTATTACAAGGCGAAAACGCAATTGCTAAAAATCGTGATTTGATGGGTGCAACTGACCCTAAGAAAGCAGATAAAGGTACGATCCGTGCTGATTTTGCAGACAGTATTGATGCAAATGCAGTGCATGGCTCTGATGCTCCTGAAACAGCAGCGGTTGAAGTAGCGTTCTTCTTCCCAGGTATGCAAGTTTATCCACGCTAATTTGTGATCAATTCTCCCCGTACCAATCTTCTCGACTTAGATGGGGACAAGCTAGCAAAATATATCGCTAGCTTGAATCAAAAGCCGTTCAGGGCAAAGCAACTTCTCAATTGGGTTCACCAACGAGGAGTTGCAAATGTCCAAGATATGAGTGATTTGGCTAAAAGTTTTCGAGCTGAGTTAGCGGATAAAGTCGAAGTAGTAAGTCTTCCTGTCGTCGAGGATCAAATAGCAACTGATGGAACTAGAAAATGGTTGCTTGATGTTGGTGACAAAAATGCAGTTGAGATGGTCTATATTCCTGAGGATGATCGAGGGACATTGTGTGTTTCTTCTCAAGCAGGTTGTGCAGTCAATTGCAGTTTTTGCTCCACTGGTAAGCAGGGTTTTGCAAGGAATCTCACTGTTGGGGAAATTATTGGCCAACTTTGGTATGCAGAGCATCATTTAAGAAGTGACCCAAATGCTGTTCTTCGCGTAGATGCCTACGATAAAACCCCAATCAATGGGCATGAAGGTCGAGTCGTATCTAATGTTGTGATGATGGGTATGGGCGAGCCTTTACTTAACTACGATGCAGTTGTTAGTGCAATGCGATTAATGCTCGATGACAATGCCTATGGTTTATCAAGAAGAAGGGTAACACTCTCAACTTCTGGTGTGGTACCTATGATGGATCGTTTAGCTCAGGATCTGCCAGTTGCATTAGCGGTATCTCTTCATGCGCCAAATGATGCCTTAAGAGATAAGCTTGTTCCTATTAATCGCAAATATCCACTAAAAGAATTAATGGCGGCATGTAAACGTTATTTGCCTTATGCGCCAAGAGATTTCTTAACATTCGAGTACTGTATGTTAGATGGTGTTAATGATTCGGATAAGCACGCCTATGAATTAATTGATTTATTAAAGTCTATTCGTTGCAAGTTAAATTTAATTCCGTTTAATCCTTTTCCTGGTTCGGGATTAAAGAAGTCTTCCAAACAACGAGTCGATAGTTTTGCAAAAATTTTGCAGGATGCAAAAATTGTGACGACTGTTCGTAGAACTCGTGGCGATGATATTGCGGCTGCTTGTGGTCAGTTGGCTGGTGATGTAATCGATAGAACAAATTTAGCTGAACGTGAAATTAAGTGGGCTAATAAATGAGTGATATGAGCTTGCAGTTAACTGGATATGTTCGACGTACTTCAAAGCAAGCTGTGGTGAAGTGGGGAGGTAATGTTGTCACTATTGGTGGCGATGCTCCTATACGTGTTCAATCAATGACAAATACAGATACTGTGAATGTTATTGAAACCGCAATTCAGGTTAAAGAGTTAGCTATAGCTGGTTCAGAGCTTGTTCGAATTACTGTAAATACACCAGAGGCTGCGCGAGCTGTTCCTTTAATTCGTGAGCAGTTAGACAAGATGAATATTGATGTTCCTCTCGTAGGGGACTTTCATTACAACGGGCATACCCTGCTCACTGAATATCCAGAGTGTGCCCAAGCTTTATCTAAATATCGAATTAATCCGGGTAATGTGGGTAAGGGTGCAAAGAAAGATTTGCAATTTTCACAGATGATTGAATTAGCTTGTCGTTATGACAAGCCAGTTCGTATCGGAGTAAATTGGGGTAGCTTGGATCAAGAATTACTCGCTAAGTTGATGGATGAAAATGCCTCAAAGCAAAATCCATTGGATGTAAGAGAGGTTATGGTTGAGGCTTTAATCCAGTCAGCTTTGCAATCTGCAACAAAAGCAGAAGAAATAGGGTTGGCACCTAATCAAATTATTTTGTCATGTAAGGTTAGTGCGGTTCAAGATTTAATTGCTGTTTACCGCGATCTAGCGAAGCGATGTAACTATGCTTTACATCTAGGTTTAACTGAGGCTGGTATAGGTAGCAAAGGAATTGTTGCATCTACGGCGGCCTTGAGCGTTATTTTGCAAGAAGGTATTGGCGATACGATTAGGGTCTCATTGACACCTGAGCCTGGAGCCCCTCGCGAGAATGAAGTCATTGTTGCTCAAGAAATTCTGCAAACAATGGATTTAAGACACTTCACGCCGATGGTGATTGCTTGTCCTGGATGCGGTCGAACTACTAGTACATTCTTCCAATCTTTAGCTTCCGAAATCCAGTCATATTTGAGACTTCAGATGCCTAAATGGAAATTAGATTACCCGGGTGTTGAGTCTATGTCGGTTGCTGTGATGGGATGTATTGTTAATGGGCCTGGTGAAAGTAAGCACGCTGATATTGGTATTTCATTGCCTGGTACCGGCGAGTCTCCAGCTGCCCCTGTTTTTATTGATGGTCAAAAAGCGATGACTCTTCGAGGCGATAATATTGTTAAAGAGTTTCAATTAATCGTAAATGACTATGTGGTTAAGCGATACGGTAAATGATCATTCATTTTTTGAGAATGTATAAAGTAATTTCATGACTAATAATTCAACTGAACAATCCCAAAGTAATAAGCCTATATCTGTAAAAGTTTCAAAGATTACGGGTGTGAGGGGTATGAATGATTTATTACCTGAAGATGCTTATCGTTGGGAATTGTTAGAAAAAACTGTTCACGGTTTGGCGAGAACCTATGGTTATCAGAATTTAAGAACGCCAATTGTGGAGCAAACCTCGGTATTTCAAAGGGGTATTGGGGAGGTAACCGATATTGTTGAAAAGGAAATGTATTCCTTTGAAGATAGGTTGAATGGTGAGCAGTTAACTTTACGTCCAGAAGGAACTGCCGCTGCAGTTAGGGCGGTCATTGAACATAACCTCTTATATGATGGGCCGAAAAGGCTGTTTTATATGGGGCCAATGTTTAGACACGAGCGCCCTCAAAGAGGTCGTTATAGACAATTCCATCAGTTTGGCATAGAGGCGTTAGGCTTTGCGGGCCCTGATGTTGATGCTGAAATTATTCTCATGTGCCAGAGGTTATGGGACGATTTGGGATTGACAGGTATTCGTTTAGAAATTAACTCTCTAGGGCAGGCTAATGAACGTTTGGCTCACAGAGAGGCTCTTGTAAACTATTTTTCTGAGCGCCAAGATCAGTTAGATGAAGAATCAAAGCGTCGGCTAAACTTAAATCCGTTAAGAATTCTTGATACTAAAAACCCTCAGATGCAGGACTTGGTTGAAAATGCACCTAAGTTGATTGAGTATTTGGGTGAGGAGTCTCTCGCACATTTTGAAACTTTACAATCCTTGCTTAAGGCAAATAATTTGCCATTTAAGATTAATCCTAGGTTGGTTAGGGGGTTGGATTATTACAATTTGACTGTTTTTGAGTGGGTTACAGATCAATTGGGTGCTCAGGGAACTGTTGCGGGTGGTGGTCGTTACGATCCATTAATTGAGCGTATGGGTGGAAAGCCGGCGCCAGCTTGTGGTTGGGCTATGGGAATTGAGCGAGTTATCGAATTGATGAAAGAGCAGGGTATTGCTGCTGAAGCTGAACCTGCTTGTGATGTGTATTTTCTGCATCAAGGTGGTAAGACTCTAGAAACTAGTTTGGTATATGCTGAGAAGCTGCGTTCAGCTGGGATAGAAGTGATTCTTCATAGTACGCCAGATGGTTTGCCGGGTAGTTTCAAGTCGCAGATGAAAAAGGCAGATGCTAGCGGTGCTACTTATGCCGTTATTATCGGTGAGGATGAGTTGCAAAATGAGCAGGCTCAGTTAAAAGATTTGCGTGGAACTGGTCAGCAAGAAGCAGTTGCATTAGATGATTTATTGGAAGCTGTTATAGATAAATTGGTTTCTCAATCAGAGTAATTATTTTTCATTATTTAGATGTTGATAGGGTTTTAATCATGCCTTTAGATTTAGAAGAACAAGAACAATTAGCTAACCTTAAAGCTTGGTGGGCTAGTATGGGGCGTTGGCTAGCTCTTGGTTTAGTTATTGTTTTGGTTGCTTATGCGGGATATCGTATATATGGTAATTATCAAGATAAAAAGTCTGCTCAAGCTGAAGCAATTTATGAAACATTAATGGCTGCTGCACTAAATAAAGATGTACCTAAGGCACAGAAAATTGCTGAAGATATTCAAGATAAGTTTTCATCAACATCTTATGCTTCAATGGCTGGTCTACTCTCAGCAAACTTATCTTATTTAGTTAATGATAATTCTGCCGCCATGAAGCAATTGCGCTGGGTCGAAGACAACTCTAAAAATGCAGGATTAAAAAGTATTGCAAGAGATAGATTAATTGCGCTTTTATTGGATATTGGTGACGAGAAGTCTTTGTCAGAAGTAGATTCATTATTAAAAAAATCAGTAGCTCCTGGTTTTGAGCCACTTTTCTTGGAGCGTCGTGGTGATTGGTATTTGGTCCAGAATAAAAAAACTGAAGCTTTAACGGCCTATAAAGATGCTTGGAATGCAAGTTCTAAAGCAAAGGCAGAGTTAGCAGGGCAAAAAGAATTAGACCCAGCGATGCGTGATTTTGAAAAACGTAATCCTGATGAAGCTCAAAAATTGCTTAAACTCAAAATTGATAGTCTTGGAGGCTTCTAATGGCAATCGTTACCAGTCTTTTTTTAACTAAAACTAGTTTAAATAGAGTAGCTGCTCTTGGAGTTGCATTACTGGTTGCGATTTCGATTTCTGCTTGTTCGGGTTCAAAGCGTCGTTTGGCTGCAGAACTAACTCCAGTTACTAATTCAATTGATTTGCAATCTGAGTGGAAATTATCTTTAGGTAAATCAGAATCTTTTACGCTTAAACCAACTGCAATTGGTGAAGATGTATTAGCTACTTCAGCTGATGGAACATTAGTTAGAGTTGATGCTTCGAGTGGGCGTTTAGTTTGGTCGGTTAAAGCGGATTCGGAAATTTCTACTGGACCTGGCACAGATGGTCGAGTGATTGCTGTGGCAAGTCCTAAAGGGATGGTCTATGCTTTCGATTCAAATGGTGGAAAAATTTGGCAAGAATCTGTAGGTACTGAGGTTCTTACGGAGCCTTTAGTTGGTGCGGGTGTTGTGGTGATTCGCACGATTGATAGTCGGATTATCGGTTTGGATGCTGCTACAGGTAAAAGACGTTGGGTTTATCAGCGCGGTCAATCACCTTTGGCATTAAGAACTAGTTATGGAATGCTGGGTATTAATAATGAAGTATTAATAACTGGTTTTAATGCTGGCAAATTTGGGATGCTCGCATTAGCAAATGGCGGATTGATTTGGGAAGCTACTTTAGCACCTCCGAGAGGCTATTCTGAAATTGAAAGATTAAGCGATATCACTGCTAAGCCTAGTCTTGTTGGTACTAGAATGTGTCTAGTTTCTTATCAAGGCAAAGTTGGTTGTGGTGATGCAAAGACCTCTAATATTGCTTGGACTAAAGATTTTTCTAGTTTTACTGGCACAGTTCAAAATTCGGACAGAGTCTTTGTTGCTAATGAGAAATCAAGTGTATTTGCGTTCCAAGCAACAAATGGTCAGGAGCTTTGGAGGAATGAAACTCTAGTTTGGCGAGATCTTAGTGAGCCATTGGCTGTTGGTAAGGTATTGCTTTACGGGGATGTTCAAGGTTACTTGCATATTCTTTCTCAGGACAATGGTAGTTTCTTGGGGAGAGTGCGTGTTGATAGTAGTCCGATAGCCGCAGCTCCAGTTGCAATTGGCGGTGTGATTGTGGTTCAAACTAAAGGCGGCACTTTGGCTGCGTATCGCCCATAAATTTATTGATTATTAAATGAAACCTGTCATTGCGATCGTTGGTCGCCCGAATGTTGGAAAATCTACGCTTTTTAATCGACTAACTAGGTCGAGGGATGCGTTGGTTGCTGATTTCTCTGGTTTGACTAGGGATCGACATTATGGCAATGGTCGAATTGGTGATCGTGAATTTATTTGCATAGATACGGGTGGATTTGAACCTGTTGCTAAAACTGGTATTTTGGCTGAAATGGCAAAGCAGACCAAGCAAGCGGTTGTTGAGTCTGATATTGTGGTTTTCTTAGTAGATGGTCGCCTTGGTATGGCGCCTCAAGATAAGGTAATTTCTGATTTTCTTAGAAAAACTGGTCGGCCAGTAATTCTCGCGGTCAATAAATCTGAAGGAATGTCGCATACGGCGGTTGCTTCTGAATTTTATGAACTTGGCTTAGGTGAGCCGGTAGCAATTTCTTCTGCCCATGGTGATGGTGTTAGAGCCATGATTGATGAGGCACTCGATGCGCTGGGTATTCCGGAGCCAGAGGATGAAGAGGATCAGGGTGATAAGCCAACGCGAATTGCTGTTGTTGGTAGACCAAATGTCGGTAAATCTACCCTAATCAATACCTTAATTGGTGAAGAGCGAGTAATTGCTTTTGATATGCCGGGAACAACCCGTGATGCTATTGAAGTTCCATTTACAAGAGCTGGTAAGCCTTATGTATTGATTGATACAGCTGGCTTACGAAAGCGTGGAAAGGTTTTTGAAGCGATAGAGAAATTTTCAGTTGTTAAAACCTTGCAGGCAATTGCCGATGCAAATGTTGTCGTGTTGATGCTTGATGCGCAGCAAGATATTTCCGAACAAGATGCACATATTGCAGGCTTTATTGTTGATGCTGGTCGAGCTCTGGTAGTTGCAGTTAATAAGTGGGATGGGCTTGATGCGCATGCCAAAGAAACCTGTCGAAACGATATTGCAAGGAAACTTCGTTTCTTAGATTTTGCTAATGTGCATCCGATATCAGCTATAAAAGGTTTTGGTTTAAAAGAGTTGTTTAAAGATATTGATGCTGCCTATGTTGCGGCGATGATTAAGTTGCCAACACCCAAATTAACGCGAATTTTGGGTGAGGCTGTTGAGTTTCAGCAGCCTAAAAGGGTTGGTAGGTTTAGGCCTAAATTACGTTATGCGCATCAAGGTGGCTCTAACCCACCGATTGTCGTGGTTCACGGGAATGCCCTTGACGGCGTTACAGATAGCTACAAGCGCTATTTAGAAGGTCGATTTAGGGAGGTGTTCAAGTTGCGAGGAACACCCCTTAGAATTGAGTTAAGGTCCAGCAAAAACCCATACTTAGAACCCGGAAGGTCAAAAAGGTCTTCTAAATAGTTGATATTCGGACTTTTCTTAGATAAATTATTACTTAATTATAAATTTGTATCCCTAACAATTAATTACAAGAAGGGGCATCATGAACAATAAAGGACAGCTTTTGCAAGACCCATTTTTAAATGCTCTTAGAAAAGAGCATATTCCTGTTTCGATTTATTTAGTTAATGGAATTAAGTTGCAAGGAAATATTGAATCCTTTGATCAATATGTTGTCTTGTTGCGCAATACGGTAACTCAAATGGTTTATAAGCATGCCATTTCAACGGTAGTTCCAGCCAAAGCTGTGACTTTCCGTATTGATGAGGAATCCTCAAGTTAGTTATACCCCGGGGGCTAATGAAGTCCGAGCCGTTTTAGTAGGTGTAGATTCAGGGCAATCGGATTTTTCCGAGAGCATGTATGAACTCAATCTATTGGCTCAAGCAGCTGGCTCAACAGTTGTAGGGATAGTCACAACTCGTCGTTTAAAGTTAGACCCTGCTTATTTTGTTGGTAGTGGTAAAGCAGGCGAAATTGGTGAGGTGGCTGAACACAATAATGCTGACATCATTATTTTTAATCATCAGTTAAGCCCTGCTCAACAGCGTAATCTAGAGAAAAAAATCCAACGTCATGTGCTTGATCGTACAGGCTTAATTCTGGATATTTTTGCGCAACGAGCGAAAAGTCACGTTGGTAAAGTCCAAGTTGAATTGGCTAACGTTAAATATCGCTTATCTAGATTAGTTAAAGCGTGGAGCCATTTGGAGCGGCAAAAGGGCGGTATTGGTATGCGCGGAGGCCCTGGTGAAACTCAAATGGAGCTGGATAGACGCATGCTTGAGACTAGGGGTAAACGTTTGCAAGCAGATTTGCAGAAATTACAAAGGCAGCAAAGTACGCAAAGGCGATCAAGAATGCGAAAGGATGTTTTTTCTATTTCATTGGTTGGGTACACAAATGCAGGTAAATCAACACTTTTTAATGCTTTAACTAAAGCTGGTACTTATGCTGCTGATCAGTTATTTGCAACTTTAGATACAACATCTAGAAGAATTTATCTTCCAGAATATGGCAATGCTGTTATTTCTGATACCGTGGGTTTTATTAGGGAGCTTCCTCACCAATTGGTGGAAGCATTTCGGGCAACTTTAGATGAGGCGGTTCACGCCGATTTGCTTTTGCATGTTGTAGATGCAGCAAGTCCTGATAGGGAGCAGCAAATTTTAGAGGTTGAAAAGGTTTTATCTGAAATTGGCGCTCAAGAAATTCCTGTTGTGCTTGTGATGAACAAGATTGATCAGCTCCCAGAGTATGTCGGAAGAGGTCCTGAAACACGCGTAGATAGGGATGGGGTAATAAATTCCGTCTATTTATCAGCAAAAACTGGGCAAGGGTTAGATTTGCTTCGTGAGGTTCTCTCTGAGCGAGCCCGAATCACTGATAAAATTAGTGCTCTTGATAATTTATCGGGAAATGAGGCGGTTACCGTGCTTGCTGAAAGGCCACAAACTGCTGATTATCCTGGTGGATTGTCTCCCTTAAGCTCAACTTACTCTCCAAGAGACGTTTAAAGTGAATTTGTCGAAACTAATTGGTTATTTACGCCATCTTTTTAGTGGTTTAAGTAATATTACCGAGAAAAATCAAAAGCTTAGGCTTAAAACTTCAGCCATATTTGCAGAACAAAATGGTTCTGAGGATGAAAAAAATGCTAAAGACTCAGCCCAGGGCAATGGTGGAGGTCGTCAAAAACCAACTGGAGAGGAAGGCCCTCCGGATTTAGATGTTTTGTGGAATGACTTTAATAGGCGACTGGGAAGTCTGTTTGGGTCAAAAGGTACTAAGGCACCTGATAACTCCAAAACTGATGAAAAATCTCAGGATCGTTCGTGCGATGATTCCTCAGATTCGATTAATGAATCTAAGCCAAATCAACATACTTCAGGTGGTAAAGGCTCCAATGGTGGTTGGGGGCGAGGTATTCCAAATAAGGGTGTCGATATTAAGATTCCAAAAATAGGATTTGGCTTAATTTTGCTTGGAATTATTACACTTTGGTTGGCTAGCGGATTCTTTATCGTACAAGAGGGCCAAGCTGGAGTTGTCCTTCAATTTGGCAAATATAAATATACGGCAAAACCAGGTATAAATTGGCGTTTACCATACCCAATTCAAACGACAGAGATAGTTAACTTATCTGGCGTGCGTTCTGTAGAAATCGGGCGGCCTATCATGATCCAGGCAACCAATTTAAAAGACTCATCTATGTTGACTGAGGATGAAAACATCATTGATGTTAAGTTTGCTGTTCAATATCGCCTTAAAGATCCTACAGAGTATTTGTTTAATAACCGTGATCCTGATGCCAGTGTTGTTCAAGCTGCTGAAACTGCCGTTAGAGAAATTGTTGGTAAAAGCAAAATGGATACTGTTTTGTATGAAGGACGCGAAAAAATTGCCATAGACTTGGCTGCATCAATTCAGAAAATATTAGATAGTTACAAATTGGGTGTCTTAATTACCAGTGTCACAGTTCAAAATGTTCAGCCTCCTGAACAGGTTCAAGCTTCTTTTGATGATGCGGTTAAGGCGGGTCAAGATCAGGAAAGATTGAAGAATGAAGGTCAAGCCTACGCTAATGAAATTATCCCTCGTGCTAAAGGAACCGCAGCCAGATTGATTGAAGAAGCGCAGGGGTATAAGGCAAAGGTTGTTGGTGTTGCAGAAGGTGATGCTTCTCGCTTTAAACAGATTTATGTTGAATACGCAAAAGCCCCTCAAGTAACCAAAGATCGAATGTATATAGATTCAATGCAGCAGATTTTTAGTAATGTTTCTAAGGTGATGGTTGATTCACATAATGGTTCTCAGTTGCTTTATTTGCCATTGGATAAGTTGATTCAACAATCGACGCCTGAAGCTGCTATTTCAAATTCTGGAACTGTTAATTCTACTCAGTTACCTTCAGGAAATGCTCCTAATTTAAATCCAAGTTCAAGTCAGCCATCTAATTTAAATGAGAAGCGTGATACGTTGAGAAGTCGTGAGCGAGATGTAAGGTAATTAATGATGAATAATAAAATTATTTCTTGGTTAATTGCCGCAATAGTGGCGCTATTGTTGATTAGTTCAACTACATTTGTTGTCGATCAAAGGAAATTTGCTGTAGTTTTCTCTTTTGGTGAGATTGTAAGAATAGTGCAAGAACCTGGTTTGGCATTCAAGTTGCCAGCGCCACTTCAAAATGTTCAGTTCTTTGATCGCCGCATAATGACAATTGATAATCCAGATGCGGATAGATTTATTACTGCAGAGAAGAAGAATTTATTGGTTGATTCGTATGTGAAATGGCGTATCGTCGATCCAAGAAAATTCTTCGTAAGCTTTAAAGGTGACGAGCGTTTAGCTCAAGATAGATTATCGCAATTAGTTAAATCAGCTTTAAATGAAGAGTTTACTAAAAGGACAGTTAGAGAATTGATTTCCGAGCAGCGTGAAGAAGTCATGAAGGGAATACGAAAAAAAGTTGCTGATGATTCTGAGCAAATTGGTATTGAGATAGTTGATGTGCGTCTCAAAAGGGTTGATTTGTTAGCGGAAATTAGTGACTCAGTTTATAGGCGTATGGAAGCTGAGCGTAAAAGAGTTGCAAATGAATTGAGATCTATGGGTGCTGCTGAGTCAGATAAAATTAGAGCTGATGCTGAGCGTCAAAGAGAAGTGATTTTATCTGATGCTTATAAAGAGGCTCAGAGAATTAAAGGGCAAGGAGATGCTAAAGCTACTGCAATTTATGCAGAGGCATTTGGTCGTGACCCTCAGTTCGCACAATTTTATAGAAGCTTAGAGGCTTATAAAGCATCATTTAAAGATAAAAAAGATGTCATGGTTGTTGAGCCTAACAGTGATTTCTTGAAGTACATGAAGAAGAAATAAGAAAGAATTAATAAATGATTAACCGTTGGTTACTTCCTGAAAACATTGCTGATGTGTTGCCATTTGAGGCGCGCAAGGTCGAAGAATTGCGTCGTGCGATGTTGGATGTATTTCAAAGTTATGGCTATGAATTAGTAATACCGCCAATGCTTGAGTTTAGAGAGTCTTTGTTGACTGGTACGGGTGGTGATCTAGATCTTCAGATGTTTAAGTTAGTGGATCAAATGTCTGGAAGGACTATGGGTGTTAGGGCGGATATGACACCGCAAGTGGCTCGAATTGATGCACATTTATTGAATAGATCGGGTGTGACAAGGCTTTGTTATGCTGGTACAACCCTTCAAACCAAAGTGGTTTCAGGACTTGATTCTCGTGAACAGATGCAGTTGGGGGCTGAGGTGTTCGGTCACTCGGGTTGGGAGGCTGATTTAGAGGTGATGTCGTTGATGTTAGAGGTTTTAACCTTAGCTGATTTAGGTGACATTACTTTAGATATTAGCCATGCAGGCTTGGTGTCAGAATTGATCTCTAAGGTTGAATTAGATAGTGAGTCTAAGAGTAATCTATACGCAGCATTACAGGCTAAAGATATCGCTACATTAAAGGCTCTGACAAATGGGTGGGATAGTCAATCAAAGCAAGATATTTTGTCACTATTAGATTTAAGTGGCGAGGCATTTGAGGTTCTGGATAGGGCTGAAAAGGTATTGCCTAAAACCAAGACAATTAATTTAATGCTTGACGATATGCGTCGTATTTGTGAATCACTCACTTTAGTAGCGAATAAGCCGAGGTTAAACGTTGATTTGGCAGACTTGCGTGGTTATCAATATCACACTGGATTAATGTGTGCAGCTTACGTTCAAGGTTTGCCAGTTGCGGTTGCACGGGGTGGTAGGTATGATCAAGTTGGCAAGGCATTTGGTCGATCAAGACCTGCGACAGGGTTTTCATTGGATATTATTTCTGTTGCCCGTTTGTCCAATAGAGATGCAAGAAAATTGGCAATATTAGCTCCCTGGTCTGATGACATTGGTTTAAGGGAGATTATTAAGCAATTAAGAAAGTCTGGTGAAGTTGTTATTCAACTTTTGCCGGGCCACGAGCAGGATGCTCAAGAGTTTCAATGTGATCGTGAGTTGGTTAACAGTTCAGGATCATGGAAGGTAGTTCCCAAAAATCGCTGATTAATAAATTTTTATATATTTGTTAATTAATTTTTTAAATTTATTGTTTTAGGTTGATATGAAGCAGCAAAAAATTGGTCGTAATGTAGTAGTGATTGGAACTCAGTGGGGCGATGAGGGTAAAGGCAAGGTAGTTGACTGGCTAACTGATCATGCACAAGGTGTTGTTCGTTTTCAAGGCGGACATAATGCCGGTCATACGCTAATTATTGGTGGTAAGAAAACTATTTTGCGTCTCATTCCATCCGGAATTATGCACCCCCAAGTGGTTTGCTACATTGGTAATGGGGTCGTTTTATCTCCTGAGGCTCTATTTAAAGAAATTGGTGAACTTGAATCTGCAGGTTTAGATGTTTGCTCAAGATTAAAGATTTCTGAAGCGGCAACTTTGATTCTTCCATACCATATAGCAATTGATCAGGCTCGGGAAATTAAGAGAGGTAATGCAAAGATCGGTACAACAGGGAGAGGTATTGGACCCGCTTACGAAGATAAGGTTGCAAGACGTGCCTTGCGTGTTCAGGATCTATTTTTCCCCGAGCTTTTCGCTGAAAAATTAAAAGAGAACTTGGAGTTTCATAACTTTAGTTTGACTCAGTATTACGGAGTTGCCCCTGTTGATTTTCAAACAACATTTGATCAGGCAATGTCTTATGCAAATCGTTTAAAACCGATGGTTGCGGATGTGTCAAGTGAACTTTATGCAGCACAGTCTGCGGGTAAAAGCTTGTTGTTTGAAGGCGCACAGGGAACATTATTAGATATTGATCATGGTACATACCCGTTTGTAACTTCAAGTAATTGTGTTGCTGGTAATGCAGCAGCTGGCTCAGGAGTTGGACCTGGAAGTTTGAAATATATCTTAGGTATTACTAAAGCTTATTGCACTCGAGTTGGCGCAGGTCCTTTCCCAAGCGAGCTTTACGATCACGATAATCCTGCTCGTCAGGATCCGATTGGAGTTAGGTTGGCTGAAGTTGGGAAAGAGTTTGGATCTGTTACTGGACGTCCTCGTAGAACCGGTTGGCTTGATGCTGCGGCATTAAAAAGATCAATTCAGATTAATGGTGTTAGTGGTTTATGTATTACCAAGCTAGATGTATTAGATGGACTAAAAGAAATCGGTTTATGCACGGGTTACAAGTTGGATGGTCAAGTTCTTGATGTGCTTCCAAGAGGTGCTGATGCTGTTGCGAGATGTGAGCCAATTTATGAATATTTCCCAGGTTGGTCTCAAAGTACAGTAGGTATTACCAAATGGGAGAATTTACCTAAAGAAGCGCAGAACTATTTATTGCGAGTTCAAGAGATTTCTGAAACGCCTATCGCAATGGTGTCGACTGGACCGGATCGAGAAGAAACTATCTTGCTTCAGCATCCATTTGAAGAGATTTAATTACTTTAAATAAATTAATTTAAAAAGGGGTAGGTGAGAACCTACCCTTTTTTTAGGAATAGATTTTGCGAAGAAGTGAAATTAATACGTTGACTTCATCATTCGTCAAATTTGCAAGCGCTCTTTTTTGAGAATTCGCAGATGTTTGAATTGCTTGAGTTAATAAAGTTTCACCATCTTTTGTAATATGTAATATTTGAGATCTTCTGTCATTTTCGTTAACAGATTTTCTTATCAATCTTTTTTCTTCCAGAGTGTCAATTAAGCTAACTAGATTTGGTGGGGCGATATTTAGAGCTTTCGACAATTTTTTCGCGGTTACTTGTTCATTTTCTGAGACCATACTTAAAATCGAATATTCAGCCGGTCGAAGATTTACTTCGGTCATATCCACATGAAAATGTTCAATGACCTGAAGATAAGAACGTTTTAGATGATAGCCAACCTCTTTTTGAAGTTGTTTGGATTTCATTTTAGTATCCGCTAAAGCTTTTTCTTTTAAATCCATGGAAGAGGTTCTGATTGTTTATTAACTCGACTCCATGCCAATAGCCCCTCATCGGATAGCCAATTTAAGCCAAAATCTGCAAGCTCTTTTTGTTCTTTGTAAAAAATATTCGAATCTTTTTCAGGGTTAAGTTCTACGGTTTCAACAACCTTGGCCCACGCCCATGCTAAAAGTGTGTACGCCATGCCTTTTAGGTAATCAGTGGCAACGCGTTGAGGCCACTCAGGATCTTTACTCATTCCATTCAGCAAGGCATTGGTAGCTTCTCGTTGCAATTGAACAAATTTTTCTAAGTTGGATTTATGTGAGCTAGGGGCATTTTTTGTATCGGATAATAATTCATCCAGCAAAGCATTTAATTTATTCCCCCCATCTGGAAGAATTTTTCTACATAGCAGATCGAGAGCTTGAATTTCATTTGTACCTTCATAGATCATCGCAATTCGACTATCGCGAACAGATTGTTCAATCCCGTAATCATGAATAAAGCCATGTCCACCCCATGTTTGTAATGCTTTATTTGCGCCTAGATGTCCGATTTCAGTTAAAAAAGATTTAATAACTGGTGTTAAAAGGCTTGCAAAATCGTGTCCTTGGCGTCTCTTGGATTGATCGTCTGAGTTTTCAGCGATATCTATTAGATGCGAGCTCCAGTAGGCCATTAATCTGCCGCCTTGAGCAAGTGATAATAGTTCTAGTAAATTCCTTCTTACTGCTGGGTGGTAAATAATAGGGTCAGCTGCGCCAGTTGGTGCGCCATCTGGTTTTTTGCTTGCGCGCATTTGAACTCGTTCTTTGGCATATTCAACGGCATTTTTTGCAGCATTATCTAAATGAGCTAGGCCTTGAATGGCTACGTGAACGCGGGCTGAATTCATCATTAGGAACATTGCTTCTAGACCACGATTTTCTTGACCAATGATCCAACCAGTAGCATCTTCGAAGCTCATTACGCAGGTGGCACTTCCCTTGATCCCCATTTTCTTTTCTATGCTATCGCATTGAAGGGAATTTTTGCTTCCATCGGGTAAGTATTTTGGGACTAAAGCTAATGAAATTCCTTTTGAACCCTGAGGAGCATCTGGCAGTCTAAATATTACAAGATGAACAATATTGTCCGTCATGTCTGAATCTCCACCGGAGATGAAAATTTTATTCCCAGTTATTTTTACAGACCCATCTGCCTGTTTGACGCCTTTAGTTCGAATAAGACCTAAATCACTTCCTGCATGAGATTCGGTTAAACACATTGTTGCGAGCCATTCCCCGCTGACAACCTTTGATAAATATCTTTCCTTTAACTCATCGGTAGCATGGCCTTTGATTGCTTCATAAGCACCGTGAAGCAATCCTGGGTACATAGACCAAGCATGATTAGATGCCAATAGCATTTCATATAAAGCACTGTTTAACAGTTGAGGAAGTCCTTGACCGCCCCAGTCTGGATCACAAGCGAGAGCAGGCCATCCGCCATCGCAAAATGCTTTATAGGCCTCTTTGTAGCCGGAAGGTGTTTTGACGCCATCTGGCGTCCATTGACATCCTTCAATATCTCCAATCGCATTAGTTGGCGCTAAAACTTCTGTAGCAAATTTGGCCGCCTCATCTAGAACTTGATCTGCAAGATCGCCATCTAACTCTGAAAAATTTGGAATTGTCGCCCAGGTCTTCGGTGCTTTGAGAACCTCATGGATGACAAATTGCATTTCGCGTAAAGGAGGGCGGTAATTCCACATATTCTTAAATTTCTAGTTAGGTTTATTTTTTTGACGCGCCGAGATAAGTCTCAATAACGCGAGGATCATTTGCAAGACTAGATGCTGGATTTTCTAAGGCAACAACACCGGTCTCTAATACATACCCGTAATCAGCGATTTCAAGGGCAGCTCTGGCATTTTGTTCAACTAGCAAAATTGTTACGCCGGTTTTTCTCAATTCTTGAATAATTTTAAAGATCTCTTTGACAACGAGTGGGGCAAGTCCGAGACTTGGCTCATCCAGCATAAGTAGACTTGGTTTTGCCATCATAGCTCTACCAATTGCCAGCATTTGTCTCTCACCGCCTGAAAGTGTTCCTGATGCTTGATCTCTTCTTTCTTTTAATCTTGGAAAGATTGAGTAAATATCTTGAAGAGTGTTTAACCAATCCTTATCACCGCGACGCATATTAGGGTAGCCGCCAAGAATCAAGTTATCTTCAACTGTCATTGTCGTGAAGAGTTCGCGCTTTTCTGGAACAAGGGACATACCTAATGCGACTCGTTCTTCTAGTTTGTTTAAACCGATGTCTTGACCTTTAAATTCAATCTTTCCTTGTGCTGGTAATACGCCCATGATGGCGTTAAGAAGAGTGGATTTACCAGCTCCATTGGGTCCAATAACGGTGACAACACTACCAGCGTCAGCTTTGATAGATAACTCAGGAATAACAATGGCTCGCCCATAACCTGCGCTTAATTTTTCAATGTTTAACATTGGAGTTTTATTCATCTTGTAAATCCTTAGTGTTCTACGCCAAGATATGCTGCGCGTACAGCTGGGCTTTCTTGTACCTGTTGTGGAGTGCCTTCCATTAATTTCGTGCCAAACTCCATAACGACGATTCGATCTGTTAAACCCATAACGAAATCCATATCATGCTCAACTAAAAGAATGCTCATGCCTTCTTCGCGTAATTTACTTAGTACATCTCCCAGAGCTTTCTTTTCTTTATGTCTTAAGCCTGCAGCTGGTTCATCTAATAGCAAAATAATTGGGTCAGAACTAAGTGCTCGAGCTATTTCAAGGAGTCTTTGCTGACCCATGGCAAGATTGCCAGCTAGCTCGTTAGCGAGATCAGCCAGACCAATGCGTTCTAGTTGATGCATTGCATCCGCTAAGATTTTCTCTTCAGATTTTCTTTCTAGATGAAGAATTGATGAAATTGTTCCTTGATTGGTTCTTAAATAAGAGCCCAGTGCCACATTCTCTAGCACAGTCATATCGGGAACCATTTTTACGTGTTGGAAAGTCCTAGAAAGGCCTTTTACGGCAATTTCCCTGGAAGGAATACCGTTAATTTTCTCGCCATTGAAATAAATTTCGCCGGATGTAAGAGAGTGAACGCCTGTGACCAAATTGAATGTCGTCGATTTTCCGGCCCCATTTGGGCCAATCAGTCCAACAATTTCACCGGCTTTTACTTGAAACGTAACATCATTAACGGCGACTAATCCACCAAATTCTTTTCTAGCTTTAATGACATCTAAGACAATATTTCCTTTAGCCGGCTTTACTTTTACAGGTAGTTTTTCTGCGTTTGGATTGATTGCAAATTTAGTTTTTTGTTTTGGAAGCCATTTGCCAATAATTGGAGCAATACCATTGGGGGCGTATTTAAGAATGACGACCAACATAATCCCAAAAACGATCACTTCATAGTTGCCATTTGATCCAATAATTTTTGGAAGCCAAATTTGTAATTGATCTTCTAAGATTTTTACAATTGAAGAGCCAAGGAAAGCCCCACCAATTTGACCAACACCTCCTACCACGGCCATGAATAAATATTCAATGCCCATTTTCATCCCGAATGGCGATGGATTAACAGTTCTTTGAAAGTGCGCGAATAACCATCCTGAAATTGAAGCTAATAAAGCTGCTAATACAAACGCAATGACTTTGTATCTAAATGTTGTAACCCCCATAGCCTCAGCCATGACATTGCCGTATTTCAATGAGCGAATTGCTCTACCTGGGCGAGAGTTGAGAAGATTGGCAAGTCCCCATGCGCATAATGCGGCAACAGCCCAAATTAACCAATACTGACTTCTGCCATCATTTAAAGAGATATCGCCAATCGAGATTGCTGGAACGCCAAGCAATCCATCGTACTTTCCTAATTCATCGATTGTTCCCATGAGGTAGTACAAGGATAATCCCCAAGCAATTGTGGCTAAAGGCAGGTAATGACCAGACATTCTTAGGGTTAATAAACCAAGTAGCCATGCACTAACGCCGGTAATAGCAAGTCCTAGTAGTAAGCCGAACCATGGAGAGAAGCCTGTATTTAAGGCAATCCATGCAGAGCTGTAGGCACCAATACCCACAAATGCTGCTTGTCCAAATGAAGTTAGACCAGCTACACCCGTTAAAAGAACTAAGCCCATTGCGACAATCGCATACAGTCCGATGTAATTTAACTGAGTGATCCAAAATTCAGGAATTGAAGTTAAAGGAAGCACTGCTAGTAATAAAACTAAAGCCCCCAATAAAATTTTTTGACGATTCATATTGCAGTCCTTCTTAATGTTCTTCTGCGTGTGGGTCTGAAAGAGAGCGCCACAAAAGTACTGGGAGAATTAGTGTGAAAACAATCACTTCTTTGTATGCACTTGCCCAGAATGAGCTAAATGATTCAAGGGTTCCTACAGCAATTGCTCCAACAATGGCTAAAGGGTAGCTCGCTAAACCTGCAATAACTGCAGCAACGAACCCTTTAAGTCCAATTAAGAATCCGCTGTCATAGAAAATAGTTGTTGTTGGTCCAACTAATAGTCCAGATAAGCCGCCAATAAAGGCTGCAAGAGTGAAAGATAGTTTGCCTGCTCCAGTTGCAGAGATGCCAACAATACGAGCTCCAAGAGGATTAACGGCAGTTGCTAAAAGTGCTTTGCCACGAAGAGTTTTTTCGAAGAATAGCCAAAGCAAGCCGCTTAATGCAAGTCCTGAAGCAATAATAATGATAGATTGACCCGTGATATTTAAAGGTCCCACATTGACTGAGAAATCCCAGAAAATCGGCGTTCTGAAACCT
Organism: uncultured Polynucleobacter sp.; assembly: GCA_964511855.1. GTDB lineage: Bacteria > Pseudomonadota > Gammaproteobacteria > Burkholderiales > Burkholderiaceae > Polynucleobacter. The sequence continues at coordinate 74,760 of CAZEHN010000002.1, read as the reverse complement.
TCGGCGCCGAAAAATAATAGACCAAGGCCAGTTAACGCAAAATGAACACCAACTGATACGATTAAAAGAACAAGAACACTTTGTTCAGCTAAAGATTGATAAGCAACCTTATAAATTAGACCACCCATCATTGTTACTAAAAATAGTGTTAGCAAGGCTTGAACAATCAGCGGGGTATCTAGAGGCGCAATAACTACAGTTAGAGCAGATGCTAAAAAGGGTAATGCAAGAACTTTTACTAAATTTTTAAATATTCGAAAACTCGAAAGTTTTCGCTTAACGCCATCAACAAATTCTTGCCCTGCACTCATAAGTGCAAGAATTATCAACAACCAGACTGTCCCAGGGACATCTTTATTTTGCAACATTGCTAAGGTCAAAGCCCCAAACGCTACAAATTCTCCTTGTGGGATGAAGATTACGCGGGTTACAGCAAACACTAACACTGTTGCCAGTGCTAGTAAGGCATAAATTGAGCCTTTTGTTATGCCGTCGAATATCAGAATACTACCGACTGAAAAATCCATGGGGTTTTGACCTTTTAGCTTAATACGTTACAAAATTATTGTTCGACTTTCCAGTCGCCATTAACAACTTTCAAAATTACACCTGTGTCATTTGTATAGCCCCAATGATCTTTTGGCGTGTATTTGATTGTTCCATGACTTAAAGTCGTTGTTCCCATAGTTTCTAAAGCATTGCGAAGTGCTTCGCGGAACTCAAGAGTTCCAGGTTTAGCTTTTTGAAGTGCTTGAGGAATAATTTTTTGTAAAACAATTGACGCATCGTATGCATGGCCAGCAAATTGATTACGTGAACCTGCGCCATATGCTTTTTCATATTGCGTTACGAATTCAATGGCCATTTTTTTAGAAGGGTGTGAATTAGGCAATTGTTCAGCAATAACGCATGGACCTGAAACCACGAAAGCACCTTCAACATCTTTGCCGCCCAATCTCATGAGATCGCGAGTAGCTGCAGCATGAGTTTGATAAATTGTTCCTGTATAACCACGAGCAACGATTTCTTTGTGAGGCATTGCTGCGCCACTACCTGAGGCAACGATTAGGACTGCATCTGGCTTGGCAGCAGTAATTTTAAGTGCTTGACCAGTGACACTAGTATCCTTACGCTCAAAACGCTCCGTAGCAACAATTTTGATTCCAGCTTTACCTGCAACTTCAGTGAAATCTTTTAACCAGCTCTCACCATATGCGTCTGTATAGCCTAAGAAACCAACAGTCTTAATTTTGTTTTTCTTCATGTGCTCTACGATTGCATAGCTCATTACGGCGTTCGATTGCGGAAGTCTAAATGTCCAAGTATCTTTCCCTGGAGGTAATGGTACTGGTGACAAAGAAATTTGAACTGTTTTTGTTTCTGCAGCAACATCAGCAATTGCAACAGCTGGAGGGGTTGCTACTGAACCAATTAGGATGTCAACTTTGTCTTCACTAGTTAGACGACGTGCATCTTTTGCGCCCGTAGTTGGATCTGTTGCATCGTCAAGAATGATGACGTTTAGTTTTTCGCCATTGATCATTTTTGGCCAAAGTGCAATACCGTTCTTAGCTGGTATACCTAAGCCAGAAGCTGGACCAGTTAGAGGAAGAATTACACCAATATTGATGTCTGCGACAGCAGATTGACCAATTAATGCTGAAGCCAATAAGGAAAGGCTTAATAACTTAATTTTCATAAATGCTCCTGTTTAAAATTTATCAATACTTCTTAATGCTTTATTACGTAATGCAGAACTTCAATAAAACTGAATCTAATGCCTGGTTAATTGATTAAGCCACGCATTTCGATTTGATATCTTCTGGGATTGGAACTGCTTTAATACTCCCATCAGGTTGTTTTTGGCAGAAGGCTCTTGTCTCGGTTCCTTCGCAAAGTAGGGTATGTTGATCACCATCTTTTCTAAAGATCTGGTGTTTGTGAATAAATACTTTTTCTCTCCATTCGATAATTGAAGTGTGAACCTCAATTTCTTCACCATATGTTGCACTTCTTTTGAATTTGGTATTTATTTCAAGAAGCGGTGTTCCAATAATATTGGTTGTTTTTTCGTATTCTCTCCAAGGTGGGACCCCGCATTGCATGAAGTAATCTAATGACGAAGCATCCATCCATTTTGAGAAATTTGGAAAGAAAACGATTCCAGCTGGGTCGCAATCGCCAAATAAAATTTTGGTTTTGAATACAGTAATTTTGCTCATGGTCTTTATTTATCTTGGGGCTAGTCGAACAGCGCCATCTAAACGGATTACTTCGCCATTCAGATGGGTGTTAGTAACGATATAAGCAGCCAAAGAAGCAAATTCATCTGGTCTACCAAGGCGTTTAGGGAAGGGGATTGAGTTTCCTAGAGAATCCTGAATTTCTTGGGGAAGTGTGTGCATCAGTGGTGTTAGAAATAATCCGGGTGCAATTGTTAAAACTCTAATGCCGTATTGAGCTAAATCTCTTGCCATTGGTAAGGTCATTGAAACTAGACCACCTTTGGATGCTGAATACGCTTGTTGACCAATTTGGCCATCAAAAGCAGCAATAGAGGCTGTATTGACAACAACTCCTCGTTCGTTGTCTGTTAATGGCTCTAGCTTTGCAATTTCAGCTACAGCAAGTCTTGTTACGTTATAGGCTCCAATTAAATTAATTTTAACGACGCGTTCAAAATCCTCTAGCGGAGCTGGACTACCATCTTTACCAATGATTCTTTTGGCTGTTCCTATGCCTGCGACATTCATAATGATTCTTGGAGTGCCAAGTTTTTCTTTAATTTGAATTAGTGCATTAGTAATGCTCTCAGTATTTGTGATATCGCATGTGATGCCTATACCACCAATTTCTTGTGCGACTGCATTTGCACCTTCAGTGTTTACATCTAGGATTGCAACTTTAGCGCCTTGCTTAGCAAGTTCGCGTGCAGTTGCTGCTCCGAGGCCTGAGCCACCACCGGTGACTAATGCGATTTGTCCTTTAATTTCCATTGTTGTCTCAAATTTAGTTAGTTAATTAAGCATCCGGATTTTCGATAAGTAGTGCAATACCTTGTCCACCACCAATACATGCTGATGCTATGCCATAGCGTTTATTCGATTTTTTAAGTTCTCTAGCAACTGTCACCGTTAATCGAACTCCTGTTGCTGCTAAAGGATGACCTAAGGCGATTGCACCACCATTAACATTTAATTTGTTTGGATCAAATCCAAGTTCTTTTTGGACGGCTAGAGTTTGAGCGCCTTGGGCTTCATTGATTTCAAAACGATCTATGTCATCTAGTTTTAGGCCATTATGTTCTAGTACGAGTCTGATTGCTGGAGCTGGGCCAATGCCCATGATTTCCGGTGGTACACCTGCAACTGCACCACCAACAACTCTTGCAAGTGTTTTGTGGCCATGTGTACGAACATATTCACCGCTTGCAACAATTGCTGCTGCAGCGGCATCAACAAGTGCTGAACTATTGCCACCAGTTTGGACGCCATTTGCGTAAACAGGACGAAGTTTTGCTAATACTTCAACTGGAGAAATTCTTGCATGTGTATCAGTATTTAAACTTTCAACTTTGCCAGGAAGTTTGATTCCACGTGCTTGGTATCCCTCAAGCTCAAATTTTTCAGTAATAACCGGAACGATTTCGCCTTCAAAGTACCCAGCTTGTTGAGCGGCAACTGCAAGAGCAAAGCTTCGAGATGCAAATTCATCAACCTGCTCACGTGTTATACCGTACTTAATGGCTAAATTTTCAGCTGTTTGAATCATATTGATATTTGCTGCAGGATCTTTAAGGGCTTCCCACATGTAATCTTTGAATTCAACAGGGGATCCTAATTTGAATCCTGTTCTATGAACAAATGACGCTATAGGGTTGCGAGTCATAGATTCTGTGCCTACGCAAAGTGCAACATTAGCTGCACCTGATTGAATTTGTTCTCCAGCTTGACGGAATAATTCAAAACCAGTTCCGCAAATGCGTTGCGCCATTAATGCTGGAACTTCTTGTCTCACGCCTGCATATAAACCAATGTGACGTGGGAGAAAAAATTGATCAAAATCGCCAGGAGCCATATTGCCAGTTACAACACTATCAATATCCTTAATATTGACACCGCTACGTTTAATAACTTCTTTAGCAACTTTGATGCCCATGTCTGTAGGAGAAATGCCGCCCATTGCACCACAGTAATCAACCATCGGTGTTCTAAGGCCATCGATCATCCAAACGTCTTTGAAGCCTGAGTAAAAACCATTTGTTTTCATTGTTGTCCTTGCTTATTTCGCGCTAATAATAATTGGTTGATCTACCTTTGTCTCTCCGTACAAAGCACTAATTAAATCAGGGTTATTTTTAATTACCATGCGTTGATTAATAGACCCTTTGTCGGTTAATTCACCTCGATCAAGTGATAGGGGAGTTTCTATTGCCAACCATCTTGCAATTCGATTTGCGCCACCAGTTGAGCTTTTAGCTAGTTTGTCTGCAAGACTCTGCATCCAAGCTACAAAGTTAGGATCACGAAGCACAGTTTTTGCATCGGCATCTTTAGGGGAGTTTGTTGCAAGCTCCCGGCAGGCTTCTACATTAGGTACTAAGATAGCAGTAACTTCGGATCTGTCGTGCCCAGTGATTACTGTATCAGTAATATAAGGAGCAGCATTTTGTGAAATTAAGCTTCTTAAACTTGTTGTACAAACCCATGTGCCTGAGTCAAGTTTAAAATCTTCACCGGTTCTGCCATTGAATGCTAGGCCTAGATTAGGATTTTTTTCATCAACGAGCTTTAGTGCGTCACCAGTTCTAAACCAACCATCTTCATCAAATGCTGCAGCAATTTCTTCAGGCATTCTCCAGTATCCAGGGGTAATATTAGGGCCGCTATATCTTGCTTCCAGTTTGTCTGCGGAAGGGACAAGCTTGATTTTTACTCCCGGCATTGGAACTCCAATTTCACCAGGTTTGATGCCAATTCGATTAACAATAATTGCTGCCGGTGCACTTTCTGTCATACCTAGGCTGGTAATAATTGGAACACGTTTACCAATTTGTTTTTCAGCAACTTCAAATAACATTTCCCAAACTGGAGCAGGTAAGCTTGCTCCAGCATAGAACATCAAACTTAAGTTTTTAAAAAACTTTTCACGAAGGGTGTCATCTTCTTTTAAAGCATTAGCAAGGCTTTCATAGCCTTTGGGTACATTGAAGTAAATAGAAGGGGAAATTTCTCTTAAATTTTCTAAGGTTTGACCAATGGCATGGGGGAGAGGTTTACCATCATCTATATAGAAAGATCCACCATTGAAAAGTGCCATATAGAAATTATGGTTGCCCCCGAAGGTATGGCTCCATGGTAGCCAATCTACAAAAGTAGGAGGCTTTTCTTTTAGAAAGGGCATTGCATGAGCAATCATTGCTTGATTGCTACAAATCATTCGATTCGTATTAATGACAGCTTTAGGTAATTTAGTAGAGCCTGATGTAAATAAAAATTTGACAATAGTGTCGGAGTTAATTTTTGATATTAGTTGTTCAAGGCTTTGATCTATTGGGTGATTAATTAAATCATTCCAACTCATTGTGGTTCTGTTTGAAATTTCACCAGATTTCAAAATGATTTTGCAATCAGGAGTTGCTACTGTTTCAATGGCTTTGCCAAATCTCTGACTGTCAGCAGCATAAATTAATCCTGGGGTAATTAATTCCAAGACGTGTTTTAATTTTCCAAAATCAGAAGACTGGAGTGAATAGGCAACAGACACTGGAGCGTAAGGAATTCCAGCGAGTGCAGCTCCAAGAGAAAGAAGGGCGTGCTCAATATCATTTTCGGACAAAATCGCTATTGGACGATCTTTGCTTAAGCCCATTTTTAGTAAAGCACACGCAATGTGATGCGCTTTTTCTAATGCATCCTTGTAGGTTAATTTAAGCCATGGTTTGCCAGGCGCGGGTCTTTTTGCGAGATAAACTCTATCGGGTGCTTTTTGAGACCATTCAACTAGTTTTTCAATTAGTGTATCTGGATACTTATCTAACTTTGCTGAAGATTCAATGATTAAAGACCCGTCTTTTTGCGGGGAAACAATAACATCAACCTGCGGAAGGTTTGTTTGAATGTATTCGTTGTTCATAGGGTAACCTTAGACAGAAATTTATTTTGACTGATCAGGGCGCTGTACTTTGTTTGCTTTGTCATCTAAGAAAGCGCGGAGTCTAGCCTTAGCTTCAGGAGCACTTTGTGCAATTGCAGAGATAAATGACTCTGTCATGAAGCCTTCAGTCATCGTTTGGTCGGCGATTCTTGGTAGTGCATGAGTCACTGAGTAATTTGTAAGCGGGGCATTTTCAGCAACTCTAGAGGCTAGAGCTATAGCTTTTTCTAAAAGTTGGTCGGGTTCTACTAAATATTGACTGATTCCTGAATCATGTCCTTCTTGAGCATTTAGTACGCGACCAGTCAGCATCATGTCGGTCATTTTTGATACCCCAATAATTCGTGGGATACGAACAGATCCACCACCACCTACAAAAATTCCTCTGGAACCTTCTGGAAGAGCGTAGAAAGTTGTTTTATCTGCAACTCTTATGTGAGTTGAACTTGCTAGTTCGAGTCCTCCACCAACAACGGCACCCTTTAATGCAGCAATAACAGGCACTGGCCCAAATTGGATGTTTTCAAATGCAGCATGCCATCTTCTTGAATGCAAAATACCTTCGGCAGCGTCACGCTCTCTAAGTTCACCTAAATCGAGACCTGCACAGAAATGTTCGCCGTCACCAGTTATAACAGCAGCTTTAGCCTCTTTTGGAAGATTGCGGAAGCGATCATGCAGTTCTTCGACAAGTGGATCGCTAAGGGCATTTCTTTTGGCGGCTCTTTTAATAGTGATAAGTGCAACATTTTTATCTTTTCCAACTAATTCAAGTGTGGTTTCTGACATTTTGATTCCGCAAGTAGTAAAAGGTTAACAATATAGTTATCAAATATAACTATATTGATGGATTAGTTCATTGGTAGATACCCTAAATTAAGGGTTAACCCTAAATTTAGTTACTATCGAAGCAACTTTTAGCTAAAAGCTATATCTAATCGATAGCTTTATTTAGACTCGGACTTCTTAATTAGTGATTTAAGTAGTGGATTTCTTGAGGCCAAGTCCTTTTTTGAGTTTGTTGCCCCAGTTTGATTGATCCGACCTTTACCTGCCGAATTCTTTAATTTATTAGTCAGTACTAGGCCTTTGTTTTTTGCTAAGTCGGTTTTTTTCATGCTTTTGATTTTACTCTTCTATAGCCTGTGGAAAATATTTCCTTCAATTAAAATCAAACATTAACAATAAGAAAATTTATCTCATCATTTTTATCAATTAAGGAATACCTATGAGCTCTTCAGCTTCAACAAAAAAGCATGCATTGATATGCGATGCAATTCGCACACCGATTGGAAGATACGCTGGTGTTTTATCAAAAGTAAGAGCTGACGATTTAGGAGCTGTTCCAATTAAGGCCTTGATGGATAGAAATCCATCGGTTGATTGGAACACGGTTGATGAAGTGATATATGGTTGTGCAAACCAGGCTGGTGAAGATAACCGAAATGTTGCAAGGATGAGTGCCCTTTTAGCTGGTCTTCCAGTAAGCGTTGCTGGTTCGACCGTTAATAGATTATGCGGCTCAGGAATGGATGCGATTGGAACAGTAGCAAGAGCAATTGCTTCAGGTGAGATTGATCTTGCAATTGCAGGTGGCGTAGAAAGTATGAGTAGGGCTCCATTCGTTATGCCCAAAGCAGATTCTGCTTTTTCAAGATCAAATGCGGTGTATGACACGACAATTGGATGGCGTTTTATTAATCCTTTAATGAAGCAAACGCATGGTGTTGACTCCATGCCAGAAACTGCTGAAAACGTTGCTGATGATTTCAAAATCTCAAGAGCAGATCAAGATGCATTTGCATTAAGAAGTCAAAATAAAGCAGCTGCATCTCAAGCAAATGGTCGATTAGCAATGGAAATAACGCCAGTTAAGATTGCTCAAAAAAAGGGTGATCCGATTGTTGTTGATAAAGATGAGCATCCAAGAGCAACTACGATCGAGGATTTAGCTAAATTAAAGCCTATTGTTAGACCTGATGGCACTGTAACTGCTGGAAATGCATCAGGTGTTAATGATGGTGCATGTGCATTACTTATTGCTTCTGAGGAGGCTGCCAAGAAAAATGGTCTAAAGCCTAGGGCGCGTATCTTAGGTATGGCAACTGCAGGGGTTCCCTCAAGGATTATGGGTATTGGCCCAGCGCCTGCAAGTAAGAAAGTTTTAGAAAAACTTGGACTTAAAACCAGTGATCTAGATGTGATTGAGTTGAATGAGGCATTTGCATCTCAAGGTCTTGCAACTTTACGAGAGTTAGGTATTGCTGACGATGACCCTAGGGTTAATCCAAATGGTGGAGCTATAGCACTTGGGCATCCTTTAGGTATGAGTGGAGCGAGACTTGTGACGACTGCTTTGGTTCAGCTTGAGCAAATTAAAGGTCGCTTAGCTCTTTGCACTATGTGTATAGGCGTTGGGCAAGGTATTGCGATTGTTATTGAGCGCATTGAATCATAAATTGAAATCTAAGGTGTTGATATGAATGCTTTGACCAATGCGGTTGATCAAGTAATGCAGGAGAGGAAATCTGTACGTGCTTTTTTGTCAAAGCCTGTTCCAAAGGAATTGATAGAAGATATTTTAAGAATCTCATCTAGAGCACCCTCTGGAAGTAATACACAGCCATGGAAAGTGTATGTGGTATCAGGAGATAAAAAAGAAGTTTTGGGTAATGAAATTCTTAATGCATTTTTAGATCCTGAGTTGAATAAAGCTCATAGTACTGAATATAGCTACTATCCTGATGCTTGGATTGAGCCATATGCATCAAGAAGACGGAAAGTTGGTTTTGATTTATATGCCTTATTAGGTCTAACAAAAGATAATAAAGTTGGAATGCAGCAACAGCATGGAAGAAACTTTATTTTCTTTGATGCACCTATTGCTTTATTTTTTACAATTAATAGAGTAATGAATCAAGGAAGTTGGCTTGATTACGGCATGTTTTTGCAAAATATTATGTTAGCGGCGAAAGCTAGAGGATTAGATACTTGTGCTCAGGCTGCGTTTTGTCAGTTTCATCAAATAATTTCAAAGCATTTAGAAATTCCAAGTGAGGAGCAATTGGTTTGTGGCATGAGTCTTGGGTATGAAGATCCAACCAGGGTTGAAAATACCCTTATTTCTGAACGAGCTTCGATTGATGATTTTGTTAAATTTGTTGGGTAAGTAATTATTTCTTTTTGGCATCTTGATCTAGGGATCTCAGCCAATTAAGCTTTTCTTTAATTTTTATTTCCAATCCTCTATCTGTTGGACTGTACCAGTTAGGCTCCTTCATATCTATTGGTAAATAAGATTCTCCTGCAGCATATGCATGAGGTTCATCGTGGGCATATCGATAGCCATGACCATGCCCCAGCTGATCCATTAACTTGGTTGGTGCATTTCTTAAGTGCATTGGTACTTCACGACTTTTATCTTTTTTTACGAAAGCGTTTGCTGAATTAAATGCGTTATATCCAGCATTGCTTTTAGGGGCGATTGATAAATAAATAACAGCTTGAGCGAGTGCAAGTTCTCCTTCGGGTGAGCCTAGCCTCTCATAGGTGAGGGCGGCGTCATTTGCTAGTTGCATTGCTCTCGGATCTGCAAGACCAATATCTTCCCATGCCATTCTGATAATTCTTCTAGATAAATACTTTAAATCAATGCCTCCATCAATCATTCGGCAAAGCCAATAAAGGGCAGCATCAGGATGAGATCCTCTTACTGATTTATGAAGCGCAGAAATTTGATCGTAGAAATTGTCCCCACTTTTATCAAATCTTCTGGAGTTAATGGTGAGGCAATTATCTAAAAATTCAGAATTAACTAGATTGATCTTTTGAGTATTTGCGGCTGTGATGACTTGCTCGAGTAAATTTAAAAAACGCCTTGCATCACCATCTGCTAAAGCAATTAATTGATCTATAGATTGTTGATCGAAATTTAAATCACATTTTAAAAATGTGATTGCTTTTTCCAATAGTTTTTTAAGTTCTTTTGCATCGATAGACTTGAGGACATAGACTTGAGCTCTTGATAATAGGGCTGAATTAACTTCAAATGAGGGATTTTCGGTTGTTGCTCCTATAAAGGTTAATAGGCCAGACTCAACAAAAGGAAGCAATGCATCTTGTTGACTTTTATTGAATCTATGAATTTCATCAACAAACAGGATAGTTTTTCGATTGAATTGAGCTAAATTATTTTCAGCTTGTTCGACGGAATCTCTTATATCCTTTACCCCAGCCAATACTGCAGAGAGTGCAATGAACTCGCAATCAAAGCTGTTGGCCATTAACCTTGCCAATGTTGTTTTGCCAACTCCGGGAGGCCCCCACAGGATCATCGAGTGAGGGCGGCCAGAACGAAAAGCTAGTTCAAGAGGTTTTCCTTCAGCTAATAGATGTGACTGACCAACAACTTCCTCAATGGATTTTGGTCTTAAAGCTTCTGCTAAAGGAATTTGATTCAATTGATCGTGTTAATTAATAGTGATAAACGCCTCGACCAGTTTTTCTACCTAGATAACCTGCTGCCACCATTTCGCGTAAAAGTGGGCATGGGCGATATTTAGAGTCATTGAAGTTATTGAAATAGACTTCCATAACCGCCAAACAAGTATCTAAACCAACCATGTCAGCAAGTGCAAGTGGCCCAATTGGATGGTTGCAACCTAATTTCATCCCTGCATCGATATCCTCCGCTGTTGAAAGCCCTTCAGAGAGGACAAAAAAAGCTTCATTGATCATTGGTACTAAAATTCTATTAACCACGAACCCAGGGGCATTTTTGACAGTAATTGGCTCTTTACCTAAGGATTTCGACATATCATGAACGAGTTGGTGTGTTTTATCGCTTGTTTGGAGTCCGCGGATAATTTCTACAAGTGCCATCATTGGGACTGGATTGAAGAAATGCATACCAATAAATCGTTCTGGATTGCTAACCGTTGCTGCTAACTGGGTAATAGAGATCGAAGATGTATTTGTGGCAATAATCGTTTCTTTTTCAACAATTGAATCGATTTGATTAAGAATTTTGACCTTAATCGCAAAATTCTCAGTCGCAGCCTCAATGACCATATGAAGACCTTTTAGATCGTTATAGTCTGTTGATCCCTTAATCCGGGCCATGGCCTGATCTTTATCATTTTCGCTAATTTTCTCCTTTTTTATGAGGCGATCTAAGCTAGATTGGATCGTTGAAAGCCCTTTAGATACGGCTGCTTCGTTAATATCTATCATGACAACGTTAATGCCAGATGTTGCGCAAGCTTGGGCAATTCCATTGCCCATTGTTCCTGCACCGATGATTCCAACTGTCTTAATGCTCATAAAAACTCCTAAAATAACGGTTTATATATAACTCTATGATAATAGCGTCATGAAATCATTATCCAACCTTCAGCCAAATCATCCAGATCCTGGGTTTATTTTGACAATTTCTTGCCCTGATAAGCCTGGAATAGTCCATGCGGTCAGCCAATTTTTGCATGAACACGGCGTCAATATTATTGATTCTGCACAATTTAGCGATGCATTCACAGGTCGTTTTTTTATGCGTGTTCACTTTGTGCAAACCTCACAAGAAATTTCGTTAGAGATTCTTAATCGACAATTTGCGCAAACTGCCAATAATTTTGGGATGGATCATCATTTTTATGACGCATCTGTAAAGCCTAAAGTGCTCATTATGGTTTCAAAATTTGGACATTGTTTAAATGATTTGATGTTTAGAACTCATAGTGGTTCATTGCCAATTGAAATTGCTGGCATTGCTTCTAACCATGAAGACTTTAAGTCATTAGCAAATTCTTATGGAACACCTTTCCACTACTTGCCTGTTAGTAGTGCGACAGATGTAAGGAAGACTGCGCAAGAGGAGCATTTACTTGATTTAATTAAGAAGCAAGAAATTGATTTAGTCGTATTGGCTAGGTATATGCAAATTCTTTCTCCTAAATTATGTGAGGCTTTAGCAGGTAGGGCGATTAATATTCATCATTCCTTCCTGCCAAGTTTTAAAGGGGCAAAGCCTTATTACCAGGCGCATCAAAGGGGTGTTAAGTTAATTGGTGCTACGGCCCATTATGTAACGACTGACCTAGATGAGGGCCCAATAATTGAGCAAGAGGTACAACGCGTTAACCACTCAATGGATCCAGAGCAACTTGCTTCTGCAGGAAAAGATGCAGAGTGTATGGCATTAGCAAGGGCGGTTAGATGGCATGCAGAACACCGTATCTTGTTAAATGGGAAAAGTACAGTGATCTTTCAATAATTGGAGTTAATCTGTTCAAGAGAAATGGATGCTAATGGCGTTTCTTGTACTGACTGGCTCCAAAAAGCGCATCCTTAGCTTTTTTATCAACTAGTGGTTTTCTTAAATCTGCTAGTACCTCGACACCTCTTTTGACAGCCGGTCTATTCGATATTGTTTGAAACCATTTTTGAACGTGCGGGAATTCGCTCAATTCAATTCCTTGATTTTTCCATGATCTAACCCAAGGGAAGATCGCGATATCAGCAATCGAATAAGAATTACATGCGATAAATTTATTTTTACTTAGCTGCGACTCTAGAACGCCGTAAAGTCTTTTTGCTTCATTGGTGTAGCGATTGATTGCATAGTCAATTTTGACGGGCGCATAAATTCTAAAGTGGTGCGCTTGTCCCAGCATCGGACCCAAGCCGCCCATTTGGAACATTAGCCATTCAAGAACTTTGAACTTATCTTTATCGGATTTAGGTAAGAATTTCCCTGTTTTAGAGGCTAAGTAAATGAGAATAGCTCCTGATTCAAATAGACTGATTGGTTTGCCATCTGGCCCATATGGATCAATGATCGCTGGAATTTTATTGTTTGGGCTAATCTTTAAAAATTCTTTTTTAAATTGATCGCCAACTCCTATATCAATAGGGTTAGCGATCCAATCTTTACCCAATTTAAAGCCACATTCTTCAAGCATGATATGGACTTTGTGGCCATTAGGAGTTGCCCAGCTAAAGACTTGAATTGGTGAATTTGTCATTTACTTGCTTACTTTGCCCAATTCACTTTTTGCAATGGTCACTCTGTGAACTTCATCTGGACCATCTGCAAGCCTTAGAATTCTTTGCCAAGCATAGTATTGTGCTAATCCAAAATCTTGACAAACCCCAGCGCCGCCGTGAGCTTGAATGGCCCAATCAAGAATTTTTGATGCCATGTTAGGGGCAACAACTTTAATCATTGCAATTTCTTGTTTAGCCACTTTATTTCCAACCGTATCCATCATGTAAGCGGCTTTTAAAGTGAGGAGCCTTGCTTGATCGATCATTATCCGAGACTCAGCGATTCGTTCATGCCAAACCCCCTGTTCTGCTAGTGGTTTACCAAATGCAACCCTTTCTTTTAGTCGCTTGCACATCCACTCTAGGGCTCTTTCAGCAATACCTATAGATCTCATGCAGTGGTGGATTCGACCAGGGCCAAGTCTACCTTGAGCAATTTCAAAGCCTCGACCCTCTCCAAGCAAAATATTAGAGGCTGGAACCCGAACGTTATCTAATACAACTTCCATATGTCCATGGGGGGCATCATCATAGCCAAAAATTGTTAGAGCACGAGTTACTGTAATTCCTTTTGCATTAGAAGGAACTAATATCATCGATTGCTGAGCATGTTTAGGGGCATCAGGATCAGTTTTGCCCATAACGATATAGACTGCACAGCGTGGATCTCCAGCGCCAGATGACCACCATTTTCGGCCGTTAATTACGTATTCATCGCCATCTCTTCGAATGCTGCATTGAATATTTGTAGCGTCACTCGAAGCAACTTCAGGTTCGGTCATTAGAAATGCGGATCTTATTTTCCCCTTTAATAAGGGCTCAAGCCATTCATCTTTTTGAGCTTCCGTACCATATCTTTCGATGGTCTCCATGTTGCCGGTATCTGGTGCAGAGCAGTTAAAAACCTCTGGAGCCATGTGAACTCGACCCATAATCTCACATAATGGCGCGTACTCGAGATTACTCAATCCCTCAGGAGCTCTATCGGATCTAGGTAAAAATAGATTCCATAGACCTGCAGCTTGGGCTTTAGGTTTTAGTTCTTCAATTAATTTTGTAGGAATCCAAGCATTGCCAGCCCTGCGGTTGGCTTCAATTTCTTCGTCAAATTTATGCTCGTTAGGGTAAATATGCTCGTCCATGAAAGCTAATAATCTAGCTCTTAGCTCTTCAACTTTTGGGCTGTATGCAAAATCCATGAAGTCTCCTATTTTTGATTGTTATTAATATCTGAATACATTCTATAGTTTTTTTAGACGGGCGATAGCTTTTTCAAGGGTGTCCTTTTGTTTTGCAAAGCAGAATCTAATAATCCCTTCATTTCTTTCATTTTGATAGAAGGCTGAAAGGGGAATTGCAGCTACTCCAATCTCTGTAGTTAGCCATTCGCAAAAATCTTTTTCGTTGAGCTTTGCCTCAGGAATTTTTAATTCTGTATAGTCGGCACATTGGAAATATGTTCCTTGTACTGGTAGAAGTTTGAAGTTTGTATTTGCTAGACCACTTCTAAAATAATCGCGTTTTATTTGATAAAAGCCTGAAAGCTCCAAATAGGATTTAGGGTTTTTAAGGTATTCTGAAATCCCATACTGCATTGGTGTATTCACTGTAAAAACGTTAAATTGATGAGTTTTTCTAAACTCATTGCTTAGTTCGCTAGGGGCGGCGACATAACCCACTTTCCATCCGGTAACATGTAAAGTTTTTCCAAAGCTTGAAATTACGAAACTACGTTTAGCTAACTCTGGGTTGCTTGATACACTTTGATGTGGTGTATGGTCGTACACCATGTGTTCGTATACTTCATCGCTGCAAAGATAAATATCGGTATCTTTAAGTACTTCTGATAATTTAATTAAATCTTGTTTGTTCCAAATCGTTCCAGTGGGGTTATGAGGGGTATTTATTATTAGTAATCTTGTTTTACTAGTAATTGAATTTTTAAGAGATTCCCAAGGTATTTGATATTCGTTATTTCCTTTGTTCAATGTCATTTGAATAGGAATAACTTTTCCTCCGCAAAGTTCTACCGCAGGAGCATAAGCATCGTAAGCAGGCTCAATAATAATTACTTCGTCGTTTATCCTAATCATAGAGGTTATAACGGTAAATATCGCCTGAGTGCCGCCTGCAGTTATTGTTATTTCACTGTTTGAATCGTAGTTATAGTTGTACAGAGATTTAATTTTGGCTGTAATTAAATCCCTTAAAGGTTGAATCCCAATCATTGGAGGGTACTGGTTGAGCCCCGATCTCATTGATTCTTCGACTTTTTTGATTAATTCAGGATCGCAATCAAAATCTGGAAATCCTTGACCTAAGTTAATGGCATTGTTTTTTGAGGCCAATGCAGACATTAGTGTAAAGATTGTTGTTCCAACATTTGGTAATTTTGAGTCAATCATTTTGATATCTTATTTATATAAATGCGGATTATTTTTATGAGAGATAGAATAGTCACTATTACAAATTATTAATTATTAAATCATGTTACTCGTTTTATCTCCCGCCAAATCCTTGGATTTTGAAACTCCTTCGATTACTTCTGAGTTTACTTTGCCCCAATTCATTGAGGATTCTGCAGCTTTGGTCAAAGAGTTAAAAAAACTTTCATTAAAGGATGTTGCAGAGTTAATGAGTATTTCGGACAAGTTGGCTGCATTGAATGTAGCGAGATTTGCTGATTGGACAAAAAAGTTTTCAATTGAAAATAGCAAGCAGTCTATATTAGCTTTTAATGGGGATGTTTATGATGGTTTAAATGCATCAACATTTGATAAGAAAAAATTAGCATTTGCGCAAGACCATATTAGGATTCTTTCGGGTTTGTACGGTGTATTGAGGCCTTTGGATTTAATGCAACCCTATAGACTTGAAATGGGTACTTCATTTGTTAATAAGAAGGGTAAGGATTTGTATGCATTTTGGGGGGATAAGGTTTCTCTGAATTTAAAATCCGAATTAGAAACCCATAAAAACCCTGTTCTACTTAATTTGGCTTCTGATGAATATTTCAAAGTAATCAACCCTAAAGTATTAGGTGTTGAAATTATTTCCCCAGTTTTTCAGGATGAAAAAGATGGTAAATTTAAAATTATTTCTTTCTATGCAAAAAGAGCTAGAGGGCTAATGGCTAAATTTATTGTTGAAAATAAGATTGATCATCCTAAAGGAATTGAAGACTTTAATTTAGACGGTTATCAATTTTCTTCTAAAGAATCTAAACCAAATTCCCCAGTTTTTCGTCGAAAACAGAAATAAAATATCTCTGATCATCTATGGCTCATCAAAGAATTAAGCCTAAATTAAGGATTTCTCCCGATGCTGTAAGGTTGACTTCGGACGCAATATCACTCGCCTTATCTGGGAGTCGCATTGAGGATATTTATTGGGAAGATAGAATAATCGACCGAATTTCAAAATTATTGAAAAATCAAAATCAGGCAGTCATAGATGCGGCACTTGATCATGTATTTAAAATTAATTTAACAGCATTCGAATATTTGGCAGATGCTGTTGAGTCTGTTGCAGAGTGCATGACCGTTGAAATTAATGATGATCAATGGGATGTATTGCTAATAGGTTTACCTATTGTTGCACAGACAAAATATTCGATTCCTTCTGGAGTTATAAGCAAAGAGATTAGTTCTGCAATTGCATTAATTCTTCATCGTTTTATTGTTTCACCCGATGCTTTTTTAAGTATTATTCCTTGGCTTTATAGTATTGACCAAATGCCTCAATCGCACTCAAAAACAAGGCAATTATTAGAAAAAATGGCCGTTTCGGCGATTGGTCAAACTGATTTAAAAGTTGAGTTAGAGAATATGCCGGAGACAGTCTCTGTTCTTGCAGATCCTAGATTTGTTCTCGCTGCAGTTGCTGTTCCTAAAGGGGCTGCAATTTTTCGGTGGCAGGTTGAAGGAGGTGTGTCAATTGAGCGCTCGCAGGTTTTAAAAGATTGGCAAGAGAATATGAAGCCAGTTGTTTCAGAATTGCTTCCTGGATGTGAGTTTGAGCTTTTGTTACCTGATGCATATTTCACAAACTGTAGAGAAGCTGATAAATTGGTTAGGCCTTTAAGTTTAAAAGCTGCTGTGAATTATCTTTGTCAAACCTTAGATATTGATCCTACGAAATTAGCCTGCGTAGTAGGGGCGTTTGGTGATGAAATTGCTGACGAATTTCGCATCTCTTTTTCTTTTAAAGGAGAGTCAGAAGTTATATACGGTGTTGTATGGCCGTTATATGATCGTGAATCTGTCTCGGGTGATCAGTTGGCTGATGTTGGTCAGGAGGGTACTACATTAAGATTGATTTCTGACACTCTAAAATCAATGGGCGTCCAAGAAATCTTTAAACATGCAGTTTTGTTTCCAGGGGAGATGTGTGACGATTGTGGTGTTCCGCTTTTCCCAGATCGTGTTGGCGAGGTTGTTCATGCTGAATTGCCTGAGGATGCCCCAAGTCAACAACCATTGTTTCATTAAAAAAGCCGCATATAGCGGCTTTTTTAATGGGAATGTTAGCTATTATTTCTTAGCTGGTTCCTGAGCAGCTGGGGCCGTCGGTGCTGCTGCAGGTGCAGCAGGAGCCTCTTTCTTGGCTTCTTCCATGTGAGCGGCTTCAGCGCCATGTTTTTCGCCGCCCATATCTACATTGCCATCACTTTTGACAAGTAAGTAGCCAGCGGCCGCGATCATAACGATAACTAAAATCAATATTGCACGATTACTCATAAAAATTCTCCTTAGCGGGTTGGTATTTCAATTAAAGATTATTGTATGCCGGTGGTTCCCCACCTTTTCGCATTTCGTCAGTTTTGCAGTAATCAACTAGTCGAATTCCTGCATTTGCATCAAATAGCATTGCCTTATCTGGTATTACCAAAAAATCCATTTTTGAATCTGAATCATGGAAGCGTTGGGAGCCAGGTAATGACTGTACTAATTGGAATGAGTGAATTTTTTTATTCCAATAAACTAACAAACCAGCTAATTCAGAATTTGCCGTTTTGATTTGTAAATTATTTTCACAAGTCCAGGTGGAGACAACACCGGGCTTAAATTTCTGCATATCTAGTTCTGGATTTGCTGGTGCGGCTTGATTTTTTGAAGTTTGTTTTTTTGAGGTTTGACCATTAGCAATGGTCATGCCTTGTAACGTCAAAATGAGCACTAAGATAATTTTGAGAATTCGGTTCATTTAATTTTCTTTAAGTTTTAATTCCAGCCTTTAGCTTCTATTTCCGGAAATTTTTTGCCAGAAGCTAATGCTTTGTCTAATACGGTCCAATAATAACGATAACTTGCTCTGTCATGAAGTTTACCTTCAATCTGTATTGGCCCCCAATTTGCATCTGAAGCCTTTAATAGAATTGTAACTGCCTCATTACAGTCTTTTTCACTTGGACTAAAAATATCAACAATATGTTGAATTTGATTTGGATGGATACTCCACTTTCTTGTGTATCCCATTAAGTTTTTTGCTTTATAGCAGTCTGCTCTTAGGATCTCGGAATCATTAATGTTTGTACATACATTATGTGAAGGCACTTTTCCATGTCTATGGCAGGCTGCGGCTATTTCTATCATTGCTCTAGTTACTAGAGGGTGATTGAATTGGTCTTTAGCCATTGCATCTGAAGGAATCGCTCCATTATGCGCGGACACGAAGTCCATGAGTCCAAAGCTCAAAGATTCAACTTGAGGTATGGCAGCAATTTCAAAAACTTCTTCTAGAGCCTGGTGTGTTTCTATTAGAACTTGAATTGGTATTGTTCTATTTAAGCCGCTTTTTCTGGATTGTTCGTTAATTAGATTAATTACTTCAATTGTTTCAGATGCGCTATCAACTTTTGGGATGGTAATAAAAGCAATTCTTGAACCACATTTGTTCAAAAGAATTTCTATATCTGATTTTATTTCGGGGTGTTTAGGGTCGTGAATTCGGACGCCTACACGATTAAATAAGTTTTCATCTGAATTGATAAGCTCAGCACACATATTGGCATGTTCACTTTCTTTACCAACTGGTGCTCCATCTTCACAATCAAAGGTGATATCAAAAACGGGGCCTAATTCTTTTTGAAGTTGTAATGCTTTGCGCATTCTAACTTCTGTTCCACAGTAGTGATCGCAAACGGGCAAGACTCTTGGTAGAGTCTCGCCTTTAAATAATACGTTTGCTGGATGCATTACTGTCTATTAAAACTTACAGCAAATGCTTAACGCCATCTTGTTCTTCGAGGAGTTCGTTTAAGGTAAATGTCATGCGTTCGCGTGAGAATGCATCTACATCAAGGCCTTGAACGATTTTGTATTCACCATTTTCACAAGTGACTGGGAACCCGTACATAATTTCTTTAGGGATTTCATATGAACCATCTGAAGGGATGCCCATAGTGACCCATTTACCGTTGGTACCGCAATGCCAGTCGTGGATATGATCGATTGCAGCATTTGCTGCCGAAGCAGCAGAAGAAAGACCGCGAGCATCAATAATTGCTGCGCCACGTTTGCCAACTGTTGGAAGGAATGTATTTTTGTTCCACTCTTCGTCGTTGATCATTTCTTTAACTGATTTTCCATCGATAGTTGCAAAACGATAGTCAGGGTACATTGTTGGGCTATGGTTACCCCAAACAATTAATTTTTCGATATCTGCTACAGCTTTACCAGTTTTTGCAGCCAATTGTGATAGTGCGCGGTTATGGTCTAGGCGCAACATAGCTGTAAAGTTTTTTGCAGGAAGATCTGGAGCTGATTTCATTGCAATATAGGCATTTGTGTTTGCCGGATTACCTACAACTAAAGTTTTTACTGTGCGTTTAGCAACAGCATTTAGTGCTTTACCTTGAGCTGTAAAGATTTGTGCATTAGCGGAAAGAAGATCTTTACGTTCCATGCCTGGGCCACGTGGACGTGCGCCAACTAACACAGCGTAGTCGATATCTTTGAAAGCTGTCATTGGATCGCTATGGGCTGTCATTCCGGCTAGTAATGGGAATGCGCAGTCATCAATTTCCATCATTACGCCTGTAAGAGCCTTTTGAGCCTTCTCATCAGGAATTTCAAGCAGTTGAAGAATAACTGGTTGGTCTTTACCTAACATATCGCCATTTGCAATACGAAATAGAAGTGAGTAGCCGATTTGACCAGCTGCGCCTGTTACAGCGACACGCAAAGGTGCTTTTGCCATGAGATTGAGCTCCAAAGTAAGTTAATTAAAAAAAATGTAGGTATTTGCCCGACTTAATGTCAAATATGTCTTATATAAGACATATGATATCGACTATGGCCATCGAACTTGAAAATTTATTAAAACCGACTAATTTTAGCCCACTTTATCAGCAAATAAAGTCATTAATTCTTGACGCCCTAGAAACTGGGCAGTGGAAGCCGGGTGAAATGATTCCTAGCGAGGTTGAGCTTGCTGCTAAATACCAAGTTAGTCAAGGGACTGTTAGAAAAGCTATTGATGAACTTGCCCTAGAGAATTTTGTCGTTCGTAGACAAGGAAAGGGTACATTTGTCGCCACTCATCAAGAGGATCAGGTTCAATATCGGTTCTTAAGATTGGCTTCAGATGATGGTCAGGCTGTTCAAACCGTTAGTAAAACTATTTCATGTGAGCACAAATCTGCTCCCAAGGAGATTTCTAAGTTATTGAATTTATTAGATAATTCCAAGGTAATTCATATACGTAGGTTGCTGCTTGTCGGATCTAAGCCCATTGTGTTTGAGGACATTTGGCTTCCTGGAGATGAATTTTCAGGATTAACGACCGAAGTTCTAGTTGATTGGAAGGGACCAATGTACGCTTTATTTGAGAGCCAATTTGGTATTCATATGGTGAGGGCGACTGAAAAGTTGAAAGCTGTAAAAGCAAACTTAATTTGTAAGGAATTACTAAAAGTAGATGCTGAATTTCCTTTGCTTTCAGTAGAAAGGGTGTCATTTACCTATGCAGATAAGCCTGTAGAGGTTCGACAGGGTTTTTATTCGACTGAAAATCATCATTATTTCAACCAAATGAGTTAAAAGTAGTTAAAAAAAACCACAGGGCTTTCCCGAGTATGACAAAATTAGGGCTGCAATAAATTTCGAACAACTATTTTTGTTAAATTTTTATAGTTTTTCGTTATTTTTAGGGTAGTTATAACAACACGCTTTTATTTACACGAGGTTAAAGTATGGCTGAATCAGCTAATAATGCCGGATCTAGAAAAGGAAGGCCACAGTTCCGAAATATTGGGATTGCGCAAATCGCTTCCTACCGCCTACCTTGGGCTGGAAAAGTATCTATTCTTCACAGGGTTAGTGGAGCAATCATGTTCCTTCTATTGCCTTTTGTTTTATATCTATTCGATAAAAGTATTTCTTCAGAGATTAGCTTTGAGACTTTTAAATCTGTTTTAGCTAACCCATTCGCCAAAATTGTTGTTTTGGGATTGATTTGGGGATATTTGCATCATTTTTGTGCTGGTATTCGATATTTAGCACTTGATTTGCATAAAGGTATTGATAAGGTTAGTGCGCAAAAAACAGCAGTTTCCGTACTCATTATTAGCTTGGCGCTTACAGCAGTATTTGGTGCCAAATTATTTGGTTTGTTTTAAGGGGTAGATATGTCTAACAATGTTGGAGCAAAACGCGTTGTTGTTGGAGCTCACTACGGTTTAAAAGACTGGATTATTCAGCGTGTAACTGCTGTAGTGATGGTGATTTTTACGGTTATTTTGCTCGGTGCTTTCCTGGTTTACGGCGAAGCTAGTTATGAGGGGTGGGCTGGTTTGTTTTCAAACCAAATTATGAAACTCTTAACTTTCTTAGCTTTGTTAAGTTTGTTTTATCACGCTTGGGTTGGTATTCGTGATATTTGGATGGATTATGTCAAACCAGTAGGTATTCGTTTGACTTTGCAAGTTTTAACCGTGTTGTGGCTTTTGGCTTGTTCTGGCTACGCTGCACAGATTCTCTGGAGGGTTTAAATGTCTGCTATTAAGACAGCGTTACCACGTCGTCGCTTTGACGTTGTTATCGTAGGAGCCGGCGGTGCCGGTATGCGTGCTTCATTGCAATTAGCCGAAGCTGGTTTGAATGTTGCGGTTCTTTCAAAGGTCTTCCCAACTCGTTCACATACGGTTGCTGCTCAAGGTGGTATTGGAGCTTCACTGGGTAATATGAGTGAGGATAATTGGCATTATCACTTCTTTGACACTGTTAAAGGTTCTGATTGGCTGGGTGACCAAGATGCTATCGAATTTATGTGTCGTGAGGCTCCAAAAGTTGTTTATGAACTTGAGCACTTTGGTATGCCATTTGACCGTAATCCTGATGGAACAATTTATCAGCGTCCATTCGGTGGTCACACAGCTAATTATGGTGAAAAAGCCGTTCAACGTGCTTGCGCTGCTGCCGATAGAACGGGTCATGCTTTGCTGCATACTTTGTATCAACGAAATGTTCGTGCAAAAACTCATTTCTTTGTTGAGTGGATGGCTCTTGATTTGATTCGCGATCAAGAAGGTGATGTTGTTGGTGTTTCAGCACTTGAGATGGAAACCGGCGAAGTTCATATTCTTGAAGCTAAATGCACTATGTTTGCTACTGGTGGAGCTGGTCGTATTTGGCAGGCATCTACTAATGCTTTCATTAATACCGGTGACGGTATGGGTATGGCTGCAAGAGCTGGCGTACCGCTTGAAGATATGGAATTCTGGCAATTCCACCCAACTGGCGTAGCTGGTGCGGGTGTATTGTTAACAGAGGGTTGCCGTGGTGAAGGTGGTATTTTGCGCAACAAGGATGGTGAGCGTTTCATGGAGCGTTATGCTCCAACTTTAAAAGACTTGGCGCCAAGAGACTTCGTTTCTCGTTCTATGGACCAAGAGATTAAAGAGGGGCGTGGTTGTGGTCCAAATGGCGATTACGTTGTTCTAGACTTAACTCACATTGGTGCTGAAACTATTCATAAGCGTTTACCTTCTGTTTACGAAATTGGTATTAATTTTGCTAACGTTGATGTGACAAAAGAACCTATTCCTGTGGTTCCAACTATTCACTATCAGATGGGCGGTATTCCAACTAACGTTCATGGTCAAGTTGTTGCTCCTAAAAACGGTAATCCAAATGAAGTTATCAATGGATTCTATGCAATGGGTGAATGTTCTTGCGTATCAGTCCATGGTGCAAATCGTTTGGGTACTAACTCTTTGCTTGACTTACTTGTCTTCGGTCGTGCAGCTGGTAACCATGTTATTACGACAGCCCTTAAACAGAAAGAGCACAAGCCATTGCCAGCAGATGCGGCAGATCGTACTCTCGAGCGTTTGGCTAAGTTGGATAGCTCAACATCTGGCGAATATACGCAAGACGTTGCAAATGATATTCGTAGCACAATGCAAAAACATTGTGGTGTATTCCGTACTCAAGAACTACTCGATGCCGGCGTGAAAGGTATTGCAGAAGTTACAGAGCGCGCTAAAAATATTCATTTGAAAGATAAATCGAAAGTATTTAACACCGCACGTGTTGAGGCTTTAGAGCTTGCTAACTTGGTTGAAGCAGCAAATGCAACAATCGTTTCAGCTGCAGCTCGTAAAGAAAGTCGTGGAGCTCATGCTCATAACGATTGCCCTGAGCGTGATGATGTTAACTGGATGAAACACACTCTTTGGTACAGCGAAGGTAATCGATTGGATTACAAACCTGTTAATTTGAAGCCAATGTCTGTTGAATCTATTCCACC
Source organism: uncultured Polynucleobacter sp. (assembly GCA_964511855.1). Lineage (GTDB taxonomy): Bacteria > Pseudomonadota > Gammaproteobacteria > Burkholderiales > Burkholderiaceae > Polynucleobacter. The sequence continues at coordinate 50,811 of CAZEHN010000002.1, read as the reverse complement.
AAAAGTACGTACTTTCTAAGAAATCAAGGAAGAAATTATGAGCGATACCCGCATTTTTGAAGTCTATCGTTACGATCCAGATAAGGATGCTGCACCACGCATGCAAACTTATGAAGTTCAATTAGATGGTAGCGAGCGTATGTTGTTAGACGCTTTACTTAAGTTGAAAAAAATGGATGAGACTTTATCATTCCGTCGTTCATGCCGCGAAGGTGTATGTGGCTCCGATGCAATGAATATCAACGGTAAGAATGGACTTGCATGTTTGACGAATATGTTGACATTGCCAAAGAAAATCACTTTGCGTCCATTGCCTGGTTTGCCAGTTGTGCGTGATTTGATTGTAGATATGACGAATTTCTTTAAGCAATATCATTCAATTCGCCCATATCTGGTGAACGATATTCCTCCTCCAGAGAAAGAGCGTTTACAGTCTCCGGAAGAGCGAGAAGAGTTGGATGGTTTGTACGAATGTATTTTGTGCGCTTCTTGCTCAACGTCTTGCCCTTCATTCTGGTGGAATCCAGATAAGTTCGTTGGGCCAGCTGGTTTGTTACAGGCTTATCGTTTTATCGCTGATAGTCGTGACCAAGTGACAAATGAGCGTTTGGATAACTTGGAAGATCCTTATAGATTATTCCGTTGCCACACAATTATGAATTGCGTGGATGTATGTCCTAAAGGCTTAAATCCTACTAAAGCAATCGGTAAGATTAAAGAACTTATGGTTCGTAGAGCGGTATGAGTTTAGATGCAGAAACCCTTTCTCGTCTTCGTTGGGGGGCGAGAAGAGGGTTGCTTGAAAATGATCTCTTTATAGAGCGCTTTTTTGGGCGTTATGCACAAGTTTTGGGAATGGAAGACGTTGTTGCTTTAAAGCAGTTGTTTGACTTGAGTGACAATGACTTATTAGATTTATTTTTGTCACGTAAGGAGCCAGAAGGTGAGTTGTCAAACCCTGGCGTTAAGCGTGTGTTGTCGATGTTGAGGGAAGTTTAACTTCCCAGTTTTTAATTACTAATTTATTTGATCTGTAATCGCTAGAAGGATAAAAAATGACTGACTCTGAAATCAAAGCAACCCTTTCATTCTCTGATGGGACTCCTGCCATAGAAATGCCTATTTACAAGGGCACTGTCGGTCCAGATGTTATTGATATTCGTAAGCTATATGGTCAAACGGGTAAATTTACTTATGACCCCGGCTTCATGTCAACAGCGTCTTGTAACTCTAAGATTACTTATATCGACGGTGATAAAGGCGAATTGCTTTATCGCGGATATCAAATTCAAGATTTAGCTGTTAATTGTGATTTTTTAGAGACTTGCTATTTATTGTTAAAAGGCGAGTTGCCAAATGCTGCGCAAAAGAAAGAATTTGATAGCTTGGTGATGCACCACACTATGGTTCATGAGCAAATGCAATTCTTCTTGAGGGGATTCCGTCGTGATGCTCATCCAATGGCAGTGCTAACTGGCTTGGTTGGTGCGATGGCTGCTTTTTATCATGATGGCGTTGATTACAACTCTGCGCATGAGCGTGAAGTTGCTCAAATCCGCTTAATTGCTAAGATGCCAACTTTGGTTGCAATGGCTTATAAATATTCTGTAGGTCAACCGTTCGTTTATCCAAAAAATAATTTGTCATATACAGCAAACTTTATGCAAATGATGTTTGCTACACCATGTGAAGAGTACAAGGTCAATGATGTGCTTGTAAGAGCCCTTGACCGTATTTTTATTTTGCATGCTGATCATGAGCAAAATGCTTCCACTTCAACTGTTCGTTTAGCAGGTTCATCAGGTACAAACCCATTTGCTGCAATTGCAGCTGGCGTGGCTTGCTTGTGGGGGCCAGCTCACGGTGGTGCAAATGAAGCTTGCTTACAAATGTTAGAAGAAATTCAAGCTAATGGTGGTGTTGAGAAGATTGATGATTTTATTGCAAAAGTAAAAGATAAAAATTCAGGTGTTCGCTTAATGGGCTTTGGTCATCGTGTTTATAAAAACTTTGACCCACGTGCAAAATTAATGCGTGAAACCTGCTATGAAGTTTTGAAAGAGCTTGGACTTGAAGATGATCCATTATTTAAATTGGCGATGACTCTTGAGAAAATTGCTCTAGAAGATGAGTATTTCGTAAGTCGTAAGCTTTATCCAAACGTTGACTTCTATTCTGGAATTGTTCAAAGAGCATTGGGCATCCCAACAGAGATGTTCACATGTATTTTTGCATTAGCAAGAACTGTTGGTTGGATTTCACAATGGGAAGAAATGATTACGGATGCTGAATACAAAATCGGCCGTCCACGTCAATTGTTTATTGGCCATAACTCACGTAGCGTTCAACCAATTTCAAAACGTAAATAATTTGTAGGAGAGTAGTTCGCATGGCGCGTACCTTGTATGATAAGTTGTGGGACGACCATGTGGTCCACACTGAAGAGGATGGAACTTCCATCCTCTATATAGATCGTCAACTTTTACATGAAGTTACGAGCCCTCAAGCCTTTGAGGGTCTTGAAATTGCAAATCGTCCAATTTGGCGAAATTCTGCCAATTTAGCTGTTTCTGACCATAATGTTCCAACAACAGATAGAAAAGATGGGATTGCGGATCCTACTTCTCGACTTCAAGTTGAAACTTTAGATAAAAATTGTGATCGCTTTGGCATTACTCAATACAAGATGAGTGATAAACGCCAAGGAATTGTTCATGTCATTGGGCCTGAGCAGGGTGCAACACTTCCAGGTATGACAGTTGTTTGCGGAGATTCGCATACAAGTACTCATGGTGCATTTGGTGCATTAGCTTTTGGTATTGGTACATCAGAAGTAGAGCATGTCCTAGCTACACAAACCTTACTGATGAAAAAAAGTAAGAATATGCTTGTAAAGGTAGATGGGAAATTGCCCTTAGGTTGCTCAGCTAAAGATATAGTGTTGGCAATTATCGGAAAAATTGGAACTGCTGGTGGTACAGGTTACACAATAGAATTCGCAGGCGAAGCCATCAGAAACTTATCTATGGAAGGCAGAATGACTGTCTGCAACATGGCTATTGAAGCAGGTGCCCGTGCAGGAATAATTGGTGTAGATGAAGTAACGCTTGAATATGTTAAAGGTCGTCCATATGCCCCTAATGGGGATTCTTGGAGTCATGCAATTCAATATTGGAGAGGATTGCATACTGACCCGGGAGCTAAATTTGATCAAGTAGTTGAATTGCGTGCTGAAGAAATTAAGCCTCAAGTTTCGTGGGGAACTTCTCCTGAAATGGTCCTTGATATTGATGGATTAATCCCTGACCCCGAAAAAGAAAAGGATCAAGTTAAGCGCTCAGCCATTGAAAGAGCTTTGCAATATATGGATCTCACGCCTAATACGCCAATTCAGAGTGTTCAAGTTGATAAGGTATTTATTGGTTCATGCACAAATAGCCGGATTGAAGATATAAGAGCTGCAGCTAAGGTTGTTGAAAGGCTCGGAAAAAAAGTTTCTCCAACAATTAAGTTGGCGATTGTTGTTCCTGGATCTGGTCTTGTGAAAGAGCAAGCTGAAAAAGAGGGGTTAGATAAACTTTTTAAAGCAGCTGGTTTTGAGTGGCGTGAGCCTGGGTGTTCTATGTGTTTGGCAATGAATGCAGATAGATTAGAACCGGGTGAAAGATGTGCTTCCACTTCTAATCGTAATTTTGAAGGTAGGCAAGGTGCAGGTGGTAGAACTCATCTTGTAAGTCCAGCTATGGCAGCAGCTGCAGCCATTGAAGGACACTTCGTTGACGTGCGTAAAATTGCCTAAGTTTTTAGATGAATATTAAAAACCAACTTTTTATCAGAGTTGTATTCATTTTGTGTATGTTAGTTTCCGGCTGTTCGACTATGGAAGGCCTTGGAAAAGATATGCAAAATATTGGCCAAGGAATTAGCAGTTCAACATCTGGAAATAAGTCCTCTAAAACAGATACGTCACCGCCGGAGAGTGGTGCAGTTGTTACTCCAATTAAGTAGTTTTTGAATAGAGAATAGTAATGCAAGCATTTACAGTTCATAAGGGTTTGGTTGTTCCGTTAGACAGAGAGAATGTCGACACGGATGCAATTATTCCGAAACAATTCTTGAAGTCCATTAAGCGGACTGGTTTTGGCCAGAATTTATTTGATGAATGGCGTTATTTAGATCAGGGCGAGCCTGGTCAAGATTGTTCAAATCGTCCAGTTAATCCTGATTTTGTTTTAAATCAACCACGTTATAAGGGTGGTAGTGTATTACTGGCTCGTCAAAATTTCGGTTGCGGAAGTTCTAGAGAACATGCGCCATGGGCATTAGAGCAATATGGTTTTAGGGCGATTATTGCCCCTAGCTTTGCCGATATCTTTTTTAATAATTGTTACAAAAATGGCTTGCTTCCAATTGTTTTAACTGCTTCACAGGTTGATCATCTTTTTAATGAGGCTTTTGCTTTTAATGGCTACGAGCTAACTATTGATCTTGAAAAGCAAGTTGTGATTGCCCCTGATGGTAAATCTTATGACTTCGAGATAACAGCGTTTAGAAAATATTGTTTATTAAATGGTTTTGACGATATTGGTTTAACTTTAAGGCAGGCTGACAAAATTAAAGCTTACGAAGCAGAGCGAATTATTCGTATGCCTTGGTTAGATGTAAAACTCCCTTAATTTTGTAAAGATATATATGAAAATTGCTGTTCTACCTGGTGATGGTATTGGTCCTGAAATTGTTGCTGAAGCTGTAAAAGTTTTAAATGTTTTAGGCGAGAATTTTTCAATTGAAACTGCACCTGTTGGTGGTGCTGGATATGAGGCTAGTGGCCATCCTTTGCCTGAGGCTACTCTTAAGTTAGCAAAAGAAGCGGATGCAATTTTGTTTGGCGCTGTTGGCGATTGGAAATATGATAATTTAGCTAGGGAGCTTCGTCCTGAGCAGGCAATTTTAGGTCTAAGAAAACATTTGGAGTTGTTTGCAAATCTTAGACCAGCTATTTGTTATCCAGAGTTAACTTCTGCTTCTTCACTTAAGCCTGAAATCATTGCTGGGTTGAATATTTTAATTGTTAGAGAACTTAATGGAGATATATATTTTGGTTCTCCAAAAGGTATAAGAACGGCGACTGATGGATTGTTCCCTGGCTCAAGGGAAGGTTTTGACACTATGAGATACAGTGAGCCTGAGGTTGAACGGATTGGCCATGTTGCATTTTCTGCTGCTCAGAAAAGAAATAAACGTGTGTGTAGCGTTGATAAATCTAATGTACTAGAGACATCTCAGTTGTGGAGAGATGTAATGACTAGAGTTTCTAAAGAATATCCAGATGTTGAATTGACGCATATGTACGTCGATAACGCAGCTATGCAACTTGTTAAAGCTCCAAAGGCTTTTGACGTTGTTGTTACGGGTAATTTATTTGGAGATATTCTTTCAGATGAGGCTGCGATGCTTACTGGGTCGATTGGTATGCTTCCTTCTGCTTCACTTGATAAGAGTAACAAAGGTTTATATGAGCCTAGCCATGGATCAGCGCCTGATATCGCAGGCAAAGGTGTGGCCAATCCTTTAGCAACCATACTTTCTGCAGCGATGATGCTTAGATACTCCTTGGCCAAACCTTTGCAAGCAGACAGAATCGAGGCGGCCGTCCAAGCGGTTTTAGCTCAGGGCCTGCGTACCCCAGATATAAAGACAGATGGTTGCAAGCTTGTTGGTACTAAAGAAATGGGCGAAGCAGTCGTAAAAGCGCTTAAATAAGGCGAATTTCTTCACTAAAACCCTATATTCAGGCAAACTATGGGGTTTAGGAATAATTAAAAACAGAGGTTTTCAAATGGCAACTCCATTGGTGGGTCTAGTTGGTTGGCGTGGTATGGTTGGTAGTGTTCTAATCCAAAGAATGCAGGACGAGGGCGACTTTAATTTTATTGAGCCAATGTTCTTTAGTACTAGTAATGCTGGCGGAGATGTTCCGAAGCTAAACGGCATTCAAGTCGCGAAAAATGAAACTAAGTTACATGATGCAGGCAATATTGAAGCATTGAAGCGTTGCGATATTATTTTGACCTGCCAAGGTGGTGACTATACGAAGGAAATTTATCCAAAATTGAGAGCTTCTGGTTGGAATGGTCATTGGATTGATGCGGCTAGTTCTTTGAGAATGGCTGATGATTCAGTGATTGTTTTAGACCCAGTAAATCGTAAGGTCATTGATTCTGCCTTGGCTAATGGTGGAAAAAACTGGATTGGTGGAAATTGCACTGTAAGCTTGATGTTGATGGCTCTGGGTGGATTGTTCCGTGAAGGCATGGTTGAGTGGATTTCAGCGATGACATATCAAGCTGCCTCAGGAGCAGGTGCTCAAAACATGCGTGAATTACTTCAACAAATGGGCCGATTGCACGATGCTGTTAAAGATGATTTAGCTAATCCTTCTTCGGCAATTTTAGATATTGATCGTAAAGTTTCTCAGACTATGCGATCAGATAGCTTTCCTAAGACAAATTTCCGCAATACCGCGTTGGCTGGAAGCTTGATTCCTTGGATTGACGTTCCAGTTGAGAATGGCCAAAGTAAAGAGGAGTGGAAGGGTGGTGCTGAGTGCAATAAAATTTTAGGTAATCCAGCATTCCGATCTAATGGAAGTATTCCAATTGATGGCCTTTGCGTTCGAATTGGGGCCATGAGATGTCACTCACAGGGTTTGACAATTAAGCTGAAGAAAGATATTCCTTTACCTGAAATCGAAGGTATTCTTGCGAGTGCAAATGACTGGGTGAAAGTTGTGCCAAATGAAAGGGAGCTTTCAGAGCGCGACTTAACTCCAGCTGCCGTTACAGGAACATTAACTGTTCCAGTTGGTCGTTTACACAAATTGGCTATGGGGCCAGATTATTTAGGCGCTTTCACTGTTGGAGACCAGTTGTTATGGGGAGCTGCTGAGCCTCTTCGTAGAATGCTTAGAATCTTATTAGAGAAATAATTTAATAAGTAACTATCGATGAAGTTAAGCTTGAAGTTTCTACTGTGCACGTTTTCAATTTGTTTTTGGTTTATCGGACAGGCATGGGCTTTGAGCTTAGGTAGTCTTGAGGTCATTTCAAATGCAACTCAGCCATTTGAGGCAAAGATCAATATAAAGGTTGCTGACTCTGAAATTGCTGATCTCAAGAATTTGCAAGTAAGTGAAGCGGATTCATCTGTATACGAGAAACTTGGTATTTCAAGGAGTGGCTCCAAGAAAGAGTTATTAGTAAAGCTGGTTAGAAATTCAAACGGCGCTCCTGAGTATTTACACTTAACTTCTAAATTGCCTTTAGATGCTGATAAGGGTTTATTTCAAGATATAGTTGTCGAGCTTAAATGGCAATCTGGGTTAATCCGTCGTGTATATACACTGCTTTCAGATAAAACAATTTCAGTTGCTGATGGGCAAACCCTTGGTGATATAGCTTCAAGATTTAAGCCAGAAGTAGGTGCTTCAAGTTTTAATCAAACCTTAATTGCTCTATATAGATCAAATCCTCAAGCATTTGTGGCGGGTAATATTCACCGATTAAAAGTGGGTGAGGTCCTTCATGTGCCTAGTGATGCGATGATTAAATCGATCCCGGTGGATGAGTCTAATAATTTAGTATCGTTGAGTAATAAAAATTATGAATCAGGTCTGCTGAATAGATCAACTGAAGACTTAGCATCAACAAAAAATAGTGATTTTGTTGCAAACAAGAAGGAAGCAAATGACAGGCTTAATATCGGTTCGTCAACTGGGGATAGTGCTGTTGATCAGCAGTTAGCCAACCAAATTGAAGAGCTCGTTGCCCAAGAAAAGTTGTTAGCTGATGCTAAGCAAAGGATTGCTGAAATAGAAAGAAATATTGCCGATTTAAAAAAGGTTTCGGAAAAATCAAAAGGTGCCACATTCTCTATTGCTAGTCAGTCAGTTTTAAAGCTTGTTTTATCACTTTTATTAATGCTTGCTGTTTCGGCTATTACCTATTGGGCGCTTAAGAAAAAAGTTAGAAATAATTTCTCATCTAATAAAGCAGAAGAAGTTTTACCTAAGGATATAAATAGTTCTTCAGAAAATGATCCGGTTGCAATAAAAGATGTGCTTTACTCACCTGAAAAGACGAAGGCTTTATTTGCAGGAATAGATCTGAATTTAGATGCCCCATTGAAATCAATTGCTCAAACTAAAAAAATTACTCCTGCAGAGTTGAGAGTTAAATTAAATTTGGCTAAATCCTATTTGAAAATTGATGATCTAGTAATGGCTAAATTGATATTGGATGAAATTTTATTTGCTGATAATTCGAAGTCTGAGGAGATTTCGAAAGAGGCTCGTCATCTTAGATCAAAAATTACAATTTAAGGCGTGAATGAATTCCGAAGTTAAAACTAGAAAGGTTGCACTGGGAATTCAGTATCAAGGAATAAAATATTCTGGTTGGCAAAGTCAGCCACATCGTAATACTATTCAGGATCACTTAGAAGATGCAATCTCAAATTTTTTGGGTAAAGATTGCTCAGAAAAAGTTCGAGTTGTAGTAGCTGGTAGAACTGATGCAAGTGTTCATGCTCTTGGACAGGTTGTACATTTTGAAACAACTATTGAGCGGGATGAGTGGTCCTGGGTTCGAGGTATAAATGCTTTTCTTCCCAAAGATATATCTGTTCAATGGGCAAAGCGAGTTGCTGATTGCTTTGATGCTCGTTTTTCAGCTCAGGAAAGAGCTTACGCCTATGTTTTAGTTGGAGCACCGCAGCCATTGCCGTTATTAAATGGGCAGGCGGGGTATTTAATGGTGCCTGCCAATAAGTGGCTTGATACAGAGGCGATGCAGAAAGCAGCTAATTTTTTAATTGGAACTCATGACTTTAGTTCGTTCAGATCTTCAGAATGCCAAAGTAAGACGCCAATTAAAACTATATATCAATTGAAAATTGTTGATAAAGCTCCTTTCGTATATTTTTTTATTAGGGGTAATGCTTTTTTGCATCATATGGTAAGAAATATAGTGGGGAGCTTAGTTAGAATCGGTGCAGGTAAAGAAAATCCTGACTGGCTCTTAGAAATATTGAATTCAAAAAATCGTCAACTTGCTGCTCCAACTTTTTCGCCAGACGGTTTGTATTTTTGTCGAGTAGGTTATCCGAATGAATTTGATATCCCTGAACCAAACTTAGCGGTTAGTTTGATTCCGCATGAAAAATTGACAGATGCGTTTGGGAGTGGAAACTGGCTAAAAGCCGAGGAAAATTAAGCATGGGTTTATTAACTACTAAATTTGATAAAACTCGTATAAAAATTTGTGGATTAACGCGACCTCAGGATGTCGATGCTGCAATTGCTAGTGGGGTTGATGGTTTAGGTTTTGTTTTTTATAAAAAAAGTCCTAGATATATATCACCAGAAACTGCAGCAAGTCTTATATCCAGAATGCCTGGTGGGGTTGATGTGGTTGCTTTGGTGGTGAATCCGACTGACGAGGAAATAATCCATATTAATCAAAGACTTAATGTCGATGTCTGGCAGTTTCATGGGGATGAATTGTCTGGGAGGTGTAAAGAAATAGCCCAAAATAAAAAATGGATGAAGGCAGCCAGAATTCATGCGGGTTTTAATCTCCAGGAATTTTGCCTACAATATGAGGAGGCTACTGCTTGGTTATTCGATGCTTATGTTGAAGGCTATGGTGGTGGTGGTGAAACATTTGACTGGTCATTTATATCTCAACAATGGATAAAAGAAAACGCGCATCGGCTCGTTTTGAGTGGTGGATTGAACTCACGCAACGTGGGTGAGGCGATTGCACATTTCAAACCTTTGGCGGTTGATATCTCTAGTGGTGTAGAGATCTCCAAAGGTGTTAAAGACAAAGCTTTGATTAATGAATTTGTTTTAGCTGTAAAAAATGCAGACAAGCTAATTTATTGATCGAATTAATTTAAAGCTAGATTGCGTCGTTAGAACATTTTCATTTGGGGTGATTTATGTACGATTTACCGGATATTCGGGGTCATTTTGGGCCATACGGTGGTGTATTTGTTTCTGAAACTTTAATGTTTGCTTTGGATGAGCTGAAGCAAAATTATGAGAAATATAAGAATGACCCAGAATTTTTAGCTGAATTCGAAGGTGAATTAAAACATTTTGTTGGTAGACCTTCACCTGTCTATCATGCAAAACGATGGAGTCAAGAGCTTGGTGGAGCTCAAATCTATTTTAAAAGAGAAGATCTAAATCATACGGGAGCTCATAAGATCAATAATGTGATAGGTCAAGCATTATTGGCTAAGAGAATGGGTAAGCCACGAGTTATTGCTGAAACTGGAGCTGGTCAGCATGGTGTTGCTACAGCAACAATTTGTGCTCGACTCGGATTGGAATGCGTTGTTTACATGGGTAGTGTGGATGTAGAGCGGCAGGCGCAAAATATTTATCGAATGAAGTTGCTTGGGGCAACAGTTGTCCCGGTTGAATCTGGATCTAAAACATTAAAAGATGCTTTGAATGAGGCGATGCGTGATTGGGTTACTAATGTTGAAAATACCTTCTACATTATTGGAACTGTTGCGGGCCCACATCCTTATCCTATGATGGTAAGAGATTTTCAGAGTGTCATTGGTGAAGAGTGCAAGGTTCAAATGCCTGAAATGATAGGTAGGCAGCCTGATTATGTGCTTGCGTGCGTTGGTGGAGGTTCTAATGCAATGGGTATTTTTTATCCATACATTGATTATCCAGAAGTTAAATTGGTAGGGGTTGAGGCTGGGGGAGAAGGTATTTCAACCGGGCATCATGCTGCTGCTTTATGCGCTGGGACCCCAGGTGTTTTGCATGGCAATCGAACATATTTAATGCAAGATCAGAATGGTCAAATTATTGAAACTCATTCTGTTTCAGCTGGCCTTGATTATCCTGGTGTTGGTCCTGAGCATGCTTGGTTAAAGGATTCTGGAAGGGCTGTTTATGAATCAGTTACAGATGATGAAGCCTTAGAAGCTTTTCACAATTGTTGTCGAATTGAGGGGATTATTCCGGCTCTAGAATCTAGTCACGCAATTGCATATGCATGTAAATTGGCCCCTACTCTTCCTAAAGATAAGGTTTTGCTAGTTAATCTATCTGGCAGGGGTGATAAGGATATGCATACGGTTGCTCAAAGAGCGAACATCAAATTTTAAGGCCTTATATGTCAAGAATTAAAAAGGTCTTTGAAGACCTAAAAGCAAGTGGAAAAACTGGGTTAATCCCTTTTATTACTGCGGGCGATCCAGATCCAAGTCTTACCGTTAATTTAATGCATGGATTGGTTGAGTCGGGAGCTGATGTTATTGAGTTAGGGATTCCGTTTTCTGATCCTATGGCAGATGGCCCTGTTATTCAAAGAGCTTCTGAGAGGGCTTTGGCTAAAGGTGTATCTTTAAGCAATTGTTTAGAAATGGTTGCTGGATTCAGAAAAACAAATCAACGGACGCCGGTTGTATTGATGGGGTACGCGAATCCAATTGAGCGAATGGGTATAGTAAATTTTGCACAATCTGCAAAAAAAGTTGGTGTAGATGGGGTTTTGGTAGTCGATTACCCGCCTGAAGAATGTGAAGAATTCTCTAGTCAATTACGTGAGCACGGATTAGATCCAATTTTCTTATTAGCGCCCACATCAACGAAAGAACGTATAAATCATGTTGCGAAATTAGCCACTGGTTATATTTACTATGTTTCATTGAAGGGTGTTACTGGTGCAGCTAATTTGGATTCCACTTCTGTGGCATCTGTCCTACCCGATATTAGGAAAGCTACCAATATTCCAGTTGCAGTTGGATTTGGGATACGAGATGCTGAATCTGCAAAGAAAATAGCGAAAACAGCGGATGCAGTAGTCATTGGAAGTCGATTGGTTCAGATACTTGAGGATGCTTCACTTGATACGGGTTTACAATCACTAAAGCAGTTTGTTTTTGATATTAGAGTTGCTTTGAATGAACCTCAAAAAACATAAATATCAATAAAAACAAATACTTATGAATTTATTATGGCAAATGGGGTCCCAAAATGAGCTGGATTGATAAATTACTTCCACCAAAAATTCAGTCGTCTAGTCCTGCTCAACGTAAATCAATCCCTGAGGGATTGTGGGTCAAGTGTCCTTCATGCGAGGCTGTACTATATAGAACCGATATTGAGGCAAGCCAATATGTTTGTCCCAAATGCGATCACCATATGAGAATTGGTGCTAGAACTCGCTTAGATAGTTTATTGGATCAGGAGGGTAGATTTGAGTTGGGTCAAGAAGTTTTGCCCGTAGATGCCCTCAAATTTAAAGATACAAAAAAATATCCGGATAGACTTAAAGATGCTATGGAGTCTACTGGTGAGACCGATGCTATGGTTGTGATGGGTGGATCAATTCATTCAATACCGGTTGTTGTTGCTTGCTTTGAGTTTGATTTCCTAGGTGGATCTATGGGATCTGTTGTAGGAGAGCGATTTGTACGTGGCGCTAATGTTGCATTGGAGCAAAAAATACCCTTTATTTGTATTTCAGCAACTGGTGGCGCACGTATGCAAGAAAGTTTGCTCTCTTTGATGCAAATGGCTAAAACAAACTCTATGCTAACTAAATTGGCAAAGGCAAAAATTCCTTACATAAGCGTCTTAACCGATCCGACAATGGGGGGTATTTCGGCGAGCTTTGCATTTATGGGTGATATCGTAATGGCTGAGCCTAAGGCATTAATTGGATTCGCAGGCCCTAGAGTGATTGAGCAAACTGTTCGTGAAAAACTTCCTGAAGGTTTTCAGCGATCAGAATTTTTAATGCAAAAAGGTGGTGTTGACATGATTGTTGATCGCCGAGAGATGCGTAAAGAAATTGCTGAGTTACTTGCATTGTTACTAAAACAGCCACCTGAAAATATTGCTTAAGAACTGATTAGTTAGCGTGTCGTCTCAAGAGCCGAAAAATTTTCTAAATTTAAATGCTTGGTTAAATTACCTTGAGAGTGCGCACCCCGTAGGAATTGATATGGGGTTGTTAAGAATTGGCCAAGTCAAGGATCAATTAGGTATTAGATTTGATGTGCCAGTAATTACGGTTGGCGGTACAAATGGCAAGGGGTCAACTTGCGCTCTTTTGGAGTCTGTATTAATTGAAGCTGGTTATAAGGTGGGTTGTCATACATCGCCGCATTTACTTGACTTTAACGAAAGAGCTCGGATAAATGGCGAGAGCGCCTCAGATGAAGCCCTTTTAAAGCATTTTAATATCGTTGAGCAGGCTCGATTGGGGTTGGATTCACCGGTTAGCTTAACTTATTTTGAATTTACCACTTTAGCTATTTTGAGTTTGTTTGCAGCCTCTGATTTAGATGTCATTATTCTTGAGGTTGGTTTAGGCGGGCGATTAGATGCGGTCAATATTATTGATTCTGATTGTGCAATAGTTACAAGTATTGATATCGATCACGCAGCTTATTTGGGTAACGATAGAGAGTCTATTGCATTTGAAAAAGCGGGGATCTTTAGGAGTAATAAACCTGCAATTTGTGCCGACCCTGTGCCGCCTCAATCATTGATTTCACATGCTGAAAAAATAGGCGCTGATTTGTGGTTGCAAGGCAGGGATTATAACTTTCAGGGTGATCAGCAGCAGTGGGGATGGGCCGGAAGAGGAAAGCGATTTAGTGGGTTGGCATACCCAGCATTAAGGGGGGCAAACCAAATCCTTAACGCATCTGCAGTTATTGCAGCATTAATGAGTTTACGTGAAAAATTGCCGATTAGTGCTCAAGATATTCGAAGTGGATTTGCATTCGTTGATTTACCTGGGCGCTTTCAGGTAATTCCGGGCAAACCTACGACAGTCCTTGATGTTGCTCATAATCCTCATGCGAGTTCAGCGTTAGCTCAAAGCCTAGGAAATATGGGATATTTCCCTTATACCCATGCCATTTTTGGGGCAATGGCAGATAAAGATATTAAAGGTGTTATTAAGCCAATGTTAGATTTGGTTGATTTTTGGCATTGTGTAGATCTACCTATAGAGCGGGCTGCTAAAGCTGAAGAATTAAAAAAAATTCTTGAAGATTGCGGAGTTAAAAATACCAAAGATTCAGGGGTAGATTGTTATAAGGATCCAGCATTTGCTTTTCAGAAGACTTTGGAGAATGTTGGTGAAAATGATAGAATACTCGTGTTCGGATCCTTCTTTACGGTTGCTGGAGTTATGGCATTTCGTAAATCCCAAGCGCACTAATTCTGGTAGTAAATAGACACATGATTCGATTGCCTAAAATTTTCAATAAAAATAATCAAAATTTAACAAACTCTAGAATCACCTCAGGGGTTAGCGAGAATCTTTCAAGATCTAGATCTGAAGAAGTTGATCCATCTGATATAACAGAAGATCCTGAAAAGCAAAAAGCTAGACATCGATTATTAGGGGCGTCTGTACTTGTACTTATTGCTATTGTTGGTTTGCCAAAAGTATTTGATTCTCAGCCAAAGAAAATTAACAATGATGTTGTTTTACAAATGGTTGCCTCGGCGGGGGATTCCCTAAAAGATGTAGATAAGTCGACGGATTCAAAAACTGAAAACAAGAAAGAAATTTCTCAATCATCTCCAAAAGAAGTATCTGAACCAGTTGATCAAAAGAGCGAGCCTACTGTTGATTCGGCTAAAAAATCTATTGATAAAACTCTTGAAAAAGGGGAAGAGGTTGTTGAAGAAGTTAAACCCAAAAAGGTTACGACAGTTAAATATATTTTGCAGATTGGCTCATTTTCAACCCAAGAAAAGATTAAAAAATTAGGCGCAAGGTTAAAGGAGCAAAAAATCCCTTATTTTTCTGAGGAGAAAATTAAAGATGATTCAAAATCATTTTTAATGCGTGCCGGTCCTTTCACAGACAAAAGTGAAGCTGAGGCTGCTGATAAGAAAATTAGAGCAATGGGATTAACGCCAAAATTGGTTGAAGTTTCTAAATAATCTATGAATACGTTCGCATTTACTTCAGTTGATTTTGTTGTAATTGCAATACTTTTGCTGTCCGGTTTACTTGGTGTAATCAGGGGTTTGGTAAAGGAAGTTCTTTCGTTAATTGTTTTTGCTGCTTCGATGTGGCTGGCTTATCGATACTCAACAGATTTGAATAAGTTTTTGGAGTTTCAAATTCCCGGTGGAGAAGTGAGTAGAACAGTTATAGCTTTTGTAGCTATTTTTATTATTGTTTTATTGCTCGGGAAGTTGGCGGCATCACTTTTGACTCGATTAATTTCTAGTGTTGGTTTGACAGGCATAGATCGTTTTTTAGGTTCTATTTTTGGTCTGATCCGTGGTGTTTTAATTTTAATTGTTTTATCTACGATTGCAGCCTTGACTTCTCTTCCAAGTCATTCAGAATGGAAAGATGCTTTAACAAGACCCGGAATTGAGTATTCAGTAAGCTTAGTTCGATCTTGGCTTCCTCCGGATTGGGCTAATAAAGTTAGTGAAGCTACAGATATTCGTAATCAGTAAAGTTGAAATAGAAAGTTTATATGTGTGGAATAGTCGGCGTTGTTGCTAATGAACCAGTAAATCAGCTTCTTTATGATGCTTTACTATTGCTACAGCATCGTGGTCAGGATGCTGCGGGTATTGCAACTCATAATGGACGCTCTTTCTATATGCATAAAGCTAATGGGCTAGTTAAGGATGTTTTTAGAACTAGAAATATGCGTAGCTTATTAGGTAATTCTGGTATTGGGCAGGTTAGATACCCAACCGCGGGTTCAGCGAGTAGCGAAGAGGAGGCTCAGCCTTTCTATGTTAATGCTCCATTTGGCCTAGTTTTGGCGCATAACGGTAACTTAACAAATGCTGCTGTATTGCGAGATGAGATGTTTAATCGGGATCGCCGACATATTAATACAAGTTCAGATACAGAAGTTTTATTAAATGTTTTGGCTGACGAGTTGCAGCGAGTGACCAATAGTATTGCACTTGATGCGGCTTCTGCTTTTGAGGCGCTTGAGGGTGTTTATGCTCGTCTAAAAGGGTCTTATGCTGTTGTTTCTGTTATTGCAGGCTATGGTTTGTTAGCTTTTAGGGATCCATATGGTATTAGGCCATTATGTATTGGTCGCTTGGATGTTGGCGATGGCAAGTCTCAATGGATGGTCGCCTCTGAATCAGTGGTCCTAGAGGGTATTGGTTATGAATTTGTGAGAGATGTTGCTCCTGGCGAAGCTATTTTTATTGATTTGGATGGAAACTTTGCAAGTAGACAAATAGTCGCTGATGCTCAGTTAACGCCGTGCATATTTGAATATGTATATTTAGCTCGACCTGACTCTACGATCGATGGAGTTGCTGTATATGATGTTCGGATGAAGATGGGCGATTATCTTGCTGAAAAAATCCGAAATGAGACAGATATCTCAGATATTGATGTTGTGATGCCTATTCCTGATTCAAGTCGACCTGCTGCCATGCAAGTTGCAAAATTATTGGGGCTAGATTATCGAGAAGGTTTTTTCAAAAATAGGTATGTTGGACGCACTTTCATCATGCCTGGTCAAGCTGTAAGGAAAAAATCTGTAAGACAAAAATTAAATGCGATGCGAGTTGAGTTTCAAGATAAGTCGGTTTTAATTGTTGATGATTCAATTGTTAGGGGTACAACATCTTATGAGATTGTCCAAATGGCTAGAGATGCAGGAGCCAGAAAGGTAATCTTTGCCTCAGCGGCTCCGCCAGTTTGTTATCCAAACGTTTATGGTATAGATATGCCTACTCGAAGCGAGTTAGTTGCGTATGGAAGGACCCTGCAAGAAATTAATGACATGATCGGTGCAGATCAATTGATTTATCAAGACGTTAATGATTTAAAGCAAGCTGTTCGTGATATCAATCCAATTATTTCCGATTTTGAAGCTTCTTGTTTTGATGGCAAATATATTACTGGAGACATTAACGAGTCATATTTAGATGCTTTAGAAGCTTCCAGAAATAATCCAGAATCAGCCGCTGATAGGGGGCAAGATTCGGGAGATTTTGCGAGATCGCAGTTGCATCTTCAATTGGCAACAAATGAATGAGTTAAAGCATAATATTTTTAAATTAGGATTTTGATGTCTAGTAAAAAATTGAATCTTCAAAATTTACATCCTGAGACTTTATCTGTAAGGGCAGGTACTCAGCGAACTGAATTTAATGAACATTCAGAAGCAATGTTTTTGACTTCAAGTTTTTGCTTTGAATCTTCAGCAGAAGCTGCTGAAAAGTTTCAAAATGCAGAAGAAGGCTTTATTTATTCTCGATTTACTAACCCTTCGGTTTCAATGTTTCAGGAGCGTCTTGCGAGATTAGAAGAGGGTGAAAGTTGTGTGGCTACGTCCTCAGGTATGGCCGCAATATTTGCGACTGCAATGTCACATTTACAGTCAGGTGATCACGTTGTTTGTTCGCGGTCTGTATTTGGATCTACAGTTCAATTATTTACAAACATCTTGGGTAAATATGGCATCGAGACAACTTATGTCGATTTGTCAGATTTAAAAGCTTGGGAAGACGCTGTAAATTCCAATACTAAGCTTTTCTTTCTGGAAACCCCTTCAAATCCTTTGACTGAAATTGGGGATATTTCTGCCATATCAAAAATTGCTAAAAAGGCAGGCGCAATTTTAGTTGTTGATAATTGTTTTTGTACTCCAGTCCTCCAAAAGCCTTTATTACTTGGGGCGGATGTGGTGATTCATTCGGCAACAAAATATCTTGATGGACAGGGGCGTGTATTGGGTGGTGCGGTGGTAGGTAATCAAGATTTTATAAGTAAGGTTTTTGCTTATATTAGAGTTACTGGGCCGACTATGTCTGCTTTTAATGCATGGGTTGTATTGAAAGGAATGGAGACACTTTCTTTGAGAATAGAGAAGCAGTGTCAAAACGCCCTTGAAATAGCAAAATGGCTAGAGAAGCACCCTAAAGTAGAACGCGTTTACCACCCGGGGCTTGAATCTCACCCTCAGCATTTATTGGCAATGAAGCAACAAAAACTCGGTGGAGCAATTTTGTCATTTGTTGTTAAAGGGGGGCGAAGTGCTGCCTGGAGTGTGATAGACAGTACTGAACTTTGTTCAATTACTGGGAATCTTGGTGATACGAGAACCACGATAACTCATCCAGCAACAACAACACATGGCAGATTGTCTCAGGAGGCGAAAGATGCTGCTGGAATTTCTGAGGGGTTGATTAGGCTGTCTGTTGGTTTGGAAAATGTCGCTGATTTGAAAGCAGACCTTTTGAATGGTTTAGAGAAAATTTAAGGGTAAAGAATGTCAATTGAAATTTCATCAATTAATGAAGATTTTTGTGTTGCAGGACAAATTTCAATATTGGATTTGCAGTCGATTGTAGATCGTGGATTTAAGAGTGTTATTAATAATCGTCCAGATGGCGAGGGTGGGGATTCTCAGCCTACAAGTGCCGAAATAGAGTTGGCAGCTAAGGCGTTAGGACTTTCATACGCTTATATCCCTGTAGTTAATGGTCAGCTAACCCAAGCCCAAGTCCTGGAAACTGCAAAACTAGTTGAATTGCTTCCAAAGCCGATATTGGCGTTTTGTAGGTCTGGAGCAAGATCGACAAACATCTATTTGCTTTCTCAGCAATAAAAATAGTTTGGATCATTACTGCATTTAATGAGCCCGCTTATCATTAAAATTTTCTTTTTCACACTTTTGCTTTTTGTTAGCAATGCTTTCGCAACGCCTGAAGAGCAAATTGAGTTAAAAGAACTTGAAGTTATTCAGGAAAAAATAAATCTACAGAAAGATTGGGCAAATTATCGATTTGAGAAATCAAAGAATGATTGTTATTCAAAGTTTTTTACAAATACTTGCCTTAGGGATGCCAAAGAAATTCATGATCAAGAGTTAAAGAAAATTAGAGCTCAAGAAGTTCCAATGCATGATCGTCAGCGGGCTCTTAAAGAATCCTTAAAGGATCAGCGAGATAAGGATAGAAATGCTGATAAAACTGACCCTAAGCGTGTTGAAGAGCGTGAAAAAAATCGAAGAGCGTATGAAGAGAAGCAAACTGATAGGGCTCAACGAGAAAAGGATTTGGAGGAGCGACGTAAGGATGCTCAAAAACGATCCCAAGAGAATCGAAGCGCTTCCCCTTTCTAAGTAATGGCTAAAGTTAAAACTGTATATACCTGTCAAAGTTGTGGCGCTACCTCACCTAGATGGCAAGGGCAATGTCTAGCCTGTCAAGCATGGAATACATTAGAGGAAACAATTGAAGAGCCTAGTAGTAAAAGATTCTCAGCTTTGTCTGCACCAACTCCTAAACAAAAGTTATCGACCATTAGTGTCGAAGAGTCTCCTAGAATTTCAACTCAAATCCTAGAATTTGATAGGGTATTAGGGGGTGGTTTAGTTGATTCAGGTGTTGTCTTAATAGGGGGTGATCCTGGAATCGGAAAGTCCACTTTGTTATTGCAAACTTTGGCGGGCTTAAGTGGGTTGGGTGTATCTGTCATGTATGTTAGTGGAGAAGAGTCTGCTGCTCAAATTGCGTTAAGAGCTCAAAGAATCGATCTTGATGCTCCAAATCTAGATATCTTGCCGGAGATTCAATTAGAAAAAATTATTTCAGCAATTTCTTCATCTAGACCTAGAGTAGCAGTTATTGATTCTATTCAAACTATCTATTCAGAGTCATTATCATCTGCACCAGGTTCTGTTGCGCAGGTAAGGGAATGTGCGGCTCAGTTAACTCGGTTGGCTAAATCAACTGGTGTATCTTTAGTCTTGGTTGGGCATGTTACAAAAGAGGGTAATCTTGCTGGACCAAGAGTTTTAGAGCATATCGTTGATACGGTTTTATATTTTGAAGGTGATACCCACTCATCTTTTAGGCTGGTTAGGGCAATTAAAAATCGATTCGGAGCAGTGAATGAATTGGGTGTATTTGCCATGACCGATAAGGGTTTAAAAGGTGTTTCAAATCCTTCCGCATTATTTTTGTCTCAACATTCTGATGTTGTTCCTGGAGCATGTGTTCTGGTTACGCAAGAAGGAACTAGACCATTACTGGTAGAGATTCAAGCGTTAGTAGACTCATCGCACGTGCCAAATCCAAGGCGATTAGCTTTGGGGTTAGAGCAGCACCGATTGGCGATGTTATTAGCAGTTTTGCATCGTCATGCAGGGATTGCATGTTTTGATCAAGATGTCTTTTTGAATGCGGTTGGTGGCGTCAAAATTAATGAGCCAGCCGCTGATTTAGCCGTTTTATTAGCTATTCAATCATCTATAAAAAATAAGGCGCTACCAAAAGACTTGGTTGTATTTGGCGAGGTAGGTTTAGCGGGTGAAATTAGGGCTTGTCCAAGAGGTCAGGAAAGATTAAAAGAAGCTTCTAAACTAGGTTTCCGTAGAGCAATTATTCCAAAATCAAATGCGCCCAAAGGTGATTTTATTAAAGGATTTGAAATTTATCCTGTTGAACGAATTGACCAAGCTATTGATGTATTGAGGCAGTTTTAAATATAAAAACGATATCTTATGAATAATTTAACAAAACCTTCGCGTAACGATTTTCGTAAATTTATTCAAATTACTACAAGATGGGAAGATAATGACTCGTATAGGCATGTGAATAATGTCGTCTATTTTTCCTATTTTGATACAGCTGTTAATCAAAATTTAATTGAACGCGGAGTGTTAGACGTTGAAAATAGTAAGGTGGTTGGGTTAGTTGTAGATAATCAATGCCAATATTTTGATTCAATTAGTTTTCCAGATAAAGTTCATGTTGGTTTAAGTGTGTTAAAAATAGGCAATAGTAGCGTTCAGTATTTAATTGGTATTTTTAAAAACAATCAAGATGAGATTTGCGCTTTGGGTAAATTTACTCATGTTTATGTGGATAGATTAACAAATAGGCCAGTACCGATACCTCTTTCTATTAAAGAAGTTTTAGAAGATTTAAGAATTCTTTCTTAAACGGAAATAAAAAAGACGCTTATAGCGTCTTTTTTATTTGGCATATCCTTAGATTAGTCAGCGTAAATACCTGCTGCTTTAATGATTGGTGTCCAAAGCTCGATTTGTGATTTCAAATGTGCTTTATGACCATCTGCAGAAATATTTTTTGCGCTCGGAACTGTAGCACCTAGTTCTTCCATTTTGGCTTTATAGGTAGGGTCTGCTACGCCTGCCTTAATTGCTGCACTTAATTTATCAGTAACTTCTTTAGGAGTTCCTTTAGGAGCGTATAAGCCATGCCAAACATTAACTTGGAAATTTTTTAAACCTTGTTCATTAAGCGTTGGAATTTCTTTGAATGCTGGAATTCGTTGCATTGTTGTTGCACCGAATGGCTTAACAGAATTTGATTTCAATTGACCTGATAAATTTGTGGTTTGATCGCACATGAGTTGGACTTGTCCACCAATTAAATCGGTGAGAGCTGGAGCAGTTCCTTTATAGGGAACCGTTGTCATATCTTCTTTGATTGAACTCATGAATAATAGGCCGCATAGATGACTTGCTGAGCCAATGCCTGCATTAGCATAGGCAATTTTATTTCCGTTAGCTTTGATGTAAGCAAGTAATTCTTGATAATTTTTTGCCGGAACTTCTTTATTTCCGACTAATACCATTGGAACATCAGCAACCTCACCCAATGATTCGAAATCAGTTAGTGGGTCAAATCCAAGGTTTTTATAAAGAGCAGGGGCAGTAGACATCCCAATGTGATGAATCAAAATCGTGTAACCATCCTTGGGGGCATTTAACACTTTCTTAGCGGCAATCGTACCACCAGCGCCAGGTGAATTATCTACAATAATTTGTTGCTTTAGAGCTTTACCCATGGTTAGAGCTAATTCACGAGCAACTTTATCTGTAGGTCCACCTGCTGAGAATGGAACAACTAAAGTCACAGGTTTGTCATCCGGATAGGCGGCGTTGACATTGAAAGCGGTAAGGGCGGCAAAGATTCCTAAGCTTGAAACCAAATTACGTAATGATTTATTCATTGATGTCTCCGTAAGCTAATTAACTGTTTTTGATTATATGGTTAATTTAATTGAAAGTGTTAAAACAAATGCCATTTAAATTCAGTGTTTAAGGTAGATTTTCTTGTTCTATTAAAAGGACTTGTTGATCTCCTGCAGATACTTCAATCCATGTAACAGGGATATCTGGGAAAGCTTGGTAGAAATTCTCAAATTCGTTTCCTATTTCAAGGATTAGTGCGCCGCGCGGTGCCAGATATTCCTTGGCTCTTCCAATAATTCTTTTAATTACATCCATACCATCGGCACCACCCGCTAAAGCTAAACTTGGTTCTACCATGTACTCATGCGGAAGAATAGACATGGACTGGGCATTGACATAGGGCGGGTTACAAATGATGAGATCAAATAAGTTTTCATTATTTGGTTCTGGAAGAGGTTCCCAAAGATCTCCGGCATATAGTTCTACTCGTTTTGAAAGGTGATGTCTATCTAGATTTTTGGAGGCTAAGGATAATGCTTGTTCACTAATATCGGTCCCTGATACCTCGATATCTGGGTAACTTAAAGCTAGTAAAATTGCCAATGAGCCGTTACCACAACAAAGATCTAAAGCTTTACCACTTGGAGGTAGCCAAGGGTCGAGGGTGCCATCCACAATTAATTCAGCAATGAAAGATCTTGGAATGATGCTTCTTTCATCTGAATAGAATGGCACGCCCATTAACCATGTTTCGCCGATGATGTAAGCTAGGGGGCGTTTTGAAGTGGCCCTTAAAGTAGCAATCGCTTTGGATTGTTTGATGATATTTTCCTGGCAGGGATTATTGAGCTGGTCTAACAGCTCAATTGGCTCTAAATTTGAACAGTGGGAAATAATCCAAATAGCTTCACTTTGAGCATCAATAGCACCGTGACCAAAAAAAAGGCCTGCCTGGTTTAGTTGTAGGCTAATTTCCTCTAATAAATTATTTAGAGTTTTACTCTCTGATCCCAATCTGTGCCCTATGTACTCTTGTTTATTTCACTAATTGTTCCAGAATTTTTTTATAAATATTCTTTAAAGGATCAATGGTTGAAATATCTACGTTTTCATTTATTTGATGAATTGTTTCATTGCAAGGCCCAAATTCAATTACTTGAGTGCAAATTTTTGCAATAAATCGACCATCACTTGTCCCGCCGGTAGTTGAAAGTTCTGCTTTCACACCTAATTCTTCATAAATGGCTTTTTGTGCACATCTACAAAGATCGCCATCTTCAGTTAAAAAAGGCTCTCCACCTTGATTCCAATAGATTTCGTAATCTAGTTTATGTTTATCAAGGATGGATTCAACTTTTTGTTTTAAACCTTCTGCAGTACTTGCAGTTGCAAATCTAAAATTGAAATCAATCACAGCCTCGCCAGGAATTACGTTTGTCGCGCCGGTTCCTGCATGAATATTTGAAGTTTGCCAACTAGTAGGGGGGAAGTATTCATTTCCATGGTCCCATGTTGTGCTCGCAAGCTCGGCAAGAGCTGGCGCAACTTCATGAATCGGATTTTTTGCTAAATGTGGATATGCGATATGGCCTTGTATACCTTTGACTATTAAGTGCGCTGAAAGTGAACCACGTCGGCCATTTTTAATAGTGTCTCCAAAATTATTTGTGCTAGTGGGTTCGCCAATGACGCAGTAATCTAAGCGCTGATTTCTTTGCTCCAATAATTTGCAAACAACTACAGTCCCATCGGTATTTTTGGGGCCTTCTTCGTCACTTGTGAGAAGGAAAGCAATTGAGCCAGAATGATCTTTATTAGCCTTAATAAATTCTTCAGTTGCAACTACAAATGCAGCCAATGAAGTTTTCATATCGGCGGCACCGCGACCGTACAACTTATTATTTTTTATAGTTGGGATAAATGGATCACTTTCCCATTTATCAATTGGCCCAGTCGGCACAACATCTGTGTGACCTGCGAATGTTAGAACCTTTGACTTATCTCCATGAGCCCCTTTTTTGATGGCCCAAAGATTTGTTACTCTGAAATCATCTGGGCCACTCATGATCGTTTCGCATTCAAAGCCAAGTTTTTCTAGGCGCTGACTAATTAACTTTTGAATTCCGCCATCTTGAGGAGTGATCGACTGATTGGAAATTAATTCCTTTGTTAATGCGATCGTAGGAGAGTTTGCGTCTAGATTTTGCATATCTTGAATGTCTGACCTACTTTTTAAATAATGATTCGTAGTTTTCTGGTGTAAATCCAACTGTTATTTTGCCGTTATATAAAGTGACCGGACGTTTAATAACTGAAGGTTTATCGATCATTAATTGGATCGCGCCTGATTTTGTGTTTGACGAGTCCTTTTGCAAATCAGTTAACCCTCTCCAAGTTGTTCCTTTACGATTTATTAAAAGCTCGATGGAGGTTTGACTTAACCATTCATCAATTAAAGCTTTGTTTAATTGTATTTTTTTGAAATCTTGAAAGTCATAGCTAATACTCCGACTTTCAAGCCAATCTCGAGCTTTTTTGACGGTACTGCAGTTTGGTATCCCAAAAACTTGAGTTTTCATAATGTGAAATTATTTCGGGCTAAATTTAATCTCTTAATAAATCATTAATGGCTGTCTTAGCTCTAGTTTGTGCATCGACCTTTTTAACAATAACAGCTGCATAGAGGCTATATTTACCATCATTAGACGGCAAAGATCCGGGGACAACAACTGATCCAGCAGGTACTCGGCCATAGTGAATTTCACCGGTTTCGCGGTCAAATATTTTTGTACTTTGACCGATATAAACACCCATTGATAAAACGCTATTTTCTTCAATAACAACGCCTTCAACAACTTCGGAGCGTGCTCCAATGAAGCAGTTATCTTCGATGATCACAGGTCCAGCTTGAATTGGCTCTAGAACGCCGCCAATGCCGACACCTCCAGATAAATGAACATTTTTACCTATCTGCGCGCATGAACCCACAGTTGCCCATGTGTCAACCATCGTTCCTTCGTCAACATAAGCACCAATATTTACATATGAGGGCATTAGTACCACGTTTTTACCTATAAAAGAACCTCTTCGAGCAATTGCGGGGGGTACCACTCTAAAGCCACCTTCGATGAAGTCTTTTTCAGAATAGTCAGCAAATTTGCTTGGAACTTTGTCATAAAACTGAGTAAAGCCTCCAGCAGGCATAACTTTATTGTCTTCAAGTCTAAAAGACAGCAAAACAGCCTTTTTAACCCATTGGTTTACAGTCCACTGACCTACAGACTGGCGAGTTGCAACCCTTAGCGAGCCTTTATTTAGGCCATTTAGCACTTCACTGACGGCACTCCTAATCTCAACAGGCGCAGAACTGGGAGAAAGGTTGGCTCGGTCTTCCCATGCGGCTTCGATGATAGATTGGAGTGGAGAGTTATTCATTTGAGTCATATATAGTAAATTTTGATTAATTTCAGTAAGTTAAGCTTAGTATTTTATATCTGTAAGAAAATTATCGTCTAAAACTTCCGAATCACTCTCGGGACTTGCTATCATCATCAATCTTTAAGTTAAAAATCAATTTGCCGTGAGACTCAAATCAATCAAACTTGCGGGCTTTAAGTCCTTCGTAGATCCAACTAATTTCGACTTGCCAGGCCAGTTAATAGGCGTTGTAGGTCCAAATGGTTGTGGAAAATCCAACATTATTGATGCCGTAAGATGGGTCTTGGGTGAATCTCGAGCCAGTGAATTGCGTGGTGAGTCAATGCAGGACGTTATTTTTAATGGTTCTGGATTACGTAAGCCTTCTGGTCGATCGAGTGTTGAGCTGGTTTTTGATAATACCGATGGTCGTGCACAAGGTCAGTGGAGCTCTTTTGGGGAATTATCAGTCCGTCGTGTTTTAACTAGAGATGGGGCTTCTAGTTATTTCATAAACAATCAATCGGTCCGAAGAAAAGATATCCATGACATGTTTATGGGTACGGGTTTAGGTCCAAGAGCATATGCAATTATTGGTCAAGGAATGATCAATAGAATTATCGAAGCAAAGCCCGAAGAATTAAGAATCTTTTTAGAAGAGGCAGCTGGAGTTTCAAAATATAAAGAGCGAAGAAAAGAAACTGAATCTAGGCTTGAAGATACTCGAGAGAATTTGGTAAGGGTTGAAGATATTCTTAGAGAATTAACTCAACAGTTAATTAAGTTAGAAGGTCAAGCTGAGGTTGCCTCTAAATTTAATGAGCTTCAGGCGAGCATGACTGAGCAGCAACAATTGTTGTGGTTATTAAGGCAGTCAGAAGCGGGTAAAGAGCAAGAAAAATTCACTAATTTAATTAGAGATACTCAAGTTCAATTGGAAGAGCAAATCTCAAAACTGAGACATGCTGAAGCAGAGCTTGAGACAATGCGTACACAGCAATATAACGCGCAAGATTTGGTTTCTAAAGCGCAAGGTGAGTTGTATGAAGTCAATGCTTCTGTAACTCAATTAGAAACCGAAATTCGTTATGTGCAAGATTCAAGAAATAGACTGCAACAGCAAGCTCAAGATCTCCATGCACAGATGTCTCGTTGGCAAGGACAGTTGGAAAGTGCTGACCTTTCACTTAAGCAAGCTAAAAATGATTTAGTTCATGCGGAAGAATTAGAAAAATCTCAGCAAGAAGAGTTAGCAGGTAAACAAGAGCTTCTTCCTGAATTTGAATCAATCTGGGAAGATTCTATTAACAAATTAGAAGTCGCTAGAAAAGATCTTGCCGAAGTAGAGATGCATATGGCTGGATTAACTGAGCGCACAAAAGGGGCTGCACTTCAGCTCGAGCAGTCGCAACAGCGATCAGCACGTCTAAAAATTGACCTAGATAGTTTGATTAAGCCTGATCAAGATGCTTTGCAATTGGCGCTAGATAGACATGCTATGGCTTTAAAAAAGCTAGAGGAAGTCCAAGCAATTGCATCAGCTGCTGAAGAAGCAATTCCTTCAGCTGATAAAGCTAGGCTTGAAGCTCAAGAATTACTGCAATCATCAAGTCAATCAGTACATCAAACAGAAGCTAAATTAAATGCTTTGCAGGCAATCCAAGAGAGAGTTCAAGCTCAAAGCAAATTGGGGGCTTGGCTTGAGGAGAGGCAATTAAAAAATGAGCCTCGTTTGTGGCAAAAAGTTCAAGTAGAGTCTGGTTGGGAAACTGCGTTTGAAGCAGTGATGCGCGAGAGAATTGGAGCTCTTCAATCTACAGATTTATTGGATGCTGCAAAACTTGCAGATCAATTGCCTCCAAGCAGAATAGCTTGGTTTGAGTCTAATTCAAATCTTAATGTTAATAAAGATCCTGTAAGTGGAAATTTAACGCCACTAACAACTCGTGTTCAAGTTAAGGATATGGCGCTACAAGGCGCAATAAATGAGTGGCTTACAAATATATTTGTTGCTGAGAATTTATCTGATGCAATTCGTAAAAGAGCTGAATTGCCGCAAGGTGGTTTGTTTGTGGTTAAGTCAGGTCACTTGATCAGTCGTGTTGGTATTCAGATATATGCGGAAGATTCTGAACAAGCCGGTTTGTTGGCTAGAGCAAAAGAGATTGAAAGTCTAGATAAGCAATTAAAAGCTCATCAATTGTTATTGAGCGAAGCTCAAAGCGAATTAACTAGGGCTCAAGCAAATTATCAAGCCGCGCATCAGGCAGCAATTCAAGCAAGAGCAAATGCTGAATCTTGCGTTAAAGAAACCCATACTTTTGAAGTTGAAAGCTTGCAATTGAAGCAGGCTGATGAACAATACAATTTAAGAGCTTCGCAAATTAATAGTGAGTTATCTGAACTGTCTGAGATGATTGAATCATTGATGGCATCTCATTCAGATACTCAAGGTGAGCTTGAGGAAATTATCTCTAAGAAATCCCAGTGCCTAGAAATTCTTACTGTTGCTCAAGCTTTTAATTCAGATGCTCAACAAAAGCGTGATCAGGCAATTCAAACTATTAGAGAAGCTGAAAGAGTTGCCCAAGAGTCGGCATTTGAGACAAGGGCTTTAAGGCAGCGTATTGCAGAACTGGAAAGAGATAGTAGTGCTGCAACTTTGCAGGTTCAAGAGCTAACTGAAAACATTGCGGCAATTCACTTGGAATTAGAGGGATTAAGCGATGAAGCCGCGCAGGAATCATTGCAAAATTTATTGGTTCAACGTAGTGCAAAAGAAGCTGCTTTGGCTGGAACTAGAACTGAGTTTGAGGCTTTAATGCATGCTTTGCGACAAGCTGATGAAGCAAGAATGCAGCTTGAAAGAAGTTTGCAGCCTATGCGAGATAAGATTATGGAGATGCAGTTAAAAGAGCAAGCTGCAAGATTGAATCTTGAGCAATTTGCTGCATTGCTAGAGGAGGCTCAGGCTAATGTTGAAGAATTGCGCCATCGCTTAACTCCTGACTTGAGAGTTGGAGCACTACAGTCTGAGGTGAATCGGATTAACTCAGAAATTCAAGCACTTGGCCCGGTAAATATGGCTGCTTTAGATGAGCTTGCTAGCTCGCAGGAAAGAAAAGGATTTTTAGATGCTCAGTCAGCTGATTTGAATGAAGCTATTCAAACTTTGACTGACGCAATTTTAAAAATTGATGCTGAAACAAGAGAGTTGTTGCAGGGCACTTTTGATCAGGTTAATAACCATTTTAATGAGCTTTTCCCAGCCTTATTTGGGGGTGGTAATGCTAAATTAGTAATGACTGGTGAGGAGATTTTGGACTCAGGAGTTCAAGTTATGGCCCAGCCGCCTGGTAAGAAAAATAGTACGATTCATTTACTCTCAGGAGGCGAAAAAGCACTTACTGCAATTGCCTTGGTTTTCTCTTTATTCCATTTGAACCCAGCACCATTCTGTTTATTGGATGAGGTTGATGCACCATTGGATGATGCAAATACTGGTCGATATGCAGATATTGTTGCAAAAATGTCAGAGAAAACTCAATTCTTGTTTATTTCGCACAATAAAATTACCATGGAAATTGCTAATCAGTTGATTGGGGTTACTATGCAAGAGCAAGGAGTTTCAAGGATTGTTGCGGTCGATATTCAAGCGGCAGCCTCTATGTTGGAGACTGCTTAATTGCCTGAGTATTTGCAATTTTTCTCAGATTTATCAGAGTTACAGTTGGCGCTAATTTTGATTGGCGCGGGTATTCTTCTTGGAATTATTTTTTATAATTTTTTTAAATCAAAATCTAATTCAAGCAAAGGGTTTTCAAGTAAAGAGAATATTAAGGTTCAACCTAATTTGAAAAGTAATCAGAATGAAGTTGATTCCTTGTCTAGGGTTGAGCCAGGATTTTCTCGTGTATCAGTAGATCAAAATCAGTCTGTTGAAGCTAAATCTGCTCCCGCTGTTAATTCTTCATTATTAGTTAATATTCCTAGAATTGATCCAGCAATAGATTGTTCAGTAGTATTGCATTTTTCCGTACCTATAGGAGGGGCGGAGGTTATGTCGCATTTTTTGGGATGGCCAAAAAATTTACCGTTTAGACATTTAGTTGAAGGTTTAGGTTCAAGTGCTGATAATCCCCAAACTAATGAGTGGGAGCCCATAACGGCAGATAATTCATATACTGAATTACAGGTAGCAATTCAGCTTGCGAATCGAAGAGGACCAATTGGCGTTGTTGATTTATCCGAATTTCTAACTAGATGCCAATCTTTGGCGGATAGTTTAGATGCAGAAATTGATTTACCACCAGTGAATCAAGTATTAGAGCAGGCAAAAAACTTAGATGAGTTCTGCGTTTCCTCGGATATTCAATTGGGATTTATTTTGGCTGCCAATATGATTAGCTGGTCTGCGAGTGACGTGCAAAATGTTTTACAAAAGAGAGGGTTGATCTTATCGAGAGATGGTGCCTACTTTAACTCGTATGATCGTGATCAAATTAATTTTAGGGCTCAAGCTGATGGAATTAATTTCTTGTTAGATGATCTTCAAGGTAAGCGTGTTAAGCAAATTCAGTTTTTATTGGATGTTCCGATTGCCTCAACTAATTCTGATCCATTTATGGCGATGCTAGAAATAGCAAATCAACTAGCTGCTGATCTAGATGGGCGCTTACTAGATGATAATGGTCAAGCCCTTGTTGAATCATCTATTCAAGGTATTCAAACCTATTTGAACAATCTTTATCAGCTGATGAGATCTCGGGATATTGTTCCTGGATCACAAACAGCAATTCGCCTTTATAGTTAATAAATGCCTCTAGAGCTTCAGTCAAGATATGTTTGGCTAAAGGAGCAAATTGCTCTTAATGACCAAGCTTATTATCTTCATGACTCTCCTCTGATACCTGATGTTGAATACGATAAGTTATACAGGGAACTTTTATCGATTGAAGAAACTCACCCAGAATGGATAACTCAAGATTCACCATCTCAAAGAGTATCTGGAGAGGCTAGTAGCGCATTTAGTCCGGTAAAGCACGGTGTGCCGATGTTATCGCTTAATAACGCATTGGAAGAGGATGAAGCTATTGCTTTTGATCGAAGATGTCGTGAAGGGTTAGGTTCAGAGAACATTGAATATAACTGTGAGCTTAAGTTTGATGGATTGGCAGTATCTTTAATTTATAAACATGGATTATTGGTCCAAGCTTCCACTCGAGGAGACGGGACTATTGGTGAAGATGTTACTGCTAATGTAAGAACGATAAGATCGATCCCGCTTAGACTTCAAGGTAAAGATATACCGGAATTAATAGAAGTACGTGGGGAAGTCTTTATGAGGCATGAAGATTTTTCTGCAATAAACGATCAAGCAATTTCTTCGGGTGGAAAAGTTTTTGCGAATCCTAGAAATGCAGCAGCTGGTAGCTTGCGTCAGTTAAATCCTTCGATTACTGCCCAGAGACCGTTATCTTTTTTTTCATATGGAATTGGTCAGTTAATTCCTGTTAGTTGGCTACCGGAAACGCATTCACAATTAATGGAAAAATATCTATCGATGGGATTGCCTGTTTGTGAAGAGCGAGAGGTTGCGTCTGGAGTCAAAGGCATTTTAGATTTTTTTAAATCGATAGGCCTAAAAAGAGATTCTTTGCCATACGATATTGACGGTGTAGTTTATAAGGTTAATAGTTTTATTGAGCAAAATGAGTTGGGTTATGTTTCAAGAGCCCCTAGATTTGCAATTGCACATAAATTTCCTGCGCAAGAAGCCTTAACAACAGTTATTGGAATAGATGTTCAAGTTGGAAGAACTGGTGCTATAACACCTGTTGCTAGGCTTAAACCTGTGAGTGTTGGTGGGGTTACAGTTACTAATGCAACCCTACATAATGAAGATGAGATTCGTCGAAAAGATGTACGAGTTGGAGATACGGTATCGGTTAGAAGGGCGGGGGATGTTATTCCGGAAGTTGTTGGGGTCATTTTAGATAAAAGACCTAATAACTCCATTGAATTTCATATGCCCAATAAATGCCCTGTTTGCGCATCTCATATTGAAAAGATTGAAGGTGAGGCTATTGCCAGATGTTCTGGTGGTTTATTTTGTCCGGCACAGCGTAAACAAGCATTAATTCATTTTGCGCAGAGGCGTGCGATGGATATTGAAGGCTTGGGCGATAAGGTTGTTGATCAATTAGTTGAGCAGAATTTAGTAAATAACTTAGCTGATTTATATCAACTAAATTTAGAGCTACTAGTCCAGCTCGATAGGATGGCGGAGAAATCCGCATTGAATCTTCTTTCGGCTATCGAAAAATCTAAGCAAATCTCATTAGCAAGATTCATATATGGTTTAGGTATCAGACATGTTGGTGAAGCAACTGCTAAAGATTTGGCTAAAACTTTTAAAGATATCAATGCATTGATTAAATCTAATGAGGAAGAACTATTAAAAGTTAACGATATTGGTCCGGTTGTTGCCCAATCAATACTAAGTTTTATGTCTGAACCTCATAATCAAGAGGTTATTGCAAAGCTTTTGCAGCTTGGCGTAACTCCATTTGTTGAAAATAGTGAAGATTTAATTTCATCAATGAAATTATCTGGTAAAACTTTTGTGTTGACTGGGACCTTGCCAACTCTTACGAGAGATGCGGCTAAAGATTTACTTGAAAAAGCTGGGGCAAAAGTTGCAAATTCGGTATCAGCAAAGACAAGTTTTGTTGTGGCAGGATCTGATGCTGGAAGTAAATTAGAAAAGGCCCTAGCATTAGGAATTCAGGTTTTGGATGAAGATCAGTTGATGTTGATGTTAAATAGTTAGAGCCTCAAGAATTTCAGTTTCAATTTCAATCTGTAGTTTTTGATTTTTATTCAGTTTATCCCCATCTAAAAGTAAAGTATCTTCAACTCTTTCACCTAGAGTGTTGATGCGTGCCATTTTTAATGATATTTGATGCTTAGCAAGTATCTTTGCTACAGAATAAAGTAAGCCTGATCTATCACTGGCAGATAGCGATAGCACAAATAGTTGCCCACGTTCATCTGGCTTAAGACTTATGCGAGGTTGAATCGGGAATATTCTTGATTGACGAGAAATCCTACCTTTATGAGGCTCGGGCAATGGTTTGATATTTTCAAGGCTTTCTTTTAGTCCATGCTCAACGAGTTGGATAAGGTCTCGATAGTGTCCGCCTTCTCTAAGTTGGCTTGATCCTGATATTTGGAATGTATCTAGAGCATATCCATGCTTTGTGGTGTGGATATGAGAGTCCCAAATTGAAAATCCATGTTGGTCAAAATATGCACAAATTCTGGCGAATAAATCGGGTTCATCCTTCATGTAAACAAATACTTGAAGACCTTCCCCGGCGGGGGATAATCTAGCTCTTACCACTGGACTGCTTGAATGCACTTTTGAGTAAAGATTGCGAGTTAGCCAAGCAATATCAGTGGCCTCGTGTTTTAGGAAAAACCCTAAATCTAGCTGACCCCAAAATTCATCTTGAGCATCAACCATAAGACCATATAGTCGCAAGGATTTTTTAGCTTCTTCCTGATGTGCTTGCAGTTGAGAATTTGCATCAAACTTTGCCCCGCCTAAGACTTTTAAGGTGAGTCTATAAAGATCCTCAAGGAGTTTGCCTTTCCAGGCATTCCATACTTTTGGGCTTGTACCTCTAACATCGGCAACGGTTAATAAATAAAGCGCAGTTAAATGCTTTTCATCTTTAACTTTTTTTGCGAAATTTTGGATTACTTCTGGGTCGCCTATATCTTGTTTTTGAGCAACCTGACTCATGGTGAGGTGTTCTGAAACTAACCAAACAAGAAGATCACTATCCTCCTTTTCTAATCCATGAGATTTAGCAAATTTACGAGCATCATGTCGACCTAATTGAGAATGATCTCCGCCTCTACCTTTCGCGATGTCATGAAATAGAGCGGCTAATACTAAGACCCAATTTTTGTCATAGTTTGCTGCTAGTTGACTGCAAAAAGGAAATTCATGAGAAAGTTCCGCTATTGAGAACCTTCTTATGTTTCTGAGGACGGTCATTATGTGCTGATCAACTGTGTAAACATGAAATAAATCATGCTGCATTTGCCCAACAATTTTTCTAAACGGGGGAAGGTATCTGCCTAATACACTTGTCTGATTCATTAGGCTTAATGCTCGAAATACGCCAGTCGATTGCTTCACGATTTCCATAAACTTTGTTTTGTTAATGGGATCATTTCGCCATTTTGCATTCATTATGTTGCGTGCGTTATATAGGCTTCTTAGTACTTGAGTAGATAGACCTTGAATTCCTGGGGTTTTGCAATACAGTAAAAACGTATGCAATATTTCTTCGGGGTGTTTCTCAAAAAGCAGTGGATCTAAGATATCTATAAAGCCTTGTTTTTCTACAAAATGCTCAGAGATCGGCCTAGTGTTAAGAGCCTCTCTGGGAAATAGAATTGCTTCGATATTTTGAATAAGAATTTCGTTTAATTGCGTTACAGCCTTGGCTGCCCAATAGTAGCGTCGCATTATTTGTTCGCTAGCTAATTTGTCGGTGCTATTTGTAAGTCCAAATGTTTCAGCTAATTTGCTTTGATAATCGAAGACCAGAATATCTTGTCTTCGATTTGCAACAAGGTGCAATTGTGCTCGGAGTGTTTGTAGGAATTTTAAGTTCCGATTGAGTTGTAAGGACTCATGTTTTGTAATCAACCCCTTCTTAAAAAGGTCATTAAAACTATTTCCTAATTTTGCAGCTTTGGCAACCCACAGAATTACCTGTAAATCCCGAAGTCCTCCTGGGCTCTCTTTGCAATTTGGTTCTAATGAATACGGAGTATCTTGATATTTGTAATGTCTTTGCCTTAATTCAAGTAGTTTCTCTTGAAAAAAAGATTTTGGATCCATTGCTGATTCGAATCTGGATCTAAAAATCTTATATATAGATTTATTTCCGCCGATGAATCTTGATTCAAGTAGTGATGTTCTTATAGTAATGTCGTTTTCTGACTCAACAATACACTCACTAACTGTTCTAACAGAAGATCCAATTTCTAGTCCCAAGTCCCAGCATTTAGAAATAAATGATTCGATCTTTGGAGATAGTTCATTTAAATTTTCTTGAGAAAGATCATCCGTAATTAATACCAAAATATCTACGTCAGAAAAGGGAAATAATTCATCTCTGCCAAAGCCTCCAACAGCAATTAATGCCAAAGGGTTATTCGTGCTTTGGGATGTGTCGAGCCCAGCTGTAGACCATGCTTGTAATAATAATTTGCCTGCAGATTTACTTAGGCCCTTTGTTAATTTATTAACGTTCAGGTCTTGCTTGAATTGTTCGCATAGTTCATTTTTTAACAACTTAAGATTAGTAGTCGTATCCATCAAGTTGTTTCCACAATTAGTTAAATTTAAGTCCTTGAACGCATTCTGGCGGAGGTGGAGAGTTTGTGGAAAGGGTTAAGACTTCAACGCCAGAGTCTGTAACTAAAACAGTATGTTCCCACTGGGCTGACAAGCTTCTATCTTTTGTTTTAACCGTCCATTGGTCTGGCATTGTTCGAATATCTCGTTTTCCTGCATTAATCATTGGTTCAATCGTAAACGTCATGCCTTTGACAATTTCCTCTCCTGTTCCAGCCCGTCCATAATGAAGAATTTGAGGATCTTGGTGAAAAACTTTACCAATACCGTGACCGCAGTACTCTCTAACAATTGAGTAGCCAGCTTTTTCTGCATGAGACTGGATTGCGTGGCCAATGTCACCGAGCTTTGCTCCTGGTTTGACTTGAGCAATTCCAAGCCACATGCATTCGTAGGTCACTTGGCAAAGTCTCTTGGCTAGAATCGATCCTTCTCCAACAATAAACATTCTACTTGTATCGCCATAAAAGCCTGCTTGTGTAATGACGGTAATATCGAGATTGACTATATCCCCAGATTTTAAAATTCTATCTCCAGGTATGCCGTGGCAAATGACATCATTTACAGAGGTGCAAATTGATTTTGGGAAAGGGGGGTAGCCTGGGGGTTGATAATTTAAAGGTGCAGGTATCGTTTTTTGCACGTTACTCATGTAATCGTGGCAGATTCGATCAATTTCCCCGGTCGTTATGCCAGGAACAATTTTGGGCGATACGTGATCCAACACTTCGCTTGCAAGGCGGCAAGCTTCACGCATGCCATTGATATCAGATTCTTGGGTAAATATGTTATTCATGTTGTTGATTATCCTTGAAATTAGGCTATAATGTCGTCACTTTGAGTTTTTAGGATTTATTGGCTTATTTTCTATAAATTCTTTTAAATTCAAAGAATTGCGAGTCAAACCATCCAGGGTGGCGCTTTTTAGCGCAGTCAGGATTTGGCTCTAGTTAAAACCCTTAGGAGAATTACTATGTCAGTCACCATGCGTGAAATGCTTGAAGCAGGTTGCCATTTCGGCCATCAAACCCGTTTCTGGTCACCAAAAATGGCCCCTTATATCTTTGGCCATCGCAACAAAATTCATATTATTAATTTAGAGAAAACACTCCCGATGTTCCAGGATGCGGTTAAATTCGCCCGTTCTGTAGCAGCGAATCGTGGAACTGTTTTGTTTGTTGGCACAAAACGCCAATCTAAAGAAGTTATCGCTGACGAAGCAGCTCGTTGTGGCATGCCTTATGTGGATGCTCGTTGGTTGGGTGGTACTTTGACAAACTTTAAAACTGTTAAAGGTTCAATTAAGCGCTTAAAAGATCTTACAGCTGCAAAAGAAGCAGGTGATTGGGAACGCTTATCTAAAAAAGAAGCTCTAATGAATGAGCGTGAAGTTGAAAAACTTCAAAAATCTCTTGGTGGTATCCAAGATATGGCGGGTATCCCTGATGCCATCTTTGTTGTTGACGTTGGCTATCACAAAATTGCTATCACTGAAGCCAAGAAATTAGGTATTCCAGTAATTGCTGTGGTTGATACTAACCATTCACCAGAAGGTGTTGATTACGTAATTCCTGGTAATGATGACTCAAGCAAAGCAGTTGCACTTTATGTACGTGGCATGGCTGATGCGATCCTTGAAGGTAAAGCTAATGCTGTTCAGCAAGTCTTAGAAGCAATCAAAGAGCCTGCGGACGAGTTTGTGGAAGAAGGGAAGGCAAGCTAATGACTGCAATTACAGCTGCGATGGTTGGTGAGCTCCGTGCAAAAACGGATGCTCCGATGATGGAGTGTAAGAAGGCATTGACTGAAGCTAATGGCGACATGGCTAAAGCTGAAGAGATCCTTCGTGTTAAGTTGGGTAGCAAAGCTGGTAAGGCTGCATCTAGGGTGACTGCTGAGGGTGTTATTGCTGCATTTATTAGTGGCACAACGGGCGCTTTAATTGAAGTTAACTGTGAAACTGATTTCGTATCAAAAAATGATGACTTCTTGGCGTTAACAAATGCTTGTGCTCAACTAGTTGCTGAGAAGAACCCGGCTGATGTTGCCGCACTTTCCGCATTACCTTACTCTGGTAAAACAGTTGAAGAGGTTAGAGCTGAATTGATCGGTCGTATTGGTGAAAACATGTCAATTCGTCGTTTTGTACGTTTTTCTGGCGATAAAAAGCTTGTCTCTTACCTGCATGGCACACGTATTGGTGTGATGGTTGAATATCAAGGTGATGAAGTTGCTGCTAAAGATGTTGCAATGCACATTGCTGCAATGAAGCCTGTTGCCCTATCTACTGCTGATGTTCCTGCAGAAAATATTGCAACGGAACGTAGTGTTGCTGAGCAAAAAGCTGCTGAATCAGGTAAGCCTGCAGATATAGCGGCCAAAATGATTGAAGGCGCAGTGCAAAAATACCTTAAAGAAGTGTCTTTGTTAAATCAGCCGTTTGTTAAAAATGACAAACAAACTGTTGAGCAAATGCTTAAAGAGAAAAATACAACAATTTCATCATTTACGATGTATGTTGTTGGTGAGGGTATTGAAAAGCGTCAAGATGATTTTGCTGCAGAAGTTGCTGCGCAAGTTGCAGCAGCAAAAGGCGCCGCCTAAGTTAGTGTTGGAAGTAGTCAACTATGAACTAGGGGCGCGATTGTAAAGATCGCGCCCTTATTTTTATAGAGCTTTATAATTAAAACAACGTAAATTCATCCTAGAAAGTCATATATGCCCGCCTATAAAAGAGTCCTTTTAAAACTGTCTGGTGAAGCATTAATGGGCGATGATGCCTTCGGTATTAATTCATCAACAATTGATTCGATGGTTACAGATATTGCTGAAGTCGTTAAGTCTGGCGTTCAACTAGCGATTGTCATTGGTGGCGGTAATATTTTTAGAGGTGTAGCTGGTGGTGCTGCTGGTATGGATAGGGCGACTGCAGACTATATGGGCATGCTTGCGACCATGATGAATTCTTTAGCGCTTCAGGATGCTTTGAGGCAAAAGGGTATTGAAGCTAGAGTTCAATCAGCCTTAAGGATGGATCAGGTTGTAGAGCCGTATATTAGGCCACGCGCAATCCGTCATATGAATGAAGGTAAAGTTGTTATTTTTGCAGCCGGCACAGGGAATCCATTTTTTACAACTGATACAGCTGCTGCCTTAAGAGGGGCAGAAATGGGTGTTGAGATTGTTTTAAAAGCTACTAAAGTTGATGGTATTTATAGTAGTGATCCTAAAAAAGATAAAAGTGCTACTAGGTATGAAACGATAAGCTTTGATGAAGCTATTATTAAAAATTTACAGGTCATGGATGCAACGGCGTTTGCACTTTGCCGTGACCGCCAATTACCGATAAAAGTATTTTCAATTTTGAAACCAGGTGCGTTAATGCGAGTCGTTGGTGGCGAAAATGAAGGTACATTGGTACACGTTTAAATAATTGCATTAAGGAATAGATATGTCAGCAGGTGAAGTGAAGGTATCAGCAGAGCAAAAGATGGGTAAATCCATTGAGGCTTTTAAAAATAATTTATCTAAAATTAGAACTGGTCGAGCCCACACAGGTTTGATTGAGCATATTAATGTTGATTATTACGGTAATCCGACGCCTATTTCTCAAGTTGCAAATTTAGGCTTAGCTGATGCTCGTACGATTACGGTAACTCCTTGGGAGAAACCGATGGTTGCGGCTGTAGAAAAGGCAATTAGAGATTCAGATTTAGGACTAAACCCAGCAACTCAAGGAAATGTTATTCGTGTTCCAATGCCAGCGTTGACAGAGGAACGTCGTAAAGAGTTAGCTAAAGTTGTTAAAGCTGAAGGAGAAGATGCAAAAGTTGCTGTTAGGAATCTTCGAAGAGATGGTAATGAACAACTTAAGAAATTAGCTAAAGACAAGGTTATATCTGAGGATGACGAGCGACGTGCTCAGGATGAGATTCAAAAAATTACTGATAAGTTTGTTGCTGAAATTGATAAACTAGTTCAGGAAAAAGAAAAAGAGATCTTAACTGTTTAACCTTAGGGTTGAATAAGGCCTAGTGGTGCCAATGATGATAAAAAGCAGCACAAAGGTTATTCCGGATACGTGTAGTGTCCCTAAGCATATTGCCATCATTATGGATGGCAATGGTCGATGGGCTAAAAAAAGATTTCTTCCCCGAGTTGCAGGACATACGAAAGGACTTGATGTAGTCCGAAAGATTGTTGAAGGGTGCTCGAATAAAGGCGTTGATTTTTTAACTTTGTTTGCATTTAGTTCTGAAAATTGGCGCCGTCCTCAAGAGGAGGTTACTTTCTTGATGAACCTCTTCTTGAAAGCTCTTGAGAAAGAAGTTGTAAAGCTTAATCGCAACAATATTAAATTGCGACTAATCGGTGATATGTCTGGCTTCTCTGAGTTAATTCAAGATAGAGTTAGAGCAGCTGAAGAGTTAACTGAAAATAATACTGGGCTTACGTTGACTATTGCAGCAAATTATGGGGGGCGCTGGGATATTCTTCAGGCTACGCGTCAAGCAATTTTAAACAGTAATTTATCTGAATTAGATAAATTAGATGAGGATTGGCTGTTCCCATATTTATCGATGTCATACGCACCTGAACCAGATTTATTTATTAGAACTGGTGGAGAGCAAAGAATAAGTAATTTTTTATTATGGCAACTTGCTTACACTGAATTATTTTTTACAGAAGTTCTTTGGCCTGATTTTGATCAAAATGAATTGCAAGCGGCATTAGATTGGTATTCAACTAGACAGCGTCGATTTGGACAAACTGGCGATCAAGTATTAAATCAAGAAATGGGTGATCAGAATGCTTAAAACACGTGTCATTACTGCTTTGGCACTTCTGGGGGTATTTTTGCCAGTTTTATTTTTGTTTAAGATTGAGGCGCTTTATTTCACCTTATCTATCGTTATTGGCTTAGCATCTTGGGAGTGGGTTAAGTTGCTATGGCCACAATCTAAGGCATTTTTTTATATTTTGTATGCAATCTCCATAACAATAGTTTTGTACTTAATTTGGTGGTTAGGTGCCTCAAACTTAAACCCTGATTGTTTTTATTGGGTTCAGATTATTTCCTTATTTACTGCATTTATTTTTTGGATTGCTTTTGTTCCTGGAATGATGCGTCGTGGTCTAAATGTTCAGTTATCTTCAGTTAGATTATTTCTAACACTTGCAGGGCTTATTTTATTTGTTGCTTGTTGGTTTGCTTTAGCAATCCTGAGGGAGTTGGGGTTGGGTATTTTTTTATCAGTACTTGTATGGGTTTGGGCTGCTGACGTTGGAGCGTATTTTGCCGGAAAGGCATTTGGCAAAAATAAGCTTGCTCCCAATTTAAGTCCTGGTAAGAGTATTGAAGGAATGATAGGTGGGATCCTACTTGTTTTGGTGGTTGGACTTGTGCTGGCGATAAATGGTGATATTTATCCAACATTCTTTTCATTTGTTTATGAACGGGTTGGCTTATTAAGTTTAGTTCTTATCCTAACAGCGGGAGGTTTATTAAGTGTTATTGGTGATTTGTTTGAATCTCAACTTAAAAGACTGGCGAATGTAAAAGACAGTAGTAATCTTTTGCCGGGTCATGGTGGTTTTCTTGATCGGATTGATGCACTTTTGCCAGTATTACCATTCGCTGCACTTATTGCTATAGTTTTTATTTAACATATGCAAAATATAACTATCCTTGGAAGTACTGGCTCAATTGGGGATAGTACCTTAGACGTGATTCGACGTCATCCATCTGATTTTAAGGTTTTTGCTTTAACTGCAAATATCCAAATTTCCAAATTAGCGGCTCAGTGTTTGGAATTTAAGCCAAAGTTTGCGGTTGTCTCCAGTAAAGAGTTGGCTGAAGATTTAAGTTTATTAACATCAAGTGTAGAAACGAAAATATTATGGGGTAATGAAGCATTAAAAGATGTTGCTACTGACCCAGATGTAGATACTGTGATGGCTGCGATTGTTGGCGCTGCAGGTTTAATTCCAACCTTGAGTTCTGCAATCGCTGGAAAGAAGATATTGCTTGCAAACAAGGAGGCTCTTGTTATGTCGGGAAATCTTTTTATGCAAGCCGTTGTGGAAAATAACGCAGTATTACTTCCGATAGATAGCGAACATAATGCAATTTACCAATGCCTGCCTAGATTAAAGCAGTCGGATATTAACAAAGGTAATTATTCAAAGCTAGGTATAAAAAATCTTGTTTTGACTGCATCTGGTGGGCCTTTCCTTAATAAGTCTTTAGAAGAACTATCTAGGGTTACTCCCGAGGAGGCTTGCGCCCATCCAAATTGGGTGATGGGTAGAAAAATTTCGGTTGATTCAGCAACGATGATGAATAAAGGACTTGAGCTAATAGAGGCTCAGTGGCTTTTTGGATTGAGTCCAAATAACATAGAGATATTAATCCACCCTCAAAGCGTAATTCATTCTATGGTTAATTATGTGGATGGATCTGTATTAGCTGAGTTGGGGGAACCCGATATGCGCACCCCAATTGCGTACGGCTTGGGATATCCAGCAAGAATTGAATCTGGAGTTAAGGAATTAAGGTTGCAAGATCTATCTGGGTTAAGTTTTTTTGAGCCAGATTTAGGGAAATTTCGATCTTTGAAAATTGCCAGAGATGCCGCTACTGCTGGTGGAAGCGCTCCAGCAATTATGAATGCTGCAAATGAAATAGCTGTTGAAGCATTTCTAAATAATGTTTTGCCTTATTTAGAAATCCCGAGCATAGTTGAAAGAGTTCTTAATGCAATTTCAATAATTAACCCTCAAACTTTAGAAGAAATTATTGAAGCTGACTATGCTGCAAGACAGTCAGCATTAGAGTTCATAAAAGCATATTAATTTTTAGATATATGACCGTATTATTTTTTCTAATAGCAATTGTGATTTTGGTTGGAATTCACGAACTTGGTCATTATTCAGCTGCAAAATTATGTGGTGTGCAAGTTTTAAGATTTTCAATTGGTTTTGGAAGGGCTTTATGGAAAAGTAAGCCTAAGAATCCAACTGAAACTGAGTGGGTGATATCTAGTATTCCACTAGGTGGGTACGTGAAGATGCTGGATGGTAGGGATCCCTCGCAAACTTTAACAAATGATAATTGCAGTATGGCATTTGATCGTCAAAAGTTATGGAAAAGATCTTTCATCGTAGCTGCCGGACCAGCTGCGAATTTTATTCTAGCTTTTTTTCTTTTTACCGTTATATATGTCTCTGGAGTTACCCAGGTAAAGCCAATCCTAGATCAACCTCCAATTAATTCAGTGGCCTCAAAATTAGGGGTTAATTCTGGTGATGAAGTTATCAATTGGAATATTGGTGACAAATCGGATAGCATGAATTCTTATAACGAGGGGGATTTAATAAGTTGGAACCGTTTAAGGTGGAAATTATTAAAATCCACACTTCTTGAGTCCCCGATAGAGTTGTTAATGAAATCATCTAAAGATGGTCATAAATATACGATTTCTATTTCAAAGAATGAACTTAGTCAAATCGATTTAAAGGGTGATATTTACACTCAACTAGGATTTCTTCCGCAAATACCCAATAAATCTCTTACATATGAATTGGAATTGCCCATCTTAAGCGCTACTTACTATGCGTTTGAAAGAGTTTGGGATATTTCTGTTATTTCTCTGGTAAATGTCATTGATTTGATTAGTGGAAAAGCATCTTTAAGTCAGATCAGTGGTCCCGTCACAATCGCAGATATGGCTGGAAAATCAGCAAAGGTAGGATTTCAGGCATTTTTAGGCTTTTTAGCCTTAGTTAGTATCAGTTTGGGCTTGTTAAATTTATTGCCATTTCCATTATTAGATGGAGGGCAGCTAATGTATGATTTATGGGAATTTATTACCGGCCATAAAGTACCTGTTGAGATTCAGGGGTTTTTACAGAAAATTGGCATATTAGGGCTGCTATTATTGACCTGTTATGCCTTTTTTAATGATATTTCTAGGCTTTTTAGTGGTTAATTGATAAGGCTTTAGTCAAATTAGATTAAGATTTAATTGTTTGTCCGATTTTGGATATGTAATGTTGTGATTGTTAAGAGTTTTTCGTTGAAAACTAAGAAAAAAATACTAAATAAAGCTGTTATTGCCCTAATTTTTAGTGGGTACGCTTTACTACCAAATTTAGCAAGTGCTGCTGCTCCTTTTATCGTTAAAGATATTCGTGTTGAAGGTTTGCAGCGTGTAGAGCCTGGAACTGTTTTTAGTTATTTGCCTGTAAAAGTAGGTGATACTTTTACAGATGAAAAAGGTGCAGAATCAATCAGAGCTTTATTTAATACAGGCTTTTTTAAAGATGTAAAAGTCGAAGCTGATAATGGTGTTTTAGTCGTTATTGTTGACGAGCGGCCAACCATTTCGAAGATTGAATTCACTGGCATGAAAGAGTTTGATAAAGAAGCAATTATCAAATCTTTACGAATTGTTGGTGTTGGAGAAGCTAGGTATTATGACAAGGCTCTTATCGATAAAGCTGAGCAAGAACTCAAAAGGCAATATATCAGCAAAGGCTTTTATGATTGTGAAATTGTTACCACTATTACCCCGGACCCAAGAAATAGAGTTTCTGTAGTTTTCAATATCAGTGAAGGTGAAGTCTCAAAAATTAGCCAGATCACAATCATCGGTAACAAAGCATTTTCAGAGGGAGATCTTAAAGATGAGATGCTTCTGAAAAAAGGTAATTGGCTATCTTGGTATTCTAAAAATGACTTATATTCAAAGCAAAAATTAACTGCAGACCTTGAGACTCTAAGATCTTTCTACTTAAATAGAGGGTATTTAGAATTTGCTATTGAATCTACTCAAGTTTCAATTTCGCCGGATAAAAAGGGTGTTTACATCACGATCACAATTCGTGAAGGGCAACAATACAAGATAAAAGATATCAAGCTTGCGGGAGAGTTGCTTGGTAAAGGTGATGAGTTTAGGTCCCTTATTCCTTTAAAAAATGGTGACATTTATTCTTCTGCAAAAGTAAATGAAGGCATTAAATCAATTGCTGATGTATTAGGTACTTATGGTTATGCATTTGCAACAATTACCCCTCAGCCGGACCTAATTAAGGATAAGCAAGAAGTTAATCTTGCATTGGTCGTTGATCCAGGTAAAAGAGCATATGTAAGAAAAATTAACATCGTAGGTAATACCAAGACAAGAGATTCTGTTATCCGAAGAGAAGTTCGTCAGATGGAAAGCTCTTGGTATGATGCTGAAAAATTAAAGCTATCAAAAGATCGTTTGAATCGTTTGGGTTATTTCAAAGAGGTAGATTTAACGACCCAAGACATTCCTGGGGTTAATGATCAGGTTGATGTCAATATTGGTGTTGTTGAGAAGCCTACGGGTAATTTCTCACTTGGTGCAGGTTACTCATCTACTGAAAAATTAGTTCTTAGTGCTGGTATTAATCAAGAAAATGCTTTTGGTACTGGAACAAGTATTGGCTTAAATATAAATACTGGTTCTATCAATAGAACTTTAGTTATTAGTCAATTTGACCCTTATTTCACTGAGGATGGCATTAGTCGGTTTTCTGATATTTACTATAGAACTGCTAGA
Organism: uncultured Polynucleobacter sp.; assembly: GCA_964511855.1. Taxonomy (GTDB): domain Bacteria; phylum Pseudomonadota; class Gammaproteobacteria; order Burkholderiales; family Burkholderiaceae; genus Polynucleobacter. The sequence goes on along the minus strand of CAZEHN010000002.1, from coordinate 6,351 downwards.
CCTTTGTACTATCTAGGTGATCCTAACTATAAAATTATTACAACGGGTTTGAGTACAAAATTCGGGGTTCCTTATACTGAAACAGATAGGGTATTTTTTGGTGGGGCTTTTGAGCGTCTTGAAATTACTACGACCCCATCAGCACCCCAGCCATATATAGATTACGTTTCAGCTGTTGACCCAAGCCAAGCTGGCTCCCAAAATCAAACCTTAATTACCTACAATCTTCCTTTAACAATTGGTTGGGCAAGAGATAGGCGTGATAGTACGATTATTCCGACAAAAGGAACTTATCAACAGTTAAATTTTGAGGTTGGTACACCGGTTACTAAAAATCAGTATTACCGTGCTTACTATCAAGGGCAGTTTTTCTACCCTGTAACTAATACCAATATTTTGTCTTTGAACGGTGAAATTGGTTATGGTGGCACCTATGGCGGTTATCCATTCCCGATTACAAAATACTACTATGCCGGTGGTATTGGTTCTGTTAGGGGCTTCGTTCCAGGATCCTTAGGGCCTTATTACTATAATCAAACTGTTGGCATGAATCAGGCTACTGGTGGCCCCTCTAAGTTAATTGCTAATCTAGAATATACTTTACCAATGCCTGGCACTGGGACAGATAAGACTCTGCGTGTATTTGGTTTCTTCGATGCCGGTAACGTATATGCAGGTCCAATTACATTCTCTGGTCCAAATGGTACAGGTATTAGGTCTGCATATGGTTTAGGTATTTCTTGGATTTCTCCTTTGGGTCCGTTAAAATTCAGTTATGCAATGCCAATGAATATATTGCCATCTGATCGGATTCAAAGATTTCAGTTTCAAATTGGTACAGCGTTTTAATTTTTTTAAGGATTTCGCATGAAGCAGTTAAATATTAGATCATTTGCTTTAGTTGGCCTTTTTACAGCATTACTATCTTCATCAGCCTTGGTTTTTGCTCAGGACTCTGGCGCTAGAATTGGCTTCGTGAGTTTGGATAGGATTTTGAACGAATCAAAACCTGCTAAAGATGCTCAAGCCAAAATGCAAAATGAATTTGGAAAGCGTGAAAAAGAAGTGCGCGATGGCATTGAGCGTATTAAATCTGAGGCAGCTAAATTAGATAAAGATGCTGCTGTTCTTCCTGAGGCAGAGAGAGTGCGTAAGCAACGTGAATTAGCTGAGCATGATAGAGAGCTTCAACGCAAGCAGCGTGAGTTAATTGAAGATTCGCAACGCCGTGGTGCTGAAGAGCGCGCAAAAATCTTTGAAAAGGCTAATCAAGTGCTCAAGCAAATTGTTGAGCAGAAAAAGTTAGATATTGTTGTTCAGGATGCAGCGTATGTAAGTCCTAAAGTGGATATTACAAACGAGGTTATTCAAGCACTAAATAAATAATAAATTTAGGGGCTAAAAAGCCCCTTTATTTCATATGGGCGTAATTAATTTCCCTTCATTGCAAGAGCTGGCTGATAGATTTAATTTAAATCTAAAGGGGGATGCAACCAAGGTTATAAATGGACTAGCTCCTTTAGAAACTGCCCAAGGCTCGCAACTTGCATTTTTAGTCAATCCTCTATATCGCAAGGATGCATTACAAACTAAAGCGGGTTGCATTATTGTTGGTTTGGCGGACTATGAATATCTACAAGCTAATGGTATTTCAGCTTCAAGATCTTTCTTAATTGCAAAAAATCCGTATGCTGCTTTTGCTAAGATTGCTCAATTCCTTCAGCAACTAACAATCAAACCAGTTGAACCTAGCATTCATCCTACTGCGGTAATTTCTCCTAGTGCATTGGTTCCTTCTTCCTGTCATATTGGACCATTTTGTAATATTGAGGCTGATGCAGTTCTTGGTGAAGGAGTTGTATTGAAAGCCAGCGTTAATATTGGAAAAAATGCTCGTGTAGGTTCTGGCTCAGCTATCGCATCAATGGTAAGTATTTACCATGAATGCGAAATTGGTGAGCGAGCAATTATTCATAGTGGCGCTGTTATTGGAGCGGATGGATTCGGATTTGCGCCAGATTTCAGTTCATCTGGCGGAGAATGGGTAAAGATCCCTCAAACAGGTAAAGTTCGAATTGGAAATGATGTAGAAATCGGATCTAATACAACTATAGATAGAGGCGCATTAGATGACACTATCATCGAGGATGGTTGCAAAATTGATAACCAAGTGCAAATAGCCCACAACGTTCGTGTTGGAGCGTTTACAGTTATAGCTGGGTGCGCAGCTATTGCAGGTAGTACGACAGTAGGAAAATTTTGTATTATCGGCGGTTCTGCCAATTTAGCGGGGCACTTAAAAATTGCTGATAGGACTACTGTCTCTGGTGGTACTTCTATTACAAGATCGATTCTAGAGCCTGGACAACATTTCACTAGCGTTTTCCCTTTTACTACTCACGTAGAGTGGGAAAAAAATGCGGCAATTGTTAGAGGTCTAGATAAACTTAGAAAGCGTATTAAAGCGCTTGAGCAAAAATAAAAAGGAAATATTTAACTTATGAGTAACTCAGTCAATATTGATATCAATCAAATTCTTAAACTATTACCTCATCGATTCCCTTTTTTATTGGTTGATCGTGTTCTTGAGCTTGAACCTAGACAAAGTATTAAGGCGCTTAAGAATGTAACCATGAATGAACCTCAATTTATGGGGCATTTCCCAGAATTTCCAGTTATGCCTGGCGTTTTGATTTTAGAGGCCCTTGCTCAAACTGCAGCTTTGTTAACTTTCTCTGAAGAGAAGCAAGACGATTCAATCTATTACTTTGCAGGAATTGATGGTGCTCGCTTTAAAAAGCCTGTGCTTCCGGGTGATCAATTAATGCTAAATGCAAAAGTGGAAAGATATATGCGAGGCATTTGGAAGTTTAAAGTTTTTGCAACGGTGAATGAAGATACCGTATGCGAAGCCGAATTAATGTGTACTGTTCGCAAAAAAGGCGAATAAAATGACAAAAATTCATCCGAGTGCAATTGTTGATCCTAAGGCTCAATTAGATGAATCTGTTGAGATTGGACCTTATGCAATTATTGGGCCAAATGTAACTATTGGTGCTAGAACAAAGATTGGTTCACATACAGTTGTAGAGGGTTGTACAACGATTGGTGTTGAGAATGTAATTAGTCATTTTGCCTCTATCGGTGGGGCTCCCCAAGATATGAAATATAAGGGTGAGTTAACTCAACTTATCATCGGCGATAGGAATACAATTCGCGAATTCACTACTTTGCATACTGGGACAACTCAAGATGGTGGAGTTACGAAGATAGGTAATGACAATTGGATCATGGCATATGTTCATATTGCCCATGATTGCCAAGTAGGAAGTCACACAATCTTTTCAAGTAATTCTCAAATTGCTGGTCATGTTGTTGTTGAAGATTGGGCAATTTTGGGTGGGATGTCGGGTGTTCATCAATTTGTGCGAATTGGGCAGCATTCAATGTTGGGTGGTGCCTCAGTTCTGGTTCAAGATTTACCGTCTTATGTTATTGCGGCTGGTGACAAGGCGGTACCTCACGGCATGAATGTTGAAGGACTTAAACGACGCGGCTTCGATCCAGAGACAATTTCTGCATTAAGGCAGTCCTATAAAATTCTTTATAAAGAGGGTTTATCTTTTGAAGAGGCTAAAGTTGCATTAAAAAACTATGCAACTGACGGTTTGGAAGGTATTAAATTATCTGTTCAGGCTTCAGAGAAAGTGAGTACTTTTTTAGACTTTATTGCCAATTCTTCTAGAGGCATCATTAGATAAAGTGATATTAAGATTTGTCTAGCTTGAATAAAAACATATTATGTGTTGCTGGCGAGCCTTCGGGAGATATGCTTGCCGCTGATCTAGTTTTAAAAATTCAGCAAAGTACTGAATTAAAGGATTACAGATGCTACGGAATTGGTGGCCCAAAAATGGAAGCATCTGGTTTTCAATCGATATGGTCAATTGATAAGCTAAGTGTTCGGGGATATGTTGAGGCGCTCAAACAGTTACCACAAATTCTAAAAATTAGAAGTGAACTTATCAAACAAATTGATAAGTCAAAACCAGCTGTTTATATCGGTATAGATGCCCCAGACTTTAATTTGGGCGTGGAAAGATACTGTAAATCAATCGGTGTACCCACAGTGCATTTTATTAGCCCATCTATTTGGGCATGGAGAGGTGGGCGGATCAAAAAAATCAAAAAAGCCGTTGATCACATGCTTTGCATCTTTCCATTCGAGCCTGAAATATACAAAAAGGCTGGGGTTAAGGCTACCTATGTTGGACATCCATTGGCAAATGCAATTCCATTGAATCCTGATCCTAAGGCAGCCAAACAAAAGCTCTTTGATTTAGGTTTATTAAAAAATGGTGCTATTGAATCAAATGAAATATTAATTGCAGTTTTACCTGGAAGTCGGCCGTCTGAGATTAGTCATATTGCCCCTGGTTTTTTTGAGGCGATAAAAATAATAAATGCTTCACTTGTAAGTAAGAGAGTTAGATTTCTTATCCCGGTTGCTACGCCAAGGTTAAAAGAATCCTTAATGCGCTTAGGGGAAGAATTAAAAGAAAATGATTCGAAGGTAATTGTTGAATTGATTGATGGCAACTCTGATCTAATATTAGAGTCCTCAAATGTGGTTCTAATTGCTAGCGGAACTGCAACCCTTGAGGCGGCATTATGGAAAAAGCCAATGGTTATTTCCTATACGGTGCCATGGCTAACCGCTCAGATTATGAAAAGGCAAGGGTATTTGCCTTATGTTGGGCTACCTAACATCTTATGTAATGAATTTGTTGTCCCAGAGTTATTACAGAATGATGCGACTCCTGAAAAGCTTGCCAAAGCAGTACTATCCTGGATTGATAATCCCGAAAAGGTTAAAGATTTAGTTCAACGATTCGATGAATTACATATGCAATTAAAAAGACCAACATCTGAGTTGGCACTCCAGGCAATAATTTCAACGATTCAATCGCAAAAATAATGCTTATTGATTCTAAAAAAATTGATGTATCTAAAGACACCGATTTATCTGAGTTATTAATATGTGGTGTTGATGAAGCCGGAAGAGGGCCTTTGGTTGGATCGGTTGTTGCAGCAGCTGTCATATTGGATCCAAATAATCCAATTTCTGGATTAAGAGATTCTAAAAAATTAAGTTCAAAAAGTAGAGAACTATTATTCGATCAAATTATTCAATCTTCCTTAGCGTGGGCGATTGCTGAAGCTTCGTCTGAAGAGGTTGATCAAATTAACATCTTGCAAGCAACCATGTTAGCGATGCAAAGAGCGGTTGAGGGATTGAGTAATAATGGCGGTCGTTTACCTGATAAGGCTATTATTGACGGTAATAGATGCCCAGAGTTGCAAATTCCATCTGAGGCGATTGTTAAGGGTGATGCAAAAGAGCCTGCAATATCAGCTGCTTCCATATTGGCGAAAGTGACACGAGATCGTCAAATGAAAAAATTACATCAGAAGTATCCTGAATATGGGTTTAATATCCACATGGGTTATCCAACAGTAAAACATTTAGCTGCCATAGAGCAATTCGGAATTTGTGATAGTCATCGTAGAACATTCGGTCCTATTAAGCGCTTATTGGATGGTATTAAATGACAAATAAATCTAACCAGATTCAATTAATTGAATCGACTCAGAATACCTTAATTAAACAAATAAAGTCTTTTCAATCGACTGGGGTTAGAGCTTCAAAATTAAGGTCTGAAACCGGTTTAGCATTAATTGAGGGTATTCATTTAGTTCAATCGTGGATTGATTCAAATTTAAGGAATCAAATAGAAACCATTATTTTTTCAGAAAGCTCTCTTGAAAATTTTGAGATTAAAACGTTAATCGAAAAAACGATCAAATTAAATGATGATTCTCAATTTCATAAAATTAAATTAGTACAAGTAAATGATTCTCTAATTAATGAGCTGAGCCAACTAATTGATGCCCCATTTTTGCTCTCTTTGGTTAAAGTTGAGGAACATGAGGTGCCAGACCACTATAGTCAAAATTTAATTATTCTTGACGGAATACAGGATGCTGGAAACGTTGGCACCATTCTTAGAACTGCTGCAGCTGCAGGTTATAGACAGATAATTTGTCTAAAGGGAACTGCTCAAGTTTGGAGTCCAAAAGTATTAAGGGCAGGAATGGGTGCACATACTGTTCTTACAATCATAGAGGGGGTTGAATTTGAGAAGATTTTTGATAAGTTAAAAATTAACTTATTCTCTGCTAGGTTAACTGATTCCAAAAATCTTTATGCAATGTCCGATGAATTGAAAATGGCACATGCTTGGGTATTCGGAAATGAAGGCTCTGGAGTCAGTCAGGCAGTTCAAGATA
>CAZEHN010000001.1:0-175564 GCA_964511855.1 uncultured Polynucleobacter sp. | reverse complement strand
CATGCTTGGGTATTCGGAAATGAAGGCTCTGGAGTCAGTCAGGCAGTTCAAGATAATTCAAAAGGAATATTTATCCCTCAGGAAAAAGGGGTCGAATCACTAAATGTATCTGCCGCGGCTGCAATATGTATGTTTGAGGCTCGTAGAATCCAATTGTTCAGTTAATAAACACTTTTATCTGACTTTATTGCTTGAAGGACGGTAGTTGCAATTTCCTCGATAGATTTATGTGTTGAGGATAACGATGGAATTGACTCTCTTCTCATCATTGCTTCAGCCTCATTAACTTCATAGCGGCAATTTTCAATTTTTGCATAACTGCTTCCTGGTCTTCGTTCGTTACGAATCTCAGAAAGTCTTTGTGGGTCAATTGTGAGCCCAAAGAGCTTTTTACGATGGTTGACAAGCTCACTTGGAAGTCTTCCTCGTTCAAAATCATCTGGTATTAGAGGGTAATTAGCTGCTTTTAAACCATATTGCATTGCCAAATATAGACTTGTAGGCGTTTTTCCACTTCGAGATACCCCAACAAGTATTACATCAGCATCTTGCAGATTTTGGTGGGACTGACCATCATCATGCGCTAGTGAGAAGTTGATAGCTTCTATGCGATTCTTATAACTGTCTGTATTCGCATTTTGGTGGGAGCGACCGATAGCATGTGTTGATTTAATTCCTAGCGCTTTTTCAAGTGGCGCAACGAAAGTATGGAACATATCCATAATTAATGCTTTTGAATTACTAATAATTTCATTAATTTCTGGGTTTACTAGTGTTGTGAACACAATTGGTGCCAAACCAGATTGTTTAGCGCAATCTTCGATTTCTCGAGCTGCTTGGTAAGCTTTATCAATAGTATCGATAAAAGGGAGTCTAATTTGCTTAAATGGAGTTTCAAATTGGGCCAAAATTGAATGACTAAACGTTTCGGCTGTAATACCCGTTCCGTCAGAAATGATAAATACTGTACGTGGTTTAGCTGACATGTTAACTTCGATATAAAATGAACTATTCGCAAGTATGCCGCATTTGCAAACAGTTTTTTAATTCTTAGAGAAATATTATGTCTAACCCAAACCATCAAAATGCATATGTTTTGCCATTTGAAGAATTAAGGATGGATGATGTCGATTCCGTCGGCGGTAAAAATTCTTCCCTTGGTGAGATGATTTCCCAATTATCAGCTTCAGGCGTTCGAGTTCCAACTGGTTTTGCCACGACTGCTTTAGCATTTCGTGATTTCTTAAATCACAATAATCTAACTGAAAGAATCAATAAACGTTTATCAGATTTAAATATTGATGATGTCAAGGCTTTAGCCCAAGCTGGTTCAGACATTAGGCAATGGATTGAGGAAGCTCCATTCCAAGATAGGTTAGAAGCTGAAATAAGAGAAGCTTTCAGCAAATTAGATGAAAGCGGTAATGGCTCATTCGCAGTTAGATCATCAGCAACGGCTGAGGATTTGCCGGATGCATCTTTTGCAGGGCAGCAAGAGAGTTATTTAAATGTAGTTGGAATTGATCAAATATTGCATCGAATCCGCGAGGTTTTTGCATCGCTTTACAACGATAGAGCAATATCTTATCGAGTACACAAGGGTTTTGAACACGCGGAAGTGGCCTTATCAGCAGGTATTCAAAGAATGGTCCGTTCGGACAAGGCGGCATCGGGGGTGATGTTTACATTAGATACTGAGTCTGGATTTGAGGATGCGGTATTTATTACATCAAGTTATGGTTTGGGAGAAACCATTGTTCAGGGGGCAGTAAATCCAGATGAGTTTTATGTTTTTAAACCAACCTTAACATTAGGTAAGTATCCAATTATTAGAAGAAGTCTTGGATCCAAATTGATCCAAATGAGATTTACTGAGCAAGGTGAAGAAGGTCGAGTTAAAACCATTGAAGTTCCTACTGAAGCAAGAAATAGATACTCTATTGAAGATGCTGATGTTATTGAACTAGCTCGCTATGCCATGATCATCGAGAAGCATTATGGACGCCCTATGGATATTGAATGGGGCAAAGATGGTATTGATGGCAAGATTTATATTCTGCAGGCTAGGCCGGAAACTGTGAAAAGTCAGGCAAACGGTAAGGTTGAATATAAATATAAGTTAAAAGGTAAATCTACTGTACTAACTTCAGGTAGAGCGATTGGTCAGAAGATCGGTGCTGGTCCGGTTCGTGTTATTAGAGATGCATCTGAAATGGATCGTGTACAGCCAGGTGATGTACTTGTAGCTGACATGACTGATCCTAATTGGGAGCCGGTTATGAAAAGAGCTTCTGCGATTGTTACAAATCGAGGAGGACGTACGTGTCACGCAGCTATTATTGCTCGTGAGCTAGGTGTTCCAGCTGTTGTAGGTTGCGGAGATGCTACAGAAACATTAGTTGATGGAGCGGTTGTTACAGTCTCTTGCGCCGAGGGGGATGAAGGTAGAATTTATGATGGCTTAATTGAAGCTGAGGTTAGTGAAGTTCACCGTGGTGAGTTGCCAGCAATTCCGGTGAAAATCATGATGAATGTAGGTAATCCACAATTGGCCTTTGATTTTAGTCAGATTCCAAATGGTGGAGTCGGTCTAGCAAGGCTTGAATTTATCATTAATAATAATATTGGCGTACATCCCAAAGCAATTTTGGAATACCCAAATATAGATCCAGATCTCAAGAAGGCTGTGGAGAGTGTAGCTAGGGGTCATGCAAGTCCGCAAGCATTTTATGTTGATAAGTTAGCGGAAGGTATTGCTACGATTGCATCAGCTTTTTATCCGAAGCCAGTTATTGTTAGATTATCTGATTTCAAATCTAACGAATATAAAAAGCTGATTGGTGGTTCTAGATATGAGCCTGATGAAGAGAACCCAATGCTTGGATTTAGGGGGGCTTCCCGTTATATTTCTGACGACTTTGCCAGAGCATTTGAAATGGAATGTGAGGCGATGAAGCGTGTGCGTAATGACATGGGTTTAACCAATGTTGAAATCATGATTCCTTTTGTTCGAACTGTAAAACAAGCGGAGCGAGTTATTGATTTATTAGCACGTAATGGTCTTAAGCGTGGAGAAAATGGATTACGAGTTGTGATGATGTGTGAAGTTCCTTCAAATGCGATTCTTGCTGAGCAATTCTTAGAATTTTTTGACGGATTCTCAATCGGATCAAACGATTTAACTCAATTGACTCTTGGGTTAGATAGAGATTCTGGAATGGAGCTATTGGCAGCTGATTTTGATGAAAGAGATCCAGCGATTGAGTTCTTAATTGCTCGTGCGATTGAGGCTTGTATTTCTAAAGGTAAATATATTGGGATTTGTGGTCAAGGGCCTTCAGATCATCCTGACTTTGCCAAATGGTTAATGAATAGGGGAATTACTTCAATTTCATTAAATCCAGACAGTGTTGTTAAAACTTGGGAGTTGCTCTCTAAGTGAGAGTTAAAAACTACCTAATGCACCATAATAGTGCATTAGGTAGTTTGATCTTCAATTTGAAAAATTACCACGAGATATTCTAGCTTTTTCTCTCTGCCAATCTCTCTCTTTAGCGGTTTCACGTTTGTCGTGGAGTTTTTTACCTTTAGCTAAGCCAATTTCGCACTTAATCCGGCCTTTTGAATAATGAAGATTAAGTGGAACCAGCGTGTAGCCTCTTTGTTCAGTTTTACCAATTAACTTATTGATTTCAGTGTCATGAAGTAATAGTTTTCTAGTTCGAACTGGATCAGGATGAATATGGGTTGAAGCGGTGGGAAGTGGGCTAATATGGCTTCCAATTAGGTATAACTCTGCATTTCTGACAATGACATAGGCTTCCTTGATATTAGCTCGTCCGGCGCGGATAGCCTTTACCTCCCACCCCTCTAAGACTAGGCCAGCTTCGTAGCGTTCCTCAATGAAATAATCAAAGAAGGCTTTTTTGTTTTCAACAATACTCATTGTCAGTTTTTTGTTTTGAAATTCAATATAGCTATTTGCGATTAATTTGAAAATGGTTGATAAAATTAATCTATAAGGGGCAATTATGGCAGACGTAGCGAAGACAGTCTTGATAAATCAGTCAGCAGAAAGAATGTATGACTTGGTGACAGATGTTTCTAAGTATCCTGAGTTTCTGCCATGGTGCGGAGGAGTTGAAGTTTTCCAGTCCACACCTGAGTTGATGGAAGCAAAAATCCATATCAAATTTAAGGGAATAGAACAGTATTTTCATACTTTAAATTCTCAAGAAAGACCGTTAAAAATTGATATGAAATTTGTTGATGGTCCCTTTAAAAACTTTGAAGGCCATTGGCGCTTTATTCCACTTAGAGATGATGCATGCAAAATTGAGTTTCACTTGAACTACGAATTTACAAACTTCATTATGGAGAAACTGATCGGCCCAGTTTTTTCGGTGATAGCCGGTACTTTTGTGAATGGATTTGTGAAGAGGGCTGAGGAGATTTATGGATAAAGCTAGAAATCAGACATTTAGATCTATTCAAGTTGAAATTTGTGATGCTAGAGTAACACCCCCTGTACTTTCTACATTTATTGTGAAAATTGATGCTAATGAATTAATTTTCACAGTTGGAGATGTACTACAACAATCAGGCTTAGCACGAGATAAGGATGACCCAAGGTTCACTAAAAAGGGAAGTTTTGGAGTATTTGGCATTCGTCAGGCTTGGGATAGTCAAGTATATGAAGGGGATAGAGTGGAAATTTATGCCCCTTTACATATTGATCCCAAAAATGCTCGCCGTAAAAAGGCTAATCAAAATAAAGATGCTAATTTAAAGGCTAAAGCACTTAAAAGGGCGGCTGAAAAGGTAGAAAAATCCAAGATTTAGGAAGGGGTTTTCAGAAACCTTTATAATTACTTTTTGTGCCTAGGGGTTTTTATGCGACTCATTCAAAAAGCACTTACATTTGATGATGTGCTCTTAGTTCCGGCTTATTCGGCCGTTTTGCCACGCGATACACAGCTTGGTACTCAATTAACTCGATCAATTTCCTTAAATATTCCGCTTGTATCTGCTGCTATGGATACGGTTACTGAGGGCAAGTTGGCTATCGCAATGGCCTCTGAGGGTGGGATAGGTATTGTTCATAAGAACTTAACTCCAGCTGAGCAGGCTAGAGAAGTTTCAAAGGTAAAGCGATATGAATCTGGGATTTTAAGAGATCCGATCACAGTTAATAAGAACATGCCTTTAAGGCAGGTTATCCAACTTTCTAAAGAATACGGATTTTCTGGTTTCCCAGTATTAGAGGGCAAATCTGTAATCGGTATCATCACAAACCGTGATTTGCGTTTCGAGGAAGATCTTGATGCACCTGTTGAGCAAAAAATGACTCCTCGTGAGCGTTTGGTCACAGTTAAAGAAGGTGATAGCCTTGAAAATGCCAAAAAACTCATGAACAAGCATCGTCTAGAAAGGGTTCTAGTCGTTAATGATGCTTTTGAGTTAAAAGGTTTAGTGACTGCCAAAGATATTATGAAAGCCACTGAACATCCTAATGCTTCTAAAGATAGCCTGGGTAGATTAAGGGTTGGTGCCGCTATTGGCGTTGGTCCTGATAATGACGAACGTGCCGAGTTATTGGCAAAAGCAGGGGTAGATGTAATTGTTGTTGATACTGCTCATGGTCATAGTCAGGGTGTTTTAGATAGAGTTCGTTGGGTAAAGAAAAATTTCCCTGATGTTCAAGTCATTGGTGGAAATATTGCAACTGGTGATGCTGCTAGAGCGCTCGTTGAACATGGAGCTGATGGGGTTAAGGTTGGTATTGGTCCTGGCTCAATCTGTACAACGCGCATTGTTGCAGGTGTAGGTGTTCCTCAAATTACTGCGGTTGTGAATGTCGCAGAGGCATTAAAAGGAACAGGTGTTCCATTGATTGCTGACGGCGGTATTCGTTACTCTGGTGACGTATCAAAAGCACTTGCAGCTGGCGCTCATGCAGTCATGATGGGTGGAATGTTTGCTGGCACTGAGGAAGCGCCTGGTGAGGTTTTCTTATATCAAGGAAGATCATACAAGAGCTATCGTGGTATGGGCTCTGTTGGGGCAATGAAGGATGGTGCTGCTGATCGATATTTCCAAGAAGACAATAGTGCTAACGTAGATAAATTGGTGCCTGAAGGAATTGAAGGGCGCGTACCTTATAAAGGTAGTGTTCTTGCAATTGTTCATCAACTCACTGGTGGAATTCGCTCATCAATGGGTTATTGTGGCTGTGCCACGATTAAGGACTTACATGACAAGGCCGATTTTGTTGAAATTTCATCTGCTGGCATGAGAGAGTCTCATGTCCATGATGTTCAGATTACAAAAGAAGCTCCAAACTATCACATTGATTAATTAACTAGGAAGTAGGCTTTTCGTGCACGACAAAATTCTTATTCTTGATTTTGGTTCACAAGTAACGCAACTTATTGCAAGACGTGTACGAGAAGCAAAGGTCTTTTCTGAGATTAAACCTTACGATACTGATAGTGATTGGATTAAAGATTTCGTAGAACAAGAAAATTGTAAGGGCATCATACTTTCTGGAGGCCCTAGTTCAGTTACGGAAGGTGATACTCCTCGAGCTCCTGAGATTGTCTTTAATCTTGGAGTGCCCGTTTTAGGAATTTGCTATGGTATGCAAACTATGGCCGAGCAACTTGGGGGCTCCGTTAAGACTGCCGAGTCTCTTGGTAAATCAAGAGAGTTTGGATATGCAGAGGTTCGTGCAAGAGGTCACACTAAGCTTTTTTCAGGTATTCAAGATTTCAGTACATCTGAAGGCCATGGTATTTTAAAAGTTTGGATGAGCCATGGGGACTCGGTAACCGATTTGCCGCCAGGTTTTAAATTAATGGCTTCAACTGATTCTTGTCCAATTGCAGGAATGGCAAATGAGGATAAAGATTTTTATGCGGTTCAATTTCATCCCGAAGTTACTCACACAATCCAAGGTCGAGCAATTTTAGAGAGATTTGTTCATGAAATTTGTGGTTGCTCAAATGATTGGGTAATGGGGGATTACATCTCTGAAGCTGTTGAATCAATTCGCAAACAGGTCGGAACAGATGAGGTTATTCTGGGTTTGTCTGGTGGTGTAGATTCAAGTGTTGCTGCTGCGCTTATTCATAAAGCAATTGGCAATCAATTGACTTGTGTTTTCGTTGATCATGGACTTTTAAGGCTTAATGAAGGTCAAATGGTCATGGAGATGTTTGCCAATAACTTAGGCGTTAAAGTTATTCATGTGGATGCAACTAAGCAGTTCATGAGTCAGCTATCAGGAGTAACTGATCCTGAGCAAAAACGGAAAATTATTGGAAAAGAATTTGTTGAAGTTTTTCAGGCAGAATCAGCAAAAATCAAGAATGCTAAATGGTTAGCTCAAGGGACAATTTATCCAGATGTAATTGAGTCTGCAGGTAAAGGTAAAAAAGGTGCCCACACGATCAAGAGTCACCACAATGTCGGTGGACTACCTGATGATATGCATCTTCAATTATTGGAACCCTTACGTGAACTCTTTAAAGACGAGGTTAGAGAGCTTGGGGTTGCTTTAGGTTTGCCTCCCGAAATGGTTTACAGGCACCCATTCCCTGGCCCTGGTTTAGGGGTAAGAATTTTGGGTGAAGTGAAAATGGAGTACGCAGATTTATTGAGAAGAGCGGACGCTATTTTTATTGAGGAATTGCGCTCAACTATTGATCCGAATTCAGGAAAAAATTGGTACGATTTAACTAGTCAAGCATTTGCAGTATTTCTTCCAGTTAAGTCTGTTGGCGTAATGGGTGATGGAAGAACTTATGAATATGTAACTGCGCTTAGAGCTGTTCAAACTCAAGATTTCATGACTGCACATTGGGCTCATTTGCCCTATGACTTATTGGGAAGGGTTTCCAATAGAATCATTAATGAAGTGAGGGGAATTAATAGAGTTGTTTATGATATTAGTGGTAAGCCTCCTGCTACGATTGAGTGGGAATAGGGATGTCGGATAATAAGACAGTTAAAGGCCCGGCTTCTTATTTTCCATCTATTGAAAAGAAATATGGCTTTCCAATTGAACACTGGTTTAATTTGCTTAGTAAAAAACTTGATCTTAAACATATGGAAATGGTTGACTATCTGAAAAAAGACTTTGAACTAGGCCATGGACATGCAAGCGCAATAGTTGCTTATTTTCGTAAAGAAAATAATCTGTAGTATTTCAGATAAATATAATTTTTAATTAAGCATGAATACTGGTTTGCGCGAATTAGCACTTCAGGCTTTAATAATCAAAAATCCAGATCAAAAGCGATTAGCTGTTACAGATCTCTGTAGAAGTCTCAAATCTGGAAAGATCCAATTAGACTCTGGTGCGACTTTATGTCCGGGTCATGAATCAATTCCTGGTAAACCAGAAAAACCAGTTCTCGTTAATCCTTTAACTGTCAAAAAAAGATCAATGAATTCAATTGAAGGGCGAGCAGCTTTAATCCATGCTTTAGCTCATATTGAATTTAATGCAATTAATTTGGCCTTAGATGCAATCTGGCGCTTTTCTGACCTTCCTGATGACTATTATCTAGATTGGCTATCCATTGCTCAAGAAGAGTCGTATCACTTTGAATTACTTTCAAAGCACTTAAATAGTATTGGGTATGAATATGGATCTTTTGAGGCGCATAATAGTCTTTGGGAAATGGTGGAAAAAACTAAAGGTGATTCACTTGCTAGAATGGCATTAGTACCTAGAACGATGGAATCAAGGGGCTTAGATGCACTACCCTTAATTCGTCAGAGGTTTATACAAATCAAGGATCAGGAAATGTCTCATATCCTGAAAATTATTCTTGAAGATGAGGTAGGGCATGTAGAGGTAGGTAATAAGTGGTTTAATTACCTTTGTAAGCAAAGATGTCTTGATCCAATTCTGACATATAGGCAATTGGTTATTGATTACAAGGCGCCAACTTTAAAGGGGCCTTTTAATATTGAAGGTAGAAAAGCAGCAGGATTTACTGAAGAAGAACTGGTTGCACTCGATTTGGTTAACAATTAAAAAAATATTATGACAAAAAAAATATTCTCGGACATTGATTCAATTAGAAATGAAGTCGGAAATGTTGTATCTGTAAGTGATTGGTTTGAAATTACTCAAGATAAAGTGAATGCTTTCGCAGATGCAACTGGTGATCATCAATGGATACATATTGACCCAATTAGAGCTAAAAATGAGTCGCCATTTAAAAATACAATTGCACACGGCTACTTCACTTTGTCACTAATAGCAAAATTTTCTGGTGAATGCGTTGGGAATACCAAAACAAAGATGGCGATCAATTATGGAGCTAATAAAGTTAGATTTCCATCGCCCGTATTAGTTGGAAGCAAGATAAGGGCCCACTTCAAATTGGATTCAATGGAGGAAATTGAAGGGGGGGTTCAAGTACAGTGGCTAATTACGATTGAAATTGAAGGAAGTTCTAAGCCTGCTTGTGTTGCCGAAACTTTAACACGTTGGTATTACTAATTAGCCTTACTTAGTTCTTCTTCTTGAAGTTTTCTCCAAAGTATTTTTCCAGACCCGGATTTAGGTAGTTGCTTAACAAACTCTACTAATTTAGGTGCTTTGTAAGTTGCCATTTTTGTAGCAGCCCATTTAATGATTTCTTCTTCTGAAGTTTTCCCATCAAAATCCGGTTTTAAAACAATAAGGGCTTTTACTGTTTCCCCGCGGTGAGTATCTTTCGCAGCAATTATGCACGCTTCCTGAATGGCTGGATGTTGATACATCATGAGTTCTACCTCTGCTGGCCATACTTTGAACCCTGAAGCATTGATCATTCGCTTGAGTCGGTCAACCATAAAGAAGTAACCATTTTCATCTTCAATTGCTAAATCACCTGTTCTTAGGAATATCTTCCCATCAATTTCTATCAGTGCTTCCTTTGTTGCTTTAGGATTATTCCAGTATCCCTTAAAGACTTGTGGTCCATGGGTAATGATTTCACCAGTTTGACCTTGAGGCACTTCCTCTAAAGTAATAGGGTCAACAACTCGTGATTCAACTCCAAAAATCGGAATGCCTAAACATTGTTTTTTTGCATTATCTGGAGGATTGATATGACTAGCTGCGATTGTTTCTGACAATCCATAACCCTCAACAAAAGTTATGCCCATATCTAATAATTTTTGAGCAACGGCTTCTGGCATGGCAGTGCCACCTCCATTTAACCGTTGAATACTTGAAATGTCATACTTGGGTAAATTAGGGTTTGCCAAAAAATCAACAATCATAGTTGGGATAGAACTGAACGTTGTGATTTTGTATCTTTCAATGCATTGTGCAGCAACTTCTCTATCCCATCTAGGTAGCAATACTATTGTTGATCCTGAAAATAGTGGGCTATTCATTCCACCTTGCATTCCAGTAACATGAAATAACGGTAATACAGTTAGGCGTACATCGTCAATTTTTGAATTAAACCAAACTTCATTGCCAACAGCCACTGACATAACAGTTCTATGTGTGTGCATGCATCCTTTAGGATTGCCTGTTGTTCCTGATGTGTATGGCATGACGCATAAATCATCGGGGCCTGTTGTTATTGGTCCGGGCTTAATATTCTTTGTAATAACATCTTTCCAAGATACGACACCAATTTCATTTGGATTGATTGAGGGGGCTTTAATAAAATCAGGAACTTTAAGATCAGTAGGTTCTATTAAGTAGTCGCTGTATGTGCTCACAATCACATGAGAGAGTGAATCTTCTTTGCCTGGGTTAATATGTTGTTTAACATGGTCATATAGATCACCTGCAACAATTATTGTCGTAGACCCAGTATCCGAAACATAATGCTTCAATTCTTCGGCAAGATTCATAGGGTTAATTGGTACTACTACAGCGTTAGCCCTTAAGATTCCGTAATAACTAATAATATATTGGGGGCAGTTTTGCATATATAGCAAAACTCGGTCGCCTTTTTTAATGCCACACTCTTGCTGGAGGTAGCCAGCTAATGCTTCAGTTTCATGTTGAAATTCTGAGTATGTAATTGGGGTATCGTAAAAAAGAATAAATGGCTTATTTGGGTATCGGCGCGCTGAAATCTCAACATTTGCATATAGAGATGTTTCAGGAAGTGTTAACTGTTTTGGTAGCTTTTTAGGCCAAACATTAAAGTGTCTATTTGACATGCTTGTTATATTTTTAAAGATTCTACTTGTTGCCAAGCAAGTTCTGCTAGGGGACGAGCTCTTTTGCCAGCAGCCATTGCTTGATCGCTAGATGCGTTACCTTGCAGTGCTCTGGCTAATACTCCTTGAAGAATCCCGACTAATCTAAACATATTAAAAACAATATAAAACTCCCAATCATTTTTTGATATTTCTGGGATACCTAAACGATTGCAGTACATTTTTACGTATTCATTTTCATTTGGAATTGATAGTGACTTTAAATCAGTACCATCTAAACCCCTAAATAATCCAGGTGCCAAGCGCCAGACCATGACATGATAGGCAAAATCAGCTAAGGGGTGTCCTAGAGTCGAAAGTTCCCAATCTAAGACAGCGATAACTTCAGCCTTAGAAGGATGAAAAATCATGTTATCTAACCTAAAATCACCGTGAACAAGTCGAGTGTCATCTCCATCAGGAATATTTTTAGGTAGCCAAGCAATCAAATTATCCATTGCAGGAATAGTTTCAGTTTCAGATGCTTTATATTGTTTGGTCCAACGTTCAATTTGCCGGCTTACATATGCACCTGGTTTCCCATAGTCAGCAAGTCCAATCTCTGTTGGGTCTAAGCCATGCATTAATGCTATGACTCGATTCATTTCTTCATATAGGGCTAAGCGTTCAGCGTTATTTAATTCGGGTAATCTTGGGTCCCAGAATAATCGACCTTGAACGTAATCCATTAAGTAAAACTCAGATCCGATAATTGAAGTATCGGTGCAATAGCCTAGAGGTTCAGCAACTGGAAAACCTACTTTATGAAGTGCTTGAATTACTTTATATTCTCGATCAATAGCATGTGCGCTTGGTAACAATATACCTGGAGGTTTTCTTCGCATCACAAACTGCTTATTTTTTTGAGAAAGCAAGAATGTAGGGTTAGATTGACCTCCTTTAAATTGCTTTATATCAATCGGCTGATGATTGTTGTAGCCTACTAAATTATTTGTAAGCCATGCAGATAGATTTTCTAAAGGAAATTGATGCTCTAGAGCAATTTCCCTGGTTCCGTCAAAGTTACCCATGTCCCAAAAATTAATCTAATTTAATAAGTTGCTTACCGAAATTTTCACCTTTTAGTAAACCGATAAAGGCCTTTGGTGCATTTTGTAAGCCGTTGACGACTGATTCCTTATATTTAAGATTGCCTTTAATAATTTCTTCTTGCAGAGATTTAATAATGCGAGGCCATGTATCTAATTTATCGGATACGATAAAGCCTTGTAATTTAATTCGATTTACTAAAATTGATCGAATACTTTGATAGGCAAAGGGCTCTGAACTATATTCAGAAACTAGCCCACAGAGTGCAATTCTAGAAAAAGGATTCATTCTCATTAGTAGGTTTTCGAAAACCATTCCACCAACATTTTCAAACAAACAATCAATGCCATTTGGAACCGCGGCTTTAAGATCAGCTCTAAAAGAAGGGCTTTTATGGTCTACACAGGCGTCAAAGCCTAGTTCATTAACTACATATTCACATTTAGTTTTTCCGCCCGCTATCCCCACAACTCTGCATCCTTTGGCTTTGGCAAGTTGACCAACGACGCTACCGACGGCGCCTGAAGCAGCGTCTACAACGACTGTTTCACCAGCCTTTGGGTCGCATATATCCATTAAGCCTGTCCAAGCAGTTACTCCGGGCATTCCTAGTACACCTAAATACGCACTTGCTGGGATAGAGCTTGTATCGATTTTTGCCAATTCATTGTCGTTTGCAGCCGCGTATTTTTGCCAACCAGTTGCACCAACAACTTGATCTCCAACTTTGAATTTTTGGCTTTTAGATTCAACAACCTCGCCAACTGTTCCTCCAACCATTACATCGCCAAGTTCCACTCCTTTTGCATAGGATTTAGCCTGGGACAATCTTCCTCGCATATATGGGTCTAAGGATAGCCAGGTATTTCTAACTAAAACTTGACCATCTGAGATAGAAGGAATAGGGGACTCTCTAAATTCGAAGTTATCTTCAACAACTTCGCCAGTAGGGTAACTTTTAACAATTATTTGTTGATTTAAATTGGTCATGAAATTTTCTGATTATGTAATTTGAAGGAACCTATTGCTTTAGCAATGATTTGTCCGGTTGCATCATATGCATTTGCTTCGCAGAATTGAATTGATTTGCCTAATTGAAGAACATTGCCTTCAACAATTACTTTATCTTTAGCTGATCTTATAAAACTGGTAGACATATCAATGGTCATAATCCCGCCGACATGGTTTAGCTTTACCCGGGCAGCCATTGCCATTGCGACGTCTAAGAGAGTCATAACAATTCCACCATGTGCTACATCAAAGCTATTTACCAACTCTGGACGTAAATCTAGAGTGACTCTTACTTTGTCCCCCTCAATTTTTTCAGCAATTACACCAAGATGATCAAGGAATGGAACATTCATTCCAAAGTAGTCGATTGGCATATTAGCAAATGCAAGATCCGCCATCTACGGCAATATATTGTCCTGTAACATGCCTTGAAGCTTCTGAAGCAAGATAAACAGCTGCACCTTTTAAATCTTCATCCCCACCAATACGACCAAGAGGTGTTTTTTTAATGATTGAATCTTCCATTTCACTTAAAAGTCCTTTTGTCATTTTTGAAGGGAAGAATCCAGGACAAATTGCATTGACATTGATATTGAACTTACCCCATTCAGCAGCGAGTGCGCGAGTATGGTTAACAGCAGCACCTTTAGACGTGTTATAGGCAATAGTTTGCATTTGAGGAGGGTTACCTCTTAGGCCAGCAACTGATGCAATGTTAATAATTTTGCCAAATTTACGTGGAATCATTGATCTACGAGCTACTTCTTGACTCATAAAGAACATTGCATTGATATTTAAATTCATTAATTTGTGCCATGCTTCAGCAGGGTAGTCTTCAGCAGGTGCACCCCATGTTGCACCAGCATTATTAATCAATATATCTATATGCTTGAGATCTGCTAAGGCTTTATCAACTACGGAAGTAACGGCTGATTCCTGACTCAAATCGGCAACTATAGTAAAACTTTTTATGCCCATTTTTGAAAGGTGAGATTGAGCTTGATCTAATTCGTCTTTTTTTCTTGCAACAAGGGCTACTGTAGCTCCCATTTCCCCAAGTGCTTCAGCTAACTGGAGGCCTAAACCTCTGGAACCTCCAGTGACTAGAGCAGTCTTTCCAGATAAATCAAAAAGTTGCTTAATACTCATATTGTCTCCAACTTATTTATTTGGGGTTAGATTAGCTAACCCCAATTTATTTTTTATTAGCAAACTTCAAATAGGCCGGCAGCACCTTGACCACCACCAATACACATTGTTACCACTACGAATTTAGCTTTACGTCGTTTTCCCTCAATTAATGCGTGTCCAACAAGTCTTGCTCCTGAAACGCCGTAAGGATGACCAACAGCAATAGCTCCACCATTGACATTGAGTAACTCGTCAGGGATACCAATCTTATCTCTGCAATAGAGCACCTGAACAGCAAAAGCTTCATTTAACTCCCATAAGCCAATATCAGATACCTTTAAACCGGTTCTTTCTAGAAGCCTAGGGATTGCGTATACAGGACCTATTCCCATTTCATCAGGTTCGCAACCTGCTACTGCAAAACCTCTAAAAATTCCTAAAGGTTCCAAGCCTCTTTGCTCAGCTAATTTACTGTTCATAACTACACAAGCTGACGCACCATCTGAAAATTGACTTGCATTTCCGGCCGTAATAACACCACCTGGTACTGCAGATCTAATTTTTGATACGCCTTCAATTGTTGTGTCTGCACGAATGCCTTCGTCAGAATCAATGGTCACTTCTTTAGTGATCAGTTGACCAGTAGCTTTATCAACAGCTCCCATAGTTACAGTCATTGGCACAATTTCATCTTTAAATAGGCCATTAGCTTGAGCAGCAGCAGCTCTTAACTGACTTCTAACACCATATTCATCTTGCAATTCTTTTGCAATCTTATATCGTTTTGCGACTTGTTCTGCTGTTTGAACCATATTCCAGTAAATTTCTGGTTTGGTTTGCAGTAAGTAGGGGTCGCGCAACATATGAGTATTCATTTCTTGTTGCACACAAGATATTGATTCAACGCCCCCAGCAACCATAACAGGAACCTTATCAACGATTACACGCTGAGCTGCCATTGCGATTGTTTGAAGTCCGGATGAGCAAAATCTATTAACAGTCACACCTCCGGCAGTAATTGGTAAACCAGCGCGAAGGGCGATCTGTCTTGCAATATTTGCCCCAGTTGCTCCCTCTGGGTTAGCACATCCCATGATTACGTCTTCAACTTCTCCTGGATCGATTTTCGCTCTTGCAACTGCATGCTCAACAGCGTGACCACCTAGAGTGGCACCATGAGTCATATTGAAAGCACCTTTCCAAGATTTAGCCAATCCTGTTCTTGCTGTAGAAACGATTACTGCATCAGTCATTTAATTCTCCGAATATTTATTTATTTGAAAGTAGCTTAATTAATCTTTAATTAAGTTAATGATTTACCTTCAGAAATGTATTGATTAATAATGTTTGCTGGCTTCCAGAATGAGTCACCTGTTAACTTCTCAAAGCTTTCCATAATTTGTGCTGCATTGTATAAGCCAATTTCATCTGCATATCTCATAGGACCGCCTCGATACAGAGGGAATCCATAGCCTGTTAAATACACCATATCAATATCAGAGGCTCGAAGTGCAATACCTTCCTCTAAGATCCTGGCCCCTTCATTTATTAAGGCTAGGATACAGAAATTGACAATTTCTTCATCGCTAATTTTTCTAGGGGTAATACCTTTTTCTTTTCTATAAGCCTCAAGCATCTTTTCCACTTCAGGATCTGGGATAGGTTTGCGATTTCCAGGTTCATAGATATACCAACCTTTACCTGTTTTTTGACCAAATCGACCTTGTTCACAAAGTAAATCAGCAAACTTTGCATATTGGATATGTGGTTTTTCAACATAGCGACGCTTTCTAATAGCCCAGCCG
This sequence comes from uncultured Polynucleobacter sp., assembly GCA_964511855.1. Classification (GTDB taxonomy): domain Bacteria; phylum Pseudomonadota; class Gammaproteobacteria; order Burkholderiales; family Burkholderiaceae; genus Polynucleobacter. The sequence continues at coordinate 159,341 of CAZEHN010000001.1, read as the reverse complement.
ATATCGTTACCAGCAAGATCGCCCATGCGGAAAGGACCCATAATCATCCCCCATTTTTCAAGGGCTTTATCAACCTGCCAAGGAGTTGCACCTTGCTCTAGAAGAATTCCTGCCATGCGACCATAATGTTCGATCATGCGATTGCCAATAAATCCATCACATACACCAGATACAACAGCTGTTTTTCTTATTTTCTTGGCAATAGCCATCACCGTAGCTAAAACTTCTTTAGAAGTTTCTTTACCACGAACTACTTCAAGCAATTTCATTACATTTGCTGGACTGAAGAAGTGCATACCAATTACATCCTGTGGACGTTTGGTAAATGAGGCAATTTTATCCACATCTAAAGTAGACGTGTTACTTGCAAGAATTGCTCCTGGCTTAGCAACTTCATCAAGTTTTTTGAATACAGCTTCTTTGACGCCGATTTCTTCAAATACTGCTTCGATAATAAGGTCGACATCCTTAAGGTCATCATAATTAAGTGTCGTAGATAAATTTGACATTCTTTGCTCAAGAACTTCAGGTTTTAACTTGCCTTTTTTCATTGTGTTTTCGTAATTCTTACGAATTGTTGAAACACCTTTATCCAAAGCTTCCTGTTTTGTTTCAAGCACCTTAACCGGAATACCTGCATTTAAGAAGTTCATGGTAATTCCGCCACCCATCGTGCCAGCGCCAATAACACCAACAGTTTTAATTTCTCGTGTAGGTGTGGTATCTGGGACATCTGGAATCTTAGAGCAAGCACGTTCGGCTAAGAAAGCATGTCGCATTGAACGAGATACAGGTGTGCCCATCAGTTCAATAAAATTATCACGCTCAATTTTCATGCCAACATCAAAAGGCTTAGTGATAGAAGCATCGAGTGCTTGAATAATTTTTAAAGGTGATGGATAAGGTGCTGCAATTGCTCGTACAGTATTTCTTGCGAATTGCAAATAGCCTTCATAATTTGGATATTTAACTTTTAGATCACGAATTTTCTTTAAAGGCATTTTTTCTTTTACAACTTTAGTTGCAAAATCAATTGCACCTTTAAGTAAATCACTTTCAATAAATTCGTCAATTAAAGCAGTGCCTTTGAATTGTTTAGCTGGTACAGGATCACCTTTTAAAATAAAATTTAGCGCGTGCTCTAAGCCTACAACTCGAGGAAATCTTTGTGTACCTCCCGCACCAGGCATTAAGCCTAACTTAATTTCAGGCAAAGCTAATTTTGCATCGGGCATTGCAACCCGATAATGTGCACCCATAGCTAATTCTAGGCCACCTCCCATACAAACCCCACCAATAGCAGCAATAACTGGTTTTGAGCTTGCCTCGACAACTTTAATGACGCTTAATAAATTTGGTTCAGCATATGATTTAGGGCTTCCAAATTCTCTAATATCCGCTCCGCCTGAGAAAGCGCGATCTGAACCAATCATTACAATCGCCTCAATTGATTTATCTTCATTAGCTTTATGAATACCTGCGACAATCGATTGACGAAGATCTAGACCGAGTCCATTGACAGGGGGATTATTTAATGTGATGACTGCAATGTTCCCTTGCTTGTCGTATTTCGTGCTACTCATATTTGCTCCTATTGCTAATAATGATTTTTAATAATTAAACTTCCAGCCATTCCTTTTGAACGGATGTATTTGATTTAAGTTCTGCAGGGGTTCCTTCAAAAACAATTTTCCCATGCCCCATAACATAAACTCGATCTGAGATATCTAAGGCAATTGATAATTTTTGCTCAATTAACAAGATAGATAGACCTTTATTTTTTAACTCTGATAAAAACTCACCTACTTGAGCTACGATTTTTGGTGCCAACCCTTCAGTTGGTTCATCAATAATAATAAATCGAGGATCACCCATTAAAGTCCGGCACAAAGTTAACATCTGTTGTTCACCACCGGATAAAACTCCAGCAAGAGTGTTTTCACGAGTTTTAAGTACTGGAAACAGCCTGTACATATCAGTTAATTTCCAGTTGCCTTCTATATTCGCCTTTTGACCAAGCATTAAATTTTGTTTTACTGTGAGATCGCCAAAAATTGCTCTATCTTCTGGAACATAGCCAATGCCAGCATGTGCAACTTCAAAAGCTTTAAGTGTAGAAATTTCTTTGTTTTCAAACTGTATTGAACCGGTTTTGGAAACCATGCTCATAATAGCTTTTGCAGTTGTTGATCTCCCAACACCATTTCTACCCAATAAACAAACAATTTCACCTTTAGAAATTTTAAGGTCTACACCATGTAACACATGGCTTTTGCCATAGTAAGCATGTAAATCTGAAACAAGTAGGGCAGTATTTTGCATTTTTAAGTCTTAATAAATATTTAGTGAGCCGAAGTACCCAAATAGGCTTCTTTTACTAGCTGACTATTTTTAATTTCTTCTGGTGTGCCAGTTGCAATAATTTTTCCATAAACTAGGACGGAAATTCGGTCAGCAAGTTGAAAAATTACGCTCATATCATGCTCAACCATCATTAGTGTTTTACCAGCAGTAACTTTTCTTATTAACTCAATTGCATAATCAGTTTCAGTATTACTCATTCCAGCTGTAGGTTCATCAAGCAAAATAACGTCCGCACCACCAGCTACAGTGATACCTATTTCTAATGATCTTTGTTCAGCATACGTGAGCTCAGCTGCCAAACGGTCTCTACGTTTAGTCAGTCCAATTAGTTCCATAATTTCTTCAGCGCGTTGATTTGCATCTTTCAACTTGCCGACAGATTTAAGAAATGAATATTTATAGCCTAAAGACCAAAGCACAGAGCATCGTAAATTCTCAAAAACAGTCATACGATGGAATATATTTGTTACTTGAAAACTTCTCGATAAACCCATTCGATTTATCTCATAAGATTTCTTTCCAGTTATATCCACACCTTTTAATTCAATTTTTCCGGATGTCACAGGGATTCTTGAACTAATTAGATGGAAAAAGGTAGATTTACCTGCGCCATTGGGACCAATAATTGCATGCCTTTCACCCGCATACACATCTAAATCAACACCACGGATAATTTCGGTATTGCCAAAATTTTTAGTCAATCCTTCAATCTTCAAAGCTGAATTATTCATATATTTTTTATTAATTTGATTGAATTGATTGCTGTGCAGCTGTCCAAGCAGGAGAAATTGATTTTTTCCAAACAAGTTTAAAAAGAAAGTAACCAATAATTACTAAGGCAAACGCAACAAACCAAGAAGATGGATTAATTACATGAATTTCCAACCCAAATGGCTGCCATAGAGGCTCAGTAGTACTTGTATCATTCCCCATAATTAAGTATGTCATTTCAATAATCGAAACGACCCCAATTAAAGCTGTAATTAATGGGGGAAGGGCTACTAAATATTTAGGTACAAGTTTAAAAAATTGGTCTCGTTTCCAAAGCATGATTTGTGTATTGATGATGCTGGCAATTCCTCCTGGAACAAAAAGAACCATAATTACAAATAAGAGTCCGAAGTAAAACAACCATGCCTTTGAAATTCCACCAATAAAGATATGCATGATAGTAATCAGAGCAGCACCAATAATAGGACCGTAGAAACTACCAATACCACCAACATATGTCATTAGGAGTACGGATCCAGAAGTATTAGCACCAACTGTTTCTGCACTAACCATTTCATAATTTAAAGCAGTTAACCCGCCAGCTATACCAGCAAAGAAGCCAGCAATTAGGACCATAAAAAACCTAACCCGTTGCGGGTTATATCCTACGAATTCGGCACGTTCAGGATTATCACGAACAGCATTAGCCATTCTTCCAAGTGGGGTGCGAGAAATGGCGTACATAAGAATTGCACATACAAGCATCCACCCAAGTATTAAGAAATAAAACTCAATTTGAGGACCATATGTGATGCCAAATAAACCTGGTTTTCCAATAACTCTATTCCCAGAAATGCCACCTTCGCCACCAAAAAATGAAGGGAACATAAGTGAACATGAATGAACCATCTCTGCAATCCCTAGGGAGATCATAGAAAAAGTAGTTCCTGCTTTTTTTGTGGTTATATATCCTAGGATAACGGCAATCAATAAACCACATAAACCACCTGCTAAAGGAAGGAGGGTGACAGGTATTGCAGCTGATTTACTAATTAAATTTAGTAGGTGGATGGTTCCAAATGCGCCGAGTCCATAATAAACAGCATGTCCAAATGATAGTAAGCCAGTTTGTCCGAGTAATATGTTGTAGGAAAGGGCAAAAATAACCATGATCCCAATTTGGCATAAGATCGACAAAAGGAAATCTGATTTGTAAATTAAAGGAAGGGCCATTGCAATGCCCAGTGTGAATGTAATTATTAGAAATAAATAAGCTTTTGTACTTTTCTGTTTTTGCATCATGATTCGCGTACCCCTAAGATACCTCTTGGCCTAAAAATCAAAATACCAACCATTAGTAAATAGGGCATAACTGGAGCAAATTCAGTTAGTGTTAATTTGCCAAACCCAGAAGTTGCAGAAATGTCGATACCAATCGCATTAAAAATTTCAGAGAAATTTATAGAAAGAGCTACAAATATTGTCTGAATAAAGCCAATTAATAGAGATGCAATAAATGCTCCTGCGAGAGATCCCATACCACCGACCACAACGACCACAAAAACAATACTTCCTACAGCTGCTGCCATACCTGGCTCAGTAATAAAAGCATTGCCACCAATAACGCCTGCTAGGGCAGCTAAAGCAACGCCACCCCCAAAAACTAGCATAAAAATTTTTGGAACATCGTGACCAAGAGCTTCAACCATATCTGGTTTACTTAATGCCGCTTGGATAATTAAACCAATTCTAGTTTTTGTTAAGAGAGCATAAAGCGCCCATAACATTCCTACAGACACAAGCATCATAAATCCCTTGTAAGCCGGGAATGATGTTGTGTAAAGCGTGAAGAGAGGACCATCCAAAATTTCAGGGATTCTGTAATCAACTGCAGATCGCCCCCAAATTAGGTGAACAATTTCTTCAATTAGAAAGGCAAGGCCAAATGTAAAAAGTAGCTCTGCAACGTGCCCAAATTTATGGGCTCGTCGCAAAGCGTATTTTTCAAGTAGTGCGCCAATCAAACCAACTAAGGGTGGTGCCAAGAATAGTGCAGGCCAAAATCCTATCCATGTACTAATTTGGTAAGCAAAATACGCCCCTAACATATAAAAACTAGCATGAGCGAAATTTAAAACCCCCATCATGCTAAAAATTAAAGTTAAGCCACTGGTTAACATGAACAGCAATAAGCCGTATGTAAGACCATTCCACAAAGTTGCCAGAAAAAATTCCACAATGCCTCTTATTAAATATTTTTATTATTAATTGTTACTTTTTTAGAAGCTTATGGTCTTTCCATGACGCATGTATTTGGCTGATCAGCATCCTTAAGACTTAAACTTGCAATAGATTTAAATCCATAACCAGTTTTCTCAGCATCGTATTTAACGCCAGGAGTCCCAACCTTGCTAAATACAGAAAGGATTAATGGTTGAACAAGTTGATGATCACCTTTTCTCATGTAAACATCGCCATATCCAGATTTAAATGTCATATCTTCAAGCGCAAGTGCAACAGCTTTTGGATCATTTGATTTTGCTTTATTCATTGCAGCAGCAAGCATATCGATCATTGTATTTACGCGGCCATAATAAAAATCAACGGGAGAATATTTCTTATTAAAGTCGAGAGCAAATTTCTCTAAACCATTGTTAGGGATGTTCATATGCCACTCAGTAACTTGAATTACTTTTCCATCTCCTGCAGCACCCATCGTTGCTGGAGTGCCTAAACCACCTGCATAGAATGTGTAAAACTTAGCCTGAAGTCCCGCATCTTTCGCTGCTTTAGCTAACAAAGACATGTCATTACCCCAGTTGCCTGTAATTACAGTATCAGCACCTGAAGCTTTGATTTTAGCGATGTATGGTGAAAAATCTTTCACAGTACCAATAGGGTGTAAATCATCACCTACAATTTGAATATCTGGACGTTTAGCTTTCAGCATAGCTTTTGAATATGCTGATACTTGTTGTCCGTGAGCGTAGTTTTGGCCAAGAATGAAAACTTTTTTGATATTAGGCTGAGTTTTCATGTAGTTGGTAATAGCTTCAATTTTCATGCCGACATGAGAGTCAAATCTAAAGTGCCAAAAACTACATTTCTCATTGGTCAATGTTGGATCAACAGCAGCGTAGTTCAAATATAAAACTGTTTTATCAGGGTTGCGAGCATTCCATTTATTAATACCATCAATAAGAGCTGCCGCTGCGCCAGATCCATTACCTTGTGTTACATAACGTATACCTTGGTCAGTGGCATTTTTAAGGGCTACTAATGTTTCTTGTGGGCTTCCTTTGTTATCAATGGGAACAATTTCCATTTTTTGGCCATTTACTCCACCTTTTTGATTCACGTCAATCTCAACAACATCACGGAACTGTTTTAATCCAGCTTCACCTACATTGGCGAAAGGACCTGACAATGGATCAATATATGCAATCTTTACTTGTGCATTCGCTATTGAGCCAACCATTAATAAGGATGCTACGCCAATTGGTCCAATGTATTTTTTAATACCGTGAGATAGATTTTTTTTGAAAATACTAGTCATTTCAGCTCCTTTGTTTTAATAATTCATAATTTTGCATTGCAGAATTATGTTCTGTAATTCGAACTTTAATAATAAGTAGTCGATTACTCAAAGTAAATAAAAGAATCAGAAAAAAATGCTAGGTAAAACCCTGAGAATATTAATATTTATTAGGGTCTTACCATTTGACAGTTTGTAGGCAATGTGGTTTTTTTAGTGTCAATTGTTGCTAAGTTTTTAAAACCAAATTTTGTATTTTCAGCAGCAATGATGACTGTCTTTTTATCAACTGGTTCAAAAGATGCAATATGAAGAGGCTGAAGCAATTGATGATCTTCTTTACGCATTAAAACAAGACCATTATGCGCTTTAAATGTCATATTTTCTAATGCAAGAGCTACCATTTTAGGATCTGTAGAATTTGCTTTTATTATTGCTCGTTCAAGCATTTGAATTAGAGTGACCATTCTCATAGAAAAAATTTCATTTTGTGAATGCTGCGCATTGAACTCTGATGCAAATTTTTCATATTCATTATTTGCTCTATTACTATATAGATTTCTGTGCCAGTCAGTTACCTCAAATACAAGACCGCTGCCTGATTCACCAATTGCAGTAGGGGCCCCAATACTTCCAGCGTAAAAAGTAAAAAACTTAACTTTTAAACCCGATTCTTTTGCTGCCTTAATAAGTAGCGCAAGATCATTTCCCCAATTACCTGTTATTACAGAGTCAGCCTTCGAATCACGAATTTTTGTAATGTAGGGAGAAAAATCTTTCACCGAACCAATTGGATGTAGATCATCTCCAACAATTTGGATATCAGGACGTTTGTTTTTAATTAGATCTTTAGAAATTTCTGAAACTTGTTGTCCATGAGCATAATTTTGTCCAATGATGTAGATTTTTTTGATGCTTTGATCAGATTTAATAAAATTAGTCATCGCTTCTAAGCGCATGGCAGAGTTTGCGTCAAATCTAAAATGCCAAAAACTACATTTTTCATTCGTTAAAGTTGGATCAACAGATCCATAGTTTAAGTAGAGTACAGACTTATCTGGATTTCTTTCATTCCATTTATTAATTCCATCAATAAGTGCTGCAGCTGCACCTGAACCGTTACCTTGAACAATATATCTAATTCCTTGATCAGTTGCTTGCTTCAAGGCAACTACTGTTTCTTGGGGGCTGCCTTTGTTATCAATCGGTATAAATTGAATTTTTTGTCCTAGTACACCACCTTTATCATTAACATACTTATCAGCAGCGAATCTAAACTGCGCCAAACTTGCTTCACCTGCATTGGCCATTGGTCCAGATAGTCCATCTATAAATGCAACTTTAATTTGGGGAAAAGCCAAAGTTGTAAATGTAATAAGAGTCGAAATTAAAGATAACTTTAATATTCTTATATAGATATTTATATTTACTAATGAGTTCATTGAATATTCGGGTTAATTTCTACTACGACTTTACCAACAGCAGATCTTGAGGCTAAATGATCAATTGCATCGATTGCTTTAATTAAAGGGAAGTTGGCGCATACAGGGGGACTAACTTTTTTTTCAGAAAACCAAGAAGAAAGTAATTCCATATTTGCTTTATGGCCCTCAGGATTTCTACGAACCCATTCACCCCAAAATACGCCAATAATGCTTCTTTCGGATAGTAGAGTTAAGTTTAGAGGGATCTTAGGTATGTCACCCGCAGCAAATCCAACAACTAAAAATTTTCCTCGCCAACCTAAAGCCCTAATTGCAGGTTCACTATATTTTCCGCCTACAGCATCGTAAACTATATCAACACCTTTACCAGCCGTGATCTCTTGAACCCGATCTTTGATGCTCTCTAGTTCATAATTAATTAAATAATCCGCACCAGATTTCTTACAAAAATCAAGTTTTTCAGCAGTTGATGCAGCTGCAATTACTTTTGCCCCCATTGCTTTTGCTATCTCTATTGCAGCGATTCCAACCCCACCAGCCGCACCTAATACGAGAACAGTCTCACCAGCATGTAAATTGGCACAATTTTTAAGGGCATGTAATGAAGTGCCATAAGTAAGCGTTAATGAAGCTCCTTGTTGCATACTCATCATTTTAGGAAGTGGTAAAACTCTAGCTTCTTCTACTACAACACTTTCCGCAAAACCTCCTATTCCAGGAGTGGCGACAACTCTATCACCGACTTTAAAAGCTTTTACATCCTTTCCTACTTGGGAGATAACTCCAGATAATTCATGGCCAGGTGTAAAAGGAGTAGGGGGTTTAACTTGATATAGTCCTTGAACTATCAAAGCATCTGGAAAATTTACAGACGCATAACTTACATCAATTACTACTTGTGTATTTGAAGGGGTAGGCCTTGGTATTTCTTTTAACTCAAGTTGGTTAATAGGGCCAAACGAATTACAAACCAAAGCTTTCATATGATATTTCTCTTTAAGTTAAAGAAGTTGGATTGCGAAGAGTGAGAATATCTTGCATCCGCAATTCGATTGCATTATTAATTTTACGATGTGGAATTATATAAAAGATATCTTCATGTACAGACCTAAATACTTCACTTGCCATATCGTCAGCTGTTAGTTTCCCAGCGTGAACTGCTTTAGACATTCTATCCTCGTATGATCTTGATAATCCTTCAGGAGGCGATTCATGTTTCCCAAATCGCTCTTGTCGATTACGCTGAGATTGATGAATTCCTGTAGCCACCCAAGCTGGGCATAGAACTGATACGCCAACATGGGCTTTTATCTCTTTCAATTCTTGAAATAATGTTTCACTAACCGTTACCACGGCGTGTTTACTTGCATTATATGCAGCCATTCCTGGGGTACTAAGAAGTCCCGCAACTGATGCTGTATTAACAATATGTCCAGGATTTTTTTGTGACAGCATTTTAGGGACAAAATGCCTAATTGCGTGTGTCACGCTGTAGAGATTAACTCCTATAACCCACTCCCAATCAGCATGACTATGATCCCAACTAGTTCTATTCATGCCAATTCCGGCGTTATTACAGAGTAAATTAACTTCACCGAATTCGCTATATGCTAAATCTGCCAAACTTTTTATATCTGACTCTAAACTAACATCTGTTTTTAAGTATTTAACCTTTGAATTTGGAATATCTAAATTCGAAACAACTTCCTTTAATTTAGATTCATCAATATCTGCTAATACTAAATTCATACCATTAGACTTCGCCCTTTGAACTAAGGACAATCCTATGCCACTTGCAGCGCCAGTGATAACAGCAGTTCCGCCTTTAAAGCGAAATTCATTAATCATTTTTATCCTCCATATTTTTTATCCAGGTATCTCTAAGTTCTTTTTTTTGGATTTTTCCAATATGACTTCTAGGTAATTCTTCAAGAATCTGAACTTGTGATAATCGCTGTGTTTTACCCACTTTGGAATTTATCCAATCTTTTAGATCTTCGGCAATATTTTGATTTTCATTCTTAGAATTTAGAACAACAAAAGCAATTGGAGTTTCACCCCAATCAATGGATGGGACTCCGACAACTGCGCAATCGATGACGTATGGGTGAGCACTTAAGATCGCCTCAATATCGCTTGGATAAATATTGAAGCCACCTGAAATAATCATATCCTTTTTACGATCCATTAACACCAAAAATCCATCTTGATCAAAGCGACCTATATCTCCAGTTTTGATAAACCTTTTCCCATCAGAAGAGAACCATTCTGCTTCATTTGTTTTTTTTGGTTCTTTAAAATATTCCTTCATCATTGCAGGTGAATGGCCTACAACTTCTCCAATCTCTCCAGGATTAACTTCCAGATCATTTTCATTAATCAATCGAATATCACTTGTTGCAGCGGGTTGTCCAACTGTATGTAATTTATTTGGATGAAGGTGAGCTTTTAAGATGACCGTTCCACCACCCTCAGTCATACCGTAATATTCAGTCAAGCCCCCAGGCCACCTTTCCAAGATATCCATTTTCAAATCAGCAGAAAATGGTGCACTTGTACAAAATTTTTGTTTAAAACTACTTAAATCATATTTATTAAATTCAGGGTGTTGCATTATCCGCTGATACTGAACTGGGACTAACATTGCATGTGTAACTCTATACATCTGAGCTAATGATAAAAATTCTAATACATCGAATTTTTTCATTAGGACAATTGTTCCACCTAATGCAATTCCAGGAAAAAAACTTACTAACGTCGTATTTGAATATAACGGTGTCGATATAAGCACAACCGAATCAATTCCATAATTCGAGTCGATGCCTCTTTGAACATGAGCCCATCGCATAGAATGAGGCTGAACAATACCCTTTGGGGTTCCTGTTGTGCCAGACGAATATATTAAATTAAAAGCCCAATCTGGCTGAATTTGAATATTTATGCCATTCTTGTTTACAGATATCCAACTAGAAAAAACTGATGGCTCTAAATCTATTCTCAAAGCCTGTTGTTTATCGGAAACTTTGCTAAGCAGTTCATGAGTTGATTCATCAAAAAAAATTAACTTTGCCTCGCAGTTATTAAGCATATTAGAGATGCTTTCTGGGCTTGAGGAGGGCGCTATAGGCGCAACAGCAACCCCAGCTTTTAAGGCTCCTAGAAAAGCAATTACATATTCAATCGAAGTACTTGCGCAAATTGCAACTACTTGCTGAGGGTGAATATTGCTTTTATTTAATTTATAAGAAAAATAAGAAATTTTTTCATTTAATTCTGAAAAAGTAAGTTTTCGATTGTCTTGAATAAGAGCGATCTTTTTTGGATTATATTTTGCATGTGATTCAATGAGTTCAATAACGGTTGCAAATTGTTTTTTTAAGATTTCCTCAACTCGCATTGTTTGCAACCCTCAAATAACCGAAATCATCAAGATATGGAATTACATTAGTTATATTCTCTTGAGCGGCGTAAATTACTTCGTGCTCAAGGTTTCTATTAAGCATCATCTGTCCAACCCTTGATTTTTTTAGGGCAGATTCTGGAGTATCACTCGAATATAAATCAGATGCCGCTAATGCAGCATCTGTAAAACTTATTTGTTTTTCTTTTAACTTACTTTTAAATAAAGTAACTAATTGTCCGGCCCCATAAAAATCTTCTAAATTAAACTGATTATTTGATCCTGAACAAACAATTAATATTGTCGATGTACTTGGGTGATTATTAATAATATAGTTAACTAATGCTTTACCGTTTAATAAACTACCTGCATAGACTTTCTGAGCGGTTTTAGCGCTATCTAGTGCAACAGTGCCATTGGTGGTGCAATAAATAAGACCATTATTTTTAATTCCAACCTCAATTAAAGCGAGTGGGGTGGGGCTTGTAAAGCCATCTAGAGTATCAGCGTTGAGTTCACCAGAAAGTATGTAGTCTTTGAATTCTAAATATTTAGAAAAGTTAACTGCAGTTGCACTATTCGGCGCAGGAATAACATGTAAGCAGCCACTATTAAAAGCTGTAACAATAGAGGTGGTCGCAAATAGAATATCTAAAACAATAACAATCTTATCTTCTAACTTCTCATTTTTAATTTCTGATTTATTAGTTAGAACGTGAATTTTCATGAATGAATTACAAACAATTGCCCTGAATTAAACAGCTACTTTTTCTTAATTATTTAGATAATTTAAATCCATTGCGGGGCTCAATTACTGCAAATACACCACTAGATCTAAACATGACTTTTTCGCCAACTTTCAACTGGCATTCGCCAAAACTCATTCTAGCGCCAACTTTTAAAACTTTTACATGAGCCTCAACAAAATCACCAGGCTTTGGACTAGAGAGAAAATCAGAATTTAAACTAACTGTAACTAGATTTTGAGGTGGTGATGTTGCCCTTGCTAAGGAGTAGCCTAGTGCTGAATCTGCCAATGTGACAAGTAATCCACCATGAGCAACACCCCATAAATTAGTATGTTTTTCTTCAATTTTTATTGCCAATATTTTTGCGGATGAATCATTTGGATCTTTTTTTTCATACCAAGGACCAATTAACCCACTAAATCTTTCAGTCCTTTCAATTTCAATGAAATCATTAGGTGGAAAAATACTAGACATTTTATTGAGTATCTCTAATTAATTAGGATGTATTTTCGACAAATTTACGGGTCGCTTTTCTAAGAATGCTGAGAAAATTTCTTTTGAAGCCTCAGTAGCTAAAAGGCGTGAAAATTCCTTCAACTCATCCCCCATTACACGTTCAACATCAGCTACGTATGATTTCTTGAGCAATAACTTAGTTGTAATTAAAGCATCATATGGCTGATTCGATAATTGTTTCGCAATTGCTTCTGCTTTAGATAACAATTCACCTTGTTCGCATTCAAGGTTAACAATTCCTGCCTTGATTGCTTTTTGAGAATCAAAAAAATCACCTAGTAAGAGTAATTCAGATGCAATTCTAGAACCTGCTAATTGTGGTAATAAAAAACTTGATGCAGCTTCAGGGCATAAACCTAGCTTTACAAATGGAAGTTGAAAGCGTGCTGTATTTGCAGCTACAACAATATCACAATGCATTAGTAGCGTTGTTCCAATGCCGATTGCATCTCCACCAACAGCTGCAACAATTGGCTTCTTAAAGCATGAAATTATTTTTAGGAATTTGATTGCCTCTGGTTCTTTGCTCGGATCTCTATTTAAGAAATCCTTTACGTCATTACCAGAAGTGAATAAATCGACTTGTCCTTTGATTAAAACTACACTTATTTTATTATCTAAGTTGGCTGAAGAGAGGGCTTCAGCCATTTGATGATACATCTCACCTGTGAGTGCATTTTTCTTATCTGGTCGAGAAATTTCTAAGGTCAATACTTTGTCCGTAATTGTTGTAAGAATATTTTTAGTACTCATTTGTCCCCTCCGGAATTGAAGTTTTTATCACGAAGTCAAAAGCGCATCACTAACTTGTTCAATGTGATAGTCAAAATCACCGTAAGTTAATGCTATTACAGTTAAACGTTTAAAGTAGTGGCCAATATTTAGCTCTTCCGTAACGCCCATTCCTCCATGAAGCTGAACTGATTCTTGTCCAATTTGTCGAGCAGCTTTGCAAATATATGCTTTAGCGGCAGAAGTATCTTTTGATCTTTTAGTCAAATCAGAACTATTCTGAGCAGCAGCTGCCAAAATGGCCATTGATCTAGATTGTTCAGTTGAAAGAATCATATCTGCCATTCTGTGCTGTAGCGCCTGAAATTTTCCAATTGGCACTCCAAATTGTTTTCTGGTTTTTAAATATTCGAGAGTAATTTCATTTACAGCTGACATAATTCCAACTGCTTCGGCACATATTGCTGCATTTCCCAACTCTATTGCTCGGGTCAAAACGTGAATACCAGCATTCTCTTGACCAATAAGTTCTGTGACTTCCACATCCTTAAATGACAGATCCGCTGCTCTATTACCATCTTGTGTCTCATATGACCTAATGGTTAGGCCGGGCTGGTCTTTTTTAACTAGAAAAACTGATATACCGTCTTGCTCCAATGTCGCGCCACTTGTTCTTGCACTTACTAGAAAATAATCTGCACCATTCGCAAATAGAACTACTGATTTCTTTCCATTGAGCTTCCATCCGGAGGATGTTTTAATTGCCGAGGTATTTACGTTATTCAATGAATATCTTGATTGAGACTCATAATGTGCAAGTGAGATTTTAATTTCACCGCTTCCTAGTTTTGGAAGTAGATTCTTTTTTTGAGCCTCATTCCCAAAATCTCTGATCGCACCACCTGAGATTACGATGCTTGATATATATGGCTCAAGAATTAATCCTTTGCCTAAAATCTCCATTACCAGCATGGTATCAATAGCATTGCCACCCAAGCCGTCATATTCTTCAGGAAAAGGAAGGGCCAAAATTCCTAATTCTGCATAAGTTTGCCATGCATCAGGACAAAAGCCATCCTTACCCTTGGAGGTCTCCATTCTCTTTTCAAAAGAGTAATCTTTTGATATAAATTTTTTTAAAGTATCTTGTAGAGCTAGTTGCTCATCTGTGTAATTAAAGTCCATGTTTATCTCTTATTAATAAATTACAAGCCAAGAATCATTTGAGAAATAATATTTCTCTGAATTTCATTTGAACCACCATAAATAGTGGTTTTTCTGTAATTAAAATAGTACCCAGTAAGGGCAGATGCATAATCAGGGTAACTAATTCCTTCGTCTGGTGACCATCCAAAATTGAGTGACTCATCAATATATGGAATTGCGTAGTTTCCTATAGCCTGCATTTGCAGTTCCGTTAAAAGTTGTTGTATTTCAGACCCTTTAATTTTTAATAGAGAAGCTGCAGGGCCTGGACCTTTTTTTTCATCAGCTGAAATTACTCTTAAATTTGTAACCTCAAGGGCGGTTAACTCCAGTTGTAAATTAGCTATTCGATCTCTAAACCGAACATCTTCTAATAGAGTTTTTCCATTGGATTTTTCTTGTTTTGCAATTCTAATTAGACGCTTTAATTCTCTTTTTGATTTGCCAATTTGAGCAATATTAGTTCTTTCATGACCTAATAAATATTTCGCATATGTCCAACCTTTATTCTCTTCACCGATCAGGTTTTCGACGGGTACTTTTACATTTTCAAACCAAACTTCATTTACTTCATGTTCTCTGTCAATCATGATGATTGGTCTAACTGTAATCCCAGGAGTTTTCATATCAATTAATAAAAATGAAATCCCTTCTTGCTGCCTGCCTTCTGTGTTTGTTCTTACTAAACAGAAAATCCAATCCGCATATTGGCCCAAAGTAGTCCAAGTTTTTTGACCATTAACGATGTAATGATCACCTTGACGTTCAGCCTTGGTTTTTAAAGAAGCCAAATCTGATCCCGATCCTGGCTCGGAATATCCCTGACACCACCAATCTTCACCAGAAATAATGCGTGGTAGAAATTTAGCTTTTTGTGCCTCGTTTGCAAATGCCATCATCACAGGCGCAACCATCTTTAATCCAAATGGAAGCTGAATTGGAGCACAGGCATCAGCCGCTTCTTCTTCAAAAATATATTGCTGTGCCGTTGTCCAGCCTGTACCACCGTACTCCTTAGGCCAAGCAGGCGCTCCCCATCCCTTTTTAAAGAGGATTTTTTGCCATGCAACTATATCCTCTTTGCCAATTCTTTTACCATCAGCTACTTTTGCTGAAATGTCTTTTGGTAGATTGTTTTTGATGAACTCTCTAACTTCCATACGGAAGTCTGTGTCTTCTTTACTAAACTCTAGATCCATATTTCACCTATTTTGCAATGCAGAATTAAATTCCATAAATTTATAACCGATATTAAGGGTATTTTTTTAAGAATGCAAAGACATAGATAGTTAAGGGTTTAAAATAGGGTGTGTATTCAGTAAAAGAAATATTTCCAACATTACAGGGTGAAGGAGCGCAGACAGGAAGAGCTGCTGTTTTTTGTCGCTTTACTGGGTGCAATCTATGGTCAGGAAGAGAAGCGGATAGAAGTAAGTCCATTTGTCAGTTCTGCGATACAGACTTTGTTGGTACAGATGGACTAAATGGAGGCAAATTTGATACCTCTAATAAACTAGCCCGATTAATTGAGTCAGTTTGGTTGGAAATGAACCATTCAATTGGCAGGCGTTTTGTTGTTTTTACTGGCGGAGAACCATTATTGCAACTGGATGATGATTTAATTAACGAATTGCATTCTTTTGGATTCGAAATTGCTGTTGAAACAAATGGAACATTACCATTGCCAAACAGTTTAGATTGGGTATGCGTAAGCCCTAAATTTGGAAGTGAATTAGTAGTAAAGCAGGGGGATGAAATTAAATTAGTAATACCTCAGTCGAACGATATCTCAATAATTGAAGATGAATTAAAACGGTTCGAGAAAATGAATTTTAAAAATTTCTTCTTACAAGCTAAAGATGATGAAAATCAAAAGTCGAATATAGATTTAGTGGTCAAATTTTGTAAAAAAAGACCACTTTGGCGACTTAGCGTTCAAACTCATAAGTTACTCGGCTTTCAATAGAAATATTTATGAAAAAGATTGAAATTACTAGAAGATTAGAATTTGATGCTGGACACCGAATTCCCAATCATGCCGGTCACTGTCGACATATTCATGGTCATAGATATAAATTAGAAATAACAGTTAGAGGGAATATCATCGCCACAGAAGGCGCCGAAGATGAAGGAATGCTAATTGACTTTGGATTAATAAAAAAAATTGGCAGTGATTTAGTCGTTGATAAGCTTGATCATGCATTTATAGTTTCAAAAAGTGATATTGAACTAATTAATTTTTTATCTACAATCAAAGGGCATAAAACGGTAGTTCTTAATGAAGTACCTACTGTAGAAAATATTGCGGAATATATTTTTCAAGTGCTAGCACCTGAAATTAAAAAGCAATATAAAAATAAGTTACATTTAACAAATGTCAGGTTGTACGAAACCCCAAATTGTTGGGCTGACGTGAATGATGATAGCTAATCCTATTAATGAATACTCAACGCATGAAAAATACATGCGGCTAGCTATTGATCAGGCAAATCTTGCTGCTCAACAGGGTGAAGTGCCAGTTGGAGCGATATTGGTTATTGGTGAAGAGGTTATTTCCTCTGGATTCAATCAACCGATTTCTCTAAATGACCCGACAGCTCACGCTGAAATTGTTGCTATAAGAAAAGCTTCAGTAATTTTGAATAATTACAGACTCCCTGAAGCAAAGATTTATATAACTCTTGAGCCATGTGCTATGTGTATAGGGGCAATATTTAATGCGCGAATTAATGAAGTTATATATGGAGCAAGTGAGTTAAAAACTGGCGCTGCAGGAAGCGTTATTGATTTATTTTCAAATATCAAATTAAATCATCATGCCAAAGTTACCGGCGGCATTTTGCGGAATGAGTGTTCAGAAATTCTAAAAAAATTCTTTTCCGAAAGAAGGGCAATAAAAAATGGATAAATCAAATCCTAATTTACCTTCAATATACCTAATTGCACCATCTGGAATTCCTCAAAATAAATTAAGTTGCCAAAACGGTATTAACTGGTTATTTAAAAATGGATATAGCATCTCTAATTCTGATTGCCTAAATAGGGAATTTCAACGCTTTGCGGGAAATGATGATCAAAGATTAGACGAAATTAATTCAATTAATCAAAACGTTAAATCCAATTCAATTGTTATGAGTGTAAGAGGTGGATATGGTATTAATCGTCTCTTATCAAAAATACATTGGGATAATTTATCTTTAGCCGTCAAAAATGGAATTAAGTTAATTGGCCATAGCGACTTTACAGCACTAAGTATTGCTTTATTTGCTAAAAAGCAAGCTATAAGCTTTTCTGGGCCAATGCTTTCATATGATTTTGGAATTGATGATCTAAATGATATTCAAATTTCTAAATTTACCTGGGATCATTTTCAAGATGTAGTAGCCCATAATTGTGTAAAAGTCACTTCAAATACTTATCAACCTTTTTTAACAGAGGAATTTGAGATTTCAATTGCTGATCATGCAATCTTATGGGGCGGAAATTTAACAATGTTAGTAGGGCTGATTGGGACTCCATTTTTCCCCAATTTAGACATGGTCAAGAATGGAATTCTATACCTCGAAGATGTAAATGAACATCCATATCGTATTGAAAGAATGTTGTGGCAATTAGTTGAATCTGGATTTTTACAATCTCAATCCGCAATTATCTTAGGTGATTTCTCTGCTTTTAAATTAAGTCCTTCAGACAATGGTTATGACCTTCAATGTGCGATTGAAAGAATCAATAAAGAATTGATTAATCGGGGGGCTAGGACAAAAATCCTAACGGGTCTTCCATTAGGACATATTAGAGATAAGGTTACTCTGCCCGTTGGATCAATTGGTACATTAACCGCCAGCCCTCATGGCTTCAACCTAAGATCTAGTTGGTAATAGTAAAATATTGTCCAACATCTAAATCATATTAATAACCAAGTTTTCGTGAGATTTTTAAGTGCTTTCTACCGCTAATATAACAATGCAATTCGGGGCTAAACCCTTATTTGAAAATATTTCAGTTAAATTCAATGGCGGAAATCGTTATGGCTTAATTGGAGCCAATGGTTGCGGCAAATCCACATTCATGAAAATTCTTGGCAGAGAATTGGAGCCCTCATCAGGGTCTGTAATACTTGAGCCTAACATTAGACTTGGTAAATTGAATCAAAATCAATTTGCATATGAGGATATTCGAGTATTAGATGTAGTTATGATGGGTCATTCTGAAATGTGGCAAGCAGCTTTAGATAGGGATGCCATTTACGCAAATCCTGAAGCTACAGACGAAGACTACATGAAAGCCGCTGAGCTTGAGGCGAAATATGCAGAATATGGTGGTTATACAGCTGAATCTAAGGCTGGTGAATTATTAATGGGAGCAGGAATTCCCATTAGTGACCACCAAGGGTTAATGAGTAGCGTAGCGCCTGGTTGGAAGTTAAGGGTATTGCTTGCTCAAGCGTTATTCTCTGATCCAGATGTACTTTTACTAGATGAGCCTACTAACAATCTAGATATTCATACTATTCATTGGTTAGAAGAAATTCTTAATGAACGTGATAGCACCATGATCATTATTTCCCATGATCGGCATTTTCTAAATGCAGTCTGCACTCATATGGCAGATATGGACTATGGAACTTTACGCGTCTACCCCGGAAATTACGACGATTACATGCTAGCTTCCGCGCAAGCAAGAGCCCAACAATTAAGCGCCAATGCAAAGGCCAAGGAACGTATTGCTGAATTACAGGACTTTGTCAGAAGATTCTCTGCCAATAAGTCAAAAGCCCGACAAGCAACTTCAAGACAAAAGCAAATTGAAAAAATTGAAGTTGCTGATGTCAAACCTTCCTCAAGACAAAACCCATTCATAAGGTTTGAATTTGAAAAGAAACTACACAACATCGTTGTTGAATGCTCTGAGATCTCAAAATCTTATGATCGAGCAATTTTTAATAAATTTAATCTCACAATCCAACCAGGTGAAAGAATCGCTATTATTGGTCAAAATGGCGCAGGTAAGACAACTCTCCTAAACTCGATACTTACAACAAAATTCGGAGGTATTGAAGTCGACAATGGTGGCGTCAAATGGGCTGAAAATGCTGATGTTGGCGTGATGCCCCAAGATACCAATCAATGTTTTCCTAAGGATCTAAAGTTAATGGATTGGATGGGGCAGTGGGCTAAGCAGGGGGATGATGATCAAATCATTCGTGGAACACTAGGGAGGCTTTTATTTTCTGGTGACGATATTGGAAAATCTGTCAATGTTCTTTCAGGCGGTGAAAAAGGTCGAATGATCTGGGGGCAATTAATGCTAGGCAAGCACAATGTACTCGCAATGGATGAACCAACAAACCACATGGATATGGAGTCAATTGAAAGTCTTCAGTTAGCCTTAGAAAAGTTCGACGGAACTCTTATATTTGTTTCCCACGATCGCGAATTTGTTTCTGGTTTAGCTACTAGAATTCTAGAAGTCAAGCATGATGGAACGATTAACGATTTCTCAGGCAGTTATGAAGAATATCTTCAAAGCCAAGCTTTAGAAGGTTAAATTTATTCAGCCTTACGCGTAAAGCGTAAAGCTGTTCCTTCTTTTGTAATTCTTTCCCAAACGTCTGACTTTTCTTTATCAGTTAGCAAAACCCAGTTTGACACCTCGAGAATAGTTCGCCCACAACCTTGGCAAACATCATCAAATAAGGTTGAGCAAATTCCAATACAAGGCGAGTCAATCTTTTGATCCATTAATTACTTTACATAATAATTATTATACGAATTAAATTCAGGTCCAATACTACTTGTAGTTTGAACCGTAAAGCTTAACCCATCTAGACATAAGACCTTGCTTAATCTCCGTTTGATTAGAGTTTGATGCGAAATCTATGGCGGTAAGCCCTTGTTGATTTTTAATGGCTAAATCTGCGCCAGAAGTTAGCAATAAACGAACAACTTGTATATGACCATATCTAGAGGCCATCATTAATGGAGTTGTTTCATTTGGACTTCTGGCATTAACTTCAGCGCCATTATTTATTAAGAATTGAACTATATCTAAAGATCCTTTACTCGCCGCATAATGCAAAGGACTCCAACCGGATTTATTAACGTTAACCTTCTTTTGATCTACCAATTTTCTAACGATTGGAAAATTATTTGAAAAAGATGCCATCATTAAGGGCGTTTCACCATATATATTCTCAATTTCCAAATCAGAGTCCTTGGCATCAATCAAGAAATCAGTCACTTTGGGAGACGACTCTCTAATTGAAAATACAAGAGCGGGATATCCATGTTTATTAAAAATATTAGGTGAAAAACCATTTTTTAAAACTCTAGTTTTAACAGTGTCAATGTCATCAAAAGATATTGCAGTAAAAAATGAATCTATTTCAGGGATATTAAAATCACTTTTACTGTTATAGACCTCATATCGCTTACTAAAAGAACCTTGATTCTGTGCGAAAACAAAACTTGAGATTAAAGCCAAAATTAAAGAGCAAATTATCCTAAAAATTAACATAATTAAATCCCAAATAACTCTTTAAAATTCTCAGTCGTCGCACGACCAATATCTTCAACTGGTACTGATTTTAAATTGGCGATAAATTCAGCTACATTTTTAACCCATGCTGGTTGATTGGTTTTTCCTCTATATGGAACAGGAGCCAAATAAGGAGAATCAGTTTCTATCAACATTCTCTCAAGAGGAACTTCTAAACAAGTCTTTTGCAGCTCAATTGCATTTTTGAATGTAACAATTCCTGAGAATGAAATGTAGAATCCAAGTTCAATTGCGCGTTTTGCAACCTCTAAAGTTTCAGTGAAACAATGCATTACACCACCCACTCTCATTGCACCCTCTTCCTCCATAATTTTTAATGTATCTTCAGCGGAAGATCTTGTGTGAATAATTAATGGTTTATCAACCTCAAGTGCTGCCCTAATATGCGTTCTAAATCGTTCACGTTGCCACTCCATTTCATCTAATTGGCGACCATTTAATCTAAAATAATCAAGGCCAGTTTCTCCTATAGCAATTACTTTTTCATGCTTTGAGTTACTAACTAGCCAATCAAGAGTTGGCTCAGGTGTCTCTTCATAATCAGGGTGAACACCTACACTTGCATACAAATTTTGATAAGAATTCGCTAAATTTAATACCTTATGAAAATCAGGCATATCAACTGAGACACATAAAGCATGCGAAACGTTCGCATCCTTCATATTATTTAATACTTCAGGAATACGTCCCTCATATTCAGAAAAATCAAGGTGACAATGTGAATCAATGAACATAAAAAGTATTAATTAAAAATTTTGGAATATTGCAGTAGTAAGTTTTCAATTTGCAATTTCACGGCAAGGCTGTGACTTGCTCTCTTTTTTGCTTCTAAACAAATATCATTAAATTTAATTATTTTTAAATCTGTAGTATTTGAAGCTAAATAATTTAGTTGTGCCGCATTTGCCGGATAGTATTTTATTGCCCCCGAATTAGAAACAGAAATTAGATCAAATACCCACCTCTGAATAACTAAAATGGAATCAATAATTGGAAATTTACTTAATTTTTCTGCTGCAGTTAACCAGTCAATTGATTTACCATTAGGCAAATACTCAAACAAAATTTTTTTTGTGTTCTCAAGTAAACTACTTTGAAGCTGAGTTAAGGCAATTAGCGGCGCTCCCCCACTTTCTCTTAAAGCTTGTTCATAGTAGTCTCGAGAATAATTTTTTTCCATATTGTTATTCGAAAACCAATCTAATGATTCTTGAATTGAGGGTTTTTGAAGCGCTAATAGCCTGCATCGAGATCTAATCGTTGGCAAAACCCTATCAATCTGATTAGATACCAAAATAAATATAATGTTTTGAGGAGGCTCTTCTAAAGCTTTAAGTAAACTATTTGATGCAGCAGTTTGCATTGATTCAACAGGGTTGATTAATAGTATTTTCTTACCGCCACGATATGTAGCCAAATTTAAATCAGCTAGCGCTTCACGAATTTGATCAATTTTTATAAATTTGCTTAATTTTTTATCTTCAGATGAATCTTTTCCTTCAGAAAATTGCAGATCCTGAGGTAGTAAATGTAGTATTTCCTCTGGCAAGATACCAATAAAATCCGGATGATTTCCAGCTGCAAACCATTTGCAGCCACTACATTCAGTGCACGGCTTAAGTTTATTAGAACTTTCACATAGCAAATAATTTGCCAATCTAAGTGCAAAAGAAAACTTGCCTATTCCTTCAGGCCCATAAATTAATAAAGATTGGGGGAAATTATTCTGATTAGAAACCTCGCTAAAGGCCTTATCATGCCATGGTAATTCATAATTTATAGTCATTTCAATTAGCAATAATTTTCATTAAGATTTGACTTAAATCAAGCCTTATTTCATTGATAGATTTGTTTGAATCAATAATCATAAATCTCTCAGGGTCATTCTTCGCCCTTCTAAGATATTCGTTCCTAACATTTTCAAAAAATCTTGTATCCAAAACTTCAAATTTATCCGGCGTCCTTGCCTGCTCTCTTCTAGATTGGGCAATTTCACTAGACAAATCAAATAGAAAAGTTAAATTTGGCTCAATACAGTTACTAGGATTATCAATGCTTCTACCTTGAACCCAATGCTCTAATTGAGTCAATTTTTCTCTATTCAGACCTCTTCCACCACATTGATATGCAAAAGAAGCATCCGTGAATCGATCTGAAATAACAATATCTCCATTCATCAAAGCAGGCTCGATTACTTGCGCCAGATGCTCGCGCCTTGCCGCGAACATTAGAAGTGCTTCAGTCTCAATATTCATACTTTTATGTAATAGCAATTCTCTTAACGATTCACCTAGTTCTGTGCCTCCAGGTTCTCGAGTTAACACAACCTTCTTGTTTGGGAAATTTTGGACTAATTGTTCATAAAAATATTTTATGTGCGTACTTTTACCTGCGCCATCAATCCCCTCAAAGGAGAAAAATAACCCTGGGAACAAATTATTATTTTTCATAGCTATTTACTAATTTTCTTTTGATACTTCTGAACTGCGGCGTTGTGATCTTTTAATGTTTCCGAAAAAAAACTATTGCCATTCCCAGCTCCAACAAAATATAAAGCTTTAGAGTTTGAAGGTTGGGTTGCTGCCGCAATTGAAGCTAACCCTGGGGCAGAGATTGGTGTCGGCGGCAATCCATATCTTGTATACGTATTATAAGGGCCATCTGTACGTAAATCCTTAATGGTTAGATCTCCATTAAACCCCTCACCAATCCCATAAATAACGGTTGGATCTGTCTGAAGTTTCATCTTTTTTGACAATCGATTGTTAAAAACTGCTGATATCATTTTTCTATCAGTTAGCTGCCCAGTTTCTTTTTCAATTATCGAAGCAAGAATTAGTACTTCGCGAGGGTTTTTAAGTGCAATATCCTTATCGCGTGTTGACCAAGCCTTTTCTAAATTGGTGTCCATTAGTTTTTTTGCCGAGATTAGAATACTTATATCTTCTGACCCAGGCTCAAAAAAATAGGTACTTGGAAAAAAAGCACCCTCTGGGTTTGAATATTCAAGACCCAGTAATTCTGAAAGACATTTTAAGGTTAAATTTTTAGTACTGTGAATAAGGTCAGGATTTCTGTCTAATTCTTGACGAATTTTCCAAATTGGCCAACCTTCGATTAAAGTTAATTTTCCTTTAACTGTATCGCCCAATATTCCTTTCTCAATAATTTGATAAATACTTGCTTTTTCATCAACCTCGTATAAACCTGATTTTATTGAACCTCTAAAATGCGAAAGAAATAAAGCTGTTTGCAAGACAAATTTAGGAGCTCTTACACCTTGATTAATTAATTGCGAAGCAATATTTCCTCCTTTAATTCGGTACCTAAATTTAGGGATACCTTGAGTTTGCCCACCTGATAATGATGGGGTAACGGGATAGAAGTAAATATAATTTACAAAAATTATTGATGATATTAAGATTAAAGCCATTAAAATCAATAACTTATTTATTGAAAAGCCTTTTTTAGCTTTAATTTTGCTATGAACGCGCTTCATTGAGCTATGTTAAAACCTTAATATGCAAATAAGTGACGAAACAAACATTTCCCCCCTAAACGACTGGGACATTATCCAAGTTTATGGTGAGGAATCTTCAATTTTCCTTCAAAATTTATTAACAATTGATGTTAACAAAGTTCCTTTAACCACCTCCAACTCTACAGATGAGATTAGTTATTCCCAATTAGCTGGTTTTTGCTCTGCTCAAGGAAGACTTATAAGTACATTTTGGATTAGTAAATATATAACTCATAATGTAGAAAGTTTCATTATATGGATATCTAAAGATTTAGCTGCCGACTTTTCCAATCGATTAAGAAAATTTATTCTAAGGTCAAAAGTCACGGTTGAATACAAAGAAAATGAATATTTGATACTTGGGATAACAACAAAATCCCCAACTCCAAACTTTAGTAAATTGTTAACTGGTGCGACTTATAAAACTCACCTTCCAACTGTTATACATGAAGGAATCCCATTCAATAGAAGAATTTTTGCAATAAGCAAAAGTGAAGCAGTGAATTTCCCAAAAGAAAATATTTCAAACTCCAAATTATGGGATTTAATCGAAGTTGAAAGTGGTATTCCCAGAATTACAAAGAATACCCAAGAAGCATTTGTACCTCAAATGGTAAATATTGAATCATTAGGTGGAATTGATTTTAAAAAGGGATGCTACCCAGGGCAAGAAGTAGTTGCTCGAAGTCAATATAGAGGGGCCATCAAAAGAAGATTAAAGTTAGCAAAAATTGACTTAAATGGTAGGTCTCACACTCTGCCGAATCCCGGAGATGAAATATTTAATATTGAGAACCTAGACCAGCCTGCTGGCATGGTAGTTTTATCTGCAATATCCAACAATAATGAAGTATTACTTCAAATAGAAATCAAATTAGATCAATTAAATTCCAAGCTGGTAATTTATCCAGGCACTGAAAATCAGTTATTAATTAGCGAGATTAAAGATCAACCTTATCTAATCATTGAAATCTAATGTGCCTAATACTATTTGGATGGAATGTACATCCTAGATATTCTCTAGTGGTAGCCTCAAATAGAGATGAATTCTATGATCGACCTACTGAACCATTAAATTGGTGGAATGATAATCCAAATATTTTAGGCGGCAGGGATAAAGCTAAAGTAAATGGGAGCTCTGGAACATGGATGGGAATTTCTAAAACTGGTCGTTTTGCTGCGATTACTAACATTCGAGCACCATCCGAAAAAAATGAAAACTTAAAAACTAGGGGTGAGATTACAAACAAATTTTTAACCTCTTCAAAATCATTAAGTAATTTTGAGTCAGACGAAGAAATTAATTATCTTGATTACAACGGTTTTAATTTATTAACTGGCAACTTAATAGATGAAAATCTTTCGTGGACTAGCAATCGCTATTTAGAAAATTCGAGAATATACCCCCATCAAAAACCACGCCAAATGTTTCTTAAATCAGGAGTTTATGGCTTATCAAATGCCATGCTTGACACCCCTTGGCCAAAAGTTGAAAAAAGCAAACTTAGATTCACTCAAGCCCTCAGCGCCGATCAAGGTGATTTTGATTCTCCAGAGAGATATTTTGATCTTCTCTATAACAAAGAAACTGCACCAAGTTACAAGCTACCCAATACTGGAATAGATCGGGAATTGGAGAAAGTCTTATCTTCAGCCTTCATCAATACCAATAACTATGGGACTCGATCTAGCAGTCTATTAAGAGTTAGAAGGTCTGGAGAATTTGAATTTATTGAAAATAGATTTGATGCTCAAGGACAAATTGACTCAAAAACAATTCGTGATAAATTTATTTAGCACGTTGATCTGAATTTACAGATCTTTCACCATTTGCATTTTTTGCCGGTAATTTCTTCAAGAATTTAAATGTTCCGCTCGCCATGCAGCAGATATCACCTTCAGAGTTGTAAAGCTTTGCTTCGCAAAAAGCCATTGTGGCAGTGTTATGGACCGTTATTGCATGGACTCGCAACGCGCCACTAGCCGCTTGAAGGAAGTTATTTTTCAACTCTATTGTGACAACACTTCTATCGTATGGATCAGCTGCTCTAGCCGCTATAGCCATAGCTACATCCATCAAGGTTAACAATACCCCACCATGAGCAACATCCCAAGTATTTGTATGTTCTGGCTTAAGCTGAAGGCCGATTTCCCCTTCCCCCAACCCCATACTTAGACAACGAACACCGAGCAATTTCAAAAAAGGGACATCTAATTCTTCACCAAACTCCTCGATTGAGTGAATCATTAAATTTCCCTTATCTAGTTTCATTTATTAAAAATTTTTTAAGCAGTTGGTAATTTATGATCTTTGTAGATTTCACGCAATTTTAATTTTTGCATTTTTCCAGTTGCAGTCAAAGGAATTTGATCAATAAAAACAACGTCGTCCGGAAGCCACCATTTAGCTATTTTTCCATCAAAGAATTTTAAGATATCTTCTTTAATTGACTCATCAGTACCTTTTGCTTCAGGTTTTTTGACGACAACTAACATTGGACGCTCATCCCATTTAGGGTGATAAGCTGAAATACAAGCAGCCATAGCAACGGCAGGATGACCGCTTGCAACGTTTTCAATATCGATTGATGAAATCCATTCCCCACCAGACTTGATCACATCTTTGCTGCGATCCGTAATTTGCATATTTCCATCAATATCTATCGTTGAAACGTCTCCTGTTGGGAACCAACCATCTACCAAAGGAGACTCTGTGCCACGGTAATAGTTATCAATTACCCAGGCACCTTTAACAAGTAAATCACCAAAAGCTACGCCATCGTGAGGCAACTCTTTACCATCTCCGTCAATGATTTTCATATCTATGCCATAAATGACCCTACCTTGTTTTTGCAGAATTCTTTGTTGTTCTTCAGGTGATTTTTTAAGATCTTTTGCCTTCAATTTAGCAACCGTGCCTAACGGTGACAATTCAGTCATTCCCCACGCATGAATAACTTCAATATTCATATCCTGCAGAGTCTTCATCATCGCCGGAGGGCAAGCAGAACCGCCGATTACCGTAGATTTAAATGTTGAAAATTTAAGGTTATTTGCTTGAACATGCTGAATGAGGCCTGCCCAAATTGTAGGAACGCCCGCTGACATCGTAATACGCTGAGTTTCAAAAAGCTCATAAAGGGACGGGCCGTCTAATTTAGCACCAGGAAATACCAATTTTGCGCCGGCCAAAAGGGCTGAATAAGGTAATCCCCAAGCATTCACGTGAAACATAGGAACAACCGGCATGATCGTATCCATTGCCGAAATGTTTAAGGCATCAGGCATTGCTGAAGCATATGAGTGTAAAACGGTTGATCTATGGCTATACAGAGCTCCCTTTGGATTACCAGTAGTACCTGATGTATAACAAAGGCTTGAGGCAGCATTTTCATCGAACTCAGGCCATTCATATTCACCATTTTCAGCTTTGATAAGAGACTCATAACAAAGCAAATCTACATTATCTAATTTAGGCATCACAGCTTCATCAGTTAGACAAATCCAATGTTTAACAGATGGGCAATGTTCTTTCAAAGCACCGACTAAAGGTAAGAAAGTTGTGTCAAATAGAATAATTTGATCATCTGCATGATTGATAATGTAAGCAATTTGCTCCGGAAACAATCTAGGGTTGATAGTATGGCAGACTGCACCACTGCCAGATACACCGTAATAGATCTCTAAGTGTCGATAACCATTCCATGCCAAGGTTCCAACTCTATCGCCAGGATTGATTCCAAGACGTGCAATAAATTGAGCGACTTTTCTTGCCCTTAATTCACAGTCAGCATAACTATATGTATGAATATCACCTTCAGTTCGCCTAGAAACAATCTCAGTATCTGCATGATGTTTAGCGGCATGCTTGATAATGCTTGAAATTGTCAACGGACTACTCATCATTTGTCCCATTAACAATTTGCTAGACTCTATTTTTCTGACCATAATTTAATTCCCCTTGTTTTAATAGTGGTTATGATGATATTTAAACATAAATTTTATAACGTAAGTAATATCATTAAATCTTGCAAAATAATCAATCATTTGCCCACATATAAAGGCCCATAATATTTTAAAAAAACAAGTCAAAATATTCAGATGCAAAATAAAATAAATCTTAAAGATTCAATCTCCGAACTTACCGATATTCAATATCGAGTTACTCAATTAGGCTCAACTGAGCGACCATTTTCTGGTGAATATTGGGATCATTGGCATAAGGGAGAATATTTCTGTATTTGTTGTCAAACTAAACTATTCGACTCCAACTCTAAATTTGATGCTGGATGCGGATGGCCTAGTTTTAGCGAACCATCCTCTGACAATGTTATTTCGGAGCATCGCGATACAACTCACGGAATGATTCGAACTGAGGTGAGATGCAAAAACTGCGATGCTCACCTTGGCCATGTATTCGAAGATGGACCAAAACCTACAGGTCTTAGATACTGCATTAATTCGGCATCTTTAAAATTTAAACCTTAAGTAAAGCTTGATGAAATTATTATTTGAATTCTTACCTGTCTTAATCTTTTTTATAGCTTTTAAAGCTTATGATATTTTCATCGCTACCGGGGTTGCGATGGCAGTCTCGTTGATGCAAATCTCTTGGTTAATTTATAGAAAAAAACATGTGGAACCAATGCAATGGATTAGCTTTGTAATTATTTTACTATTTGGTTCATTAACTATTTTATTTCACAATGAACAATTCATTAAGTTAAAGCCAACGGTTCTGTATTGGGCTTTTGCTCTTATCTTAATTTTTGGAAAATTCATCCTCAAAGTGAATTTCATTCAAAAACTGATGGGAAATCAGATTCAATTAAAAAGAGAAAGTGAAAATTTTGTTTGGGGATATTTAAATGCCGCTTGGATTTTATTTCTTGTTATTTTAGGCGCTCTTAATCTTTATGTTGCATATACCTACAAATCAGAAATCTGGAATAACTTTAAGTTATCGACATTTGGGATACTCACAATTTTCGTCATTGGACAGGGTATTTGGATTTCCAAACATATAGATCCCGAAACTATTGAGCAATAACTTAAAGTACGAAATTCGACTAGTACTATGACTAATAGAATAGAAAAATTCAAAAATGCGCTAATTGGCTCACTATCCCCTTCATTCGTCGAATTTAGGGATGATAGTCATTTACATGCTGGCCATGTAGGCAATCGCGATGGGGCTGGCCATTATTCAGTTGAAATTGTTTCTGAGCAATTTAAAGGCAAGAGTCGACTACAAAGGCATAGGCTCGTGTATGATGCCCTTAAAGCTTGGTTTCCCTCTGAAATTCATGCTTTAATAATTAACGCAAAAACTTTAGACGAAAAATGAAACAACCTATCAAAACAGCTCTTGTAACCTCACTATTAATTGCCTCAACACTAACTTTTGCTCAGAATGCTGCAGTAGTTAATGGGAAATCAATCCCAAAAGCAAAGTTAGATCAGTTAATTAGTAAATCCGGCCAACCTACTAGCCCTGAAATTAGGGAAAAAGGTCGGGAACTCCTTATCACCAGAGAATTAGTGCTTCAGGAAGCTGAGAAGCGTGGCATCAATCAAAGAGAAGACGTTAAAGAACAGTTGGAACAGGCCAAATTAGGCGTATTAGTTGCTGCAGTTTTTGCAGATTATGTTGAGAGAGAAGGCATTACTGAAGCTGATCTTCAACATGCTTACGATACAGTTAAGGGCCAATTTGCTGGAAAAGAGTACAAAGTAAAGCATATCCTTGTTGAAAAGGAGGCAGATGCCAAAAATCTCATTGGAAAATTAAAAAATGGGGCAAGTTTTGATGAACTTGCCAAAGCAAACTCAAAAGATCCCGGCTCAGCAGTAAAAGGTGGCGAACTAGACTGGGTTAGCTCAACTTCACTTGTTCCAGAATTCTCAAAAGCAATGACCAATCTTAATAAAGGTCAAATGACCCAAGCCCCTGTTAAAACACAATTTGGCTGGCATATCATTTTGTTAGAAGATATTCGCGACGCTAAAGTTCCAACTATTCAAGAGTTAAAGCCACAATTAACCCAATTGCTTACCCAAGATGAAAACTGGCAACGCGCCAAATTTAGCGAAATGATGCAGAAATTTAAATCGAAAGCAAAAATTCAGTAATAATCACATTAAGGAGTAATAAATTTAATTTACCCCTTATATCTCAAGGCAAATATCTTGGCGGATATTTGCCTTTTTTAATCCCTTAACCCATTTAGAGGCAGGCAACCCCCAGCGATTAGTAATATCTTTAGCCCTTTTAGCCATATCATTCCAACTTACTTTAAGTTGAGGGCCTTTAAACGCAATTGCAACTACATTGCAATCATGAACTTCTGGAAATAATAGAACTCTATCTCCAAAAGCCTCGCAAATATTATTGATATTTTCTTTAAAACTAGAATGGCGGCCAAATAAGTTTACAGTCATAACACCTGTTTCTTTAAGAACCTCGGCGCAGGCTGAGTAAAACTCCAAAGAACTTAACGCCGGACCACTTGCAGAACCATCATACAAATCAACCTGGATAATATCCTTACTTAACCTATTTTTCTTATTTTTCACATAATTCAAGGCGTCATCATGTATCAGATTTAATCGTTTAGATTCAATAGGCAATTCGAACATAACCTTTGATGCAACTATTACAGCAGGGTTAATTTCAACGGCTGATACTTTAATTTGATTATTTAAATTGTGGCTAAACTTAGTTAATGAACCAGTCCCAAGGCCTAGTTGCAAAACGTCAAAATTACTTGATGGGTCAAGAAATAACAACCACCCCATCATCTGCTGAGCATACTCAAGTTCAATACCATAGGGGTCACTTAACCTCATTGCGCCCTGAATCCATTCAGATCCAAGATGCAAATATCGCACCCCCCTAACTTCAGAAAAATTTACTGGCTCGTGAGACATTTATTAATTAACCCAACGACGAGCATTTTGGAACATCCTCATCCATGGACTCAAACCATCATTAAAATTATTCCAGTTTTCTGGGGACCAACTCATCTGAGCCACCCTAAAGACTCGCTCTGGATGTGGCATTAATACAGTAAACCTTCCATCAAGGTTAGTTAAACCAGTGACGCCATCAGGAGATCCATTTGGATTCAATGGATATGTTTGCGTTGCATTTCCATAATTATCAATGTATTTCAGTGCAACCATATTTGCTTTATAAGCTTCTGATAGAGATCCTTTAGCGTCAAAATTTGCGTAACCTTCTCCGTGTGCAACAGCAATCGGCAACCTACTACCTTCCATACCATCTAAAAATACAGAGACTGATTTTTGAATCTCAACCAACGCCAATCTTGCCTCATATTGTTCAGAAATATTTTTCGTGAATTTTGGCCAAAATTCAGTTCCTGGAATAATTTCTGAGAGATTACTTAACATCTGGCAACCATTACAAATGCCAAGCCCAAAAGTATCGGATTGTTTAAAGAATTCCTCAAATGAATCTCTTAATAAATCGTTAAATAGAATGGTCTTAGCCCAACCTTCACCAGCACCGAGCACATCACCATAACTAAATCCACCGCAAGCCACTAGACCTTTATAGTCTTTCAATTTAACCCTACCGGATAATAAATCGCTCATATGAACATCATGAGCTTCAAATCCAGCGAGACTCATTGCGTAAGCCATCTCAAGATGAGAGTTAACGCCCTGCTCCCTCAAAATCGCAACTTTGGGTTGAATATTTAAATTAAGGTATGGCGATGCAATATTTTCATTTGCGTCAAAAGTAACAATCGGCGACATACCAGGATCATTAATATCCTCAACTAAATCATTTTCACTATCAGCGCAGCTTGGGTTATCTCTTAATCTTGCAATTTGCCAAGAGGTGCTTTGCCAAAGCTTTTGTAATACATTTCTTGGTACAGAAAATATTTTTTTTGCATCACGCCAAATTTCAATTTGACCATTGGTGTTTGGTTTTCCAATGATATGAGAATTTGCACTCAGACCAAATTCTCTTAGTACGTTAAACACCGCATCTCTAGATTCACGAGAAATCTGTATAACGGCACCTAATTCTTCATTAAATAAAGCCTTTAAGGTAAGTTCGTCTCTGCGACCAGAAACCTGCTGTGCCCAATTTTTTGAGTCGCCAAAATCTGACTCATGTCCCTTCTCAAGTACAAGCATATCCACATTAATTGAAACACCTAAATGAGAAGCGAATGCCATCTCGGCAATTGTTGAGAACAAACCACCATCAGAACGATCATGATATGCCAGGATCATTCCTGACTGACGAAGTTTAATAATTGCTTGAGAAAAAGCTTTTAAAGATTTCGGGTTATCAACATCTGGGGCTTTATCTCCTGATTGATTCAAAACTTGGGACAAAATGCTTCCAGCCATTCGATTCTCTGAGAACCCTAAATCAATCAATACCAATTCAGTATCTAGATCATTTCCTTCTACACTTTTAGTCACAAGCAGAGGTGTGGATGTTTTTCTAACATCCGAGACAGGTGCAAAGGCAGAGATAATCAATGAGACTGGAGAAGTGACTTGCTTAGTTTGAGAGGATTCACTCCAAACAGTCTTCATGGACAAAGAATCTTTACCGACAGGTATAGCAATCCCTAAGTCTGGACATAATTCCATTCCAATTGCTTTTACAGAATCAAATAGTTTTGCATCCTCACCTGGAGTTCCACAAGCAGCCATCCAATTTGCTGATAATTTAATATTAGATAAATCTTCAATATCAGCGGCAAGGAGATTAGTTATAGCCTCTCCAACAGCAACTCTAGCTGCCGCAGGAGCATCGATAACAGCAAGAGGGGTTCTCTCCCCCATACTCATTACTTCTCCACGATAACCCTTGTAATCCATTAAAGTTACTGCACAATCAGCTACTGGGACCTGCCAAGGGCCTACCATCTGGTCTCTATGATTTAAACCACCAACAGTTCTATCACCTATCGTAATTAAGAACGACTTACTAGCAACTGTAGGATGCTGCAACACCCTACTTATAGCCTCATCTAATGTGATCGAGTCTAAATTAATTGGCTGGAAGCTCTCTGGCAAACGCTTAACATCTCGATGCATTTTGGGAGGCTTGCCCAACAAGACTTCCATTGGCATATCAATTGGTAACGATTGACTATCAGAACTTGGTTTGTTTGAATCAATTAACTGCAATTGCCTGTTTTGAGTGGTTTTACCTACGACCGCAAAAGGACATCTTTCCCTTTTACATAGTTCCTCAAATAAAGGTAAATCTGCTTCTCTAATTGCTAAAACATATCGCTCTTGTGATTCATTGCACCAGATTTCAGCCGGACTCATTCCTGATTCTTCTAGCTGAATTTTACGCATATCAAATTCTGCTCCTAATCCAGCACCATCAGCTAACTCTGGAAAAGCATTTGATAAACCACCAGCACCCACATCATGAATTGAAACAATTGGATTTTTATCACCTAAATTACGGCACGCATTTATCACCTCTTGCGCTCTACGCTCAATTTCAGGATTACCACGTTGGACCGAATCAAAATCAAGTTCAGCAGAGTTAACACCTGTGGCCATAGAACTAGCAGCTCCACCACCCATACCAATTCTCATGCCAGGGCCGCCAATTTGAATTAACAAATCTCCAGGTTGCATCTGCCCTTTATGCGTGTGCGCATCATCAATACTGCCAATACCACCAGCAATCATGATTGGCTTATGGTAACCATATCTGTTGCCATTAATAGTTTGCTCGTATACCCGAAAATAACCGCCTAGAATCGATCGACCAAATTCGTTATTGAATGCTGCACCACCAATTGGTCCATCAATCATTATTTGCAAAGGAGAAGCGATCCTTTCCGGCTTTCCATATGGATTTTGCTCCCAAGACAGCTGGCTACCTGGTAAATTTAAATTCGATACTGAGAAACCAGTTAATCCAGCCTTAGGCTTACCACCTATTCCAGTAGCTCCTTCATCGCGTATTTCCCCACCCGCACCTGTTGAAGCTCCAGGAAAAGGTGCTATCGCAGTTGGATGGTTATGAGTTTCAACCTTCATCAAAGTATGAGTAAGCCTATTTTTCTTCTCGTACTTTGGGCTTGAGCCAATCGGGGCCCAAATTTCAGCCTCACAACCTTCCATGATTGCCGCATTATCGGAATATGCAACAACAGTTCCTTTTGGAGCTAATTGGTGCGTATTTCTAATCATCGCAAATAAGGACTTATCTTGCTCTAAGCCATCTATAGTCCAAGTTGCATTAAATATCTTATGGCGACAATGTTCACTATTAGCCTGAGCAAACATCATGAGCTCTACATCACTTGGATTTCTATTTAATTTTGTAAAGTTGTCAAACAAGTAGTCAATTTCATCGTCTGATAAAGCTAAACCCATTTCTGAATTAGCTTTTTCTAGAGCAGAACGACCGGTACTGATAACATCAATTTTAATAAATGCTTTATCAGGCAAAACCTGATATAAATTATCACCTTCTTCAACCGTTTTAATAACTGATTCTGTCATACGATCATGAATTGCCTGAATGACAATCACTCTTTGATCTTCTGTTAAAGGCTTTTTACTCTCCCATGAGTAACGAACTGCACGCTCTAGCCTTAGAATCGGTAAATCACAATGCAAAGCAATTTCAGTTGCTTTACTTGCCCATGGAGAAATTGTTCCAATTCGAGGGACAACAATGACATCATCTGAATAATTTTTTGTTTTTAATAAAACAGAACTTTCAGGACTATTCAATAAATTCTTTAGCCTATCAACCTGCTGTGGACTCAAATTAGATTCAGACCAAATAAAATAGAGATATTCGGCTTGAATATTTGTTAATTGAACACCTTGATCTGAAATACTTGAAACAAGGCGTTGTTGACGAAAATTTGATAGGGCAATAGCCCCTGGAAGGCTGAAATATGAAGGCATCCCGTAATTATACGAAATGCGCAAAAGAATAAATGAAATTAAATGATAATGGGCTTATCCGAAGGTTCATTCCTAGAGCTTGAAACCTTAGGAAGGTGTTGGCAGAGGATAAAATTTACATCAGATATTGCCTCTAGTGCCCCATTTTCAAAGGCTCTATTTTTGAATTTTTCAGCTAATTTCCTACAAATTTCACCCCATACCTGACTAGGAATTTTGGCAGAGAGCCCACTATCAGCAATTATTTCAATCTTTTTCCCCGAATAAAGAATGTAAATTAGCACCCCACAACTATTTAATGTCTTATTTACTCCTAATTTTAAAAATAGATCGCCAGCCCTTACTCTAGATGATTGATTTTTAAGGATATATTTCATAGGAAGCAAGTTTTCAACGACAAATACAATTTGTCCTCCATGAGTCTTTTCCCCTTTAACAATTTCTTTCGTAACTTTATCTAGAACCTTTTTGTTAAAGACTCGACGAAACTGCAAATCTGACAAAAAATTGCTTTTAAAAAATATAGCCAATGCTTGAATTGTTTTTACCATTCCCCCGATGCCCCTCCACCACCAAAACCACCTCCGCCACCATTAAATCGGTCATCTATCCCTCTACCCCGGATGGTAGGTATATAGGATCCATTAACAAGCGGCCCTGAACCTGCATTTCCAAAAAATGTCGCCAGAATAGCAATTAAAGCTGCAAATAGTGAAACTGAG
This sequence comes from uncultured Polynucleobacter sp., assembly GCA_964511855.1. Lineage (GTDB taxonomy): Bacteria > Pseudomonadota > Gammaproteobacteria > Burkholderiales > Burkholderiaceae > Polynucleobacter. The sequence continues at coordinate 122,939 of CAZEHN010000001.1, read as the reverse complement.
AGTAATTGGGTAAATATCCAAACAGTAAATCCACTAACAATGCCAATTAATAAGCCAGCTAAACCAACTCCTATTAATTTTTTAACAAAACCCCCAAGTGCTAAAGCTGCAACGAAAACGAAAATCAATAAACCAAAGGGATCAAATTCAGATTGTTGGGAATTGGTTTTAGCCTGAACTGAAATGTTTTCTCTGGCAATTAGGGCCAAAATTTCATCTAAGCCAGCATTTATCCCTTCAAAATATTGTCCGCTTTTAAAATATGGAAGAATTAGTTCACTAATAATTTGCTTTGATTTAGCATCAGAAAGAACCCCCTCTAGTCCATATCCAACCTCTACCCTAATACGCCTATCCTTTTTTGCTATTAGCAATAAAACTCCATCATCTACACCCTTACGACCCAATTTCCATTCATCAACTACTCGAATTGAGTATTGTGAAATCTCCTCTGGATAAGTACTTTGAATAATCAGAATAGCAATTTGACTTCCTGTTTTATCCTCAAACTCTTGTAACTTTATGTTAATGCTATTAATTTGAGATGGTGAAATCGTTCCCGTAAGATCCGTTACATGTTGATTCAACTCTGGAATCTTAAGGACAGCATTATTAACTGAATGATTCGTTACTGGGTCAGCAATTGCTACTGGAAAAATGAGGCATAAAACTAAAAAAAGCGCTGAATGCAAATAGTTGCGCGCTTTTAAATTTAGTCTCATCAAATTATTTCTTGGGATTTAAGTTAACGACTGGGGGTTTTGAAATCTCGGATTCATTCTCTACATTAAAGTTTGGCTTAACCTTATATCCAAAAATAAGCGCAGTTAAATTGGTTGGAAAAGACCTAACTTCGGTATTGTAATTTTGTACAGACTTTATGTATCTGTTTCTAGCAACAGTAATTCGATTTTCAGTGCCTTCAAGTTGCGCTTGCAAGTCCCTAAAATTCGCATCAGATTTTAATTGAGGATAATTTTCAGACACAACCAACAATTTAGATAATGAACTTTTTAGTTCATTTTGCGCAGCAAGAAATTTCTGAAAGGCTTCAGGATTATTAATCAACTCTGCTGAAGCCTGTATCGATCCAACTTTTGATCTAGCCTCTGTGATATTGACCAAAACATCTTTTTCTTGAGTCGCAAATCCTTGAACTGTATTTACTAAATTAGGAATTAAATCGCTTCGACGTTGATATTGATTAAGAACCTCAGACCAATCTGACTTAACTTGCTCATCTAAAACTTGAAAAGCGTTGTATCCACAACCGCTAATTAAAGTCGTAAGCATTAAAAATGTCGAAATAAAAAAATGCCGAGAAAGATTAATCATTAACAATATCTCCAATTATTTTCATTTAATTAAAATGAATCTGTTTTTTATAATTAACTATTTTGCCCTAAAAAAGTTGACCGTGAAAGCAACTATCAATTAATTGAAGATAAGAGCTCTCCAGCTTGAAGAACGAAGGTTTGCGAACATTTTTTCGCAAGCTCTAAATCGTGCGTAACAAGTACCAAAGTACACTTAGTTTCTTGGTTTAACTTAAATAACAACTCTTCAATCTTGCTACCATTATCTTTATCTAAACTTCCGGTAGGTTCATCTGCGAACAATATTCTAGGCTCACAAACAAAAGCCCTAGCTAAAGCAACACGCTGTTGCTCCCCTCCAGACAAAGTATCAGGGTAATGGTTAGCTCTATGAGTCAATCCAACTTTATCTATCCAGAATTGAGCCTTTTTTATGGCATCATCCCTTAGAACACCCTTAATCTCCAAAGGAATCATAATATTTTCTAAAGCTGTTAAATCTGAAATTAATTGAAACGATTGAAAAACAAAACCTACATTTTCACGCCTAAGCTTTGCCCTATCTTCTTCATTTAAATTTGAAATATCCTTTCCAAACATGGATATTTGACCAGAACTTGGTATATCTAGGCCTGCCAAAAGACTCAATAAGGTTGTTTTTCCGGACCCTGAAGTTCCAACAATTGCAACCGCACTCCCAGATTCAATTTTTAGGTTAATGTTATGCAATATACGCAAATCCCCCTGCTTGGTATTTACTGTTTTATTTAAATTAACTATTTGAATATCTATCGATTTCGAGGAAGTCATTTTGTCTCAATCATTCATTCGTATACATAAACTACCGATTTATAAAATCTTAAGCATCATTATGCTAGGAGTTTATATCTCTTGCATTTCTCAGTTTTCAAATGCAAATACAAACTCACAGAAGTTAGAAACCATCCTTGTATTAGGTGATAGTCTTTCAGCAGAATATGGGCTATCAAAGAATACAGGTTGGGTAAAGTTATTATCAGATCAACTAACAAGTCAAAAGCCAACATTAAAAATAGTAAATTCCAGCATCAGTGGAGAAACAACAGCTGGCGGTCTAGGCAGATTAGAAAAGCTTATAGTTCAATATAAACCCAATCTGATCATCATTGAGCTTGGCGGGAATGACGCATTAAGAGGCCTTGAACTGGAGGCGACTAAATCAAACCTGAAAAAGATGATAGAAATCGCGAAAAGAAGCGATTGCCAAGTACTCCTTCTTGGTATGCAAATACCTACAAACTACGGTAAAAAATATAGCCAAGATTTTCAAAAATTATACGGGGATATTGCTTCGTCAACTAAAGTTAAATTAGTGCCATTTTTCTTGGATAATGTGGCATTGAACCCAAATCTATTTCAGGCTGACCGTATTCACCCCAATGAAAAAGCTCAAAAAATTATGATGCAAAATGTCTGGGCAATTCTTAAGAATATGCTCTAAGAATTATCACGATTGAATGATAAAGTTATTTTGGGTTGTTAATTAATTTCAAACCAGCTTTATCTCGAATATTTGAAAATAAAGCAGCCATTTCTGACTGAGCAGCAAGAACCGCCACTTGCTTTAATTGTGCAATTTGAGCATTTGGATCAATATTTTTCGGCTCACGAACCTCATTAATTCTAAATACAGCCACTCCCACTCCAGGAGTAGATGCAGCAGTAACGGTAGGCAATTTACCTAAGTTTGCGCCAAATACTTTTTCATACGCATCCCCACGCAAATCTAGAGGCTTAGCTCTAGATACCCAAACCGGCTTACTAAATTTCTTTAAATATTCTGTATTACCAGGATTTTTTTCCAAAGCAGATACAGCTTCATCTGCAGCCTTAACAGCTAATGTTTCAGCTTCACGAAGTGAAACGGCCTTCACCACCTCAGGCTTAACTTCGTCAAATGTTTTTAATGTAGGTGGATTGAATTTAACAACTCTAGCGGATACCAAAACACCAGGAGACACTTGAATTGCTTCAGTATTTCGACCATTTTTTAAGATATCTTCAGTAAAGATTACTTTTAATAATGCTGGTTGATTAAGTGGATGATCTTTTGCTAGCGAACTTGAACCATTAATTGATAGACCAGAAACACTTTCGACCTTTAATTTCAACTGATCAGATACAGGCTTCAAACTTTCTGATTGTTCAAATACTAAATTTGCAAATTTATCCGCTTTAGCAGCGAAATCCTTATCTTCCCCCTTAGAACTTGCAGCTTTTAGAACTACAAATTCAATATTTGCACTCGGTGCAGTTTCAAACTGCTTAGAATTTGCTTTGTAGTATGCTTCAAGTGCTTCGTTAGAAGGCTTTACTTGAGAAACAAAATCTTTGGCTAGGAAAAATAAGGCTTGGACCTCTCTCTCCACAGCCAAGCCCGCGAGAACTTTCTCAGCAACTTTGGATGATGAAATACTTCCTTGCTGTGTACCTAATGAAAATTGCAATTCATTAGCTTTAATCTCTTCACGACGAGCATTTTCAAACTGATTTACCGTCATTTGATTCGATGCCAATAATTGTTTGTATTTTTCTTGATCAATTGAGCCATCAGGTTTTTTAAGTGCAGCTATTTCAGGAATCATCATTAAACGATTAGCTAAAGATTGATCTGAAACCTGAAGATTTAAGGAGCTCAATTCATAAGCAACTAATTTTTGTTGCACCAACTCATTTAAAACGCTTTGCTTAAATCTTGGATTATTTGCAATTGCAGGATCCCCACCAACCCTTTGTGCTTGGGTTTTCACAGCAACATCTAATTCAGCTTGCGTAATTACTTGGCCGTTAACCTTTACCAAGTCAGTTGATTTATCAAAAAAACCTGTATAACTCTGAATACCAAAAAATGCAAAAGAAGGAAAAATTATTAGCAACAAGAGGAGCTGAAGTGCCTTTTGATGTGTGCGAATAGACTCGAGCATTTTTTAGCTTTTTGAATAGTTGGTATTGAGCTTGGAGAATTTGGTGGGTGCTGACGGGATCGAACCGCCGACATTCTGCGTGTAAGGCAGACGCTCTACCATCTGAGCTAAGCACCCTTCTGTTGCAGGCGATATTTTAACTATCTTCTTACAAGAATCAAGTTATTTATCTGCAAAGAACAATATTGTATCCTGTTTTTTATTGAATTAATGTTTTAGCACATCCACTTGAGTTTTCTGAGTTTGATTTTCCTTTGCCAAATCCGCCACAACGGGCTCAGGTAAAGGCTTTGGAGCGTATTCAAGCGCAACCTCTAAAACTTTATCAATCCAACGAACTGGGATAATCTCAATGTCATTCTTTACCTTTTCTGGGATATCGGTCAAATCCTTAACATTCTCCTCAGGAATCATGACAACTTTGATTCCACCTCTATGCGCAGCCAATAATTTCTCTTTCAAGCCTCCGATTGGTAGGACTTCTCCGCGTAGGGTTATCTCACCAGTCATTGCAACATCTGCACGAACTGGGATACCCGTAAGGACTGAGACCAAGGCTGTCGTAACAGCAATACCAGCTGAAGGACCATCTTTGGGTGTTGCACCTTCTGGGAAGTGAATATGGATGTCTTTTTTCTCAAACAAATCAGATTCGATACCTAACGAATGTGATCTAGTTCTTACAACAGATCTGGCAGCCTCGACAGACTCTTTCATAACATCACCTAAAGACCCCGTACGAATCGTATTACCTTTACCAGGCATTTGAGCCGCTTCAATTGTCAGAAGATCTCCACCAACCTCAGTCCAAGCCAAACCCGTAACTTGACCAACTTGATTCTCTTTACTCGCCAAACCAAAGTCATAACGCTTGACTGATAAGAATTTTTCAATATTTGCAGAAGATACTTTTATTGGCGCAGCTTCTTTTTTAAGAAGCAACAATTTAACTACCTTGCGGCAAATTTTACTTACCTCACGCTCTAACGCTCGAACACCAGCTTCGCGTGTGTAATACCTAATAATATCTCTGATGGCAGATTCATCAACTTCGATTTCATTATTCTTTAAGCCGTTATTTTTAATTTGCTTTGGCAACAAATAACGCAGAGCGATATTTGTTTTTTCGTCCTCTGTGTAACCTGCAAGACGAATAATTTCCATACGATCCAATAAAGGACCAGGAATATTTAAAGAATTAGATGTAGCAACAAACATGACATCAGACAAATCAAAATCAACCTCTACATAATGATCTTGGAATGTATGATTTTGTTCGGGATCAAGAACTTCAAGCATCGCACTAGCAGGATCCCCCCTAAAATCCATACCCATTTTATCTATTTCATCCAATAAAAATAATGGGTTACGAACACCGACCTTAGATAAGCTAGTTAGAATTTTTCCCGGCATTGATCCTATGTAAGTTCTGCGATGACCTCGAATTTCAGATTCATCCCTAACTCCGCCTAAAGCCATACGTACAAATTTACGATTGGTCGCTTTAGCAATCGACTGCCCAAGAGAAGTCTTACCAACACCAGGAGGCCCTACTAAACATAAAATTGGAGCCTTAACTTTTTCTACACGTTGTTGAACAGCAAGATATTCAAGAATTCTCTCTTTCACCTTGTCTAAGCCGTAATGATCATCATTAAGAACTTTTTCAGCATTTGTTAAGTCATTATTCACCTTGCTTTTCTTCTTCCAAGGTAAATTTACCAATGTATCAATGTAATTACGAACAACCGTTGCCTCCGCTGACATTGGAGACATGAGCTTCAATTTCTTTAATTCAGATTCAGCCTTTTTAAGGGCTTCTTTTGGCATCTTGGCCGCTTTGATTTTTTTCTCTAGCTCTTCAAGATCTGCGCCCTCTTCACCCTCTCCTAATTCCTTTTGAATGGCTTTAACTTGCTCATTCAAATAATACTCACGTTGACTCTTCTCCATTTGACGTTTAACACGTCCACGAATCCTTTTTTCTACCTGAAGAATATCAATCTCACTCTCTAATTGGCCCAATAAACTTTCAAGGCGTTTATGAACATCCGCCATTTCTAAAAGTTGCTGCTTTTGATCTAGCTTTATGGGTAAATGAGCGCAAATTGTGTCAGCCAATCGACTTGGATCATCAATGCCAGAAAGAGTCGATAAAACTTCTTGAGGAATTTTTTTATTCAACTTAACGTATTGGTCAAATTGAGCAACAATCGCCCTCTTTAAAGCTTCTGTTTCTGCCTGATCAACAATAACAATTTCTTGAGGGGTAGCTTCGCAATTGAAATAGCCCAAACTGTCTTCAACTTGGCTCACTTCGGCTCTTTGGGTGCCCTCAACTAACACTTTTACAGTACCATCAGGTAATTTAAGCATCTGAAGAATGTTGGCAATACAACCAACCTGGTACAAATCTTCAACCCCAGGCTCATCCTTTGAGGCTGTTTTTTGGGCAACTAATAAAACATTTTTGCCAGTTTCCATCGCAGCTTCTAAAGCTTTAATAGATTTAGGCCTGCCAACAAATAACGGCATGACCATATGTGGAAAAACAACAACATCCCTTAAGGGAAGCAATGGCAATTGAATAGGCTCTGTAGGTAGTAGCAAATTGCCGGGCATATAAATCTCCAAATGTATTCAATGAAAGCAAAAAAATCTAATAATTCTCAAATAAGGTTAATTTTGGGAATTTCAAGATTAGGATACTCTTTTTATTAAAAACACCGATTTTTTAGTAATTTTTAGGCCTAAAATAACAAAAACCCTATAAAAAATAGGGTTTTTTAATGAATAAGGTTTAATTTAATTGCTGTTTAAGCAGCAGATGAAGCCGTCCTATAAACCAATTTTGCAGAACCGCCATTGATTGCTTGTTCATCAATGACAACCTTTTCAACATTCTCCAATGATGGAAGTTCGTACATCACGTCTAAGAGTGAGTTTTCAAGAATTGAACGTAAACCGCGTGCACCAGTATTACGAGCAATAGCCTTCTTCGCAATAGCACTTAAAGCCTCCGGCCTCACTTCCAAATCAACACCCTCTAGCTTTAATAACACTTCATATTGCTTGACCAAAGCGTTTTTTGGTTCGGTCAAAATTTCAATTAATGCAGCCTCATCTAATTGAGCTAAAGTTGCCAAGACAGGTAAACGACCGATTAATTCAGGAATAAGCCCGAACTTAATCAAATCTTCAGGCTCAACCTCCTTGAGCACATCACCAACCTTGCGTTGATCTTTACTTTCGACTGTTGCACCAAAACCGATACCTGCTTTTGATGACCGTTGTTGGATAACCTTCTCAAGACCATCAAAAGCACCACCGCAAATAAATAAGATGTTTGTAGTATCAATTTGTAAAAATTCTTGATTTGGGTGCTTCCTACCGCCTTGCGGAGGAATAGAGGCCATTGTGCCCTCTACTAACTTGAGTAAAGCTTGCTGAACACCTTCTCCAGAAACATCTCGGGTGATTGAAGGGTTATCAGATTTGCGAGAAATCTTATCAATCTCATCAATATAAACAATCCCTTTTTGGGCTTTTTCAACGTTGTAATCACAAGCTTGCAATAGTTTTTGAATAATGTTCTCTACATCCTCACCAACATAACCCGCCTCTGTTAACGTTGTAGCATCAGCCATTACAAAAGGAACATCGAGCAGTCTTGCTAAAGTTTGAGCTAATAAGGTCTTACCGGATCCAGTAGGTCCAATTAATAAAATATTACTTTTTGAAAGTTCAACCCCATTAACTACAGAAGTTTGTTTTCCATGTGATACTGGCAATTCAACTTTACCTTTGGCATCAGAGACAACTGGTGTTTTTGATTTATCAGACTTTAAATGCCTAAGTCTTTTGTAATGGTTATAAACAGCTACAGCGAGAGTTTTTTTTGCAGCTTCTTGACCAATAACATATTGATCAAGACTTTCACTAATCTCTCTAGGTCTTGGCAATGGATCTTCAGCGGAAGTTTTTTTTGAGCTATCAATTTCTGCTTCTGCAATAACTTCACCACAAAGCGATATACATTCATCGCAAATAAAAACTGAAGGACCAGCTACTAATTTCTGAACCTCTTCTTGCGATTTGCCGCAAAAAGAACAATGTAAATCTTTATCTTTAGTAGAGCTCATTCGTCTTTATACAATTATCTAGTCGTAATCACTTTATCAATCAAGCCATACTCTTGTGCTTGATCAGCTGACATGAAATTATCACGGTCAGTATCTTTTGCAATAGTCTCAATAGTTTGTCCCGTTCTTTCTGACAAAATACTATTTAAACGTTCCCTTAAGTAAAGAATTTCTCTTGCCTGAATCTCAATATCAGATGCCTGACCTCTAGCACCACCTAATGGTTGATGAATCATTACCCGGGAATTAGGGAGTGCAAAACGTTTACCCTTAGCACCAGCTGAGAGTAAGAATGCCCCCATACTTGCAGCCATCCCCATGCACAAAGTACTTACATCTGGCTTAATAAAATTCATCGTATCGAAAATTGCCAATCCAGCCGATACTGAGCCGCCAGGTGAGTTTATGTATAGTGAAATATCTTTATCAGGATTTTCACTTTCCAAAAATAACATTTGAGCGATAACTAAGTTTGCAGTTTGATCATTGACTTCGCCCACAAGAAAAACGACTCTCTCTTTTAATAAGCGCGAATAAATGTCATAAGCACGTTCGCCTCGACCGGAGGTTTCAACAACCATTGGCACAAGACCCAATGCTTGGGTATTAAGTGCTGACTCTTGATCAAGGCGATTCATAGACATTCCTTTAAATTAGTTAAGCTGACTAAGTTCTTCAAATGTAACTGTTTTATCAATTACTTTCGCAATTTCAGAAACATATTTAACTACATTATTTTCCAAGACCAAAGATTCGATATCACCTAAACGTGAAGGATCGCTGTAGTACCAACGCGTAACTTCTTTAGGATCCTCATAGCTTGATGCTTGCTCTTCAATTTCCGCTTTAATTTGTTCAGGCGTAGCTTTTAAATCTTTTTGCTTAACCAACTCATTTAAAACAAGTCCCAATTTGACTCGCTGCTCTGCTTGAGGCGCAAACATCTCTGCTGGGATTGGTGCATCTTTGGCATTTGGGACGCCACGTTGAGCTAAATCTTGACGAGCCATTTGCACTAAACGTTCTTGTTCTTGAGCAACCAATGTTTTTGGTAAGTCAAGTTCAGATGCTTTAGCTAAAGCTTCCATTACTTGATTTTTAAGCAATGTTTGTGTGCGACGTTTGATTTCGCGAGTTAAGTTTTGAGAAATTTCTTCACGCATCTTAGCAACACCACCTTCTGGAATGCCTAAGCTCAATGCAAATTCATCGTTCACTTCAGGAAGATGTGGCCACTCAACTTCTTTAAGAGTAATTTTAAACTCGGCAGTTTTACCCGCAACATCTTTCCCATGGTAATCCGCAGGGAAAGCTAGCGGGAAAGTTTTACTCTCGCCCTTTGATAGACCTAAAGCTGCAGCTTCAAACTCGGGCAACATTCTGCCCTCGCCTAAAACAAAAGAAAAACCGTCGGCCTTACCACCTGCAAACTCAACCCCATCAATTGTTCCAACAAAATCAACAGTTACGCGGTCACCTGACTGAGCAGCCTTGTTAGAACCACCGTCACCATGACCATGGTCAGCACCTCTAGGATGGAAATGGACTCGCTGTTTACGCAACATATCAATCGTACGATCAATTTCTGCATCAGTGACTAATGTCGTATGACGCGTAATCTCTGACTTAGATAAATCCCCGATCTTTACCTCTGGGAATACTTCAAAAATAGCATCAAAAACGATTTGATCTGCACCAATATCGCTCTTTGGCTCTAAACGAGGCTGTCCAGCCAATAAGATATTTTCTTTTTTAGTAATCTCAAAGAACAACTCAGAAGCACGGTCAAACTGGGCTTCAAAATCAACCTGCATGCCATATTGCTGTTCCACCATCTTTGCAGGCACTTTTCCAGGTCTAAAACCTGGCATTTTTAAAGTCTTACCCAATTTTTTGAGTCTCGCTTCGCGAGCAGCTTTTAACTCCGATTTAGCAAAATTTAATGTGATTTTTCGCTCTAGAGCGCCAAGATTTTCAATTTGAACAGACATAATTACTCGTTTTTAGCTTTTAAAAGGTTGAATGAATATGGGTATACCCTTCCAAAACCGATATTTATTTCTAAATCAAGGTATTGGCTTGGATTTAATTAATCTAGCATTATAGAATTTTCTTAGGGAAATTTTTAAAAAATCCATTTAACTTCATAAATATTCAGAAAAAATCATGATTTTTGAGAAAATTATCGAAAAACTCCACCTTAATATTCAAAAATAATGAATTTAGAATTACAAGAACAAATAAATTGCCATAAAGCTAGATGATTAGCAAATCAGTCGACTCTAGAATACAAACCCCTTCAAGCTCACTTGGGGAGAGTTTTGCCTGTCAATTTATCAAAAAGCCTAAAAGATCTGCTTGGAAAGCCCTAAATAGCCTAAAAATTGAACTTTTAAAGGTTTACAACTCCAATTTAGATTCAGAAGTAAAAGATAAAAAGCTTATTTGGTGGGCCGAGGAGCTTCAACGCCTCAAATCCAACAAACCCAACCACCCACTTACAAAATTAGTAGCCAAAGATACAACCCCTTGCTTGGATTCATTTGAAGATTACTCACCAATTTTGAATTCTTGGATGGAACTTATTAACCAACCAAAATTCGAGTGGCTTAATCAGAATGACTTTATCCATTACTGCAAATTTCTCTCTGGGGATTTTGAATTATTAAAAGCCCAAATACTTTTGGGACATGAACCTCTTCATCAACTCAAAGAGTTCATTCTTCAATCAAATCAAGCACACATTCAGATCAATCTATTGAGAGATTTTGGATATCTACTGAGATCCCACCACCTACCGGTAGCCTTATCTGATCTCAATTCACTTAACTTGATTAGTCAAGAAGTCCTTTCCTGGAGAAATGAAAAACTAGCTAATAACTGGGAAACTCTCGCCAAAAAAATGGCAAACAATGCTCAACAGTCAATTCATAAAGCTCAGCAATGGATCGCCCCATTACCTAAGATTGAAAAACAAACTATATGGATTAACCAAGCTTTGCTTAGGCTAGATATTGCACTACTAGAAGAAATACAAAAATCAAATTATGAAGTACTCAGTCAATTCATTGATCTAACGCCAACGAAAACAATAGCTGTAATTCTTAAGTCTAAATTTTCACTGCAGTAACTGAATAATTATTGCCTACCTGAATACACCATCACAACTGCCTCAGCAGAGATAGCTTCTGAACGCCCAAGATAACCGAGCTGTTCATTTGTTTTTGCTTTTATATTGATTTGATTTGTTTCTAAGCCTAAATCGTTAGCAATGAGCTCAATCATCTGGGGTATATATGATGCCAGTTTGGGCTTTTGACAAATTATTGTGGCATCAATATTTCCAATTAAATACCCCTCTACTTTTACTTTTTCATATGCGTTAACCAGCAAGGATCTACTATCCACCCCTTTAAATTTTGGGTCAGTATCAGGAAAGTGCCTTCCAATATCTCCCAAGCCAACACTACCAAGCAGTGCATCAGTTAATGCATGCAGCAACGCATCTGCATCAGAATGACCAAGTAATCCCTTTTCATTAGGAATTTTTACGCCACCCAAAATTAATAATCGCCCCTCAACCAATTGATGAACGTCATAACCCTGTCCAACTCTCATTATTGGCTTATTTAAATTACGTTGCATAAATTCAAACTCAGCATTTTCTTGTTGACCTAAGATACTCTTAATTAATATCCAATCTTCTGGATATGTGACTTTTAAATTTTGACTACTTCCCTGAATTAAGAGTGGAAATTGGTTTAACCTCTCGAATGAACTTGCCTCATCAGTCACAATTGCTTTATCAATTAAGGCTTTTTCGAGTGCATATTTAAGCTCACCTAACTTAAACATTTGAGGAGTTTGGGCTTGCCATAGGCCATCCCTATTTACTCCGCCAGAACTTATAGCAGCAGATGGAGTGCCTACATTTGCCCCCTGTCTTTTTAAACTATCCGAAACAGGTAGCGCCAATATACCTCCAGGCACAACATCTTTTCTTTCAAAAACAGAATCTATTAGTCGACTAATTAAATCCAATGAAATACCAGGTCTAGCTGCATCATGAACCAAAACCCAATCGCTCTCCGGTATCCCGCGTAACAACATCTCATTTAGCGTATTCAAAACCGTTTGATGACGACTGTCTCCTGCAGTTTCAACAATTTTCAATTGAGCAGTTGTAGGCCAATTAATTGCCGCTTTAGCTTGTTCACTTAAATTTTGCGAAATACCAACCCAAACAGAACTTATCTCATTAGCCTTAAGAAAGACATCCAAAGAATAATTAACCATAGGCTTACCAAGCAAATCCATATATTGCTTAGGAATTTCACCACCGATTCGTTCTCCCTTACCTCCACATGGAATCAGGGCATGGCATTGAGTCATTTTTTTAATTAAGTGTAATTTGAGCTTCAATTCTATAATGTAACTGATGTCAGGTTCAGCAATATCCAAAAAGTCTTTGACAGAGTTGAGACTACTCCCCCCCCTTCCTCCACCAAGGGCTGGGCAGCGCTTTACCTGGAAAAATCAAATCGGAGGATCCGATTCAGCAACAATCGCGCAAAGCGTTCAGGATCATCGCAATAAATTCTCTGTACTTTTAGTAATTTGCAACAACCCAATAGAAGCTCAAAGAATTTCACAAGAAATTAATTTATTTGACCAATCTCTAAAAGTTAGACTTTTACCTGACTGGGAAATTTTGCCTTATGACAACTTTTCCCCACACCAAGACTTAGTCTCGGAACGACTTGCAACTCTTCATGAGCTTATGACAGGCTCTTGCGATGTTGTGATTGCCCCAGTAAGTACAGTTATTCAAAAATTAGCACCCCCAGAATATTTAGCTGCTCATACTTTCTTCTTCAAGCAAGGGGAAAAATTAGATGAAACAGCATTAAAAATTCAACTTCAACAAGCTGGATACGACCCAGTAACTGCGGTAGCTCGACCTGGTGAATACAGCATTCGTGGAGGACTAATTGATTTATTCCCGATGGGTTCACCTTTGCCATATAGAATCGATCTCTTTGGCGATGACATAGACCAAATTAAAGCTTTTGATCCTGACTCGCAAAGAAGCTTGTACCCAGTTGCCGAAATTAAATTATTGCCTGGTCATGAATTCCCATTTGATGAGGAAGCAAGAAAAGCCTTTAGGGGGAAATGGCGTGAGGTTTTTGAAGGAGATCCTTCACGCTGCTCCTTGTATAAAGATGTCGGCTCAGGAATCGCTGGTGCAGGTATAGAATCCTATTTGCCATTGTTTTTTGAAAAAATTGGCACCTTATTTGATTACTTCCCCCTCGAAAGAGAACCAGTGTGGATTTGGACCGTCGGGGACATGTCAAAAGCTTTGCAAGATGTTTGGGGTAGTATTGAAGAAAGATATCGATTCTTATCACATGACTCCGAAAGGCCAACACTAGCTCCAGCAGAACTATATCTAAGTGAATCTGATTTTTTTTCAGCTATAAAACCTTTTGCTAGAGTTCAAATTGAAGGCGTAAGTAAAGAGTCGGAATCCTCTCATTCCCCTGTCTTTTTTTCACCACCTGATGTTTCTGTTGTTAGAAAAGATGCAGATCCAATTCATAAGCTTCGTCATTTAATGACGGCAACGGAACATAAAGTACTCGTTTGCACTGACAGCCCGGGCAGAAGAGAAACTATCAAACAATTAATAGAAGAATCAACAACTAATTCAAATTTAAAGATCAATTTAACCTTAACAAATTCAATTTCAGAATTTATAGGATCCAATCTAAAATTTGGAATTACTGTAGCGCCTTTGCTTGATGGATTCGTGAGTGATTATGCAAAAATCATTTTCATAACAGAAACAGAACTATTTACAAGCACAGCAGGTCAACGAAAAGCAGGCAGAACAGGAAAAAAAGAAGAAGTCACCAATGTCGATACCCTTGTTAGGGATCTTTCAGAATTAAAAATTGGCGACCCAGTTGTTCATTCAGATCATGGCATTGGGAGATATCACGGTCTAATTATGCTTGACACCGGAAATGGAGATGAAGAATTTCTTTTCCTAACCTATGCAAATAGTGCCACTCTTTATGTCCCCGTATCTCAGCTCCACCTGATTTCCAGATATGCTGGAGCAGATCCGGAAACTGCGCCACTTCACAACCTTGGGTCAGGACAGTGGGAAAAAGCAAAACGTAAAGCTGCGGAACAAATTCGAGATACCGCTGCTGAACTATTAAATTTGTATGCAGCTAGATCAATGAGAAAAGGTCATACTTTTGAATTTTCTGCACATGATTATGAAGCCTTTTCCGATGGCTTTATGTTCGAAGAAACTCCTGATCAAAAAGCCGCAATTAATGCTGTAATTCAAGACATGACAAGTGATAAACCAATGGATAGATTGGTTTGCGGTGATGTTGGCTTTGGGAAGACTGAAGTTGCATTAAGGGCTAGCTTCATTTCTGTGATGGGAGGAAAACAAGTTGCAATTTTAGCTCCAACCACCCTTCTAGCCGAGCAACATGCGGCAACGTGGAAAGATCGTTTCGCAGACTGGCCAATCAAAATCGTTGAATTATCAAGATTTAAAACTTCAAAGGAAATTCAGGAAGCTTTGAAAGCTGTCGCAGATGGCGCAGCAGATATTGTTATCGGAACTCATAAACTTCTTTCACCAGATATTAAATTTCCTAGGCTTGGTTTAGTAATTATTGATGAAGAACATCGTTTTGGCGTTCGACAAAAAGAAATACTTAAATCAATTAGAGCCGAAGTTGATATCCTAAATTTAACTGCAACACCGATTCCTCGAACACTTGGCATGGCTTTGGAGGGGCTAAGGGATTTCTCTGTCATCGCAACAGCACCTCAAAAACGATTAGCCATTAAAACTTTTGTTCGCCGTGAAGGTGACGGCATTATCAGGGAAGCTGTTCTACGCGAGATTAAACGAGGTGGTCAGGTTTATTTCTTACATAACGAGGTTGAGACAATAGAAAATCGACGTCAATCATTGGAAAAATTACTTCCTGAAGCCAGAATATCTGTTGCTCATGGTCAAATGCATGAAAGAGATCTCGAACGAGTAATGAAAGATTTTGTGTCAAAGCGAACAAATCTTCTACTCTGCACGACTATTATTGAAACAGGCATTGATGTCCCAACCGCTAATACAATAGTGATGCATCGTGCAGATAAATTTGGCTTGGCGCAATTACATCAACTTAGAGGTCGAGTAGGAAGATCTCACCATCAGGCTTACGCATATTTGCTAGTCCCTGATCCTGATGGCCTAACTAAACAAGCTAAGTTAAGACTTGAGGCAATTCAGGCAATGGAAGAATTAGGATCAGGCTTCTACCTTGCAATGCATGACCTCGAAATTCGTGGAGCCGGTGAGGTTCTGGGCGACCGACAGTCTGGAGAAATTCATGAAATCGGCTTCCAACTCTATACTGAAATGCTAAATAAGGCAGTTAAGTCTTTAAAAAATGGCATCGAACCTGATTTAATGTCACCAATGCAAGCAACTGCAGACATTACACTTGGCTCACCTGCTTTGCTTCCAAATGACTATTGCCCCGATGTTCATGAACGACTATCTTTATACAAGCGTCTTGCCAATACAAGCGAGATTGATGACATAAGTCATTTAGCAGAAGAATTAATTGATCGTTTTGGTGAACTACCACTGCAAGCAAGTGCGCTAATAGAAACTCATCGTTTACGTATCCAAATGAACCAATTTGGTATTAATAAAATTGATGCCTCTCACAAAGGAATCGTGATCCAATTTATCCCAAACCCACCAATTGACCCAATGTCTATTATTCAGTTAGTGCAAACAAATAAACACATCCAATTAAATGGGCAAGATAGACTAAAAATCATCCCTACGCAACCGAATAGCTTTGAAAACTTAAATCAACGTATAGAGGCTTTAAAATTACTGATATCCTCACTCAAAGGATCAAATAAGAGTATTAAAAAGAATTAAAACCAAATGAAAATTACACTTCTACACCCTGAAAAAATCAGTGATTCTCTCATCGATGAAATTAGTCAACTTCATCCAATTCATGACTTGGCGGTAAATACCAAACATTCAGCAACCCTAAGTCTAATTGATCCAATCTCCCTTGATGAAAAGAACAAACTAAGAAACCATTGCCTGCTTCACGGTACAGATTTAGTAATTCTGAAAAGAGGTTTTAACCCTAATCAAATTAAGTTATTAGCAATGGACATGGACTCCACTCTAATTAACATAGAATGCATTGATGAAATAGCAGATGCTGTTGGTAGAAAAAAAGAAGTGTCAGAAATTACCGAAGCGGCTATGCGCGGTGAGATTAAAGATTTTTCTGAAAGCCTTACTAGACGAGTTGAGCTTCTCGCTGGCGTACCAGAATCAGCTTTGCTCGAGGTATACGAGAGCAGGCTTAAATTAAATCCTGGCGCTACTGAACTAATCCAAGGAGCTCAAAAACGGGGTTGGCACACTCTACTTGTTTCAGGTGGTTTTAATTTCTTTACAGAAAAATTAGCCGAAAAATTAGGCTTAGATGAAACTCACGCGAATACCTTAGAAGTCACCAATGGCGTGCTAACAGGTCGAGCGCTCGGAAAAATTGTAGATGGGCAGGCAAAGGCAGATTATGTTCAGGCCCGATCATTGGCAATGGGTCTTAATCCATCTTGTGCAGTCGTGATGGGTGACGGCTCTAATGATTTACCAATGATGTCCCATGCTGGACTTTCAATTGGTTATAGAGCAAAACCAATCGTTAAAGAAAAAGCCGACGGGGCTTTTGACCACGTCGACTTAAATGCGGTACTAGATATTTTTCCGCTATAAGCTTTTTAGCTTACAGACGTTCAAAAATAGCTGCAATACCTTGTCCACCACCAATACACATTGTGACTAGAGCATATTTGCCGTTAACTCGGTGAAGTTCATGAATCGCTTTAGTCGCAATTGCAGCACCAGAAGCACCAATTGGGTGACCAATTGAAATTGCACCACCATTAACGTTTGTCTTAGCAGGATCTAAACCAAGGCCACGTGAGACAGCAATTGCTTGGGCAGCAAAGGCTTCATTAGATTCAATCACATCAATCTTATCTAAAGTTAAACCAGCTCGACTCAAGGCTAACTTAGTTGAAGGAATCGGGCCTTCACCCATAATATGGTTTGGCACACCTGCAACCGCATAAGATACCAAACGAGCAAGTGGTTTTTGACCTGCTTTAGCAGCAGCATCAGCCGATGCCAACACAAAGAAAGCTGCACCATCATTAATACCAGATGCATTGCCTGCCGTAACACTGCCGCCCTCTTTCTTGAATGCAGGCTTCATTTTGGCTAAAGTCTCCATCGTTGTATCTGCTTTTACATGTTCGTCTGTGTCAAATACAACATCGCCTTTTCGTGTTTTAAGTGTAATTGGCACGATTTGGGATTTAAAACGACCTTCTTTAGTAGCAATAGCTGCACGACGATGAGATTCAACCGCTAATGCATCTTGCTCTTCTCGAGTAATTTTCCATTTCTCTACTAAGTTCTCAGCAGTAATACCCATATGACCCACACCAAATGGATCAGTTAAAGCTGCAACCATTAAGTCAATTAATTTTGTATCGCCCATACGAGCACCAGCTCTCATTGCTGGAGATCCATACATGCCACGGGACATCACTTCAACACCACCACCAATTGCATAATCGCAATCGCCCAACATAATTTGTTGAGCTGAAGTAACAATACCTTGCAAACCTGAGCTACAAAGACGATTTACCGCCATCGCAACAGATTCCATTGGAAGACCAGCTTGAATGGAGGCGACACGAGCAACATATGGATAACGTGATTCCGTTGGAATACAGTTACCTACAGTGACATAATTAATTTGGTTAGGGTCAACTTGTGATCTAACAACGGCCTCTTTCATAACGATTCCGCCTAGCTCAGAAGGCTCAAGACCACTTAAAGATCCATTAAATGTACCAATTGCAGAACGTACAGCACTTAGAACAACGACATCACGGCTCATAAAATCTCCCTATCCTACATAAATGAAATTCAAACAACTCTTACTTTACAACTAATCACCCTTTTTACCATATGGGTTTTACCTAGTTAATGGTAAAAAAAGCAGAAAAACTCACATTTGAGCGACTAAATCATGCCCTTGCGCATCAACTATAGTCACTTTAATCAATTCTCCCGCACGATAACGCTTAGAGGGTTTGTCACTTGGCAAAATATGAACGATTCCATCAATCTCTGGTGCATCGCCCGCAGTCCGTCCAATACCCCCCTGCGAGCTTACAGAATCAACAATAATCCGAATTCTCTTACCAACCTTACGCTTCAAACGATCAATGGAGATTTGTTCAGCAATTGCCATAAATTCTGATTGACGCCCCTCACGAACTTTTTGCTCAATAGCCCCCGGTAGTTCATTAGCCGATGCCCCCTCAACAGGAGAATAAGCAAAACAACCTGCTCGATCAATTTGAGCATCCTGAAGAAAATCCAATAAATCCTTAAATTCAGCCTCGGTTTCACCAGGAAATCCAGCAATAAATGTACTTCTAACCACTAAATCAGGGCAGATTTCACGCCAAGCAGCAATTCTTTCAAGATTTTTCTCACCATTGGCAGGCCGTTTCATTCTCTTTAACACATCTGGATGAGAATGCTGTAAAGGGACATCTAGATAAGGCAGAATCCCATTTCCAAATTCCGAAAAATCTGACATTAATGGAATAATTTCATCGACATGTGGGTATGGATAAACATAATGCAACCTAACCCAAGCATCATGTTTCCTAGCTAAATTCTTTAGCTCAAAAACCAAATCATATAATTTTGATTTAACCGGCTTACCCTCCCAGAAACCAGTTCGATACTTAACATCAACCCCATAAGCACTCGTATCCTGAGAAACCACCAATAATTCTTTTACGCCACTCTCAAATAATCTTTGCGCTTCAAGCAAAACCTCTCCAATCGGTCGAGATACTAAATCCCCTCTCAAACTCGGAATAATGCAAAAAGTACAACGATGATTACAACCTTCAGATATTTTTAAATATGCATAATGTTTTGGGGTTAACTTAATCCCCGCTGGAGGTACCAAATCAATAAAAGGATCATGTGGCTTTGGCAAATATGTATGAACCGCATCTAAAACTTCATCGGTTGCATGCGGACCAGTCACCGCAAGTACTTTAGGATGGGTTAATGAAACAATATTTTGGCCTTGAGAATCTTTTTTAGCGCCCAAACAACCTGTAACAATTACCTTGCCATTTTCAGCAAGAGCTTCACCAATCGCCCCCAAACTTTCTTCTACGGCTGAATCAATAAAACCACAAGTGTTAACAACCACTAAGTTAGCATCTGCATAATCCTTAGCCACCTCATAACCCTCTGCACGTAACCGGGTCACAATTAATTCAGAATCAACTAATGCCTTAGGGCATCCCAGTGAAACAAATCCAACTTTAGACAAAAGAAAATTTCCTAATTTAAATTATTTAGTTTTAGGGGGAGTAAATGGAAAGCTTCCAAATAAGTTTGTTGTTTGGCTTTGCATTTGTTCAAAGAATTTTTTCCCTTGCTCCATATATCCAGTCATTGGATTAAATGCATCTGGGGATTGCTGCTGCATAAACTTAAGCCATGATTCTGGTGTCATTGCTTGCCCCATTTGTTTTGACTGAGCAGTAAATTGATTTTGCATGTCAATAAAGCCAGATAAGTTTTTTTCCAAAAATGGAGACATCATTCCTTGCAAAGAGTGCCCATAAAAACGGATCATTTGACTTAGAGCTTCAGTAGAAAATAGCGGTGTACCAGCAGACTCTTCTTCAAGAATAATTTGCATCAAAATACTTCTAGTTAAATTTTCATTAGTTTTGGCATCAACCACTACAAAACGCTCTTGAGCCATAACTAATTTTTTAATATCTGAAAGAGTGACATAAGCACTCATCTGAGTGTCATACAACCTACGATTAGGATATTTTTTAATTACTCTATCGTCCCCATAATTAGGTTGAGAACTATTAGCACTTGTTGAAGTCTTACTAGACTTAGAGGCTTTTTTTTCAGTTGTTTTCTTTTGTATTGCCATAAATATAAAAAGCGCACTCATCTTAAAGAATTAAATTCGTAAGATTAAATGCGCTTTAACTCCCAAAAAGGTATGAGAGTACATTTTAGCCTTTATTTAGTCATAAAGACATTAACCCATATGTAAACCACCATTCAATGAGAAATCAGCTCCAGTAGCAAAACCACCCTCATCTGATGCTATCCACGAAACAATAGATGCAATCTCCTCAGGAGTTCCTAAGCGCTTAACTGGAATAGTGCCAATAATCTTTTCAAGCACATCCTCTCTAATCGCCTTAACCATATCTGTGCCGATATAGCCTGGAGAGACCGTATTGATAGTTACACCTTTTGTCGCAACTTCTTGCGCGAGTGCCATAGTAAATCCACGTAAACCAGCCTTAGCTGTGGAATAGTTGGTTTGCCCAAACTGCCCCTTTTGTCCATTTACAGAGGAAATATTAACAACACGACCCCAACCTTTATCAACCATTCCATCAATAACTTGTTTTGTGACATTAAATAATGAATTAAGGTTAGTGTCGATAACAGCTTTCCAATCCTCAGGCGTCATTTTACGGAAAACGGTATCACGTGTAATACCTGCATTGTTAACAAGTACATCCACTTGTCCAACTTCAGCTTTAACTTTATTAAATGCAGCAACAGTACTATCCCAATCACCAACATTACCTTCTGAAGCAATAAATTCAAAACCCAATGCTTTTTGCTCAGCAATCCAACGATCTTTGCGAGGAGAATTTGGTCCGCAACCAGCCACGACTTTATAGCCATCCTTAGCCAAACGTTGACAAATAGCTGTCCCAATACCACCCATACCACCAGTTACATAAGCAATTTTTTGACTCATTTTTCTCTTCTTTCTTTAACAAATTTAATAACCAAATACAAAAACTTAAACTTTTTCAGCTTTCTCTTTCACATACTTACCTGGAGCTTTCTCAATTTGCTTAAATTGAGCATTCCCATAAGTCTTAGGAGCCGCCACCTTCTTTCCAGCATGACCATTAAGCCATTTTGTGAAATCAGGCCACCAACTACCAGGAATCTCTTTTGCGCCTTTAAACCAATCTTGAGCAGTTGCTGGCAACTGAGAGTTTGTCCAATAATTTCTTTTTTTCTTCGCTGGCGGATTAATCACCCCAGCAATATGCCCAGAAGCGCCCAATACAAATCTCAACTTACCTTTAAATAATTTTGTCGAGGCATATGCAGACCACCAAGGAACAATATGATCCTCTCTTGAAGCATATAAATAAACAGGGCACTTAATTTTCCCTAAATCAACCTTTTGTCCGCAAACAGTCAACTTACCTGGTACCTTCAATTCATTCTGCAAATACATATGCCTCAAATACCATGCATACATAGGACCAGGCAGATTGGTTGAATCTCCATTCCAATACAACAAATCAAATGGCGGAGGTGAATTACCCATTAAATAATTATCGACAACATAATTCCAAACCAAATCATTAGGCCTCAAGAATGAAAACGTATTAGCCAAATCTAGACCACTTAGTAAACCGAAATTTCCACCTTCCCCGCCGATTGTCTTTTCTCTTAGCTGAACCATGGCTTCATCAATAAAGACATCCAAAATACCAGTATCCTCAAAATCTAATAACGCAGTTAGCAAAGTAAGACTGGCAATTGGGTGCTTATTTTGAGCTGCTAATACAGCCAATGCTGTTGAAACAATTGTTCCGCCAACGCAAAAACCCAGTAAATTAATTTGCTTTTGCTTTGAAATGGCTTGAGTAACTTCGATAGCTTTTATTGCACCCTTGCCAATATAGTCATCCCAAGTTACATGATCCATGGAAGCATCAGGATTTTTCCATGAAACTAAAAATACCGTATGCCCTTCTGATACTAAATGCCTTACCACAGAGTTTTCGGGCTGAAGATCCAAAATGTAATATTTATTTATACATGGTGGAACCATTAAAAATGGGCGTTCATAAACCTGTTTTGTTAAAGGTTTATATTGAATTAGTTGGAATAATTCATTTTGAAAAACAATAGCTCCTTCAGTTGTCGCCATGTTTTTACCAACTTCAAATGCAGTTTCATCTGTTTGTGAAACTTTGCCTTTTTTGAGATCCCCCAATAAATTAAGAATCCCGTTAGTCAATGACTGGCCTTGGGTGTCCATAAATTGTTTTAGCGCTGCTGGATTTGTCGCCAAAAAATTGGATGGTGACATTGCACTAACAGTTTGCTCTGTTGCAAAGCGAATCCGTTGTTGAGTTTTTGGATCAGAATCAACTGCATCAGCCAACTTCAATAAGTGACGTGCATTAATTAAATAAGTATTCGCTGTAAAACGACTGATAGGATCCTGCCAAGCTTCGCCTTTAAATCTAGAATCTTGAATCGTATTTGTTTCTTGATTCGACCAAAGCTTAGATACATCTTCAATGTATTCACGTTCAATTTCTGCCAACTTTTCCGGCGGCACCATGGCCATATGATGGGGAGCTAATTTTGGAGAAAATATTCCTGCCCCCATATTTGAATTTTCTTTAAACACTTTACATTCTCCATTCCTAAGCAAGACTCCTTGATGACTTTATGTCCAAGGAATACATCAGCTAATTAGCGTATAGGTATGAATGTATTAGGTTTATGTCCTAAAGGTTATAAGCACTTTCCCTAGCAAGACATTTTTTAACTTTATTTGGGAGAAATCCAAATCAAAGAAGCAAATCTTCCTGTAACCTTATCTCTTCGAAATGAAAAATAATTCTCTTTTTGTTTAAAACAGCAGTTAGAGCTCTCGTAAATTTTAGTAATGCCGAGTTCGCTTAATCGAATTTTCGCTAATCCATGCAAATCAGCTAGGTATTTACCCGATGTAATATGCGGCTTAAAACATGAGTTAACTTTATTTCGATCCCTTGCAACACTCATAAAGGAATCAAATACCTCCTGCCCAACTTCAAAATAATTTTGTCCAATAGATGGGCCCAACCAAACCAATATATCTTGAGGATTATTTCCAATATCCATTTGATTTAAAACTTTGATCATTTCAGAAACTGTGTTTTCAATTACACCATTACACAAACCTCGCCATCCTGCATGAGCAGCACCGATAACAACACCATCTTTATGCGTAAATAAAATGGGCAAGCAATCTGCCGTCATGATGCTTAGTACTTGATTGGGTTTATTAGTTACAACTGCATCAGCATCTGGCGGAACATCAAAAGACGTTTCATCTATTGCATTAAAAACGGTTACTCCATGAATCTGATTTAACCAAATTGGGTTAGAAGGCAAATGTTGAGCAAGCAAATTTCGATTCCGCTCTACAACTTCAACTTCATCGCCAACATGCATGGCAAGATTAAATTCCGAATAAGCACCAGTACTAAATCCTCCAATACGGGTTGTCACCATAGACTTAACATTCATAGGCACATTCCACTCAGGGAACTCAAATTTAAGGCTACGCACTAACGAATATCCTTTAGATCTAGCAATGGCTTCAATATCTCTTGACTAATTCCAAACAAATCCAATAAATGACATAATTCTTTAGGCGGATTAGCAGAAAAATTAACTACTTCCATTGTTAGAGGGTGATTAAATCCAAGAACAGCAGCGTGTAATGCTTGGCCTGGCAGAAATTTTTCAGACCCTATTATTTGCTTAATCTGTTCATTCACTTTATATGGGACTTTCTTTTTATAAACCGGGTCATTTAATAGAGGGAAGCCAATCGACTCCAAGTGGACTCTAATTTGATGGGTTCTGCCAGTTTCCAACTTACAAACAACAAGGGAAATTTGACTACCTCCATACACAACTGTTGATAGCCTAGTCACATGAGTGACAGCATCTTTACCAGATGAATTCAAGACAGCCATCTTGAGCCGATCTCGGGGATCACGCCCCATTAAACCTCGAATAATTTTTTGAGCAGGGAATTCTCCCCAAACTAATGCCAAATACTTTCTGTTAACAGTACGATCTTGCAACTGTCTAACTAAGTTGGTTTGAGCTTGGAGGGTTTTAGCAACAACAAGTAATCCAGAAGTGTCTTTATCCAATCGATGAACAATACCCGCCCTTGGGACAAATTCACACTCAGGGAACTTAAATAGCAAGCCATTTAATAGAGTCCCAGTCCAATTTCCCGCTGCCGGATGTACCACTAATCCAGCTGGCTTATTGATAACAACGACACTTTCATCTTCAAAAACGATATCCAAAGGAATATTTTCAGGCTTAAATGCGCTATTTTGGGGATCTTCTGGGATCTGCAAAACAATTGATTCCCCTCCTAAAACGCTTGTTTTAGGGGATAAAGCCACGCCAGAACTTAGAACTAAACCTCGCTCAAGCCATTGTTGAATACGACTTCTAGAAAAATCTGGCAATAATTTAGCTAAAGTCTTATCTAGACGTTCACCCCTGTAAGCAGAGGGTATTTGCAAGCGAATAACATCCTGAAATGATTCATTTACCACTCCCTCGTCTTCATCGATATAATCTAATGGTTCCATAGCGCAAGCCACAGATTAAATTTATCCATGACATTTTCTCTTTTTATTAGCCAAATTAAAAACTTAATCAATAGTTTATCTCGTCAAAGTAAAACTACCCTACTTATTACTCTTTCAGTAAGCAGCGTTTTATTAATTAATGGGTGTGCTGGAGATAAAACAGATGAAACCACTGGTTGGTCTCAGGATAAACTCCTATCAGAAGCTAAATCAAGCATGTCTGATAGTGATTGGCCAAACTGCATAAAATACTTTGAAAAACTAGAGGCTCGCTTTCCATTTGGTCCATATGCCCAACAATCCCAAATAAATATTGCCTACTGTTATTGGAAAAATGGGGAAAACGAACTAGGCGTTGTAGCCATTGATCGGTTTATCAAACTTCACCCAGGTAGTCCAAACATCGATTACGCCTACTATCTCAAAGGTATGATTACCTTTAATGATAATTTAGGTTTTATGGGGCAAATCACTGGACAAGATTTAAGTGAACGTGACCCCAAAGCCAGCAAAGACGCTTTCGAAGCTTTCAAAATTTTGGTTACTCGCTTTCCAAATAGTAAATACACCCCTGATGCCCTAGATAGAATGCGCTATATCGTCAACTCACTTGCCGAAAGTGATGTCAATGCAGCACGTTTCTATTACAAAAAAGGTGCGTATATTGCGACCATAAACCGAGCTCAACAGGCCATACGCGATTACGATCGTGCACCAGCCATTGAAGAAGCTATGTACCTCATGGTCAAATCCTATGATGCTCTAAATATGAAAGATTTGAGCGACGACTCAATGCGCGTATTTAAGCTAAATTTTCCGAATAGCAATATTTTTGAAACAGGCAAAAGAATCCCTGTAACTGCAAAAGAAACCAGCTGGTGGCAGATTTGGAACTACTAATTTAGTAATACCCTGTCAATGTGAAAATTAATAAAACTAATCAACAATATTGACAGGGACCCTTGGGGCTAAAGCACACATTAACTCATAGCCTACAGTCCCTGACTTAAGAGCTACGTCATCAATCGGCAAATACTCTCCCCAAAGTTCTACCGACGCTCCTACAGCTGCTAATGAATGATCAGTAATATCAACTGCAATCATATCCATCGAAACCCTTCCAACAAGAGGGCATATCTTTCCATTAGCCAAATCAGTACCATTTCCAACCCATACAGGGGTACCATCTGGCGCATGCCTTGGATATCCATCAGCATAACCGCAAGCTACTATCGCGATTTTCGATTTGCGTTGAGCCGAATATCTACCACCATATCCAACTCTATCACCAGGGTTTAACTCTTGAACACTAATAATTTGACTTCTTAAAAGCATCGCCGGCTTTAAGTGGGTATGTTTAATATCTTCAAACTTCCCCGTCGGGGATGCGCCATAAAGCATAATCCCAGGTCTAATCCAATCTTGAGTCGTATGACGATGCCAAAGAATTGCTGCTGAATTAGCTAAAGTTCTTTGCCCTGATAAACCCTTAGATACGCGATTAAAGATTTCCAGCTGCTCGTCTACCGTCGGTCTTACATTAACCTCATCAGCATTTGCAAAATG
Source organism: uncultured Polynucleobacter sp. (assembly GCA_964511855.1). GTDB lineage: Bacteria > Pseudomonadota > Gammaproteobacteria > Burkholderiales > Burkholderiaceae > Polynucleobacter. Next base: position 96,293 of record CAZEHN010000001.1, on the reverse strand, counting down.
CGTTAAATGATTAACTTTAAATCCTACAGCATGTAAACGATGAAATACCTCTAGATACTCATCTGGCATAAGCCCAAGCCTATTCATTCCAGAATTAACCTTTAGCCATATTTGAATTCGTTTAAATGCTGCGTCCTGAATAGGACCACTTGATTTATTAAGCCAACCCTCTATCCACTCAACTTGAGCCTTAGAGTGAATTACTAAATCAAGGTGTAATGACAAGCATTCTTCCAAATCCTCTTGGCTAAAAATCCCTTCCAAGAGAAGTATTGGTCCTCGCCAGCCTAATTCACGCAACAAATTAGCGTGAGCCAAATCAAGTAAAGCAAATCCATCCGTATTAGAGAGCCCTGAATAAACCCCTTCTAAGGTATGGCCATACCCATTTGCCTTCACAACAGCCCAACTTTTACTAGTTGGAGCAAGTGACTTGGCATATCCTAAATTGTGGCGCAAACTGTCAGTTAGAATGTGCGCAATAATCGGTCGTTTCAGAACTTTCTCACTTTCGTGTTTTAATGCAATATTAACTCTTAATTGTACGAATGAAATCAGGTTTTTACATCATAATGGCGGCGCAGTTTTTTTCGTCGCTAGCAGATAATGCACTACTAATTGCAGCAATTGCTCTATTAGTTCAAATGCAGTCACCCGACTGGATGACTCCCCTATTAAAACTTTTCTTCGTATTATCTTATGTTGTTCTAGCAGCCTATGTTGGGGCTTTCGCTGATTCACGCCCCAAAGGGCGTGTTATGTTCATTACTAATAGCATCAAAATTTTAGGATGTGCCTTTATGTTGTTTGGGTCACATCCTCTATTAGCTTACGGCATTGTAGGCTTTGGGGCTGCCGCCTACTCTCCAGCAAAATACGGAATTTTGACGGAATTATTACCTCCAGAAAAGTTAGTTGCTGCAAATGGTTGGATTGAAGGCCTAACAGTGGCATCCATCATTCTTGGTACAGTTTTAGGCGGATTATTAATCAGTGCCAAAGTTTCAACCGCTTTACTTGGCTTTGATATGCCGATATTTACTACTCATATCGACACACCTCCCGAGGCAGCAATTAGCTTGATTATGGGCATCTATCTAATAGCCGCAATGATCAATTTAAAAATCCCTGATACTGGAGCTAAATATAAGCACCAAAGTAACTCTCCAATTAAGTTAGTACAGGATTTTGCTACTTGCTTTAAAACACTTTGGAAGGACCGAATCGGTCAAATTTCACTCGCCGTAACCACCCTTTTTTGGGGAGCCGGAGCAACCTTGCAATTTATTGTCCTCAAATGGGCAGAAAGTGCTCTCGGCATGACACTATCTCAAGGAGCAATTTTGCAGGCAGTAGTAGCATTCGGGGTTGCAGGCGGCGCTGTTTGGGCAGCTTGGAAGGTGCCACTCAAAAAATCTCTTGATGTTCTTAAATATGGCGTTGCAATGGGTTTTGTGGTCATGATATTAGCCGCCTTTAAACCAAGTTTTGTCCCAAATTGGACAATTAACTTAGGCTTTACTAGTTTTCCGCTTTACCTATTAATCACCTATATATTTTTAGGAACGATTGGCTGGATGTCAGGATTCTTTGTTGTTCCAATGAATGCCCTTCTTCAGCATCGTGGCCATGTTCTTCTCTCTGCTGGACACTCTATTGCAGTGCAAAATTTTAATGAAAACCTTTCGGTTTTAATTATGCTCTGCCTTTATGCGGTTCTTGTTTCTTTAAACGTTCCTGTTCAGGTAGTCATCATAATTTTTGGGGTATTTGTGATTTTGACTATGTCTTTAGTTATTTATCGACATCAGAGAAATCAAGCAGAATATGATTCGTTACACCTAATAGGTGAAAAGAAACATTAAACTAAAGCTAACTTATTGATATTAAAGGCGGGATTCAAGCCAAATAGATCGAGCCCATAGAATATCATCCCAAACTAGCGACTTCAAATTAGGCTGTTTTAATAAATCTAACGGGTGGTGAGTAACAACTAAAGGTATTTCATCACCTTTATTATTTTGAACCTCAAAAACGATACCCCGTAAATTTTCTATTGAATCCCGCTCTCCTGTCAGCATAATTCCTGCTTTCTGGCCAAACGCAAGCGCAATATCTCCTTGAATTTCCTCTGGCGTAAAGTTTCCAGAAGAAATATCAAGAAGATAGCTTTTAACCCCAAGATCTTCAATTGCTCTTTTGATTTTTGAAAATATTTGCGAATCGATAGCAGTAGAGTCTAAAACTAAAACCCATTTCATTTCTAAAGCACTAGCGAGATCAACTTCATGCACATAAGTTTGATTGTCTTTTCCAACTTTTGCCAAATTGGATTTTTCAGTGATTTGCATCTCAAGATTTGAAGCTTTTTCAGATTCTAGCTGAGCATTGTTTTGAGTAACATGAGACTCGCCATCCCTACTAATCCAGGCACTTATTCCCATCTCTTGAAGCATTGCAATTCGATTCATAACTCAATTATCGTTTAATTTAATGCCTTAACCATAATAATCGCATCTTCCCTAAGCAAATTGCCGTTATGATCAACTCCCGACCTGTAGTAGGCCTTTCTCCGAGAAATCTCAGTATATCCAAGATGTTCATACAGAGAAATAGCAGCCAAATTACTGACCCTTACTTCCAAAAAAATTTGTGTCATTCGATTAGCTAAAGCAATCGGCTCAATTGTTCTTAAAACTCTATTAGCAATTTGCAATCGACGATATTTTGGCAAAACAGTTATGTTCAACAAATGTAATTCATCCACGCCAGGCATAAATACACAATGCCCCAGAAAATTACCCTTTTCTGTTTTATCTTTAATTACATAAGACCAATAGCCTGAATTCAACGATTCAGAAAAGTTATTAAATGTCCATGGATGTTCATGAGAAGCAACCTCATTTGCAACTACTTGCTCAAGATCTGCCAAAACCATTGGGACCATTTCGAATTCAACAAATTCAGCGTTCATCTAAATAAAGTAAGAGTCAAATATGTATTACTACCTAGATTTAGATAGTCTTCTTTCCTCAACAGTTTGAGCAACCTTATCTCTTACGTAAAGTGGCTGACAGAACTCCGCCTCGAAACCTGAAAAACTATTTAATTGACTAGCTACTAATGCGATTCCCAACGCATTTGGAGAAACATTTGGCGATTGATCAATACTTACCGAACTGTCCATGTTTAAACGTTCAGGATAGATTGACAAAACGTTACCAGCAAATCCATGAATTCCAGAAGTATCAATCTCTTCAACTGTTGAAAGTTTGATTTCACCTACTCGCTTTGGTAACTCACCATTGGATAAATTAAATCTAGCCCAATAAACCTGATCCATCCTTGCATCAATTGCAACAACAACTTCTCCTTCATTAATCCACAAAGGATTTTTTATGAAAGATTGATAACATGCCAAACCATCAAGACTTGTAACAGGTACCAAAGGCTTATTATTGGCGAATGCTAAGCCCTGAGCTACACCTACCCCCAACCGTACTCCTGTAAACGCTCCAGGACCTCCAGAAACAGCTATTGCATCGATTGAAGCCCAATCAAGTTGATTTTGCTCCAATAACCGTTCAATCCAAGGTAGCAAAAACTGACTTGATTGATTTCCTAGTTCTTCATGCCTTAAATCAAAACTAAAATCATCAAACAACAAAGCCACCGAACACCACACTGAGGAGGTATCGATGGCTAATATTGTCATAAGTAAACCCCCAGCTAATTTAGCTTAGATTTCCTCGTAAAGCGGTAATGTTAAAAATTCTTCAAAGTTTTCACTGGTACTCATTGTGTCAAAAATTTGTGCCGCACGATCCCAATGACCTACTGCTCCAGAAGCTTTCACTTTTGGAAGTTCTTCGGCTATCAATTTTCGAACAAGTTCTACAGTTACCTTAGTGCCGTCTTCAAATTTACCCTTAGGTGAACGAATCCATTGCCAAACTTGTGAACGACTGATTTCAGCTGTTGCAGCATCTTCCATCAAATTATGGATAGGAACACAACCATTTCCAGCTAGCCAAGCGCCTAAATAATGAATACCGACGTTGATATTCATACGTAAACCAGCTTCTGTAATTGGAGTTTCAGGTTTGAAATCTAGCAATTCAGCCGCAGTAACATTCACCTCAGGCTTTTGCTTGTCAAATTGATTAGGTCTATCTCCCAATACTTTCTTGAATTCAGTCATTGCTGGCTCAACTAAGCCTGGGTGAGCAACCCAACCACCATCGTAACCATCTTCAGCATCACGCTTTTTATCCCCAATAATGCCTTGCATTGCGATTGCATTTTTTTCAGGGTCATTTTTAATCGGAATCAATGCACTCATACCACCCATAGCAGGCGCGCCACGTTTATGACATGTTTTTAAAAGCAACAATGCATATGCACGCATAAATGGCGAAGTCATTGTGACTTTTGCGCGATCAGCCAAACAGAAATTCTTATCTAGTTTGAATTTTTTAATGCATGAGAAAATATAATCCCAACGGCCCGCATTTAATCCAGCACTGTGATCGCGAAGTTCATAAAGAATTTCATCCATCTCAAATGCAGCCAAAATTGTTTCTATTAAAACTGTCGCTTTAATAGTTCCTCTTGGTAATCCAATTTCATCTTGCGCCATGCAGAAAATATCATTCCAAAGCCTTGCTTCCAAATGACTTTCCATTTTTGGGAGGTAGAAAAATGGTCCGGCACCTCTAGCAATTTGCTCCTTAGCATTGTGGAAAAGGAAAAGTGCAAAGTCGAAAATACCACCTGAAACTCTAGCACCATCAACCGTTACATGCTTCTCATCCAAGTGCCAACCACGTGGACGAACTTGCAAAGTGGCAATTTTGTCATTGAGTTCATAAATCTTGCCATTTTGCTCAAGGCGCAATTCACGTCGAATAGCCTTTTTCATGTTGATTTGACCTTGAATTTGATTAACCCAGCTAGGGCTATTTGAATCCTCAAAGTCAGTCATGTATGAGTCAGCCCCTGAATTAAAGGCATTAATCACCATTTTTGCCTCTACTGGGCCTGTAATTTCAACACGACGGCAATGCAAAGCTTGAGGAATTGGAGCAATTTTCCAGTCACCCTCACGAATAGCTTTAGTTTCCGGCAAGAAATCAGGTCTTTCACCTGCATCTAGGCGTTTTGTTCGTTCAACACGAGCTTTTAGCAATTCTTGACGACGAGGCTCAAATGCACGGTGTAATTTAGCAACCAACTCCAAGGCTTCAGGAGTCAAAATTGTAGAAAATTCAGGGGTTATTTCACCAGAAATAGCCATTCCTTGAGGCAATGCAGACATGCTAACTCCTTATTTAGGTCGTTTTTTAATTTTGTAAACCTACATTATGCCAAGAAGACAAAAAGCCGGCTTAATTCTCTTAAGCCGGCTTTTAATATCAAAGGTTTATTAGCTTAAAGCAGCAATAACTTCTGGGGGAGCCTGAACTAATTCAATGAGAACGCCTTCGCCACCAATCGGAAATTCTTCATTGCCTTTTGGGTGCATAAAAGTGATGTCGTACCCAGCAGCACCCTTTCTAATGCCTCCAGGAGCAAATCTAACGCCATTAGCTGTCATCCATTCGACCGCTTTAGGCAAATCATCAATCCATAGCCCAATATGATTCAAAGGAGTTGCATGAACTGCTGGTTTTTTATCTAAGTCTAAAGGCTGCATAAGGTCAACTTCAACCTTATGAGCACCTTTTCCGATTGCGCAAATATCTTCATCAACATTTTCACGTTCAGACTTAAATGTACCAGTGACTTCTAAACCAAACATATCAACCCACAAACGTTGTAATTTTGATTTATCAGGTCCACCAATAGCAATTTGCTGAATTCCTAACACTTTAAATGGCTTAGTTGTCATAGCACTCACTCAAATCGAATAATTGGTTGATCAACGGTCAAGCTTTCGCCTTTTTCAACCATCACTTCAGCAATAACGCCATCTTGAGCGGCTACCAAGACGTTTTCCATCTTCATCGCTTCAATCGCCGCTAAACGCTCACCAGCTTCAACCTTCTGTCCAACCTTAACTGCAATATCAACCAAAAGCCCAGGCATTGGAGATAACAGGAACTTAGACATATCAGGTGGCGCCTTAAATGGCATCATTTTTTGCATCTCAGCTGCACTTGGCGACATTACCATTGAATCGATGCGAACACCGTTATATTGCAAGCGATAGAACAAACCAATTCGCTCTACTTGCAAGGCAATTTCTTTACCATTGACTGAAGCACGAACCAATAAATCACCCGGAGTCCAATCAGTATCAATTAAATAATCTTTGCCAGATACTTTAACCAAATAGCCATCTGCAGTATTCACAACTTCAGTGACAGTTTGAGTTTGTTTACCGTTTTCACCAGAAACAACAACATAATCATTAGCTAGCATCTGCTCGTGACCATCAAGCTGACCACTAATACCAGCCGCTCTTTCAGAATAGCGCGTATGAACAACTGTTGCTAAAGCTGACATTAATCCTGGATCCTCTTCTTTCACATCACTTGCTTGGAATCCATTTGGAAATTGCTCAGCAATAAAGCCAGTATTAAAGTCGCCCGTTTGAAATCTTGGGTGCTGCATCAATGCTGCTTGGAAAGGAATATTTGAATGTATACCCCTAATTACAAACTCATTAAGAGCTGCTCGCATTTTTGTAATTGCCTCATTTCGATCTTTGGCATGAACAATTAACTTAGCAATCATAGAGTCGTAATACATAGGAATTTCACCGCCTTCATACACGCCAGTATCTACGCGTACGCCATCCTTCTCTACTGGTGGTCTGTATTTAACTAAACGACCTGTTGATGGCAAGAAATTACGGTAAGGATCCTCAGCATTAATACGGCACTCCATAGCCCAACCATCACGCTTGATATCCTTCTGTGTTAAAGCAAGTTTTTCACCTGCCGCCACACGAATCATTTGCTCTACCAAATCTAATCCAGTAATTGCTTCAGTTACAGGATGCTCAACCTGAAGACGTGTATTCATTTCAAGAAAGTAAAAAGACTCGTCTTTACCTACTACGAATTCAACAGTACCAGCAGATTGATACTTAACTGCTTTAGCCAAAGCAACAGCTTGTTCGCCCATTGCTTGACGAGTTTTATCACTAATAAATGGTGATGGAGCCTCTTCAATTACTTTTTGATGGCGGCGTTGAATCGAACATTCACGCTCCATTAAATAAACAGCATTACCATGACTATCACCTAAAACTTGAATTTCAATGTGACGAGGCTCCTCAACAAATTTTTCGATAAATACTCGGTCGTCCCCGAAACTATTACGAGCTTCATTACGACAAGCAGAAAAGCCCTCAAAGGCTTCCTTATCATTGAAAGCAACACGCAAGCCCTTACCACCGCCACCTGCCGAAGCCTTAATCATTACTGGATAACCAATTCCTTTAGCAATTTCAACGGCCTTCTCAGGCGTCTCAATAGCATCGTTATATCCAGGGATGGTATTTACCTTTGCTTCATTAGCTAATTTTTTCGAGGCAATTTTGTCGCCCATTGCTGCAATCGAATAATGCTTAGGACCAATAAAGGTAATGCCCTCTTCTTCAACTCGTTTAGCAAAAGTCTCGTTTTCAGATAAGAAACCATAACCCGGGTGAACAGCTTCAGCCCCAGTATCTTTACAAGCTTTAATGATGTTATCCATCACCAAATATGATTCTCTAGATGGCGCTGGCCCAATACACACAGCTTCATCTGCCAATTCAACATGACGTGCATCCTTGTCAGCCTCTGAATAAACAGCGACTGTTTTAATACCCATTTTTCTGGCAGTTTTGATAACACGACAAGCAATCTCGCCACGGTTAGCAATCAAAATTTTCTTAAACATATTTATATTCCTAATGATCTTTTAAAGAGCAATGATTAAAGCGGGATGTTTCCGTGCTTACGCCACGGATTCTCAAGCTCTTTATCTTTAAGCATGACTAATGAACGGGCGATACGTTTACGTGTCTCATGCGGCATGATCACATCATCAATATAACCACGACGTCCAGCTACAAATGGGTTTGCAAATTTAGCCTTGTACTCCGCTTCGCGCTCGGCTAATTTCTCTGGATTACCTTTCTCCTCGCGGAAGATAATCTCAACTGCACCTTTAGGCCCCATAACAGCAATCTCAGCTGATGGCCATGCAAAGTTGACATCACCCCTTAAATGCTTAGATGCCATAACGTCATAAGCACCACCATATGCTTTACGCGTAATTACAGTAATTTTTGGAACTGTACACTCAGCATATGCATAAAGTAATTTAGCACCATGTTTGATAATGCCGCCGTACTCTTGTGAAGTTCCCGGCATAAAACCTGGAACATCAACAAAAGTAACTACAGGAATATTAAAGGCATCACAGAATCTAACAAAACGAGCTGCTTTAATCGAAGATTTAATATCCAAACAACCGGCAAGAACAAGTGGCTGATTAGCTACGATACCAACTGTTTGACCTTCAATTCTTGCAAAACCAATGATTATGTTTTTTGCATAATCAGGTTGTAATTCAAAGAAATCGCCATCATCAACCGTCTTAAGAATTAGTTCATGCATGTCATACGGCTTATTTGCATTATCTGGAACTAAAGTATCCAAAGAGTAATCAATTGATTCTTGAACAGATAAACTTGGTCTTACAGGAGCCTTCTCTCTATTTGACAGCGGTAAATAATTAAAGAAGCGACGCAGCATCATGATCGCTTCAACATCATTTTCAAATGCACGATCACACACACCAGATTTAACAGAGTGTGTCATTGCCCCACCCAATTCTTCAGCAGTCACTTCTTCATGGGTAACAGTTTTAACAACTTCTGGACCCGTCACAAACATATAAGAGCTATCTTTAACCATAAAGATGAAGTCAGTTAAAGCAGGTGAATAAACCGCACCACCAGCACTTGGCCCCATGATTAGAGAGATTTGTGGAATTACGCCCGAAGCTGAAACGTTACGTTGGAAAATTTCAGCGTAACCACCCAAAGAAGCTACACCCTCTTGAATCCGAGCACCACCAGAGTCATTCAAACCGATAACAGGTGCTCCCACCTTCATAGCTTGATCCATTACCTTGCAGATTTTTTCTGCATGAGCTTCAGATAAAGATCCACCAAACACTGTAAAGTCTTGAGAGAAAACAAATACAAGTCGACCATTGATCATTCCATAGCCAGTTACTACACCATCGCTAGGAACTGATTCATCAGCCATACCAAAATCAGTACAGCGATGCTCTACGAACATATCCCATTCTTCGAATGAACCTTCGTCGAGCAATAACTCAATACGCTCTCTAGCTGTCAACTTACCCTTACTATGCTGGGCATTGATACGCTTTTGACCACCACCAAGGCGAGCCTGTTCGCGCTTAGCCTCAAGTTGACGAATAATGTCATGCATGGAAATTTCTCCCTGAATATAAATTACTGCTTAAACAAATCTAATAAACGCCTAGCAGCCACAGAAGGCGCCACTAAACCTTGATTAACTTCACTACTTAATTTTGGCAACTCGGTTTGAATAGCTGAGTGCGTCTTAAAACGATGCTTCAAACCCGCTTCAATTCTTTCCCACATCCAAGATTGTGCTTGAGATTTACGACGATCTAAAAACTGACCATTAGCTTCTTGAATTTTCTTGAAATTCAAGACTTCATTCCAAAATTCACTTACACCCTCATTTTTTAAAGCACTTAATCTCAACACTTTTGGATGCCAAAGAGTTTGATCATGGTGTGCATGCTCCGGATTGCCATGTAAGCCAAATAAGCGTAATGAACTAGTTATCTGAGCTTGAGCCCTAGTCGCCGCATGCGGATCTAAATCAACCTTATTTATTAACACTAAGTCTGCAAGTTCCATCACACCTTTTTTAATGGCCTGAAGATCATCACCTGCATTTGGCAACTGAATCAATACAAACATATCAGTCATATTGGCAACTGCAATTTCACTTTGTCCGACACCTACCGTTTCAACGATAACAACATCATGGCCAGCAGCTTCAGCAACTAACATAGCTTCTCGAGTTTTTTCCGCAACACCGCCCAAATTTCCAGACGACGGACTTGGACGAATAAATGCCTTCTCGTGAACTGATAAATGCTCCATTCGGGTTTTATCACCCAAAATTGATCCACCCGAAATTGTTGAAGATGGATCAATAGCCAAAACTGCCACTCGATGACCAAGAGAAATTAAATAAAGTCCTAGAGCTTCAATGAAAGTAGATTTTCCCGCGCCCGGCGCTCCAGAAATTCCAATACGCAAAGAATGACCACTATGAGGCAATATTGCATTCAAAACTTCATCAGCTCGAGCCCGGTGATCTTGCCTGGTAGACTCCAGAAGAGTTATCACTTTAGCGATTGCCCTGCGCTGAGCAAAGCCTTCTACAGCTGCGCTCCCGCAAATTGAATCAACTAAGGATTGATCTTCTGAATTCATTAAGAACTTAAAATGCTATTTGTGAAATTAAGATTTCTTAACAGATTTTCGAATCTGCTCCAATACATCTTTAGCTGAAGCAGGGATCGGAGTACCTGGACCATAAACACCCTTAACACCTGACTCATATAAAAAGTCGTAATCTTGACGAGGAATCACACCTCCCACGAATACAATGATGTCATCAGCACCTTGCTTTTTAAGCTCAGCAATAATAGCTGGCACTAATGTTTTATGCCCTGCTGCCAATGTTGAAACTCCCACAGCATGTACGTCATTTTCGATAGCTTGGCGAGCGCACTCTTCCGGAGTTTGGAACAAAGGTCCCATGTCCACGTCAAAACCTAAATCGGCAAAAGCAGTCGCAACCACCTTAGCACCGCGATCATGACCGTCTTGCCCTAATTTTGCGATCATTACTCGAGGACGACGCCCTTGCTCATTCGCAAATTCAGCAATTTCTTCTTTTAACTTTTCCCAACCTTCAGCAGAGTCATAAGCAGCAGCGTACACACCAGTCACCTTTTGAGTATCGGCGCGATGGCGCCCGTAAATTTTCTCCAATGCATCCGAAACTTCTCCAACAGTCGCTCTTAGTCGAATAGCTTTAATTGCTAAATCCAACAAATTGCCTGTGTTGTTTTCAGCCGCTTGAGTCAAGGCATTCAAGGCTTCTTGAACCTTAGAATTATCTCGCTTAGATTTGATATCTTTTAGTCGTGCAATTTGCGAATCACGCACTTTGTTGTTATCAACTTCGAGAATATCAATTGAATCCTCTTTAGCTAATTTGTATTTATTAACTCCAACAATCACATCTTTTCCAGAGTCAATACAAGCTTGTTTCTCAGCAGCAGCTGCCTCAATTTTCAACTTAGCCCAACCAGATTCAACTGCTTTGGTCATACCACCCATAGACTCGACTTCTTGAATAATTTCCCAAGCCTTATCAGCCATGTCTTGAGTCAACTTTTCCATCATGTAAGACCCAGCCCAAGGATCTACAACATTTGTAATATGCGTTTCTTCTTGAATTATTAACTGAGTATTACGTGCAATACGCGCAGAGAACTCTGTTGGCAATGCAATCGCTTCGTCAAATGAGTTTGTATGCAACGATTGGGTACCGCCAAATACAGCCGCCATCGCTTCAATTGTTGTTCTTACAACATTGTTATAAGGGTCTTGCTCTGTCAAAGACCAACCTGATGTCTGGCAATGCGTTCTCAGCATCAGAGATTTTGGATTTGATGGGCCAAATTCTTTCATGATTCGCCACCAAAGAAGCCTAGCCGCTCTTAATTTAGCAACTTCAAGATAGAAGTTCATACCAATGGCAAAGAAAAAGGACAATCTTCCAGCAAAGTCATCAACGCTTAAACCTTTAGCCAAAGCTGTTTTAACGTATTCCTTACCATCCGCTAATGTGAACGCAAGTTCAAGAGCTTGGTTAGCACCTGCCTCTTGCATGTGGTATCCAGAAATTGAGATGGAATTAAATTTCGGCATATATTTTGCCGTGTATTCAATAATGTCACCAATAATTCTCATTGAAGGTTCTGGAGGGTAAATATAGGTATTACGAACCATGAACTCTTTCAGAATGTCATTCTGAATTGTTCCCGATAGAAGTTCTTGCTTAACTCCTTGCTCTTCTGCAGCAACAACATATCCAGCAAGAATTGGCAATACTGCGCCATTCATCGTCATAGAGACTGAGACTTTATCGAGTGGAATTTCATTGAAGAGAATCTTCATATCTTCAACTGAGTCGATCGCAACGCCTGCCTTACCAACATCACCAGTTACTCGTGGATGATCAGAGTCATAGCCCCTATGTGTTGCCAAGTCAAAAGCAACTGAAACACCCTGACCACCAGCCGCAAGGGCTTTACGATAAAACGCATTTGATTCCTCGGCAGTAGAGAATCCCGCATATTGGCGAATTGTCCAAGGTCTTACGGAATACATAGTTGCTTGGGGACCGCGTATAAATGGCTCAAAACCCGGCAATGTATTCGTAAATGGCAGATCTTTAGTATCTTCAGCTGTATATAAGGCTTTTAGTTTAATGTCGTCGGGCGTATTCCAACCAAGCGCATCAACATTTCCAGCAGGGGCTGATTTAGCCGCAGCTTTTTCCCAAGCTTGCATTTCTGGGGATTTGAATTCGGGCCATGAATTAGGTTTAGAAGTATTACTCATTGGATAAAAACCCTATAAACGTGAAATGAAAAATATAACTAAATATAAAGACTATTAAGCGTATTAATCCAACATAAAAGTAATAATCTCTATTGACAATCGCCTTCTGAAAGTATTCTAATGCATTCATAATTATGAATGCAAAATTTAATTGGCATTTTTTAACTTAATTTATTGGCAAATCTTTTGAATTAACATTAATTTAATAATTTATATATAAATCAATAATATATAAGAATTAATTAAGGTTAAATATTATGTTAGATAAAACTTTAAAACCGAGAGCTCTATACGAAGATGTAGCAGAAAGATTGCGAACAAGCATCTTCTCTCATGAAATGCCTCCTGGCAGCTGGGTTGATGAACAATCCCTAGCCCAAGAATACGGCATAAGCAGAACACCAATGCGAGAAGCGATTAAAGTCCTCGCGGCCGAAGGATTAATTACGATGAAAATGCGCCGAGGCGCATACGTAACAGAGGTTTCTAAAGCAGACTTAGATCAAATTTTTACCGTAATTGCTCTTCTCGAAGGCCAAGCTTGCCGAGAAGTTACTGCAAAAGCCTCTGACAAAGATCTACAAGAACTAGACTCCCTACACTCAAAACTTGAGAAAGCTGCAGCCGATAGAGATATTGATGGATTTTTTAGTTTCAACCAAGACTTCCACGACAAAATACAAGAAATTGCTGGAAACCAATGGATGAGTAACGTCATTCATGATTTACGTAAAGTACTAAAACTTCAAAGAAGAGATTCTTTAACTAAGCGCGGCAGACTAGAACAGTCATTGTCAGAACATCGAAAAATTTTGGCAGCATTACTGGATAGAAATGCTGATTTAGCCGAAACCCTAATGAAAAATCATTTAAAGCAAGGGCAAGAGGCTGCTAGCTAGCAGCCCCTTTAGTGAATTATTTTTTCATTACTAATGTAGTTGGCAATGAAGAAACATATGCAGCAATGTCTTTCAAATCTGATTCTTTGAATTGCGCAACTTGCCCAGCCATAATTGCATTATTACGACCTACCAACGGGCTATTTGAAGGCTGATAAGAGCGAAGTGCGTAAAAAAGATAATCAGCATGCTGTCCAGCGATTTTAGGATACGCAGGTGCAATTGGAGATTTCAAATCAGCTCCGTGGCATGACCCACAATTATTCTTTTCTACTAGCGCTTTACCGTTGTTAACATCCGCTGCCAATGTAGGTAAAGAAGTCATAACGACTAAAGCTGCAGAAGCTAATAAGACTTTAGATTGATGTTTCATTTAAGAAATCTTTCAGTATCAGTAAATATTGGATATCAAGACAAATAAAAGCTTACTTTTGCTTATTATTCTTAGTTTCAGGAGTTTGTGAGCCATAGTATTCAGCAATCACAGCCATGTCCTGATCACTCAAAGAAGCAGCAATACTTCTCATCGTTGGATGTTTACGCTCACCTTTTTTATAAGCCTGCAGTGCAGAAACGATGTATGCCGGTGATTGGCCACCAATCAATGGGACAGTGTACATCTCAGGGTAAGAAGAACGATAGCCAGGAATAGCATGGCAACCGATGCAAAGATGCACTTTATTTGCTCCATTAGAAGAAGCATTAGGTTTTGTTTCTTGAGATTGAGCCATGCTAGTCATGCCAAGCCCTAACCCCATCAAAACCGCAAAACTAGTTGAACGAATAAGTTTCATATTGATCTATGTAAATTAAATAATTATGGAAAACTAGCAACTATCGAAGTATAGCGGACAAGCAGAAAAAAGCGCATTTTTTCCCTATACTGTAGGCTGAATTATCAAATTATTAGCCGATTTAGCAACATTTCATACTCTATAAGATGAAAAAACAAACTTCAAACCCAAATATTCAATTTTCTGGTTCAGATCAATACGTTGCAACAGATGACCTAAAACTGGCTGTCAATGCCGCAATTACACTTCAACGCCCTCTATTAATTAAAGGCGAGCCAGGAACTGGGAAAACGATGTTGGCTGAAGAAGTTGCTGCAGCATTAGGCATGCCCTTACTCCAATGGCACATTAAATCCACAACAAAAGCTCAGCAAGGTTTGTATGAATATGATGCTGTCAGCAGACTTCGTGACTCACAACTTGGGGACAATCGCGTCAATGACATTTCAAATTACATTGTTAAGGGCGTGCTTTGGGAAGCCTTCACGTCTGAAGTGCCCACCGTCCTTCTAATCGATGAAATTGATAAAGCCGATATCGAGTTCCCGAACGATCTTCTCAGAGAGATAGATCGCATGGAATTTTACGTTTACGAAACTCGTGAAATGGTTAGAGCAAAACACCGCCCACTAGTCATTATTACCTCCAATAATGAAAAAGAACTACCAGACGCATTTTTACGTCGTTGCTTCTTCCATTACATCGCTTTCCCAGATGCAACAACGATGCAAAAAATTGTTGATGTTCATCATCCAAACATCAAAAAAGATCTTTTAGCTTCAGCACTTCAAGCATTTTATGAAATACGAGCCTTACCTGGCTTAAAAAAGAAACCTTCTACATCTGAATTAATCGATTGGTTAAAGTTATTAATGGCTGAAGATATCCCAGCTGAAGCACTTCACAGTAATGATAAAAAAACAATTATTCCTCCATTACACGGTGCACTCCTTAAGAACGAGCAAGATATTCACTTATTTGAACGCCTTGTGTTTATGAACAGAAACAATCGCTAATTACTGATAGTATGCTGATCGATTTTTTCTTCACCCTTAAAAATGCCAAAATCCCTGTTTCAGTCAGGGAGTATTTAACATTGCTTGAGGCCATGAAGAAAAACGTGATTGAACCATCAATTGATCAGTTCTATCACTTAGCAAAAATGAGCTTAGTTAAAGATGAACAATATTTTGATAAGTTTGATAAAGCATTTGGATCGTACTTTCAAGGCATTGATAATCTCATCACCCTTAATCCTGACATCCCTTTAGATTGGCTTGAACAAAAGCTAAAACGTGAACTTAGTCCCGAGGAAAAAGCTGCAATTGAAAAGCTAGGTGGACTAGACGCGTTAATGAAACGCATGGAAGAATTGCTTAAGGAACAAAAAGAAAAACATGAAGGTGGTTCAAAATGGATCGGAACCGGAGGTTCATCTCCATTTGGCCACGGCGGATACCATCCAGAAGGTATTCGCATTGGTGGACCATCCGCCGGCAACAGAACCGCCATTAAAGTATGGGAAGAAAGAGCGTTTCGTGATTACGATGATTCACTCGAACTCGGCACAAGAAATATCAAAGTAGCTTTAAGACGCTTGCGTAAATTTGCAAGGCAAGGTCAACATACAGAATTAGATCTTGATGACACTATCCATTCAACAGCTGCAAATGCAGGATTTTTGGATATCAAAATGCGCCCAGAAAGACACAACCAAGTCAAAGTATTACTTTTGATGGATGTTGGTGGATCAATGGATGATCACATTAAGCGCGTCGAAGAACTCTTCTCTGCAGCCAAAACAGAATTCAAACATCTTGAACACTATTATTTTCATAATTGTTTATACGACTATGTTTGGAAAAACAATCGCCGTCGTCATGCAGAGAAACACGACACAATGGACATCCTTAGAAAATACGGGAATGACTATAAGTTAATCTTCGTTGGGGATGCCACAATGAGCCCATACGAAATTCTCTCCCCTGGTGGCTCAGTCGAGTACAACAATGAAGAAGCCGGTGCTGTTTGGCTAAATCGAATGCTTGAACATTTCCCCAATTTCGCGTGGCTCAACCCAGAACCAGAACATGTTTGGCAATATCGCCAGTCTGTTGGCATCATGAAACAGCTCATGAAAGATCGCATGTATCCAGTGACCATTGCAGGTCTTGAGAGTGCAATGCGAGTTCTTTCAAAATAAAACTCACTCAAACAGGAATTATTAATGAATACACAACCACGTGGCTATGCCAATGAGCAGTTAAAAAAATTAGGTATTACCCTACCGCCTGCAGGATCGCCAGCTGCAGCCTATGTAATGTCATCTCAAATTGGTAACACCGTTTTTTTATCAGGTCATATTGCTAAGAAAGATGGTCAGCCTCTTGTTGGCAAGCTTGGTTTAAATATGACCACAGAGGAAGGTAAAGCTGCAGCAAGATCAATTGCAATTGATTTAATCGCGACCCTTCAAGCTCACCTTGGATCCCTTGATAAGGTGAAGCGAATTGTTAAGGTGATGAGCCTCGTTAACTCTACTCAAGAATTTACAGAACATCATCTAGTGACTAACGGCTGCTCGGAATTACTATTCGAAATATTTGGGGAATCTGGAAAACATGCGAGAAGCGCCTTTGGAGTAGCTCAAATACCTCTAGGAGCCTGTGTAGAAATTGAATTAATCGCCGAAGTTGAATAATTGATTTATTGCTTCCTCAAATTAAAAACCCAGCATATGCTGGGTTTTTAATTTTCTCTTGGACAACTTACACTTGTACAAGTTGAGCGTCTTTTAACTTAGGTTCAAGAGCATGACCTTTACGAGCACGATGAGCCTGGAATGATTTAAGAATTTTGACATCCAAATCAACAACTGTTGGCTTACCTGCCCTACCAGATCCTTTAAGTTGAAGTCCAGAAGGCCCGTAAGGTGAAACACTAGCCAATGACTCGCCCTTTTCAAGATCCATTAAGATTACGCCCTTACCACCGGTAGGCAAACGCTTAAGCTCATCTAAATCAAATGTTAGTAAACGTCCGTTCTCAGACAAACAAGCGACCGACTTCATGCCTTCAACAACTTTCATGGCTCTAAGCGGTGCATCTCCTGGTGCAAATTTGGCATCGACCCCAATAAAAGCCTTACCCGCTTTATTACGAGTTGTCATATCTACAAAATTGGCCAAGAATCCATTTCCGGATTTCATGGACAACATTAGGAGATCATCTTGATGGCCTGCATAATAGGCAACCATTTGCGTACCAGCTGCCAAATTTACTAAGCTGGTCAATGGTGCGCCATCACCCCTAGCCCCAGGCAAATCAGAGACAGGAACGGTATAAACTCGTCCATTACTTCCAAATCCAAGCATTGAATCTACTGTGCGGCACTCAAAAACTCCATACAAAGAGTCGCCGGCTTTAAATGCAAATTGCTGTGGATCATGACCATGACCTTGGCGCGCTCTGACCCATCCTTTTTCAGAAACAATAACTGTCACAGGCTCATCAATCACCTTAGCTTCTGCAATTGCTTTCTTCTCTTCCTGAATAATAGTTCTTCGTTCATCAGCAAAAGTTTTTGAATCAGCTTCGATCTCTTTAATGATTCTCTTGCGCATTAAAGCATCGCTGCCTAACAATCCCTCTAAATCATCTTTTTCAGCCTTAAGCTCTTTTAACTCTTGCTCAATTTTGATTGCTTCCAATCTAGCCAATTGACGCAATCTAATCTCAAGGATGTCTTCAGCTTGACGATCTGATAACTTAAACGCACTAATTAAATCCGCTTTAGGCTCATCACTATTACGAATGATTTTAATAACCTTATCAATATTCAAAAGAATCGTTTGACGACCTTCTAAGATATGCATACGGTCATTAACTTTACCAAGCCTATGCTTAGTTCTCTTGGTCACAGTTTCAACACGAAACTCAATCCACTCTTTCAGAATCTGTACCAATCCCTTTTGACGAGGACGGCCATCTATTCCAATCATCACCAAATTTATCGGTGCATTAGATTCTAAAGAAGTATGCGCAAGCAACATTGTTGCAAATTCATTCACATCAATGTTTTTCGTTTTTGGCTCAAACACGAGACGAACAGCAGCATTACGGCTAGATTCATCTCGAACACCATCCAACAATGAAAGGATTGTTTGCTTAAGGTTATTTTGCTCAGGTGTTAAAGTCTTTTTGCCGACCTTAATCTTAGGATTTGTAAGCTCTTCAATCTCCTGTAATACTTTTTGAGATGAAGTTGCTGGCGGCAACTCATTAACAACTAATTGCCATTGACCCCTAGCTAATTCTTCGATCACCCAACGTGCACGCACCTTAAGACTTCCGCGACCACTTTGATAAATCTCTGCAATTTCTGCTGGTGATGAAATAATTTGCCCGCCTCCCGGAAAATCAGGGCCTGGAACAAGTCCTAATATTTCTTGTTCTGAAATCTTAGGATTTTTCATCATAGCTACTGTTGCATCCGCCACTTCTTTTAAGTTGTGCGGGGGAATTTCAGTGGCCATACCAACAGCAATCCCCGAAGCTCCATTTAACAAGACAAACGGCAATCTAGCAGGCAAGAGTCTCGGTTCTTCCATTGAACCATCATAGTTTGGAATGTATTCAACAGTTCCTTGATCAATTTCATCAAGCAATAAACTTGCAATCTTTGTTAAGCGGGCCTCCGTGTAACGCATTGCAGCCGCGCCATCACCATCTCGAGATCCAAAATTACCCTGACCATCTATAAGCGGATATCTAAGTGAAAAATCTTGTGCAAGTCTTACGAGCGCATCATAAGCCGACTGATCCCCATGCGGATGAAATTTACCAAGTACATCACCAACGACACGTGCACTTTTAACCGGTTTAGCATCGGCACGAAGATTCATCTCATTCATCGCAAATAAAATTCTGCGCTGAACAGGCTTTTGTCCATCTGCAACCTCAGGTAAAGCACGCCCCTTTACAACACTAATTGCATAATCCAAATAGGCGCGCTCAGCATAAGTTGCAAGCGTTAAAGAATCAGGGTTTTCAGCGACAGCCAGATCATTTCCTGAGGGGGTATCTGGCGGTAAATCAGAAAATAAATCTGGCTCGTTAGAAGGAGTTTTTTTATCTCTACTCATATTAAATATCCGCTTCCACTTCGTTGCCACGTTCTTCCAACCAAACTCTTCGAGCCGATGATTCAGATTTACCCATCAACATATCCATGGTTTTAACCGTTTCATTCAGCTCAATTTCACCTGTCGTAATTGGTAGTAATCTTCTTGTATCTGGATTTAAAGTTGTTTCCCAGAGTTGTTCGGCACTCATTTCCCCTAGGCCTTTAAATCGTGAAATTTGCCAACTTCCCTCTCGTAAACCATCTTTCAATAATTTATCTTCAATCGCTTTCAATTCACCCGCATCTAATGCATAAATTTTTTGCGCAGGCTTCTTACCTCTTGCAGGCGCATCAACACGGAACAAAGGTGGTCTTGCGATATAAACATGACCTCGCTCCATTAGTTTCGGGAAATGCTTAAAGAATAAGGTTAATAAAAGTACCTGTATGTGCGCACCATCTACGTCCGCATCTGAAAGAATACAAATCTTTCCATAACGCAAATTACTTAAGTCAGGATCATCATTGGCACCATGTGGATCAACTCCAATCGCAACAGCAATGTCATGGACTTCGTTATTAGCAAAAAGCCTATCTCGCTCTGCTTCCCACGTATTTAAAACCTTACCTCTCAATGGCAAAATTGCTTGGTACTCTTTATTTCTCCCCATCTTGGCTGAACCACCCGCTGAGTCACCCTCAACCAAGAAAATCTCATTAATCACGATATCTTCACTCTCACAATCAGTGAGTTTGCCTGGAAGAACCGCAACACCAGAAGATTTTTTCTTTTCGATTTTTTGACCAGCACGTGTTCGAGCTTGAGCCTGTTTAATAACTAGCTCAGCAAGCTTCTTACCAAAATCAACATGCTGACTTAACCACAAATCCAAAGCAGATTTAACAAAGCCTGAAACTAAACGCACAGCATCTCTTGAATTAAGTCGCTCCTTAATTTGCCCCTGGAACTGTGGATCTAAAACCTTTGCCGATAGGACAAAAGATGCTCTTGCAAAAACATCTTCCGGCATTAACTTAACACCCTTAGGCAATAAGGCATGCATTTCAATAAAAGCTTTAACAGCGTTATATAAACCGTCACGTAATCCGCTCTCATGAGTGCCGCCAGCTGGCGTTGGAATTAAGTTAACGTAGCTTTCACGAACAGGAGCGCCATCTTCACTCCAAGCAACAACCCATGCAGCACCTTCACCTTCAGCAAAAGTATCTTCGCCTAGACGCTCAGGATCCGCATAATGCTCGCCATCAAAGGCTGGAATAATGACTGGGCTATGGCCCAACTGAGCCATAGCTTCATCTAAATATCCTTTCAATCCCTGGGTATATAACCAAGATTGGGTATCCCCTGATTTCTCTTGAACTAGAGTTACCTTGACACCCGGCAGTAAAACTGCTTTTGACCTTAAAAGGCGCTGCAATTCAGCCAATGGAATGGCTGAACTATCAAAATATTTAGCATCAGGCCAGGCTCTTACTCTAGTTCCATTCGACTTATCATCCATGGCCGCAGGTTTGGTACGAATTTTCTCTACCAAATCACCGTTTTCGAAAGCAAGTGTAGAAACCTGCTTATCCCGCCAAACTGTAACTTCCAATCTCTTAGATAAGGCATTTGTTACCGAAACGCCTACCCCGTGCAAACCACCTGAAAAAGCATATGCACCACCTGAGCCTTTTTCAAACTTACCCCCAGCATGCAATTGGGTAAAGACAAGCTCAACGACTGGCTTTTTCTCTTCAGGATGGATCCCCACTGGAATGCCTCGGCCATCATCTTCGACACTCACACTGCCATCAGTATGCAAAGTAAGGATGATGTGCTTACCAAAGCCCCCCAAAGCCTCATCCGATGCGTTATCAATAACTTCTTGAATAATGTGCAAAGGATTATCCGTCCTGGTATACATCCCTGGACGCTGTTTAACGGGTTCAAGGCCTTTTAAGACCTTAATTGACGATTCGCTGTATTGTTCTTTACGTGTAGCCATGGCGTGAGATTGTAGCGGGCTTAGAAACCAAATTAGAAAATTAATGCAAAATCCCTAATATGGGACCACTTAATCATTTACAAGTTTTAGATCTTAGCCGAGTTTTGGCTGGACCATGGTGCGGCCAAAATTTGGCCGATTTAGGGGCAAATGTCATTAAAGTGGAGCGTCCAGGCATAGGTGACGACACCCGCGAATGGGGACCTCCCTATTTAAAGGATGAGCAAGGTCAAGAAACCGCTGAAGCCGCCTATTACTTGGCCATGAACCGTAACAAGCAATCTATTACAGTGGATATTTCCACGTCTGAAGGTCAAGAAATCATCAGAAAGCTTGCTGCAAAAAGCGATGTCGTTATTGAAAACTATAAAGTTGGCCAACTAAAAAAGTACAACCTTGATTATGAGTCACTAAAAAAGCTAAAAAATGACCTAATCTATTGTTCTATAACGGGTTTTGGTCAAACAGGCCCATACGCAAAGCGCGCTGGATATGATTTTATCGTGCAAGGGATGGGAGGATTTATGAGCGTCACCGGTGAAAAGGACGAACTCCCCGGTGGTGGCCCCCAAAAAGCAGGCGTTGCAATTGCGGATGTATTTTCAGGAATGTACGCAACATCTGCAATCATGGCAGCACTGATTCATCGAGATAAGACCGGTGAGGGGCAAGCTATTGATATCGCCCTACTTGATGTGCAAGTTGCCATCATGGCAAATATGGCTAGTAATTATCTAAGTACAAATACTCCTCCAAAGCGCTGGGGCAACGCCCATCCTAACATTGTCCCCTATCAAACTTTTGAAACATCTGATGGCTGGATAATTGTTGCAGCTGGCAATGACAGTCAATATCGCAAATTCGTGGAAGCTGGAAATCGTCCTGAACTTGCGAATGACCCAAGATTCTTAACTAATCCTCTAAGGGTAAATGAAAGAGCAACCCTTGTCCCTCTTTTAAGTGAAATGACTAAAAGAAAAACAAAACAAGAATGGATTGATTTACTTGAAGAGGCAGGTGTGCCATGCGGACCGATTAACGATCTTTCAGAAGTCTTCACCAATGAACAAGTCATTGCAAGAGAAATAAAACAGACAATTAGCCACCCTACAGCAGGTAAGGTTGAACTTGTTGCTAGTCCGATGCGATTGAGTAAAACTCCCGCCACCATCCGAACAGCACCGCCTACATTAGGCCAGCACACGGATTCCATTCTTAGTACACAATTAGGACTCGATGCCCAAGCTATTGAACTATTACGCAAGAACAAGATAATTTAAGGACTATCGTGACGAACCCACAAGACAAACAACTATCCATGGCCAAGATCCTAATATTAGGAGGTCTCCTTGTCACGCTGTCTATGGGTATTCGTCATGGCTTTGGCTTATTCAATTTACCAATAACAACAGCAAATAATTGGGGTCGTGAAACCTTTGCATTTGCAATTGCTTTACAAAACTTGATGTGGGGACTCTCGCAACCTTTTACAGGCGCACTCGCTGATCGGTTTGGCAGCTTCAGAGTGATGTTTGTTGGCGCATTCTTGTATATATTTGGCCTAATCATCATGGCGACCACAACTTCTGGCTTCACCTTTACTATAGGTGCCGGACTACTCATTGGACTAGCCCAATCAGCCAGCACATACAGTATTGTGTATGGATTGATAGGTCGAAATGTTTCTCCTGAAAAACGTGTATGGGCAATGGGCGTTGCTGCAGCTGCGGGATCTTTCGGACAATTCCTGATGATTCCGGTTGAACAAGGTCTCATTTCAGAACTCGGCCCAAATGATGCTTTACTAATACTCGCCCTATTAGCGACCTTATTAATTCCGTTATCACTAGGCTTAAAAGAACCAAGGACCAGCAACTACGCTCAATCAAATCAAACGATTTCAGAAGCCCTTAAAGAAGCATTTTCGAATAAAAACTTTCAACTTCTAACATTAGGATATTTCGTTTGTGGATTTCAAGTCGTATTTATTGGCGTCCATCTTGCCCCTTACCTGAAAGATATGTCAGTTTCATTTCCTGCAGTTGGCAACCCTCAAGTAGCCACAATTGCACTAGCACTTATTGGTTTGTTTAATGTTTTTGGCACCTACTATGCCGGAGTTCTAGGTCAAAAATTTGCAAAGCGTTATTTACTTTCTGCTATTTATGTAAGTAGATCTATTGTGATTATTGGCTTCCTCCTTATTCCACTGTCACCAATGACAACTTATTTATTTGCTGGATTAATGGGATTACTTTGGTTATCAACGGTCCCACTAACTAACGGAATTGTTGCCCAAATCTTTGGCGTTAAATATCTCAGCATGCTTTCTGGCGTTGTTTTCTTTTCCCACCAAATTGGCAGTTTCATGGGAGCCTACCTTGGTGGATATTTGTATGACAAAACAGGCTCTTACAATACTGTTTGGATGATCGCTATCGCTTTAGGTGCGTTTGCTGGTCTAGTTAATCTTCCAATCAAAGAACAGAGTGTGATTAGGACACAAACTGCATAAAATAATTTATGAATTAAAATGAACAAAGTAACGAATCCTATCTACTTTGTATTGGGCTGCTTATTAATTGTTTTAATATTGCTTGCAGTCTTCGACATGTATCTTAAGCCTGGATTTGTAATGAATATTACAAATCAATTACTGACTTTTTGTGGCTGGTAATTCTTAATTTCATAAATACATCCTCGCCGTAGTTCAATGGATAGAACGGGCCCCTCCTAAGGGTCAGATGCAGGTTCGATTCCTGCCGGCGGGACCAATTCCATATATTTCTAATACTTCCTTAAAAAGTTTTTACAAAAGCAAGTCGTTTCTTTGATATTTTTGAAAATACTTATCCACAGGATTTGTGGATAAGTGAGAAAAATACTTCAAGTATTTGCGATTAATAAGGGAAGGAGCTGGGTTGCTTAAAAAATAGGCAGATTTGGTAGGATATAAATAAAATTAATCTGACAAGTTTTTTTTATTTTGTTAAATTAAAAAAATAATAAGGAGACGTCATGAAATTACTAATTTCAGTTAGAAATATTCTAAAAAATATTTTTTCTAAAGTTTTATTAATGACAAGCGTAATTATTTGTAACGCTGCATTAGCACAAACCCCAGCCAATAATTTTCCCACCAAACCTATAAAAATTATTGTCCCGTTTGCGGCAGCTGGCACAACAGATATTCTTGCAAGAGCAGTTGCTGGTGAACTTCAAAAAAATAATGGTTGGAATGTAATCGTTGAAAACAAACCTGGCGCAGGAGGAAATATCGGCGCAGAATTTGTTGCAAAATCACCCCCAGATGGATACACCCTTCTCATGGGTACAGTTGGAACACACGGCATCAATCAAGCTCTATATAGCAAATCCGGGGGTCTCCCATATGATCCAATCAAAGATTTTGAACCAGTAACCCTCGTTGCTCCTGTACCAAATGTATTAGTACTTAATCCTGCCTTTGCTAAAAAGAACAACATTAATACTGTTAATGAATTCATTGAATACGCTAGAGCAAACCCAGGCAAAGTCAATGTTGCCTCCAGTGGTAACGGCACTTCAATCCATTTATCAGCAGAACTTTTTAAAGCCTCAAGCAAAATTTTTATGCTGCACCTTCCATATAAAGGAAGCGGACCAGCTTTAGTTGATTTAATGGCTGGGAATGTTGATGCGATGTTTGATAACCTTCCATCATCAATTAATTTCATTAAAAGTGGCAAATTAAAAGCACTTGCTGTCACTAGCTCAAAACGCTCTCCTGCACTTCCTGATGTACCTACCATTGCAGAAGCAACAAACATGAAAAACTTTGAGGCTAGCTCTTGGTTTGGATTATTGGCTCCAGCTAAAACACCTAAACCAATCGTCAATCAGATTAGAAATGAGGTAGCTAAAGCACTTAACTCACCCGCCGTCAAAGAAAAACTTCTCGCGCAAGGTGCGGAGCCATCTGGCATGCCTCCTGAACAATTCGCCGCATTTATTGGCAGCGAACATATTAAATGGGCTAAAGTGGTTAAAGAGTCCGGAGCAACCGTAGATTAATATTTACTACTCACAAAATTAATAGGGCGAATAATTCGCCCTATTTTTTACAAATTAAAGATCATTCAAACGTTTAGTTGCAGTAATTTGCTCTGGATCCGTCACAACTTCGATTATCGCCCCTCTTTGACTAGAAAGTGCTGCTTCCAATGCAACATAAAATTCCTCTGTTTTAGTCACTTTAAATCCAGGCATTCCAAAACTTTTTGCAAACATCACAAAATCAGGATTCGCTAATTCAGTTGCTATGACACGATTTGAATACTCACGCTCTTGGTGCATCCTAATGGTTCCTAACATGCCATTATTTACAACAACAACAATTGGGTAAGCGTTATACCTAACGCATGTGGCCAACTCCTGAGCACTCATCATAAAATCGCCATCGCCACAAAAACCAAGAACAACCGTTTGTGGTGACTCCAACTTAGCCGCAATCGCCGCTGGCAAACCATATCCCATTGCACCATTTGTTGGCGCTAATTGAGTTCTGCCAAATTTAGCCATTCCACCATAACGATAAAATCGATGTACCCAACCAGCAAAATTACCAGCCCCATTTGTAACAATTGCATCTTCAGGTAAAAGTTCGTTTAATCGACCAACAATTTCAGACATATTTACTTGAATATCTGCATTCAAAGATTGATTAAAAGCTAAATACTCTTGATGTGCCGAACTACCCTTTGCAGCTTCTTGTAGATCAAATTTCACATCACTACTATTTAGTGCCAAACAAAAATCTTCATAAGAGGCATTAATGGCAACTTCAGGTCTATAGACACGCCCCAACTCTTCAAGGCCCATATGAACATGGATTAACTTTTGCTTTGCAACAGGTACATCAAACAAACTGTAGCCACTCGTTGTCATTTCCCCCAACCTAGGTCCAATAGCAAGAATGACATCCGCATCCTTGACACGCTTGGCTAATTTTGGATTAGGAGCAATACCTAAATCACCAGCAAAACATGAGTGATCAGCATCAATGAGATCTTGGAAGCGAAATGCAGTTGCTGCAGGGAGATTTACTCTCTCTAACCATTGCTCAAGTGCTGCACAGGCTTTAATAGTCCACCCCCCACCCCCTACAAGAACCATTGGACTCTTTGCTGTTTTTAATAGCTCAAGTGCTTCTGTAAAAACTGCTTGATTAAGACCGGGACGAATCACATGGGCTGCCTTGACGGGCTTTGATTCTGCTTTTGCAAATAAAACATCCTCAGGTAGTGCAAGAACAACTGGACCTGGCCTACCAGACTGCGCCACATGAAATGCATGTGAAATATATTCATCAATACGCTCAGGTTTATCTATGCTACCTACCCATTTTGCAGATTCACCAAACATTCGACGGTAATCAACCTCCTGAAAAGCTTCTCGCTCTGCCATTTCGGTTCCAACCTGACCAATCATTACAACCATTGGTGTAGAGTCCTGGAAGGCCGTATGAATACCAATTGCTGCATTTGAAGCCCCTGGACCACGAGTAACCATTAAAACTCCTGGCTTACCAGTTAGCTTCCCGTACGCTTCTGCCATAAATGAAGCGCCACTCTCGTGCCTAGTGGTGATAAAACGCATATCTTGCTCATATGTATACAAGCCATCGAGTACAGGTAAAAAACTTTCCCCAGGAACTCCAAAGATTAATTCGACGCCTTGACGTCGTAATGCATCTGCAATCACCTGACCAGCATGTTTCAATGCCATAATTGAATCTCCATAATTTTTATAAGGTAATTATTGTTTAATAATTATCACAGATTAAATGTTTAACATTTCTGCAAATGCTAAAGCCGCACTAGAAGAGCTTCTAGAGACCTCTGTAAGACCAGCACCCTCTAATTGGCATAAGGTCAAACTAGGGAATACCGATATTGGGACAATTTCTCCTGAAGTATTCACTGAACTTAAACATTTCATTAATCAAGAAAATTCTGAGATTAGCCTTGTGAAAATAGATTCTGATCAAGTAATTTTTAACATCAGCATTCCAAATGACCTGAGTTTTGAGTTAAGAGTAATTTCGGAATACCTAAAAGAAAAAGGAATGATCTCAGGGTGGCGCAACGAAAATTTTGCCTTCATCGATGAAAATGGTCATGAGTTGTTTAGATTAGAAAGATCTGCATTTAGAACTTTTGGCCTCAAAAGCCAAGCCGTTCATATAAATGGCTATACCCCTAACCAATGCGTCTGGCTTGCAAGGAGAAGCTTGAATAAAGCAACTCACCCTGGCCTACTCGACAATATTGCTGCTGGCGGTATTGGTGCTGATGAGACAATTCGAGCAGGAGCAATTAGAGAACTTTGGGAAGAAGCTGGCATTCCAAAAGACATCGCCCTAAATATCAACCCCATCTCAGCTATCCCATCCTATAGAGCTGTACCTCCCCGAGGATTACATAATGAAACGCTTTTTACCTTTGACCTATTAATCCCCGAAGATTTCGCTCCACAAAACCAAGATGGGGAAGTCAGCGCATTTGAACTATTTAAATTTAATGATGCACTTGAGCTCTTATTTACAGAAAATCTTACCCCCGATGCTATGGTTGTTACTGCAGATTTCTTACTTAGAAAATCTTTTGGGGCCTAATTACTAATTATTTTGACTTGGTTAGTCTGAAACACCCTTTAAATAGAGTCTTTTGAACAAAAAGAAGCATTTGGTATAAGATATCAACAGGATGAAACAGGGGTGCTCGTTTAGACGATGCTGAGAATGACCCTTATACCCGATCCAGGTAATACTGGCGTGGGAAGTTTGCATCAATCAGACCACCTGATTCGTCCATACCTTTACGGAGATGGACATGACAAAAAATACGACGATTAAGACTTTAGATAGCCTCGAAAGAGATTTAGGGCAAAAATTTGCCTACCCTGCATCAACAAAAACTTATCTTCAAGGCTCTAGATCGGACATTAAAGCTCCGATCCGCATGATCGAACAGCTAAGCACAGAAATAAATGGAAAAACTGTCCCCAACCCGCCAATTCCTGTTTACGACACCTCTGGGCCATATAGCGATCCAGATGTTGTTATCAATCTTGAAAAAGGTCTAAACAAACTTCGTCAAAAATGGATCGAAGAAAGAAATGACACTGAAAATTTAAGTGGCCCAACTTCAAGCTATGGAATCGCAAGATCCAAAGACCCAGAAACAGAACATCTTCGCTTTAGTCATATCTCCCCTCCCAAAGTTGCTAAAAAAGGTGCAAATGTCTCTCAAATGCACTACGCAAAAAAAGGCATCATCACCCCCGAAATGGAATATGTTGCACTAAGGGAGTCATTAGGCCTGCAAGAACTTCGCAAAGATCCAGCTTACAAGCAGCTTTTAAAACAACATCCAGGCACTTCGTACGGCGCAAATCTGCCAGAAGAAATTACACCTGAATTTGTTAGGCAAGAAATAGCAGCAGGACGAGCAATCATTCCAGCAAATATCAATCACCCTGAAGTTGAGCCTATGATTATCGGCAGAAACTTTAGAGTCAAAATTAATGGTAATTTAGGCAACTCAGCAGTTACATCATCCATCAATGAAGAAGTCGAAAAAATGGTTTGGTCAATTCGCTGGGGTGCAGATACGATCATGGACCTCTCAACAGGTAAACATATCCATGAAACTCGCGAATGGATTATCCGTAACTCCCCTGTCCCAATCGGCACAGTTCCTATTTATCAAGCTTTAGATAAAGTGGGCGGTAAAGCAGAAGACCTTACATGGGAAATCTTTAGAGACACTTTAATTGAACAAGCTGAACAAGGCGTTGATTACTTCACTATTCACGCAGGCGTACTTCTTAGATACGTCCCATTAACCGCTGATCGCATTACCGGAATTGTTTCTCGTGGTGGATCCATCATGGCTAAGTGGTGTCTAGCACACCATAAGGAAAACTTCTTATATACCCATTTCGAAGATATCTGCGAAATCATGAAAGCCTATGATGTTTCATTTAGCTTAGGTGATGGTCTTCGCCCAGGATGTATTGCTGATTCAAATGATGCCGCCCAATTTGGTGAACTTCATACCTTAGGTGAACTAACAAAAATTGCTTGGAAACATGATATCCAAGTAATGATTGAAGGACCAGGTCATGTTCCAATGCAAAGAATCGAACAGAATATGCATGAGGAGTTAGAACATTGTGCAGAAGCTCCTTTCTATACTTTAGGACCATTAATTACAGACATTGCACCTGGTTATGACCATATCACCAGTGGCGTTGGCGCTGCTCAAATTGGCTGGTATGGAACCGCGATGCTTTGTTATGTCACACCCAAAGAACATCTAGGACTTCCAGACAAAGAAGATGTTCGCACCGGAATTATTACCTATAAGATTGCTGCGCACGCTGCAGACCTTGCTAAAGGTTTACCTGGCGCTCAATTGCGTGACAATGCATTATCCAAAGCTCGATTTGAATTCCGCTGGGAAGATCAATTTAATTTAGGACTCGATCCAGAGCGCGCTCGCGAATATCACGATGCCACACTCCCTGCTGAAGGAGCGAAAATTGCTCACTTCTGCTCTATGTGCGGCCCTAAATTTTGTTCAATGAAAATCACCCAAGAAGTCCGTGATTATGCAGCCGGGTTAGATGCACAAAAAGGCATGGAAGAAAAATCTATCGAATTCATAAACAGTGGATCTAAGATTTATCAATAAATCCTCATAAGATATGTCTTCAACAAATTCTGCAATCATACTAGGAGCAGGCCTTCTTGGCCGCCTCCTAGCTTTTTGCTTAGCCAAAAAAGGAATTTCTGTTGAAATTTACGAATCTAGCTCAAAAAATATAAACACTTCAGCAGCATATGTAGCTGCAGCAATGTTGGCTCCTTTGGCTGAATCTGCAATTACTGAAACCTCAGTTGTAAACATGGGGATATACAGCATTCCCCGTTGGAAAGAAATCATTGCCTCCTTTAATCAGCATGTTTTTTTTCAGCAAAACGGAACATTAATTCTTTGGCACCATCAAGACCAAGCTGAAGCACTTCGCTTTAAAAACATCATTACTAATCGAGCTCAACAGTCTGAATCACTCTCAACTCCAGTTGAACTTGATTACCAAGGTATCCAAGGAAAAGAACCAGATTTAAATAACAAACTCAGAAATGGACTTTTTTTAGCTAATGAAGGTCAAGTTGATAACAGGCAATTATTAGAAGCTCTCCTCCATGAATTAGAACTACTTAATGTACCAATTCATTGGAACACACCAAAAGAAACTTCAGACTTTAATAAATTAAAACCAAATCAATGGCTAATTGATTGCAGAGGTATTGGAGCAAAAAGTGAGTGGCCTGATATTAGAGGAGTTCGAGGAGAAGTTATTCGGCTTCACGCTCCAGAGGTAATCCTTAACCGACCCGTTAGACTTATTCACCCTAAATATCCTATTTATATAGCCCCAAAAGAAAATCATCAATTTGTTATCGGTGCAACTGAAATCGAATCAGATGACCTCTCACCTGTGAGCGTCAGGTCCACTTTAGAATTATTGAGTGCGGCTTATAGTTTGCATTCGGGATTTGCTGAAGCAAGAGTTATAGAAACAAATACAAGTCTAAGGCCCACTCTTTTTGATAACTTACCGAAAATTGAAATATTCAAAGAAAATCAATTAAGAATTAATGGGCTTTATCGACATGGGTTCATGATTTCCCCTGCAATTGCAGATGCCACTGTCGATTTAATCACCAAAAATCAAACGGATTTAATCAAGAAGTTTGATATAACTTTTTCGGATAAAAAGTGATAAATATAACCATTAATAACGAAATTTATGAATTGCCAACTCCAGCTTCTGTCGCTGACGCAATTGCAATTAGAAATCCAAAACAACCATTCGCCGTTGCCGTGAATCTTGAATTCATTCCGAATAATCAATATCAATCTACCAGTTTAAAAGCAAATGATCGTATTGAAATTATTTCCCCAATCACTGGCGGTTAATTTAACAAATGAATAATTCCACCAATCCTGAAAATTTTAATCACTCCAAATTCGAGTCAGATTTATTAAATCTATACGGAGAATTATTTAACAGCAGGTTACTCTTGGGAACTTCAAGGTATCCTTCTCCGAAAATCCTTGAACAAGCAATAACAATTGCAAAACCGGCAATGGTTACGGCATCACTTCGTCGTCAGGGAAGCTCCAACGAAGATATTTCAAGTGGCTTTTGGGAAATTCTTAAAAAATTAGGTACGCCTGTATTACCAAATACAGCTGGGTGCCACAGCCCAAAAGAAGTTATTACAACAGCGCAAATGGCTAGAGAAGTATTTAAAACCGATTGGATTAAGTTAGAGTTAATTGGCGACGATTACACACTTCAACCAAATACTCTTGAACTCGTTTCAACCGCAGAAATACTTTTAAAGGATGGATTTAAAGTTCTACCTTACTGCACAGACGATCTTGTTTTATGTCAGCGACTGGTAGATGTTGGTTGTCAAGCAATCATGCCATGGGCAGCGCCGATTGGAACAGGCAAAGGTCCAATCAACCCTTACGCCTTAGAACTTCTAAGAAGTCGAATTAAAGTGCCTATGATTATTGATGCTGGCTTAGGCAGACCATCCCATGCTTGCCAAGTAATGGAATGGGGCTTCGATGGCGTTCTATTAAATACTGCGGTTGCGCTTTCAAAAGATCCAACTTCAATGGCATTAGCTTTTAGCATGGCTGTTAATGCTGGTAGATCAGCATACTTAGCTGGAACAATGCAAGAACAAGAAACTGCTCAAGCTAGCACTCCTGTTCTCGGAACTCCATTTTGGCACCAGAATTAAGATGGATTTAGATTTATTAAACGGCATCATCAATTGTCATCAGGATTTATTCCTTGATAACCAGTTTGATGATATTAATGTTAATTTCTCAAACAATGATTCTATTTACAAAGCCAGTAAAGTCGCCTGTTTAAAACTCGGATTTATTGAAAAAGATGCAGAATGCCTGGCTTATGCATGGCAAAAAATGATTTTAGATACAGGATCAACTGATCCTTCGCAGTGGCCTAATAAAAGGTCTTATTTCAATTTTTATGACAAAGCAGGAGTAGATATCTTTCCATCCTGCGACAAAAAATTAGGTTTATACGTTGTAGCACCCAATGCAGACTGGATTGAATTTTTAGCGAGCCAAAATGTTCCAACAATTCAATTAAGAATCAAATCATCAGATATAAATTTGATTGAATCAGAAATCATACGTTCGATTAATGCAGTTAAAAATAGTCAAAGTCGACTATTTATTAACGATTACTGGCAGTTAGCAATTAAGCATAAAGCTTATGGCGTCCATTTGGGGCAAGAAGATCTTGATATTGCTGACATTCAAGCAATTAAAAATGCTGGACTTATGCTTGGAATAAGCACTCATGGATACGCAGAAATGCTTAGAGCTGATGAATTTAAACCAAGCTATATAGCATTAGGGGCTATTTTTCCTACAACCTTAAAGAAAATGGAAACAGCCCCTCAAGGCCTTGGCAGATTAAATCAATATGCCAAATTAATGGACAATTACCCCTTAGTTGCCATTGGCGGAATTGATGAATCAAATATTAAAGATGCACTTCAATCAGGCGTTGGCTCTGTTGCCGTAGTTCGCGCAGTTATAAATGCAAAAGACCCAAGCATAGCTATCAACAATCTATTTACTAAGTTTAATTAATCAGCTTGATATGCTCATGCATATGCCAAAGAGGACCGTGCCCAGCTCCCAAAGTTAATTGTTTGGCTTGAATCAATCCACCTTGAACATACTCAATCCCCTTTTCTACAGCAATTTCTAGCGTCAAATTTTGAGCCAATAAGGAAGCAATTGCTGTTGATAAGGTACATCCAGTTCCATGAGTATTATTAGTTTTAATACGTGAATGTCGATATTCCCGAACAATAATTTTTTCCTGTTCTCGAAAAACTAATACATCAACTATTTCATCTAAAGCATTATCTAAATGCCCACCTTTTAACAATACTGCTTTAGAGCCAAATTGAAGTAATTCACGAGAAGCCTCTTCCAATTGAGAAACTAAAGTGATTGAACGACCTAAAATAGCAGATGCTTCAAATAAGTTTGGGGTAATCAATGTTGCAATCGGAAATAAATATTTCTTCAAGGCATGAATTACATCATCCCCTCCCAACTCTGCTCCTGAGGTTGCCCTCAACACAGGGTCAACTACTAGATAGTTAGGATTCCATCTACTCATAGATTCTGAAACAACTTTAACAATTTCAGAATTAGCAAGCATGCCCACCTTTACAGCATCGACACCTATATCATTAAATACCGCTTCTATTTGAGCTTCCAATACAGAATTATCTATTGGCTGTATTGCACTAACGCCTAAAGTATTCTGTGCCGTAATCGCAGTAATAGCCGTCATTGCGTGACAACCCAGAGATGTGGCAGTTTTTATATCAGCCTGAATACCAGCCCCGCCTCCGCTGTCTGATCCTGCAATTGAAAGAATTCTTGGAATATTCATAAGCCCAATTATATTTTTAATCTCATTGATTGATGAAGTATTCCAGCCTCTTCAAAGACCTCACCCTCAGATATAAATCCAAACTTTTCATAAAAACTCTGGGCTGTTAATTGAGCATGAAGGTAATATTCATGAATATTCAAATTCTTGCCAAATTCAAGCAAGCTCAGAATCAATTCCCGCCCTACACCTTGGTTTCGAAAATCCTTTAAAACGGCCATACGACCAATTCTGCCTGTCGGGTTTCCCCCTGAATGAATATCCTCAATAACCAATCTTGCTGTCCCTATTGGTAAGCCATTCTCAAAAACTATTGTGTGCCAAGCCGATTGATCCTCTTCGTCAATTTCAAGACTTTCAGGTACATTCTGCTCGGCCACAAAAACATCAAAACGAATTTTGCTCGATAGATCCATAACTTCGCCCCATTGAGCAATCAGAACGTTATATCGCATATTAAATGTAATTTGATGAATACTTACTATCTTAATTGAAAACGACAAATAGAACTTTATGCAAAAAATTCTCAATCCATTTACATTATTAAATAAATTAATTTATTAACATCTCATGACATGACTAAACCAATAAAGATTAAATTTGGTCTATTGCTAATGGGAGGTGGCGCTAGAGCCGCCTACCAGATAGGGGTCTTATTGGGTATTAAAGAGATTCTTGCGGATAGGGAATTTAAATTTGATATTTTATTTGGAACATCAGCTGGAGCTCTAAATGCAGCCATGCTTGCGGGATATTCCAAAAATTGGCATGAGGGAATTTTAGAAACAGAAAAGATCTGGCGTGACCTAAACTCAAGCGACGTGTATGAAACCAGATTAAATAAAGTTATTTCATCAAGCTTAAAATGGATTGGATTGTTTGCATTTGGCTGGTTAATTAAAAATCGACCAAAATCTCTTTTCGACAATACTCCCCTAGCAAATACACTAAATAAAGTCATTCGACTTGATCAAATTGACCACTCAGTTAAACATGGGAATATTGAAGCATTATTAATTTCTGCTTCCAGTTATAGCAAATCTGGTCATTGGATTTTTTACCAAGCTAATGAGGATAAAAATTTATACAATCATACAAACGATGGCAGGCAATCCCTACATACAGTGATTTCTAATTCACATTTGCTAGCATCAGCCGCTTTGCCATTCATCTTTCCAGCTGAACCTATTTGGACTGGTAATGGATATGAATATTTTGGAGATGGGTCAGTTCGACAGACCTCCCCATTGAGCCCATTAATCCATTTTGGAGCAGATAAAATTTTAGTTATCGGATGCGATTCAAAGAAATCTGAGAAACTAACTAAAGTCGAATACCCTTCCATCGGAGCAATAGCTGGACATAGCCTATCCAGCATGTTCTACTCCGCCCTAGATACTGACCTAGTCCAGGCGCAAAGAATTAATGACGAAGTCAAACTATTAGACCAAGAAAATAGAAAAAAAATTAAATTCAAGGAAATTGAAACTTTACATATCAATCCTAGCTTTTCAATACCCGATTTAGCTGAAAAATATGCAAAAAATCTGCCGAAAACCATTTATTTTTTGCTAAAAATAATTGGTGGCACAAGTGGAGCTGGTGCCGAAATTGTCAGCTACCTCTTATTTGAAAAAGAATTTTTAAATGAGTTAATTGAACTTGGCAAGAAAGATGCTTTAAACAAAAAGTCGCAAATTTTAAGTTTTTTCGATCAGAGCCCTAATTAAGCCTAAAACCAGTTAATAAAGGCTTAACATCAAAATAATGACATACCCAAAAAAATAATATATAATACAAAGCTATTCCTCGATAGCTCAGTCGGTAGAGCGCCGGACTGTTAATCCGTAGGTCCCTGGTTCGAGCCCAGGTCGAGGAGCCAAATATAAAAGCCTCTAAGTTAAAACTTAGAGGCTTTTTCTATATAAACGTAGAGTTATCCGACCCGATTTATTTATATCCTAATAAGTCATCTTTGGTCTTTTGCTGCCCTTCTACAAACCATTTTGTACATAAGCCTGAGCCACTTCTTTTATATTGCTTACGAGCATCAACTTCTTTTTTAAACATAGCATCATAACAATCTCTTCGGCTAGCATATTGAAAAGTTTCTTTTTTAACCTGCCTACCATTATCAAATGAAAAGAAAGTCAAAGTCCAAGAATTGTCAGGGTTAGATGTTGACGGAAGTGTTTGCACTACTTGCTTCTGTTCAAATGACGAACAAGCAGCAATCAATAACAATAAGGCAACAGCAATTAAGTTTTTAATTTTCATTTTCAGCATTGTTTAAATTAAAACATTGACTTAGGAAGCACAAAACTGATTGAAGCTCGACCACCCCAACCACTAGGACCATTCGGTGCAGAAGCTACATAGTATGCAGGCCCAATTGAGAAGCTAACCGGCAATTTATCAACTCTAAATAATTGAGATACCGTTAAATAGACCGGAACACTCGATGTTTTAGCATCATTATTAAATGATCCTTGAGCCATCAAAGTTACAGTCGTTGCAGTCTTGGCGGTAAATGCGATAAATGGTTGTAAATATGAATTATTTGCAGTTCCACCTAAACTAGAACCACCAATATTAAAAGTTTGGTACCCCAATAGCCCCATTGTCCAATGACCTGGACGATACATAGCTACTGCTGAGATACCTGCGCCCCACTGCTTACTTCCATATTGGTAAGCACTACTTGGCATTTGTAGGACAGGACCTGCTCCCCATAAAAAATCAGAATTAGTATTAGGACTAAAGAAAGTTTCAACCATCGTAGGGCCCATGCCAGTGTATGAAGCACCACTGCCATTACCCAATGTTTCCATAGTAACTACCGGACGAATAATGTAGTTGTAATCCTTATTAATGCTTAAAGGAATTACTGGCTGAAACAACAAAGCCTGTACTGAATCTTTTTTATCTGGGCCAGCATTTTGGTAATAGTTATATTGAAATGGAACCTGGACCAAAGAAGCTAAAGGATTGGCTAATTCTTTAGCCAAAGCCTCATTAGACTGATTTGTATCAGTGCCAGGGGCTTCCTTTGCATTTTGTGCATTAGCATTAAGTGCTAGTGCGGTTACAGTAACAAGGGCAATATTTAATAATTTCATTTTTTACCTAATAATTAATTAAATTCCAAAACGCGATCTCAGCCATAACAACCCTTGGTATCTAACAGGATCATCAGGACAAGCTCCCGAACCACACTCTAATAGAGTGGACAATAAATTTGCAAACACTAATAAAACAAAAAGAATAACTACAAAATTTGTAACTCGACTTCTAGAACGAACATCTGTATTCGGGAGCATCAATAGAACTGCTTGGGCAGATAACAATCCCATATACGCAATAAATGACCACGTATAAAAATGCAGGCCCAAAAAAGTTGCCCCAAAACCTTTATCTCCAGGCAATATATGGAGCAGGATTTGTCTCAATGCAACCATCATTCCAATCAAACCACTTAATATTCCCCAACCGTAATGAGCAGAATGCGCACCAAAACGTAAGTTTAATACGAAGGTAATGCCGATCAAGATAAATCCAATACGCTGCATGATGCATAAAGGACAAGGTAACTCACCAAAATAAAATTGATCAATAAAGGCATATATCAACACGCCATTGATCCCCAATAAGGCCAATAAATTACCTAGGTAAGCAAAACTTGGGGAATTAGATTTAGCCATAAATTTAAAAACTTAAATTAAGTTGGCTGCTCGCGTGGAATTTAAACCATACAGCGAGAATTGCAATAGAAATAGCTAAACAAAAAATGCCGATAGAACGTCTATCAAACCAAATAAAAATTAGGCCAATAAACGCTGTCAAAATGGGCAAAAACATGTACATATGCCTATTTTACTCGGATACCCCAAAGAAAAAGCTAATTAATTGGCTTTTTTGCAACAACACCAATTAACGCTGACATTCCATTATGTCCTGGCCCTTCTGACATATTCGCTTCATAGCTTTTTAACTCTAAAATCTCCATTCCAGACAATAATTCTCTCAACAAAGGCTCTGTATAGAGATAGTCCACGTTTCCAGGACCTCCTGTTTTAAACTCCAACTGCTTAGGGGTATATCCCTGAATTAATAAAACGCCACCTGGTTTTAAAACTTTAATCATATTTTTAAAAAGAACCGCTCTCTCGCTCGGTGATGCAAATTGAATAAAGATAGCCGCTACTGCATCATATTCAGATTCAATCCAGTTCCACGACTCACAATCACTAACAGCGAACTCGACATTTACATTATTTCGCTCTGAAAATCCTCGAGCTTTATTAATTGCCACCTCTGAAAAATCAAATGCCTGAACATGAAAACCTTGTTTAGCTAACCAAACGCTATTTCTACCCTCACCATCAGCCACGCACAAAACTTTATCTAATGCCTTCAAATACTTTGGAGCCGTATTTGATAAATACTCATTAGGCTTCTCACCAAAAACAAACTCTTGAACATTAAATCTGGAATCCCACATTTTGATTGCTGCTTGATCCATCTCTATTCCTTATTTTCTATAAGTGATTTACACCAGTTGATTGCTTTGATAATCAGAAATTGCCTGCTCAATCTCTTCCCTTGTATTCATTACAAAAGGGCCATATTGAACCACTGGTTCTTTTAACGGAATTGCTGCAAGTAACAATACTTTCGATTCCTGAAGCGCCTTTATCTGAAGGTACTGACCTCTCCCCAAAATTACAGCTTGCTTACTTTGAAAAACTTTCTGACCTTCTTGATCACCAACTTCAACCTCCCCTTCATATACATAAACGAAGATATTGAATTCATCTGAAATTGAATATTCGAAATTAGTATTTCTTGGTAAGTGAATATCCCAATACATTGGTTTAGTACTAATTCCCTTTACTGGGCCAGTGATAGATTGATCACCCTGAACTAAGGTTCCAGCAATAACTTTTACTGAAACACCATCATCACGAAGATAAATAGGTATTTCGCTTGAACTAATATCTTTGTAAGAAGCCGGCTTCATTTTCTCTTTTGCCGGCAAATTAATCCACAACTGAAACCCACGCATGGCACCATGCGCTTGTTGAGGCATTTCTGAATGAATAATTCCTCTACCAGCTGTCATCCATTGAACATCACCAGACTTTAAATCACCTTTATTACCCAAATGGTCCTCATGCAACATGTGACCTTCAAGCATGTATGTAACAGTTTCAAAACCCCTATGAGGATGAGGCGGAAAGCCTGCGATGTAATCATCAGGATTCTCTGTGCCAAATTCATCCAACATCAAAAATGGATCCAACCTTGAAAATTGAGATTGACCAAGACTTCTATATAAAGAAACTCCAGCCCCATCGGAGGTTTTCATCGCATTAATCACATGTATTACTGGCTTAATTTGAGACATTATTTACCCTAAATAATTCGATAATTTCAAGTTTAACTATAAATATCCAATTCGACTTGGTTAGAGATAAAAGATATTTAATATGCAAATAACCCATAAAAAGGATTGCTTGCTTTACATTGCCCACTAGATAAAGTCTAAAATAAGGCCATGAATATTGAAGAATCCTACGAAGACGAAGAACTAGGCCCAAGCAAGTCCGAGCTTAAAAGGCAAATGCATGCACGTCAGGATATTGCAGAGGCGTTAGCAGCTTTAAGCTTAGATGCGCTGAAATCAGTACCCCTAGATGAATCTCTCAGAGATGCGATTAAAGAAACGCACAAAATTAAGAGTTTTGGTGCATTAAGAAGGCACAAGCAATACCTAGGGAAACTCATGCGCAATCTTGAAGAGGATCAAATTTCCGCAATTCAAGAGAGACTTGATGCAATTGCCGGCGTTAGCAAAGCTGAAACAGCAAAAATGCATCACATAGAAAGATTGCGTGAGGAACTTATCAATGATGATAACGCTCTAACAAAATTAATTGAGACCACACCGGACTTGGATGTTCAAAAAATTAGAACACTGATTCGTAATGCAAGAAAAGAAAAAGAATTAAATAAGCCCCCTAAGGCATACCGCGAAATATTTCAATTAATAAAATCTATCGATTTATAAATACTTTTTATTAATTTAGATCTCTAAGTTAACTGCAATCGTCGAGTTGGCTTCTCAATGAATTTATATAAATAGTTAGAAGCAATAACGCTCACCCCCCAAACCACCCACATCATTATTAAAGAATAATTAAATCTTGATAACTCAAATTTTTCATATAAAGCATTAAATAGCAATATGAATGGATAATGAATCAAAAATAAACAATACGATCGATGACTAAACCATCGGATTAGTTCAATCAATTTATTTGATTCATTCAGTTTCAAACAAAAACAACTGAAGTTACTTGCCAATAGAGCTAAAAAGGTACTCAGGGCCACAAAAGCTTTTGCACCAGCACCGAAAACTAAGGTTATAAATAATAGCCCCGCCATTAAATAGGCAAATTTGTTTGCAAGTTTTTTTAATTGAATATCGTGCCTATCTGATGCCAAAAATGCAAGCACACCTAGACCATATGAACCAATGAAATAAATCATCCAAACATCAAATTGGTCATATTTTGAAAAATACAGAAAACCACCCAGCATTAACAAAATCAAAGAAATGAGCAATCGTTTCGACTTACCAAATAACGCAATCAGAATTGATAAAAACGCATATAACTGCCAATCAATTGCTATGTACCAAGCACCAGCAGATATTGATTCAATATTCAGTATTCCATGCAACAAAAAAACATGGGACATGATTTGAAGAAAGGTTGCAGGACTTCCAACAAGCTCTTCAGGCAAATACTGGCGCACAAAAAAAGCTACGATCGTAGTGAAAAGAATCACAACAACAAAAGCCGGAACCAATCTAAGGTATCTATTTAGCAATATCTTTAATAAAGACAATCTTTCCAATATTGCTGGCAATGTCATCATTGCGAGATAACCACCTAAGACCAAAAATACTTGCACTGCATAACGCCCGTAATCAGACAACCAAGCGACTAAATTTGAGGTACTTAGAGCTTGAGATGAAATCGGACCATAAATACTTAAATGATGAAAAACAATAACTTGAGCCGCCAAGGCTTTCAACAAGTCAATCAGTAAAAACTGGCCTCTAGGAGGTCTTAGATTCACGGTCATTGGTAAATTTTAGCTTTATTTTCAATGGATTAGTATATTTTTATCCTTTTGCAACTTGAATTTGTAGCAATTCAATTCATTGTGTAATATAGTTGCGTACACAACCATATTTTCCCGATTTTATGTCCATCGATAGACACCTTACATATAGATTGCATTTACTTAGCAAATTAAGCGACGTTAAAAGCAAACAAATCTATCAAGATGCTATTAACCTTAGCTTAGCTGAAGCTCGATCACTTTCTGCAATCGGTTCATTTGCCCCCCTATCAATCAATGAACTAGCTGCTAGATCTAACCTTACAAAAGGTCAAGCAAGCAGAGCCGCTCAATTGATGGTTGAAAAAGAATATGTAATAAAAAAGGATTCTGTAGATGATGGTCGAGGAGTTGAGTTATCACTCACGCCCAAAGGCAAAAATACATTCGAAAAACTATTACCCCTAATTGATACGCGAAATAAAGAAATATTTGGCTGCCTATCAGAATCAGAGAAAAAACAATTAGATCAATTAATTGATCGCGTCATTAACCACTTAAGTTAAATCAATTACCCTTTA
The DNA here is from genome assembly GCA_964511855.1 of uncultured Polynucleobacter sp. GTDB lineage: Bacteria > Pseudomonadota > Gammaproteobacteria > Burkholderiales > Burkholderiaceae > Polynucleobacter. The sequence goes on along the minus strand of CAZEHN010000001.1, from coordinate 54,463 downwards.
AATGACGGAGATACTCATGTCACTCATTCAAAAAATTCATCACGTTGCATACCGCTGTAAGGACGCTAAGGAAACCGTTGAATGGTATGTCAAATACCTTAATATGAACTTTATCCTAGCAATCGCTGAAGATCTTGTCCCCTCAACAAAAGCACCCGATCCTTATATGCATGTATTCTTAGATGCAGGCGCTGGGAATGTCCTCGCGTTTTTTGAACTGCCCAATAGCCCAGAAATGGGTAAAGATCCAAATACGCCAGAGTGGGTTCAACACCTAGCACTCCAAGTGGGTAGCCTTGATGAATTATTGGCTGCAAAGGCCCGCCTTGAGGCCGATGGAATTGAAGTAGTTGGTCCTACAGATCACACAATATTTAAATCAATTTATTTCTTTGATCCCAATGGACACCGATTGGAATTGGCAGTGCAAACCTCAACACCTGCAATGGATAAAGCTCTAGACCATGTTAAATGGGAGATGCTTAATGAGTGGGCGAAAACAAAAAAAGCACCAAAACACGCTAGATGGATGCACGATGGCTCTGGCGTGCCAGCCTAGTCTTGAAGTTAAATATTGGAGATGATTTTGAATAACATTAAAACTATTGGTAGCTGGGTTGAAAGCGCAAATGTAACCGGTTGCGACTTCCCAATTGAAAATCTTCCTTTCGGAACATTTAGCCTAAAAGAAGATTCGACACATACAAAGCGTATCGGTGTAGCTATTGGAGATCAAATACTTGACCTTTCTCAATCAGTCAATTTAGTAACTAAACTAAATAACATAAGCAGCAGTAATCAAACATGCCTTCAGATTTTATCTAAAGGCAGCTTGAATGCTTACATGGCTCTATCATCATCTAGCCATAAAGAATTTCGACAATTTTTAATTGAAATTTTAAAAAGTGGCAGCCAACACGAAGCCGTTATTAAGGGATACCTCGTTTCACAAGCAGATGTCAACATGCATTTGCCGTGCACAATTAAAGATTACACAGATTTTTATGCATCTGTTTACCATGCAACAACTGTAGGGAAAATGTTTCGTGCGGACAACCCCCTACTACCTAACTACAAATGGGTTCCAATTGGCTACCATGGCAGAGCGTCATCGATTATTCCCTCAGGCACAAACGTAAAACGTCCTGTAGGACAGACACGAGGGCCTGATGCTGAAGTCCCGATGTTTCAAGCTTGTAGACGCTTAGACTATGAATTAGAAATGGGCATCTTTATTGGGCAAGGAAATAATTTAGGAGAACCAATTCGAATTTCCAATGCAAATGATCATTTTTTTGGCATGTGCATTCTTAACGATTGGTCTGCTAGAGATATTCAAGCATGGGAGTATCAACCTTTAGGTCCATTTTTAGCTAAAAACTTTGCTTCTTCAATATCACCATGGATTGTTACCCAGGAAGCCTTAGCTCCATTCAAAAAATCGTGGCATAGAGACCCTAAAGATCCTCAACCACTCCCTTATTTAGACGACGAAAATAATAAAAAAACTGGGGCCTACAGCATTCATTTGGAAACCCTACTTCTCACACCTAAAATGGAAGCAGAGGGTCTAGCACCAACACGATTGATGAAAACGAACTTCTCAAATGCTGCTTATTGGACGGTCCGCCAACTAATTACTCACCATACAAGTAACGGATGTAATCTAAACCCCGGCGACCTCCTCGGAACAGGAACTTTATCTGGTCCAGATGCAAGTGAAGCTGGCTCTCTTCTTGAACTAAGTATGGGCGGGAAAGCTCCCATCACCCTTCCAAACGGAGAACAAAGATCATTTCTTGAAGATGGCGATACCTTGATATTAAAAGCATATTGCGAATCACCGAATGCAGTAAGAATTGGATTTGGAGAGTGCTCAGGGACAGTCCTGCCAGCATCAATTTAAGCAATTAAATAAACTTGCCCTTCTCGCTCTGCAATATTAAGCTTAATCAATCCAGAGCCTTTGGGGCAAGGCCCTGCAACACAAAGTCCAGTTTCAGGTAAATAATGTGCATCATGAGTTGCACATATGAGGTACTTCTTATCCGAACTAAAAAAATCACCTGGCTTCCAATCCATTTCCATCGGTATATGTGAACAACGATTTAAATAGGCGTAGACTTCACCGTAGTATCTAAAAACAAAAGCTGGTAGTTGCAGATCTGTCGACTTAATATCCCTAGCACCATCCGCCTGAAGCACTTCTGGCTTAACAAAAAATCGAAAAGCCAATCCCGCATCCTCTAAGTCTGAGGATCTACATATCACTTCATTACATAAAATTAAGGGGTCATATGTGCTCATGAAAATAATTATCCAGAAAATCCTGTAAGCTTATACGCCACATATAAAAATATTAATTTCCGATCATGTCAAAACAACCAATCCCATACCAACCTGTCGATCTAGCAGAACCCAAAGAAATAGTCGAAGCCGTCAGAAAACGCCGAGGGGGACAATTAATAAATCTAGACAGAATGTTACTTCATAGCGCCCCATTTACAAAGGGATGGAATAGCTTCTTAAAAGAAGTTCGTGAAAACTTATCTTTAGATCCAAAACTTAGAGAAATTGCTATGTGCGGAGTTGCAGTTCTAAATCGCGCAGAATATGAATTTTTTCATCATGCCCCAGAACTATTAAAGGCAGGTGGAACTCAAACACAAGTGGATGAACTTCGTAAACTCGGAACGCAAGCTTTCAACCCATCTCTTTTCAACAAAACTGAGCAAAATGCAGCAAATTTAACGCTTCATATGACTAGGCATATTGAAGTTCCAGAAGAAATACTGTTGAATTTAAAAGAGGAATTAGGCAATCAAGCAACCGTCGAACTTGTTGGCGTCGTAGCCACTTACAACATGGTTTCTAGATTCTTAATTGCCCTTGGAGTTACACCAGAGCATTAATCTGCTTTCGCTCCAGACTCTTTAACAACCTTCTCCCATTTTTTCGATTCAGCTTGAATGAATTTATCAAGCTGTTCAGGTGTTCCAGGATTAACTTCAAGACCTATTTGAAATAGTCGAGCTTTAACTTCTGTTGAACTCATCACTTTATTAGTCTCGGCATTGATTCTATCCAAAACTGCTTTAGGCATATTAGCCGGCCCCATCAATGCAAACCATGAAGTTGCATCAAAACCAGGTAATCCAGACTCAGCAATAGTAGGAATTTCAGGTGCTGAAGGAGATCTTTTCAAACTAGTTACACCCAATGCTCTTAATTCACCTGATTTAACCAATGGTAAGGCTGAAGGCATATTGTCAAAAATCATATTTATACGACCTCCAAGCAAATCCGGAATAGCAGCCGCTCGTCCTTTGTATGGAATATGCTGCATATCCACCCCAGCCATTACTTTAAATAATTCGCCCGAGAGATGAATTGAAGTTCCACTTCCAGATGAACCAAATGATAACTCACCGGGTTTAGCTTTCGCATAAGCAATCAACTCTTTGACATTATTTACCGGTAAATTTTTATTAATTACTAATAAATTAGGTGTGCTTGCTAAAAAAGCAATTGGCGTGAAATCCTTTTGAACATTAAATGGTAGTTTTTCATAAAGATATGGATTGATTGTTTGAGTACCAACAGTACCCAGTAATAAGGTGTATCCATCCCCCTTACTTTTAGCAACTATATCTGCGCCAATGTTACCCCCTGCCCCGGGCTTATTTTCAACAACAACATTTACCCCAAGTGATTGTTGCCATTTATCTGCCAGAATCCTTGCCAATATATCTGGTGCACCACCCGGAGTAAATGTAACGATAATTTTTATAGGTTGAGTAGGCCAAATTTTTTCTGTATTTTGCGCGAATGCTAGATTACTTAGCCCGAATAACAAACCTAATAAATAGCAAGAGGCAATACGAACAAATCGATTTTTCATTACCATACTAATGTCTCCAATTTTTGATATTTTTTTCTATCATACGATGAAAATTAAATGCCAGCATTAGGGTTATTCATTATTAAGGTCATAAATTGCTAACATTAAATTTCCACGATGCCATTGATAACATCCCATCGGTAGAATGGAACAAACTTGTTGATTTAAGCGATAAAAATCCCTTCATTCTTCATGAATATTTAAATACTCTTGAAAAGACAGGTTGCGTTTCCATTAAAACTGGATGGAAACCTTGCCACTGCACTGTAAGAGATGAATCAGGTGCTCTACTAGCCGCAATGCCTTTATATCTAAAATCGCACTCTTATGGAGAATATGTATTTGATTGGAGCTGGGCTAATGCCTATAAGGAACATGGCTTGAATTACTATCCCAAACTTTTATGCGCCATACCATTTACTCCAGTAATGGGCTCAAGAATTTTGGGCGCAAATACCATCGCCAAAAAAGCTTTATTGCAAGGAATTAAAGAATTTGCAATTAATCACAAAATATCTTCACTACACATACTATTCCCTAATGAGGAAGACATTTACTTACTTGAGAATGCCAATTTTTTGAACCGGGATTCGATTCAATTTCATTGGACAAATAGATCTCCAAATAATCCCAGCAATAAACTTGAATCCTTTGATGAATTTCTAAGTTCCTTAAACAAAAAAAGAAGAAATAACATTCTTCGAGAGAGGAAATCTATTCGCCAATTAGGAATTGAATTTAAACATATCCCCGGCAATCATATTTCAGAATCCGACTGGGAACATTTCTACGCCTGCTACAGCAACACCTACCTTGAGCACGGCTCTTCCCCGTACTTAAATTTAGATTTCTTTAAAGAAATTGGTAAAAAAATTCCCCACCATATTCACTTGATAATTGCATCTATTGAAAAAGAACAAATTGCTTCGTCTCTTATTTTTAGAAATAGATCTACCGAACAAGAAATTGCTTATGGGCGATACTGGGGAACATTAAAACATGTCCCCAACTTGCATTTTGAAACTGCCTATTACCAGCCTATAGACTTCTGTATTTCTGAAAAAATTTCAATTTTTGAGGGTGGTGCTCAAGGTGAACATAAAATACACCGCGGAATGTCTCCAGTAAACTTAAAGTCTGCCCACCTTATTACTGATCAACACTTCTATAACGCAATTGAAAATTACTTACTTCGCGAAAGTGCTGCAATAAAGAATTATTGCGACGAACTACAAGACCATCTACCATTCAGGAAGAGTACTTAGTGAGTTATCGAGAAAATTGTCTAGGTAAAAGAATTAAGGTTGTATAGGCAATTACCATTGACCAAAAACCCATTCCGAGGGTTAAGGGGTAAACGGATGGTACCCCCCCGCTCAAATACTTACCCAGTATTAAACCAGTCAAAAAAGCCACCAACATCATTACAAACCCAGAGATAGCAGCCGCAGTCCCTGCCTTATCCGGGAAAGGGCCTACCGCCCCCGCTGTTGAACATGGCAAATTAAGCCCATGGGCAATCATATAAATAATATGAAAAGGGAAAAAGTACCAAACCCCCTCAAAACCAAGGAGCGAGATGATGGCCATTACCCCACCGCCTAATAGCGCTAAAAATCCACCGATTTTTACGACAGTATGAATGGGGAAAGTTTTTAGCAACCTTCGACATAAAAAAGTTCCGCCGATATAACAAACAGAACTAGCAATTAACCACAAACCATAAGTAAAGGGGGTTTGCCCATAAACTTTACTAAAAATAAATGATGAACTTGCTAGAAAAACGAACAAACCACCATAACTGGCACTTGAAAGCAAAGTGTAAGCTCGAAACTTCGGATTATTGATAATTGTTTTCCAATTTGCCCACAATGTAGGTAAATTTAAGGCATTGGGCTGAAATACTCTAATCGTTTCTGGTTGGCGAAAAATTATCCAGAAAAGACTACCCAAACCAAATAATGATAAAAAATACAGCGTCATTCTCCAACCTTGCCAACCAACTAGTAGACTACCAAGCACTGGGCTAAGGCAAGCAATCAAACCTAAACCAGTCAATCCTTTTGAAATTGCTGCTGCAGCTTTGTCAGGGGAATATAAATCTCTTGGCAAGGCTCTTGCACACACAACAGAACCAGACATAAAAAGCCCCTGTAAAGAGCGCCAAAATATCAATTGCCCCATCGACTCCGATAAAGCAGCACCAATTGCTGAAAAAGAGTAAAGGGCAAGACTAATCAATAAGGTCGGACGACGCCCCCATCTATCCGAAATGGGTCCTGCTAACATTTGACCAAACCCGAAGAAAACCAACAACATTGAAAGTGTTAGCTGAGTTTTTGAAACATCACTATTTAAATCAGTAGTAATTAATGGCAAAGATGGTAAATAAAGATCCGTCGTTATGGCTTGTATACCAAGGCAAAGTGCAAGAGTAATCACCAACCAGTTAGGATTAACTTTTGTGTGAATCACTTCTTTGGAATTACCTAAAACCGCCAAAATCGCCTCAAATATGTAACTATTAACACTAAACATGAAAATTTAGTCAATTTTACAAGCGATCCTTCTAAAGCGTATGGAATAACTTAAACCCTTCAAAGACTTACTAAGTCTTTAGTGCTTACATGGCATACTTAAGCAATTAAAGGAATTTTGTGAAGCACTAAATAAATAGATCCGAATGCCATTATTTGCCCCTCCCTATAATGAACTCACAGCCATAGATAAAACCCTGGGAGTTAATGGTTATGCACTCCTTAACCCTACAGATTTTTCCCAATATACCAATCATAGCGTTAGACAATGGCTTGAAGTCCAGCAATTTTGGAATCATTTACCACCAGATAATTATTTAAAGGACGGTGGGCATTATCGAAAAAGAAGACACTCAAGCCTAATAATTAAAGAAAATTCATTTGAAATTGCCCCTCATAGACCTCATTGGCAACCGATTTCATACAATGCCCTTCATGGTGGAATTGATCGTTGGTTTGAACCCTGCGATGAAAACTTCTTAAATGATCAAGGATTCACAAATCTGCTCTACGCTCTTTCAAAAACTTTTTGGTTATCTAAGGGCTTTAACCCCATAGACACCCCTTGGTTTGTTGAAGTTCATCAATTCAGAATCGATACAACTGATGGAATTGGCAGACCGACTCCCGAGGGCGCTCATCGAGATGGCGTTGATTTTGTAGCAGTATTATTAATCGATAGAAAAAAAATAAAAGGTGGAGAATCTCGGATATTTTTAAACGATTCCCCACAAGGTCAACGCTTCACCTTAAATGAACCATTAAGTCTAGTTATCTTAGATGACCATAAGGTCATACATGAAACCACCCCAATACAACCTATTGACCCCCTAAAGACTGACGAGTCTTGGAGAGATACATTGGTATTAACTTATCGCCAAAAAAGTTTTCAAGATAAATCAGAATTAAGTGAATAGTTAAAGAATGTTAAAGAACCAATCTTTCGCTCGCACTGGCATATTTTTATTAGTCACATTATTACTTATACATTTTGGCTTTGGCTTTTTACTTAACTTCTCTGTTGATGAAGCACATTACGCACTTTATGGCTTACACATAGACTGGAGTTATTTTGATCACCCGCCCTTGGTCGGCTGGATTCAGGCACTTCCAGTATTTTTAGGTGCCCCAGATGGGGTATTAAGACTTATTCCGCAAGCACTATGGCTAATGACAATCATTCTTTCTAGCAAAGTCTCATCAGAACTGATATCTGAATCAAGTATTTTTAAAACACATTCGGATAATAACGCCGAGAATCTTCAACAATTAGCAAAATGGTTCACTGCAATTATTATCATGGTAGCTCCAATAATGCATGTACTTGCAGTTGGTTTACTTCCAGACACATTATTGATTGCTTTAATTCCATTAATGCAATTGCTTACCTTAAAAATTAGCAGAGCAATCATCACTAAAGAATCTTCAGAAGTTTATTTATGGATCGGACTTGGATTAGTTCTTGGACTGTCTGGCCTTTCCAAATACACAAGTATTTTTTCCGCACTTGCCATCCCTTTATGTCTTTTTCTATGGCACGGTCCAAATTTATTAAAAAGAAGTGGCTTATGGATCTGTTTAGTGATTGCAGCGATATTAATCGCTCCAATAATTTTCTGGAACTGGCAACATCAATGGATCTCTTTTATATACCAACTAAATCATGGAAGTGGAAATATTTGGCAAGCCCGTCGCCTAACTGTTTTCATCCTAAATCAACTAGCGACATATGGTGTACTTCCGATAATTGGGCTTTGGTTAGCGATTAAATATAAATTTGCTTTCAAGAAAATATTATTAAGTTTTTTTCTAATTCCATTCATTATATTTTTCATAATGTCTGGCGGCGGAGGAAGTCTTCCTCATTGGACATCTCCTGCTTGGGTAGCTTTAGCACCCTTTGCAGGTATTGGTCTAGCTATAGGATGGAATAAATCCAAACGTAATTTAATCAAAACTACTATTGCCATACAGTTAGGTCTTTGCGCTATCGGTTTCAGCTTATTACTCTTTGGAGGTATCCCAGGAGTTTCAAAAACCGATTTACTTGGAAAAAATAATCCAATTGCAGATCTATACGGATGGAAAGAAGCTGGCCAAAAAGCAAAAGCACTTGCCAATGAAAACAAAGTTGAAGATTTAGTTGTAAAAAATTGGACTCTTGCCAGTAGGATTGCGTGGTATGCAAAACCCTTACCTGTCTTTGTATTAGATAACCGATATGATCAATTTGATATTTGGTTTGGTCAACCTAAATCCAATAGCAAAGCGATTTATGTCAATTGGTCACAAATGTCTTACCCAATTCCAACTGAAAAAAATACTTATAATTCATGCAAAATGCTCGATAAATTAGATATTTACCACTTTGGAAGGATAATCTCTTCATTCGACTTTTATTTATGTGAAAACTGGGAGGTGCAAATGAGTCCCAATACGAATGCCCAGTAATAATTGATTCGCCAATTTGAATGATTAAGAGTAAAAAAATATCTCCGAGCTTAATTTCTTTTTTTAAGAAAATTTGGCCTACCCTTAGAGTTGTCTTATCAATTCTCCTATTAGCCAAGGCAATTAGCCAAATTGATTGGCCTAGCCTTAAAGCGGCTTTACCTCAAATCGAACCTGGCTGGCTATTGTTAGCCATTATCTTTTTATTAATTGGAAATGCTTGCGCTGGGTATAGATGGGGCAACCTCATGAAAGCAGGTGGATTCAAAACACGCCTCAAAACATTTATTTCCCTGTACTTTGCCGGAAGCTTAATCAATCAAGGTCTTCCAACAACGATTGGCGGGGATAGCTACCGCGCAGTTGCTGCTAGCGACAAATCAAAGTCCGAAGTTGACCCTTTTCACTCCCCTGAAATTAATTTAAATACGCTTGATCAGAAAAGCACTCCACCAAGACTAAGAAAGTCTTTCTTTATTGTGGGGCTCGATAGAACCTTAGGACTAGCTGGCAATAGCCTACTTGGTGCAATTGGGCTCATTATTGGTGGTAGTGCGATTAACCCTTGGGCCAGTCAATTAGGCGGCATTCTTCTTATCGTCATGCTAATAGGCGCCTGCCTCATCGCCATGAGTCTTGGATACTCAAAAACCCAAGGGTTATTCAATCGATTAATGACCAAATTAAACATGACTGATGTCTTAAAGGTCACCACAAAAGCCTGGGGCTTCCCTCGAGTAATCCTACAACTCCCTTTTGCAATCTTGATTCATCTCTTTGCCCTTGCGGCATTTTGGGCATGCCTTAAATCAGTAGGTATTAATGCTCCATTGGAAGCTTTAACAATCGGCATGCCAGCACTAGGATTACTTCTCATGCTTCCAATTAGCATTTCAGGATGGGGGCTTAGAGAGGCGACCTTAGCAGGCGTTCTCTCTTTATGGGGATTAAATCCCTCTCTGGTGGTTTTAAGCTCAATTTTGTATGGAGCTATCACCCTAGTCACTTTTTTACCAGGTTTACCCAGATTACTGCAACGAAAATCCGCCAATAAGTCATAATATCGACTATGACTATTAGCGTTGACACAATGCGCCGCATTGACCATTGGGCAGGAGTTCCCCTATGTGGCCTAATTACTCCGTTTATTAAAGCCATTGACTGGGGTAAAAAGACCCTATTTGGCAAAGCCCCCGCCCCTCGTAAATTGCTATTTATTGAACTCTCCGAAATGGGGAGCGCAATCATTGTCGATCCAGCTATGCGAGATGCTATAAAGCGTGGCGCAGAAATTTACTTTTTGATTTTTAAAAGCAATAAAGCTAGCCTAAGTTTATTAAATACCGTTAAACCAGAAAATATCCTCACAATTGATTCTTCAGGTTTGTTTAGCCTCATTAGTTCAACCGTCGCTTTTTTATTTAAAGCACGCAAGTTAAAAATTGATACGGTTATTGACCTTGAATTATTTTCTCGCTTTACAGCTCTCCTAACTGGCCTATCAGGTGCTCGACGTAGAATCGGTTACCACATTTTCCACGGAGAAGGACTGTGGCGTGGTGACATGCTGACCCATAAAGTACATTACAACCCACACATCCATATTGCAAAGAATTTTCTTTCATTAATTCATGCTGCTTTCTCTGAAAAAATTGAAGTTCCATTTAGCAAAATAGCGTTCAATCAAGAAGAAATCAAAATTGCCCAAGCAGTTGTTAGCCAAGAACAATTGAATACTGTAGCTAAGAAAATCGATGAAACAGCAAAGCAAGCTGGCGTTGAATTTCCAGGGGCATTTTCACCCGATAAAAAAATTCTCTTAGTTAATCCAAATGCAAGTGATCTATTACCTCAACGCCGTTGGGCACCTGCGAGCTTCTCAGACTTGATTACCGCTTGCTCTAAACGCTGGCCTGATGCACTGATTTTAATTACTGGATCGCCTGATGAAATTGCTTACGCAGAAAATGTTCGTAAACACGCACTGTCAGATCGAGTTGTAAACTTCGCTGGAAAAGTTACATTTAGTGAGCTTCCCGCCCTTTATCATTTATCAGATGTCATGGTTACAAATGATTCAGGTCCAGGTCATTTTTCATCGGTAACACCACTTCCTACAGTTGTATTGTTTGGCCCAGAAACACCTGCTCTTTACGGATCTCTTGGCAACTCATTACCAGTATTTGCTGGACTCGCTTGCTCACCATGCGTAAGTGCAGCCAATCATCGTAAAACTCCTTGCAAAGATAATGTGTGCATGCAATCTATCCAAGTAAGTGAAGTTGTTGAAAAAATGGCAATACAACTTTCTAGCAGACAAGCTAAGAGATAAAAAAACTGGCATGAAAATTGATGCCCTTAAACCATCCTCAGAGCAAAAATCTCTAAGGATTTCTTTATGGGTATGGCTGATTGCTTTACTACCTGCTGCAATCGCTTTAACCGAGAGAATATTCAATTTAGATATTATTTGGTTTCGAACGATCAACCAAATAACAGCAATTCTACCCGATCATTTTTGGACAAATCTTTCACTCCTAGGCAATGGCTGGGCCAGTTTTGCACTCGCCTTTCCTTTAATAATCATTGCACCAAGAATTCTTTACGCAGGATTATTCGCTGGACTCTTCACGAGCTTACTCGCTAAACCAGTAAAACTAATTTTCAACACACCAAGACCTGCTGGCTTATTAGATCCCAATTCATTTCATATTATTGGAGATCATTTACACCAAGCAGCAATGCCTTCAGGTCACACAACTACAGCATTTGCAATATTTACAGCAATTTATTTGTCGATAAATCCACAAATTCGCTCCAGATATTCTTGGATTTTTATTTTTCCAATTCTGACAGGCATCTCAAGAATAGCTGTTGGCGCTCATTGGCCTGAAGATGTTCTAGTTGGAACTACATTAGGAATTTTTAGTGGCATTCTTGGCGCAACATTAAGCTACAAATTAAAAGATAAATATCTAGCGCTTGGAAGCTTACCAAGCTTAATTATTCTCTTGGGAAGCTTCATTTGCACTCACATACTCATAACAACCACCTTAGATTTTGAGATCAATGCATTAACCCAATACGCACTTGTATTTATCATGATTGCCACCTGGGTAGCAATCATCAAAAAGATTAAATTTAAAAAAAATGTTTAGCTATCGACATGGATTTCACGCCGGCAACCATGCTGACGTTCTTAAGCACATCATTCTCCTTGAGTGCCTAAGACTGCTAACACAAAAAGATACTGGCTTAATGCTCATCGATACACACGCTGGAGCAGGCATTTATGAGATTGACGCGGGATATGGAAGTATCAGCGGCGAGTCAAATGAAGGAATCAAAAAACTCCAATCTTATGTAAACGAGCAATCTACTACCCCTGAATGCGTCAAAAATTATTTAAATACGATTGAACAATTCAACCGCCTCAATCCTCACTCGTCCCAAATTTACCCCGGTTCACCAGTATTAATGGCGCAATCGCTTCGACCAGTTGATAAATTAAGACTTTTTGAATTACATTCAACAGACTTGCCTCTACTTGAAGACAATATCAAGAACCTTCATGTTAGCCGCCAAACGCAAGTGTTAGGAAAAGATGGCTTTGATGGACTTAAAGCTTTTATTCCGCCCCCCACAAGAAGAGGTTTAGCCTTAATCGATCCATCCTATGAAGATAAGTCGGACTATGCAAGATTAGTACATACTATTGAGGACGCACTAAAAAGGTTTGCAACTGGCACATACGCCATTTGGTACCCACACCTGAGTAGATTAGATTCGCAAGAATTGCCAAAAAAACTTAAACAACTAGAAGTCGCTGGAAAGCCGATTTCTTGGCTTCATGTCATGCTTCAAGTTAAATCTCCGACAGATCATTCGGGACTTTATGCTAGCGGGATGTTTATCATTAATCCACCTTGGAAACTAAAAACCACCCTCGAAGAGTCCATGGAATTTATAAAAGATTCTTTAGCTCAAGACGATTCTGCATCCTTCGTGCTTGAAAGTTATATTCCTTAAACCTTAGCCGAAAATGGCGTGAAATTAGTTCCAATATCGTAGTAATCTTCAGATTCTTTTGCTTTTAAAAAAGCGACTATTTTGTAAGTCAATGGCGTTGCGACAACCTCCCAACCCGTCTTCATGAAATATTGGGCAATTGCCACAGTTACAATCTGTTCAGTAGGCCAAATGGCATAAAAAGCTAATATATAAAATAAGGATGAATCCACCAATTCACCTATAGCTGTCGAACCAATAGTTCTAATCCAAAGATATTTTCCTTTGGTATAAATTTTTAGTTTAGCCAATACAAAACTATTTGTCAGACTTCCCACCCAAAATGCAATCATTGAGCCTGCAACAATTCGCCAGGTATTTCCAAAAACAGATTCAATTCCCTTTTGCAAATTCTCGTTATATTCACCTGGGGCTGGATGAAGATGAATCACCACTTGAGACATGAATGCTGAAAATGCTAAAGCTCCAAAGCCGCACCATACTGCGCGCCTATCATGAGCATAGCCATATACTTCAGTCAAAATATCCCCAAATAAATATGAAATTGGGAAAAATAGAACACCTGCTCCAAAAACAACCGTACCCAAAATTGGCAAATCTAATTGCGCTGCTTTTCCCGCACCAATCAAATTAGAACAAAGCAACACAGTCACAAACGCTGCAACAATAAAATCATAATAACGATAGCTTCTTCTTGATTGATTATTTGATGTTCGATTTAATATTTCATTCAATTTGATAACTCCTGCTCAATCGATAACATCAATTCACTAACACTGATGTCCTTACACAAAGCGTATCGCGAACCACACCATAAAGACTGATATTCTCCATTATCTAAATTAAGTGCTTCTTGCCTAATCCCAGAGGTGAGAGTATTTTGGAGAGGAAATGGCAATGTAAATTTGCCATCCATTTCAGAAATGAATCGATTATTAATTCCCTGAGCCGATCTTCCAGAAAATGCTTTTGTATAAGAAGTACCTCTTATACCCTGAGTTAATAAAAAACGCTTATGTGCTGAACTTGCTGAGCTTTCTTTGGTTGTTAAAAATGCGCTCCCCATCTGAACCACGGAAGCACCAGCATTAATTGCTCGTTTAACATCGCCAGGCGTCATTACCCCACCCGCAAGAGCAATAGGTAATTGAGTTAAATTCTTCAATCTAGCCAACAAATCGAATGCCGATAAACCCTCATCTGGATAGTCCATTTGAAAGATACCTCTATGCCCTCCAGCTTCAATACCTTGCGCAACTATGAAGTCAGCTCCAGCATTTTGAATCGCTAAAGCCTCAGATTCCGAGGTTGCTGTAATTCCTACATATATATCTAAGGATTTTGCCCTTTTAATTATTTTTAGATCAGGAATGCCAAAGTGGAATGTTAAAAATTTAGGTTTAATTTTCCAAATTACCTCAAGTTGATCATCCAAGTTAGGAAAATATGGTTCCTTTAGGGCTGGAAAATCAGGGATTGATATTTGGGTTAATTCTTTGAGATTCGATATTGCCAAATCAATTTGCTCTTGATCAGGGATTTCAATTTGATTAAAGACAAAAAAATTAGCATTAATCAAAGGCTTCTTATCAGAACACAACCTAATTGCCGCAGTTAATTCAGCTTCAATTTTATTAGGCGTACTATACGCAAACCCAAAACTTCCAATACCGCCTGCATTTATTACAGCAGCGGCCATTTGGGGGTTATTAATCCCCCCAGCCATTGGAGCAGAAATTACAGGGACTCGTAACTCAGAAAAAATCCCCATTCAATTACTTCCATCCTTGAGTTGCTAGCTTCCTTCCTAACTCAAGCAACTTTGGACGAATCTTATCCAGAAGATACTCTGGAGACAAATTAAAGGCCGGTCCGCCACAATTAATTGCCATTGGCAACATGCCCCCCGCTTGTTTTACAGGAATCGCAATAGCATTAACATCCCTTTGCCAATCACCAAAAGAACAAGTACAACCAAGCTCCTGATATTGTTTCATTGACTTCTCAATACCTTGTATTAACTTAGGTGCAGTCTTGGGATCATTAGCCTCAAGTAACTTATAAAATGTTTGACGCCCCTCTTCTGAAATTCCAGCGAGGTAAGCACGACCAATTGCTGATGAAGCAAGCGGAATCTTTGACCCCACATCTAACGCCAAAGTTAATGCTGATGAACTTCTAGCATTTTCAATATAGATCATCGATAGTCGATCCGGACTAGCCAAAGAAACCATTGATTGCGAATAATCAGCTAACTCTTGCATCAATGGCCTTGCAACAGAACGCACATCTGAATTGGATAACATCGAACTACCTAGAGATAAGGTTGCAGAACCTAACCTGTATTTTCCAAATTCTTCTAAGTATGTTAGGTAACCCAACTTCGTCAAAGTGTAAGTTAATCTTGAGACCGTTGACTTAGGCAAGTTACAGCGCTGAGCAATCTCCATATTCCCCAATAATTTCTGCCCAGACCTAAAGCAAGCCAATACATCAAGACCTCTTGATAAAGCTGTCACAAAATGACGATCTTCTTTCATCTTAGGTTTTGTTATGTTGTCTTTATTAGACATATCAAAGTGCCAAACGCTTTCTAGCTGCCTCATACTCTGCAACTAATTGATCAACAACCTCAGCAGCTGGCTTAACGGCATCAATGCCTGCAACACTTTGACCAGCACCCCAGATATCTCGCCAGGCTTTAGCGTTACCTGATCCGAAGTTCATCGCAGTCTTATCAGCACTTGGTAAATTATCTGGATCTAGACCTGCGGCAACAATACTTGACTTCAGATAATTGCCATGTACACCAGTAAATAAATTTGTATAAACAATATCACTTGCCTGACTATTCACAAGACTTTGCTTGTACTCTTCACTGGCAACACCCTCCTTAGTCGCAATAAATCTAGTCCCCATATAAGCAAAGTCAGCACCAATCGCTTGCGCAGCCAAAATATGTTCACCTTTAGAAATAGCTCCAGATAATGCAATTGGTCCATTCCAGAATTTCCTAACCTCTGTAACTAAAGCAAATGGACTCATTGTTCCAGCATGACCGCCCGCACCGGAACATACCAAAATCAGACCATCTACACCCATTTCAATTGCCTTCTCAGCGTGACGAACGCTAATAACATCATGAAAGACTAATCCACCATAACTATGAACAGCATCTACAACTTCACCTGGCGGCCTCAAACTAGTAATAACTAATGGGGCCTTATGCTTAACGCAAAGCTTCACATCATGCTCTAAGCGATCATTTGAAGAATGAACTATTTGATTCACTGCATAAGGTGCAATTTTTGCTTGAGGGTCTTTTTCTTTCGCAATTGCCAGCTCATCATTAATTCTGGATAACCACTCATCCAATAATTCTTTTGGTCGAGCATTCAGTGCAGGAAATGAACCAACAATACCTGCCTTACATTGAGCGATAACCAGATCAGGTTGAGCAATAATGAACAAGGGTGCCCCAATCACAGGGATCCTAAGATTTGATAACGCCGCAGGTACAGACATAATTCAGCCTCCATTGATTAATTTTGTTTTTAGTCTAAACTTGTTCCTGCAATTGTAGAATATGATTCTGCATAGCGGTACATTAATTTAATTACAATTTTTAATATCACTGCTTCCACAACTTAAATCGAGACATAAAAAATGGCAAATAAGGCTGAATTTCACTGGGACGACCCCCTACTTCTTGATCAACAATTAACGCAAGATGAACGCATGATCCGAGATGCAGCTCGTGACTACTGCCAAGGAAAGCTTGCCCCTAGAATTCAAGAAGCATTTAGAAACGAAAAAACAGATCCAGCAATATTCCGTGAAATGGGTGAGCTAGGGCTTCTTGGGCCAACCATTCCCGCACAATATGGGGGATCAGAACTAAATTATGTTTCGTATGGCTTAATCGCCCGTGAAGTAGAAAGAGTTGATTCTGGCTACAGATCCATGATGAGTGTTCAATCCTCACTCGTCATGGTTCCAATTAATGAATTTGGTTCAGAAGCTCAAAAACAAAAATACCTACCCAAATTAGCCTCCGGCGAATGGATCGGCTGTTTCGGCCTAACAGAACCAAACCATGGCTCCGACCCAGGAAGCATGATTACTAGGGCAAAAAAAGTTCCGGGTGGCTATAGCTTAACTGGAGCAAAAATTTGGATCAGTAATTCACCAATTGCAGATGTATTTGTGGTCTGGGCTAAAAATGATGAAGGAAAAATCCGCGGATACATTCTTGAAAAAGGAATGAAGGGTCTTTCTGCACCTGCGATTCATGGAAAAGTTGGACTTAGAGCTTCTATAACTGGCGAAATCGTTATGGATGATGTTTTCGTCCCTGAAGAAAATGAATTTCCTGAAGTAAGCGGATTAAAAGGCCCTTTCACCTGTCTTAACTCGGCACGATTTGGTATTGCTTGGGGAGCACTTGGGGCCGCTGAGTTTTGCTGGCATGCTGCTCGCCAATACACGCTCGATCGTAAGCAATTTGGTCGCCCACTAGCAGCCACTCAATTGATTCAAAAAAAATTAGCGGATATGCAAACAGAAATCACTTTAGGCTTACAAGGCTGCCTAAGACTGGGCCGAATGAAAGATGAAGGCACTGCATCCCCTGAAATCACTTCAATCATGAAAAGAAACTCCTGTGGCAAAGCCTTAGATATCGCTCGACTAGCTCGCGACATGCATGGTGGCAATGGAATTTCAGATGAATATGGTGTTATTCGCCACGTCGTTAATCTAGAGGTTGTAAATACCTACGAAGGAACACATGATATTCATGCATTGATCTTAGGAAGAGCGCAAACTGGCATTGCGGCTTTCTAATGTGTCCTCTTTAGAAAAGGCGTTAGTCCGCTAACGCCTTTTCTAGGCTAAAGCTAAATTTACTTTTCACTCATCGCTTCTAAAGCTTGCATTAAAGCGTAGATTGCCTCCAGTTTAGGACTTTGAATTTCAGCTCGTCTACCAGCACGAACTGTATTGCCAACAATAACCTCAATTTCCATTGCCTGCCCACGCTCTTTATCTAAAGCCATACTAGTCTTATATGGGGGAGCATTTTTCGTCGCACTGATGTATTTATCTATTAAATCTTCAGGCATTTGATTACCAGTCGCGGCAGCAATTTTGCATACCTCCACCATTAAATCTCGAATTAGTTTTTCACCGTCAGGACTTTTTAGTAAGGTTATAGTATCAACAGGGCCTCCTAATACAGAGACTGGATTAAACGAAGCGTTCCAAACGCACTTTTGCCAACGCGCGTTGACGACATTATGTGTCGTAGGAGCATTTACCCCCCCCTTTGCCAACATTGTCGAGAGCTTTTCACAGCTTTCACTCACTCCAGATGGAAAATTACCCATCGTCAAATCACCATAAGCATAATGTCTTACGACACCTGGCGCTAATCGACTTACCTGAATAAAAGCCAAACAACTAATGATTTGATTATTAGGAAACGCTTTGTGAATCTCATCCTCAATTTCAACACCATTCTCAATTAATACAATAACCGTATTTGACCCAACAACATTTTTCATCAAGGCAACTCTATTTATACCCTTTGTGATTTTTAATGTAACGATCAAGTAATCAGGCGTCCCACCCTGATATTCCTCAGAAGTTCGCAGCACTTGAGATGGGTAGAAATTAACATCCCCTCGTGATTGACTTACTATTTGATAGCCTTGCTTTTTTACTAAATCATATTCAGATCTGCAAACAACAGAAACTTCAGCACCCCCAACCGCTAAAGCATGCCCATAAAATGCCCCAATAGCACCAGCTCCTAATATCAAAATCCTTGGTTTATGTTGAATATCTAATAAATTAGCTTTACTCATGAATGCCCCTATTTTTTAATTATTGATACTATTTTCACCCGAATTCAACTTATTTGGATAAGATGAGACGAATATAAAAATTTAAAACCTTAAGCCCAGACAAAAGGTAAAAACTAGGAGAAAAAATTGTCAAATAACCAATCATCAGCAATGCACGCTAATCAAGCCAGCATCGGAACAGGAAATGCACCTAGCCTTCCAAGCCCTCCCACCTTCGCAACACTTGCTGAAGAAAGACTACATCGCAAGCAAAGATTAGCCGCCGCTTTTAGATTATTCTCAAAATTTGGTTTTGACGAAGGAGTAGCTGGACACATTACAGCCAGAGATCCAGAATTTACAGATACATTCTGGGTAAACCCATTTGGCGTTCACTTTAGTCAAATTACTGTTTCAAATTTAATTCGTGTAGATCATCATGGCAATGTTGTTGAAGGTAATAAACCTGTAAATGCTGCAGCGTTTGCAATTCATTCGCGAATTCATTTATTAAGACCCGATGCCATTGCCGCAGCCCATACCCACTCCACCTATGGCAGAGCATGGTCCACCCTAGGTAGGAAACTTGACCATATCACTCAGGACTCATGCGCCTTTTACAATGACCATGCAGTTTATGATGATTTTGGTGGTGTCGTTGTTGAGCTCGATGAAGGGACTCGTGTTGCTAGAGCTCTTGGCAAAAACAAGGCTGCAATTTTGCAAAATCATGGATTGCTAACTGTTGGAGAAACAGTTGATGCAGCTGCTTGGTGGTACATCGCAATGGAAAGATGCTGTCAGGTTCAACTGTTGGCTGAAGCTGCTGCAAATGGTACCCCACCAAAATTAATTTCACAAAAATCTGCTGAGCAAGCGTATTCAATAGTAGGTTCACCATTCGCAGGCTGGTTCCAATTCCAGCCACTTTACGATCGAATCCTCAAAGAACAACCAGACTTTCTAAATTAATCAACCTTATAAAAATGGCCCATTAAGGGCCATTTTTTCTTTAAGCTATTAACTAAACTAAATCTCAATTTTTGCACCAAGCTCAACCACTCTATTTGTAGGTATTTGGAAGAAGTCAGAAGGTTTAGCTGCATTCTGGAACATCCAAGCGAATAAACGCTCTCTCCACAAAGCCATACCTCTTAATTTTGAAGGTACAACAGTATCTCTAGCCAAGAAGAACGAAGTCTCCATTAGATCAAATTTAAGTCCAAACTGAGATTCAATTAATGACAACACACTATTGATGTCTGGAGTTTCTTTAAAACCATGTACAGATCTAACCAGATAAATGCCACCACCCATATCCTTCATAGTAATCCTGTCTGAGTCGTTCACATATGGAACATCCCAAATACTAAATTTCAGGAAAATTACTCGCTTATGCAACACACGGTTATGTTTTAAATTGTGCAACATGGCTACAGGCACATAATCAACGTGACCTGTTAAAAATATCGCCGTTCCATCAACACGATGCGGCGGATGAGCTAACAAACCTTCAACAAATGGTTCTAAAGGTATCGAATCTTTAACCACTATTTGTCGAAGTAATTTTCTACCTTGATACCAAGTAATTAAACATAAAAAACATAGTAATCCCAACATCAATGGATACCAACCACCATCTTTAATCTTTATTAAATTTGCTGTCCAAAACGAAATATCTAATACTAAGAAACTACAAATTAAAACAACAATTAATATCGGATTAATATTCCACTCTTTACGCATTACTACACTCAGCAATAAAGTCGTAATTAACATCGTTGTGGTCACCGAAATGCCATATGCCGCAGCCAAATTTCCAGACTCTTTGAACTGAACAACAGTCACAATCACCATAAATAACAAAGACCAGTTAACAACCGGAATATAAATCTGCCCTTGCTCATTATCTGAAGTATGTTTAATCCCCATTCTTGGTAAAAAACCAAGTAATATGGCCTGACTAGCGAGCGAATAAGCCCCAGAAATAACAGCCTGTGAAGCGATCACAGTAGCTAGCGTCGCAAGCGCTACCATAGGCCATAAAGCAAACTCAGGAACCATTAAATAAAATGGATTTTTGATCGCCTCAGGATTAGTTAATAGCAAAGCACCTTGACCGAAATAATTCAGAAGCAAACTTGGTAAAACTACAAACAACCAAGCAAACCTCACGGGTTTTTTACCAAAATGCCCCATGTCCAAATAAAGTGCTTCAACTCCAGTAACACACAAAACTACCGAGCCCATCACAATGTAAGCCAATAATGTATGCTCATAAACCAATGACATTGCATACATTGGATTGATTGCCATAAATATTTGCGGTGCTTCGATTACATTAACAACACCTAATGCTGCTAAAGCTAAAAACCAAATCAATGTAATAGGCCCAAACAGCTTACCCATAGCAGCAGTACCATGCTTTTGAATTACAAACAAAGCAATCAAAATTGTCAACGTAATAGGGATAACAAATTTCTTTAACTCTGGTGTTGCGATTTCTAAACCTTCAACCGCAGATAAAACGGAGATCGCTGGTGTAATAACTGATTCACCGTATAACATGCATGCGCCAAACATCCCAAGCATCATGATGACCAAATAATTTTTACTCTCAAACTTGAAAGATCTTAGAGCCAGGGCCATTAAAGATAGAACACCACCCTCACCTTTATTGTCAGCACGCATAACAAATACAACATACTTAATTGTTACGATCAGCAGAATTGCCCAAAACATCATAGAAATAATGCCGAAGACTGCATCTTCAGTAAAAGGAATACCATGCTCTGGACTGAAACATTCTTTAAGCGCGTATAACGGACTAGTTCCGATATCACCGAAAACCACACCGATTGCGGCTAACACCAATGTGCCTAGCCTACCCTTATTGTGGTGCTGCCCACCGTCTTTTAATTCGATAGGCTTTAATAACGAACTTTTTGAATACTCCGGATTACTGATTGTCACCGGCCTCTCCTAAACTAAATGTTGCCTAATTATATGCCCCGTATTGCATCGCAACACAAAAGAAATACATCAAGCTCTCCCTTAGTTGGTGCATCGAATTTAGATTAACAATTAAAACCCTTTTTTAGAGCTTTAATTGCTTACTAATTAATTGATTAGTAAGCAATTTTCAGAAACTTCCAGGATGCAAAATTTTCAATAAATTACTTGAGTCTTATACTTTGCTTATGAAAAAATCAATAAACAATTACTTACAAAAGTATGAACTTGGAAAACTCAACGATTGGCTCGATATCCTCGTAAACCTAATCGATGTCATTCTGATTGCCCTTATCGCATGGGGAATTTCAATTGTTATCAGAAAAATAATTCTACTGATCACCAACAGAATGATCTCTTCAAGCTCCGTTGAAGACAAGCAACGCGTTAATACCCTTTCCAGGGTTTTTCGATATATCAGTTCTATCATCATTACAGCAGTTGCCGTTATTTCAATTTTGGCCGAATTAGGCGTTTCAGTTGCGCCGCTCCTTGCAACTGCTGGTGTTGCAGGTATCGCAGTTGGTTTTGGCGCGCAAAGTTTAGTTAAAGACTATTTCACAGGCTTTGTCATGCTCATCGAAAATCAAATTAGACAAGGAGATATAGTTGAAATTGCTGGTAAAGGTGGGTATGTCGAAGAAGTCACACTCCGCTATGTCCGCTTACGAGATTACGAAGGTGCGGTTCACTATGTACCAAATAGCTCAATTACAGTCGTTACAAATAAAACCAGAAGTTTTGCATATGCAGTCACAGATATTGCCGTGGCATATCAATCCGATTTGGAAAAAGTCTATTTGGTTATGAACAACGTCGCAAATGAATTGCGAGAATCAGCAGATTTCAAAAATAAAATTCTTGGGAACCTTGAAATTGCTGGCTTAGAAAGTTTGACAGACTCAGCAATGATTATTCGTTCACGCATCAAAGTTTCAGCTCAATATCAAGGCGTGATTCGAAGAGAGTTTCAGGAGCGCCTAAAAAATGCCTTTGATACACATAAAATTGAAATTCCTTACAAACAACTTGGAATTAAAAACTAGACGTGATGCATTGCAATAAACGCTTATACATGCTATAGTAGCAATCTAATCAGACGCGGGGTGGAGCAGTCTGGCAGCTCGTCGGGCTCATAACCCGAAGGTCATAGGTTCAAATCCTATCCCCGCAACCAAATATAGCTTAAAGCCCTTGTTTATCAAGGGCTTTTTTGTTATCCCACTGCCTTCTTTTGATCTTTATCAAAGAATTTCTAGCATCAAAACTGGAAAATCAGAGGCTTATTAGGGGAAATTATGACAAGTAAAGCAATAAAAATTATTTCGGAAGAACACCAAGCTCTATCAGCAATGCTGTATTCGTTAGAAATGATGGCGAAAAGACCATCTGAAAATACTACAGCTAGCGACTTTGAAGTAATGAGAGCTATGATTTTTTATATCTCTGAATTCCCTGAAAAATTACATCACACCAAAGAATCTGAATCACTATTTCCGATGGTGGCAGCTAAATCTCCAGAAGTTCGTGAAGTAATTAAAGAGCTTGACGAGCAACATGCACAAGGCGAAAAAGCTGTTCATAATCTTCTAACGCATCTTGTCGCTTGGGAAATGATTGGAGCGAATAGACAACAAGCTTTCATAAATGAAGTTCAAAAATACAAAGACTTTTATTTAGAGCATATGCGCACAGAAATTAATGTCGTACTGCCAGTTGCACAAGAGGTTCTCAGCGAAGACGATTGGGAAATTCTTGATTCAATATTTGAACAAAATCAAGATCCATTGACCGGACATCAACCAAGTAAAGATTTTGAAAGACTCTTTACTCATGTTCTCTCTAATGCCCCCGACCCAATTGGCTTAGGCAAAGCTCATTAACAGAATCTTTATTCGTTAAAGGCTCCTAATAGGAGCCTTTTTTATTGCTTTTGGATATTGATTAAAAATAGAAATAGAAAACTGCTATTTGCCTTCTTCGCAAACCATCAAATCTAGCTATCTGTCGGCCACTAGAGTCATATAAGCGCTCCCCTTCAATTCGAGCAATATTTCTTCCCGAACTGTCATACAAACGCTCTCCCTCCATCCGCCCAATGCTTCGACCACTTGAGTCATAAAAACTCTCACCAGAAATACGCCCCAAGTTGCGACCTGAAGAATCATATATAGACTCACCTTCCAATCTACCAATTGACCTTCCACTTGAATCATAAATTCTCTCACCCTCAAACCTTGCGATTTGACGACCTGATGAATCATATATATTTTGAGCCTGAAGTTGAGTGCCGATCATCAAACCCAGCAATAAAGGTAGGATAAATTTTTTCATCGAAAATTTAAGGGCAAATCAAAAATAAACCGATAGCAGATAAAAGCCCAATTAACCAAAATGAACTTCTTAATTTATCCTTATCAAGGAAATAACAAAGAATATATAAAGCTCTGGATACAATAAATACAGACGACAATAAATTTATTTGACTTGCTGGCGCATTAAGATAACTAGCTATCAATACACCCGCAGCAAATAGTGGAAATGCCTCAAAACTATTAGCCTGAGCAGAATTACCGCGGGCTCTAAATCCTGTTTGCCCAGCCAACCATAATCGCGGATTACGATTGTCATAATTTTTCGCCCCCCATTTGGCTGCAACCGTTGCAACATAAGGCAATAAGCCCGCAATCAAAACACACCAAAATCCCCAAGTCATCTTTTTTCCTTGTTAGCTATATTGGTTATAGTATCTAATAGATTTATATAATTCGCCTATCAATTTCTCCTAAGGATAAAAATGCAATTTCAAGACTCGATTAAAACTTGCTTAAATAAATATGCGACCTTTAGTGGTCGCGCATCAAGATCTGAGTACTGGTGGTTTGTTCTCTTTAATTTTATTGCTCAAGTCGTTGCCGCAATTCTGTCTGAAAACCTCTCTTACGCAGTAGCTGTTGCCCTTCTTCTTCCAGGTATTGCTGTAGGCGTTCGAAGACTCCATGACAGAGATAAAAGTGGATGGTGGATGCTCTTAATTTTTATCCCACTAATAGGTAGCATTGTTCTACTGGTATGGTATTGTCAAAAAGGAAGTGAAAGTGACAACCGATTTGGCCCTCCAGAAGCCAAACAAATTGCCTAAAGTTTGAGATTTACCCCAAAAGAGCGCCTTATTGAGGCGCTCTTTTTACATACGCTCGCCTAATCTCTCAAAAGTACGTACGATTAAACAATAAACCCTTTAAAAACAGCAGGTTATAAAAATAATACAAAGTAACTGCTACTTCAAACTCCAAATGTGTGCATTTTTAGGGTTGAAAATTTAAAACCTCCAATACGCATACGCTTACAATAAGGGCTGTTACTAGTTTTTTATGCAATTCCTGGTGCTTTTTGCCAGAAGAGCTTATACCTTTTCTCAGGAGAAATTGATGTTAGAAGCCTACCGTGCCCACGTCGCTGAAAGAGCAGCTTTGGGTATTCCCCCACTTCCTTTAACTAAGAATCAAACAGCTGAATTAGTAGCTCTTCTTAAAAATCCTCCAAAGGGCGAAGAGAATACAGTGCTTGAACTTATTACTCATCGGGTTCCAGCAGGCGTTGATGATGCTGCTAAAGTAAAAGCAGAATTTCTTGCGAAAATTACTAAAGGTGAAGAAAAATCCCCAGTAATTTCTAAAGTTAAAGCAACTGAGCTTCTAGGCACAATGCTTGGTGGGTACAACATCAAACCGTTAATTGACTTACTTGCAGATGCCGAATGTGGCGCAGCTGCAGCAGAAGCTCTTAAAAAGACACTGTTGATGTTTGACTACTTCCATGATGTTCAGGAATTAGCCGAAAAAGGCAATGCAAATGCAAAAGCAGTTATGCAAAGCTGGGCTGATGCAGAATGGTTCACTAGCCGCCCTGAAGTTCCTAAGAGTATGACTGTTACGATTTTCAAAGTAACAGGTGAAACAAATACGGATGACTTATCTCCTGCACCTGATGCATGGAGCCGCCCTGATATCCCTCTACATGCACTAGCCATGTTGAAAAATCCTCGTCCAGGCATCAATGCGGATGAACCAGGTAATCGTGGCCCAGTGAAACAACTTGAAGAATTGCAGAAAAAAGGCAATCTAATTGCTTATGTAGGCGATGTTGTTGGTACTGGCTCTTCACGTAAATCTGCTACAAATTCTGTACTCTGGTTTACCGGTGAAGACATTCCTTTCGTACCCAATAAGCGCTTCGGTGGCGTTTGCCTTGGTGGAAAAATTGCTCCGATTTTCTTTAACACCATGGAAGATGCTGGTGCTTTACCAATCGAACTTGATGTCGGCCAAATGGATATGGGTGATGTTGTTGAACTACGCCCATACGAAGGTAAAGCCTTTAAAGACGGTAAAGAAATTTCATCTTTCTCAGTTAAATCTGAAGTAATTTTTGATGAAGTTCGTGCTGGTGGTCGTATTCCTTTGATCATTGGTCGCGGCTTGACAGCAAAAGCTCGTGCCGCATTAGGTCTTCCTGCTTCTACAGTGTTCCGCTTACCTTCAAGCCCGAATGATAGCGGCAAAGGCTTCTCACTAGCTCAAAAAATGGTTGGCCGTGCTTGCGGATTACCAGAAGGCAAAGGCGTTCGTCCTGGCACTTACTGTGAACCACGCATGACAACTGTTGGCTCACAAGACACCACAGGCCCAATGACTCGCGACGAGTTAAAAGATTTGGCTTGCTTAGGATTCTCAGCTGATATGGTGATGCAATCTTTCTGCCATACAGCCGCATATCCAAAGCTCGTTGACGTGAAGATGCACCGCGAATTACCTTCATTCATCACAAATCGTGGCGGTGTTTCACTACAACCAGGCGATGGTGTTATCCATAGTTGGTTAAACCGCTTACTTCTTCCAGATACAGTTGGTACAGGCGGTGATAGCCATACACGTTTCCCAATTGGCATTTCATTCCCTGCTGGCTCAGGTCTAGTTGCTTTTGCCGCAGCTACAGGCGTTATGCCTTTAGACATGCCTGAATCTGTATTAGTAAGATTTAAAGGCAAAATGCAGCCAGGCATCACATTACGTGACTTGGTAAATGCAATTCCTTTATACGGCATCAAACAAGGTTTATTGACAGTAGAGAAAAAAGGCAAAATCAACGCTTTCTCTGGTCGAATTCTTGAAATTGAAGGTTTGCCTGATCTTAAAGTTGAACAAGCATTCGAACTTTCAGACGCTTCTGCTGAACGTTCTGCTGCTGGCTGTACTGTTCATCTAAACAAAGAACCAATCATTGAATACATGCGCTCAAACATCACATTGATGAAGTGGATGATTGCAAATGGATACAACGACAAACGCACACTTGGTCGTCGCATTAAAGCCATGGAAGCTTGGATTGCTAATCCAGAACTTCTTAAAGCAGATGCTGATGCTGAATATGCCGCAGTTATCGAAATTGATCTAGCAGACATCAAAGAGCCAATCGTTGCATGCCCTAATGACCCAGATGACGTTAAATTGTTATCAGAAGTTGCTGGCGAAAAAATCGATGAAGTATTTATCGGTTCTTGCATGACAAACATCGGTCACTTCCGCGCAGCAGGCAAAGTATTAGAAGGCATGAGCGATATTCCTACTCGCTTATGGATTGCTCCTCCAACTAAGATGGATGCAATGATCTTGACCGAAGAAGGCTATTACAGCGTTCTTGGTAAGGCTGGTGCTCGCATGGAAATGCCTGGATGCTCCTTGTGTATGGGTAACCAAGCACAAATCAGAAAAGGTAGCACCGCTATCTCAACATCAACACGTAACTTCCCTAACCGATTAGGATTAGATACTCGTGTTTATTTGGGATCTGCTGAATTAGCGGCAATTTGCGCTCTTGTTGGTAAATTACCAACACCAGCAGAGTATTTGGAAAAAGTAAGTGTTCTAAATGCTAAAGCTGCTGATGTTTACCGCTATATGAACTTTGACAAAATCGAAGAGTTCAAAGAAGTAGCCGATACTGTAACTATTTAAGTAACTTCTCGGCGAGTCGCAGACTCATTGATAAATAAGGCTAACATTTGTTAGCCTTATTTTTTATTTGCAATTTGTTTAACTTATTTATAGTGCAGATCAAATAAAAATGTGAATAATAGAGTTATTAAAAAATAAATATTAAGAGGTTTTCAGGAATGTCTAAATCAAGTAATTTCTTTAAAGCAATCATCAAAGCTTTTTTAAGCATCTCAATTATTATTGGCTGCTCACAAACAGCTCTTGCAGGACCTAAAGTTTTATTCAAAACAAACCAAGGAAATTTTGTTGTTGAACTAGACCCAGAAAAATCACCTAAAACAGTTGAAAACTTTATCTCTTACGTCAATAGTGGCTTTTATTCAGGAACGATTTTCCACCGCGTTATTAACGGGTTTATGGTTCAAGGCGGCGGTTATACAAAAGATATGAAAGAAAAGCCAACACAAGCTCCAATTCCCTTGGAGTCCCGCAACGGTCTACAAAATCTGAAATACACAATAGCAATGGCCAGAACTGGGGATCCAAATTCTGCAACCTCACAATTCTTCATTAATGTTCGCGACAATTCACGACTTGACTACCCTAGTCCTGACGGACATGGATATGCAGTTTTTGGAAAAGTTATTTCTGGAATGGATGTCATCGATCAAATTAAATTTGCACCAACAACAGTATTTAAAGGCATGTCTGATGTTCCAGTTAATCCAATAATTATTGAATCAGCAACACTTCAAAAATAATCAACTTAGATTTTTATGAAATTCTGCTCAGATTGTGGTCATAAAATTAGCTTAAAAATACCAGCTGACGATACACGCGAGCGGGCGGTTTGCGATCATTGCGGCACAATTCATTATGAAAATCCTAGAAATGTTGTCGGTACAATTCCTATTTGGGAAAACAAAGTTCTTTTATGTAGGCGAGCAATCGAACCACGTAAAAATTATTGGACATTACCTGCAGGATTTCTAGAGCTCGATGAATCAACTTCAGCCGGTGCAGTTAGAGAAACTGAAGAAGAAGCCGGGGCCATCGTAAAAATTGGTGCCTTATTTTCTGTCATTAATGTCATACATGTTGGACAAGTCCATATGTTTTATCTTGCCCAAATGACTTCGCCCAATTTTGAAGCCGGTATTGAAAGCTTAGAAGTAGCCCTATTCGATGAAGAAAATATTCCTTGGGATGAACTCGCATTCCCAACCGTCAAAAAAACCTTAAAGTGGTTCTTTGAAGATCGTAGCCAAGGCCTGTTTGATAAAAACCCCTTGTTTTTGGCACATCATCACGACTTCGAACCAATCCACTCAAAATAAGTAGTTCAACCTTCAATTACTGACATGTCAAAGGTCCAATGGGTTGGAGAACTGGATAAATTACCCTCCCCAAGAAAACTAATCGATCCAGATCCGCGGTTTCCTGGACTTTTGGCCGTCAGTGAAACTTTAAATCCGAATAGGCTACTTGAAGCTTATAGCAATGGAATGTTTCCTTGGTATTCTGAAACTGAACCTGTGATGTGGTGGTGCACTCACCCTCGAATGGTTCTTGAAACAACGTCGTTTAGAGTTAGCAAAAGTTTTCGAAAAAGCATTCAATCAATTTTAATAAACGACGAATGGGAAATCAAAGTTGATCACTCCTTCCAAGAAATAATTAATTCTTGCGCAAATATAATACGCCCTGGACAAAATGGGACTTGGATTACACCTGAAATCATCGATGCTTACGGACAACTCCATAAAGATGGTTATGTACACAGTATTGAAACTTGGCATCAAGATCAATTAGTTGGTGGACTATATTGCGTAAGTATTGGCAAAATGATTTACGGTGAATCAATGTTCTCGAATCAAAGCAATGCCTCCAAATACGCTCTCGCAGCTCTCAGTGCATGGTGTTGTAATATGGATATCAGGTATATTGATTGTCAACAAGAGACCAGACATCTCGCATCTCTTGGAGCAAGACCCATTTCTAGAGAAGATTTTTTAGACTGGATTGATACTCAAATTCATTTACCCATGCCGACTTGGTCATTTAATAAACATATTCTCGAACATTGGCTATGATGTGAAGTAAATGAGCAACCCAAAAGAAATTCCATTCCACTCTCTTCAGTTTTATGCAACTGCGCCCTATCCATGCAGTTATTTAGCTAATCACTTAGCCAGATCTCAAGTTGCCACGCCTCCTCACTTAATCAAAACAGATTTATACACACAATTAGTAAATCTTGGTTTTAGAAGAAGTGGGCTTTTTACATATCGCCCTTATTGCGACAACTGCCAATCTTGCATTGCAACCCGAATTCGTGTTGATTCTTTCAAGCCAAACAGAAGTCAATTGAGAGCTTGGAAAAAATATCAATCAATGGAAATACGAATTCTCCCCCTTGATTACTCTAATGAACACTATGATCTATACACACATTACCAAAATTCAAGACACCCTGAACCCTCAACTCACGCTGAAAATAATCTAGAAAATATAGATAAAAAAGATCAGTATCAGCAATTTTTACTACAGTCGAATATTGAATCAATTCTGGTTGAATTTAGGGAAAATGGCATCTTACAAATGGTAAGTATTGTCGATGTATTAGAAAGCGGTCTATCCTCTGTGTATACGTTTTACGATACGAATACTCCATCCAATAGCTATGGAACATTCAGTATCTTGTGGCAAATCGAACAAGCAAAAATGCTGAAATTAGACTATGTATATTTAGGGTATTACATAGAAGACAGCAACAAGATGTCTTATAAATCCAATTACCGCCCGCTAGAAGGTCTTATCAAAGGAGAATGGACTACAATTTTCTCTTAATTAATAAATAACATGCATTTCATCTTATGAATCTTTTTCCAATAGCTCGCCCATTATTATTTTGCTTAGATGCCGAAAATGCTCATGAAAAAACATTTTCAGTACTTGATGCACTTGAGGCGAGAGGAATTCTTAAGAAACTTATACCCAACATTAAAGATGTTCCAACTGAATTCTGCGGACTCAAATTAAAAAATCCCGTTGGATTAGCTGCTGGATTAGATAAAGATGGTAAACATATTGATGCACTAGCTAGCCTTGGGTTTGGTTTTTTAGAAATTGGGACAGTCACACCATTACCCCAATCAGGAAATCCTAAACCACGCCTATTTAGATTAGTGAACTCCCAGGGCATTATTAATCGCATGGGATTTAATAATGATGGTGTTGATGCTTGCGTTGAACGCGTAAAGAAATCAAAGTTCTATCAATCCGGTGGGGTTATTGGTTTAAATATCGGAAAAAATGCTGCCACACCCATTGAAAATGCGGTTGATGATTACCTAATTGGATTACGCAAAGTATATCCAGTCGCATCTTATGTAACAGTTAATATCTCTTCCCCCAACACAAAAAATCTTCGTCAACTCCAAGAAGGCAATGAACTTTTAAAACTACTTCAAGCATTAAAAGATGAAAGAATAAAACTAAGTTCACAGTACGGAAAACGAATACCACTCTTTCTGAAAATTGCTCCAGATCTTGTTCCTGAACAGATAACAGATATTTCCGAACTAGTTAAAGAAAATGGGTTTGATGCAATCATCGCCACTAATACCACCCTATCCAGAGCTGGAGTGGAAACTGAGGCAAATGGCCAAGAAACAGGCGGCCTATCGGGCGCACCTGTTAAAAACCTTGCAAACAAAACCCTCAACGCATTTGCTAAAGAGTTAAATGGAGACATTCCTCTTATTGGCGTTGGCGGCATATTAAGTGGCCAGGATGCTAAAGACAAGGTGGTTGCTGGCGCACATATCATTCAGCTATACAGCGGTCTAATTTATAAAGGTCCAGCCTTAATCAAGGATTGCGTTGATGCACTTAGATAAAGTGCTTTAGATACGCTTTTCCTCTAATTAATTGTTTATTTTTGGGATTAAATTTCACATTATGCAATTTTGAGTAAAAATCGATATAATCACTGAATGCTCAAAAATGAGAAATTAGCCTCCTCACCCAATACTGGGAAAACAGCTATCCAAGTCATCGAACGTATGATGAATCTTTTGGATGCATTGGCTTTGCAAGAAGAAGCCTGTAGTCTGAAATTTCTCTCGGAAGTCACAGGCTTACATGCATCAACTGCCCATCGAATTTTGAATGACATGGTCGCATGTCGATTAGTTGATCGTTCTGAAGGTGGCAACTATCGTCTCGGTCTCAGACTTCTTGAACTTGGCACACTCGTTAAGGCTCGTCTTTCCGTGCGTGAAGCTGCTCAACTTCCGATGCGAGCCCTACATAAGTTGACTGGTCAAACAATTAATCTATCCGTTCGTCAAGGTGATGAGATTGTTTACGTCGATAGAGCCTATAGTGAACGTTCTGGCATGCAAGTTGTTCGAGCAATAGGTGGCCGAGCACCACTACATTTAACATCCGTAGGTAAATTATTTTTAGCTTCAGATGATCCAAACCAAGTTCGAGCATATGCCACTAGAACTGGACTTGCGGGTCACACACGAAACAGCATTACACAGTTACCTAATCTCGAAACCGAACTCAATCAAGTTCGCGGCGCAGGATCTGCAAGGGATGATGAAGAACTAGAACTCGGGGTTAGTTGCATGGCAGCCGGTATTTATGACGATACAGGCACACTTGTAGCTGGACTGTCACTCAGTGCACCGACGGACAGACTGCAAGCTGACTGGCTTAAATCGCTTCAAGAAACTGCATTACAAATTTCAAAAGGAATTGGCTACAAACCTAGTGAAGAGGTTGGCACTTAATTCCCGGCCAAATTTGCAACGCCAGATTTGTCTAAAGTAATATGGCGAAAACCTTTAACATCACCCCCCGCTTCTAACCATTCTTTAACTCGAACAGCATCCGCAAAGCGCGAGACAATCCCTACAGAATCCAAAAATACCATTATCACTGGACGACCTTTTACAGTAGCCTGCATCACCAAACAACGCCCAGCATCGGCTATATACCCTGTTTTCTGAAGCCCAATCTCCATCCCTCCAGAACGAACTAATCGATTACTACTGATAAATTCCTGAGGACGCCCTTTAATAACCTTGGTGTAATTTTGATTAGTCGAATACTCCCTAATCATCGGATATTGATAAGCTGCATTAACCAATCTTGCCAAATCTTCAGCAGAGGCTGCATTTTGATTTGTTAAACCTGTTGGATCTGCAAATTTAGAATTGAGCATTCCAATATCTTTGGCTTTCCGATTCATTGCAGGAATAAACGCGGCAAGACCGCCTGGATAATTTCTAGCCAATGTATAAGCTGCTCTATTTTCAGAAGACATTAATGCAAGCAACATTGCTTCCCGTCTTGTAAGCTCAGTTCCAGCAGCTAATCTAGAATGGTTGTAAATGCGTGCATCTTCATCATTAATGACAAGAACCTCGTCCATCGGCAACTTTGCATCTAACACCACCATCGCGGTCATTAACTTAGTAATCGACGCAAATGGCAAAACAGTTGTGGGATTTTTTTCAAATAAAACTTCTTGAGTCTTAGGATCAACAATAATTGCAACATTTGATTTGAGATTCAAATCATCACGTGATTTAGCCAACCCCAATGCAGCTCCAAAAGAAATATGCCCTGGATTAGGCTCTGCACCTGGCTTTGCAATAACAGTCGTTCTGACATGCTTTGGCGACCTAGCTTTCTTTTCAGCTTTTTTTACAGCTACTTTTTTCTCTGTTTTTGGCGCTGAATCCTTTTTATCTTTGCTAGATTTTTTGGATTTTGAATCAGATTTATTCTGTACTTGAGTATTCGTCGATACATTCTGCAATTTAGCCCAAGCTGGAAGAGATAAACCCAAAATCACTAAAGACGAAACAATTAATATACTTTTCTTAAACATCTATTTTTTCTAATTTACTGTATTAATACATCTATTTTAATTTGAACCAAGCCGGGAATTTAGTTTGGTTAACAATTAATACTCCAACCATTGTTATCAAAGTACCCAATAGTATTAAAGGGGTTAATTTTTCACCAAATAATATCCAAGCCATAAAAGCTGTTGTTGGTGGAGTTAGATACATCAAACTCGTCACTTTAGTAGCAGCCCCTTGTCGAATTAAGATAAATAATAAACTCATTGCGCCTATTGAAATAGGCAAAATGCCCCACAATAAGGCTCCAATTAATGATGCATTCCACTCAACTTCCCGAGTCTCAAACAAGAACGCCATCATCAAACAACAAATAGCACTAACTCCAAATTGGATGACAGATCCTGCACGTAAATCAAATTGGGGACAATATTTTTTTTGATACAAAGTTCCAAAAGTAATTGAAATAAGTGCCCCAAAATTCAAGGCTAGACTGATTAGAGATAAATGATCAATGTTCATCTTGGCATATAAAACTAAGGCGACTCCCAAAAAACCCAGAATCAAGCCCATCCACTGCCTTAAAGTAACTCGCTCAGCTACAAATGATGCTAGTACTGCAGTCAACACAGGTTGCAGCCCGACAATTAACGCTGACAAACCCGCCGGCATACCATGCTTCACCGCAGCCCAAACACCACCCAAGTAACCAAACTGTAAAAGAAAGCCTGCCACACCAATATGCATCGCTTGCGACCAATTAGGCCATTGAGGCTTTACAAATAAAACAAAAGGAAGCATGAGTATCAATACACCAGCGAAACGTAAAAACAAAAACGTCATCGGCTCCGAATAAGGCATCCCGTATTTAGCAATGATGAAACCCGTACTCCAAATAATCACGAATATCGGCCCCATCCAGCCCATGTTGGTCTTCATATCCAAGCGTATCCTATAGCCGTTTTAATCGTTTGGGCATGAACTTTAACCGTATCTTCAATTTGATTGCCATACCCCCCTGCCATAGTAATGGCTAATGGAATTTTATGCGCGGCAGCATAATCAAATACCATCAAATCTCGCTTCTTCAAACCATCTAAAGTAAGGGACAAGCGCCCCAACCGATCTCCCTCATGCGGGTCTGCACCAGCTAAATAAATAATCAGATCTGCATCAAATAATTGGTTCAGCTCAAGTAAACCTCTCTCTAATGCACTCAAATAAACGCTATCATCTGCACCATCTGGCAAGCCAATATCTAAATCACTGCTCTCTTTACGAAATGGGAAATTTTTCTGTCCATGTATTGAAAATGTAAAAACCGATTGATCTCCACTCAAAATAGATGCTGTTCCATTACCCTGATGGACATCTAAATCAATAATAGCCACTCTCGCTAAGCGACCTAATGATGGAAATAAAAACTTCTGAATTGCCTTTGAAGCAATTGCTGCATCATTAAACACACAAAATCCACTTCCTTTATTTGCATAGGCATGATGAGTCCCTCCAGCCAGATTCGCTGAAACACCCTCACTCCATGCAGTTCTACAAGCTTCAATCGTAGCTCCTGCTGATCTTCTCGAACGCTCAACCATCAAAGTAGACCAGGGGAACCCAATTTCACGCTGTTCTGAGGCAGTTAATCTTCCTAGAAGAACTTTATCTACATACTCAGAGTCATGTGCTAATAACAACTCGTCTACCGATGCCAAGGGAGCTTCTTCGAGAACCACCCCTTCAAACAACTCTACTGCCTGCCTCAATAAACTGTATTTAGCCATCGGAAACCGATGCCCTAATGGCAATGGCAAAACAAAGTGGTCTGCATAAAAGAGTTTCATAAAAAGGGTTGCAGTTTAGATATTTGCTTATTTTTTAATTTATAACTTATTGTTTTTATTGAAAATATTTTTTAAATTGTAATGCAGAATAAAATTGTTGCATTGCAACAATTTTATTCTTATAATTACACCATTGATACGAAGTGCCCAACCTTAATGGAGAAAAAAATGGCCTTAACACCTGAACAAATCATCGCTGCAAACAAAGCAAACATGGAAACTCTTGCTAATTTAACCAACAAAGCTTTTGAAGGCGTTGAAAAATTAGTTGAATTGAACATTCAAGTTGCAAAAACAGCATTAAATGAAAACGTTGAAAGCGCTAAACAAGTAATGTCTGCTCGTGATGCACAACAATTAATGGCATTACAAGCTGGTATGGTTCAGCCTTTAGCTGAAAAAATCATGGCTTATAGCCGTCACCTTTATAACATTGCAAACGATACGCAAGCTGCTTTCACAAAAGCTAGTGACTCAGAATTGCAACAAGGTTCTAAAAAACTACAAAGCATGGTTGACGAGTTGACTAAATCAGCTCCTGCTGGTTCTGAAGCTGCTGTTCAAGCTATCAAACAAGCTGTTGCGGCAGCAAACAATGCATACGAAACAACTCAAAAAGCAGTTAAACAAGCTTTGGATATTAGCCAAAACAACTTCAAAACTGCTGCTGAATCAGCTATGCAAGCAACAGCAAACGTTGCAAAAAAAGCAACACGTAAGTAATTCGGTTAACTCTACAAACGTAGAGTTGCCAAAAAGTTGTCTCCTCGGTACCTAACAGAGATATCTCTAAAGTACCGCTTAACCCCGGCTTATGCTGGGGTTTTTTTATTGCGTAATCTTTATTTTTATTTCAGTTAAAGAATTAGGCTCTTGCTTTAACTCCCAAGATCTTACATATTCAAATCTTACAATTGATTCGCCTTCTGATTGACAGTCAGCTTTAATTGACCAAACTTGGCTGCCCCCAACACCAATTTTATTTTCAGAGTTAGTTGAAGGCTCAAATATCTCTTCTTTAAAAGTTAAACATTTCTGACTAGCTTGTGGCTTTAACTCCCAACGAAATCCAGTACTCGGATTGCTAGGCAATTTAATAGAGATCGTTTGCCCCACATGAATGGTTAATTCATATTTTTTATCACGCTCAAGATCGAATACTTGACTTAATTGAGAATAAGCGAGGCTGACAAAACAATAAGCCCCTAGAATTAAAAGGTATCGATAGAAACTTTTAATTCTAAATTTCACTTTCCGCTAACCGGCTTCACTTTTGAAGCTGCAAGTTTGGCATTAGTCCTCGCCTGATCTGTATCAGATGCAGTCGCTAATGCAACACCCATACGTCTACGAGCAAAAGATTCAGGTTTACCAAACAAACGAAGTGAAGCCCCCTTAACTCTTAAGGCATCCGCAACACCCTCAAAACCAATGCCCTTTTCTTCAAGTCCGCCATAAATAACGGCACTAGCTCCAGGAGATGTTAGTGAAACATCAACCGGCAAACCTAAAATTGCTTTTGCATGCAACTCAAATTCACTTTGTAACTGACTTGCTAATGTCACTAGGCCAGTGTCGTGAGGACGAGGACTAACTTCTGAGAACCAAACATCATCCCCCTTGACGAACAGTTCAACACCAAAGATTCCTCGACCACCTAAATTGTCAGTAACTTTCTTAGCAATTTCTTGAGCACGCTGTTTTGCCAAAGGGGTCATAGCCATTGGCTGCCAACTCTCTACATAGTCGCCATTTTTTTGAACATGTCCAATAGGCTCACAAAAGAATGTACCAACCGATCCATCTGCATTCATCGCTCTAACTGTAAGCTGAGTAATCTCATAATCAAAATCAATCATGCCTTCAACGATGACACGTCCAGAATCAACACGGCCACCAGCTGCTGCATAATCCCATGCTTTTTTCACATCTTCCGGTCCATCTAACTTGGATTGCCCTTTTCCTGAAGAAGACATTACAGGTTTTACAAAACATGGATAACCAATACCATTATCAATT
Source organism: uncultured Polynucleobacter sp. (assembly GCA_964511855.1). Lineage (GTDB taxonomy): Bacteria > Pseudomonadota > Gammaproteobacteria > Burkholderiales > Burkholderiaceae > Polynucleobacter. Next base: position 16,940 of record CAZEHN010000001.1, on the reverse strand, counting down.
GCAGCCTGTAATTCTTCTAAGCTACTTGCGAAAAAGAATGGCGATGTTGGTAAACCCAGCTCTTCAGCAGCTAAACGACGAATCCCTTCACGATTCATTGTTAAGAATGCAGCTCTTGCAGTTGGAATGACTTCTACTTTGCCTTCTTTTTCAATTTCCACCAAAGTAGGTGTAGCAATCGCTTCAATTTCTGGAACAATTAAATGTGGCTTTTCTTGATCGATTAAGGCTTTTAATACATCGCCATTAGTCATATCAATCACATGTGATCTATGCGCTACTTGATGAGCTGGAGCATTTGGGTAACGATCTACAGCAATTACTTCAACCCCGAGTCTTTGTAACTCAATAACAACCTCTTTTCCTAATTCACCGGAACCTAACATCATGACGCGAATTGCTGTTGAGGATAAAGGGGTACCAAATCTTGGGAATCTTTCAGTCATGATGTCAATTAATCTCGTTTAGTTAAAGGAAATTGCAATATTGGCTATTTTCTCACGAGCCAACAAATCTTCAATAATTTATTCCAAATCCAAATGAAAAGGCCGCTGATTTTGACAGCGGCCCTATAAATACTTAATTTCCTTATTTTTTCTTCGTTGGCGGCAAATCAGTGCATGTTCCATGAGCAACCTCTGCTGCCATACCGACTGACTCACCTAGCGTTGGATGTGGATGAATTGTCTTACCAATATCAACAGCATCTGCCCCCATCTCTATCGCAAGGCAAACTTCTCCAATTAAATCACCGGCATGGGTACCAACAATGCCACCCCCAATAATTCGATGAGTTTGTTTATCGAAAATTAACTTTGTGAAACCTTCATCACGTCCATTAGCAATCGCCCGGCCACTTGCTGCCCATGGAAAGACACCCTTCTCATAATCAATACCTCGAGCTTTACATTGCTCTTCGGTTAAACCAGCCCATGCAACCTCTGGGTCAGTGTAAGCAACTGAAGGAATTTGTTTTGCTTCAAAGTATGATTTTTGACCTGCAGCAGCTTCTGCAGCAACGTGTGCTTCATGAACTGCTTTATGAGCAAGCATTGGCTGACCAACAATGTCCCCAATTGCATAGATATTCGAGACATTGGTTCGCAATTGAGCATCAACTGGAATAAACCCTCTTTCGTCTACAGCAATTCCTGCTTTATCAGCTCCAATTTTTAAGCCATTTGGAGTTCTACCAACAGCGACCAATACCAAATCGTAAACCTGGGGAGCCGATGGTGCTTTATCACCTTCAAATGTTACATGAATGCCATCTGGCTTAGCTTCTGCTTTAGTAGCCCGAGTTTTAAGCATTACATTGGTAAATCGATGGGCATTCATCTTCTCCCACACCTTTTCAAGGTCTCTATCAGCACCAGCCATAAGACCATCCATCATTTCAGCAATATCTATCTTGGCACCTAAAGTACTGTATACAGTCGCCATTTCTAAACCGATAATCCCACCGCCGATTACTAACATATGTTTAGGAACCGATTTAAGCTCTAATGCACCAGTGCTATCAACAATTCTAGGATCCTTTGGTAGAAATGGAAGCATTACAGCTTGGCTTCCAGCTGCAATGATTGCTTTCTGAAAACGAATAACCTCTTTCTTAGCTTGAATATCTTTTCCGCTTCCCTCTGTCAGTTGCACCTCAATATGGTTAGCATCTAAGAAAGAACCTATTCCTCTAACTGTTTTAACTTTACGCGCTTTAGCCATACCAGCAAGACCGGAAGTTAATTTACCAATGACTCCTTCTTTATAGGCCCGCAATTGATCAATATCAATTTTAGGAGCTCCAAAACTTATCCCGTGTTTGGACATCGCTTTCACTTCATCCATAACTGCCGTTGTATGGAGTAGAGCTTTAGATGGAATACATCCAACATTGAGACAGACACCACCAAGCGTCGCATAGCGCTCAACAATAATCGTATTCATGCCCAAATCAGCACTTCTAAATGCAGCACTATACCCACCGGGACCTGCACCCAGAACCAACATCTCACATTCATGATCAACTTGACCAGAATAACTTCCCGCTACTGGAGTAACCAAAGGTGAAACAGGCTTTATATCGCCAATCGAATCAGATTTAGATTCAGTTACCGGTTTACTACCAGATGCTGATGGTTCTATAGTAGCTATAACAAAACCTTCTCCGATCTTATCCCCTACCTTAACTTCTACAGAAACTATCTTCCCAGCTTGATCGCTAGGAACTTCCATTGTTGCTTTATCTGACTCTAGGACGACTAGAGCTTGTTCTTTTTCAACAATATCTCCTGCCTTAACTAAAACCTCAATAACAGGTACATCAGAAAAATCACCAATATCCGGCACTTTAATTTGAACAGTTGTCATGATGTCCTCTTATAGAGCAGCGCGACGGAAATCGGCCAAAAGTTCAGATAAATAAACATTAAATCTAGTTGCTAATGCACCATCAATCACACGATGATCAGCAGTTAAAGATAATGGACAAATTAGTTTAGGAACAAACTGCTTTCCGTCCCATACTGGCTTCATCGATGCTTTATTTACACCAAGAATTGCAACTTCAGGTGCATTAATAATCGGGGCAAAGTAAGTTCCGCCAATACCACCTAAAGATGAAATCGTAAAACAAGCACCCTGCATTTGATCAGGCTTAAGTTTTCCTTCACGAGCTAATTTAGCAAGTTCACCAGTTTCTTGGGCTATTTCAAAAATACCTTTTTTATCAGCATTCTTCACCACTGGCACAACTAAGCCACCTGGCGTATCAGCAGCAAAACCAATGTTGTAATATTTTTTCATTACTAAATCATCGCCATCCAACGAACTGTTGAATTCTGGGAATTTCTTCAGGGCCTTAACAGCCGCCTTAATTAAGAACGCAAGCATGGTTATTTTGATACCCTGCTTTTCATTCTCTTTATTTGTTTGCACGCGGAAAGCTTCTAATTCGGTGATATCTGCATCTTCATGGTAAGTGACCGCAGGAATCATTACCCAATTACGCGATAAGTTCTGAGCAGAAATTTTCTTAATTCGTGAAAGTGGCTTAACCTCAATTTCACCAAATTTTTTGAAATCTACTTTAGGCCAAGGCAACAAGTTCAATCCAGCCCCACTAGTCGCTTGAGCAGTTGAAGGCGCCCCTTGGCCAAGCATTACTTGCTTAACAAAACTTTGAACATCCAACTGAGTGATTCTACCTTTGGGTCCTGTGCCTGTAACTTTAGCTACATCAACACCCAATTCCCTTGCATACTTTCTAACAGAAGGACTAGCGTGACTTACAGTCAAACTCGGAACAGCTTCAGTTCGAGCAACTGATGACGCAGCAATTGGTGCAGGTGTAGATTGCGCTTGCGGCGTAGAGTCTAATTTAGGAGCTGAACTTGACGAAGGTGCTGACAAAGTAGACGCCGATGAAGCAACGGCAGCATCAGATGTTTCCAACACTAACACTAAATCACCTTCAGAAACTGTGCCCCCTAGAGAAACCTTCATCTCTTTAACAATACCCGCAGACGGAGAAGGCACATCCATCGTCGCCTTATCTGACTCGAGTGTAATTAGTGACTGTTCTTTTTCTACTCGATCACCTACTTTTACATGAATCTCGATAATCGGAATATTTTTATAATCACCAATGTCGGGAACTTTAACATCGACAACTGCTGCCGAAGCAGAAGTTGTAGAAGCCTTAGCTTCAACAGGATTATCCTTAGCAATCTTAGGAGCATTTGCATCAGCTGACTCAAGCAAAAGTACAACAGTACCTTCAGCGATCGCATCCCCGACTTTTACTTTAACTTCTTTAACTACACCTGCATGTGAAGAAGGAACATCCATTGTTGCCTTGTCAGATTCCAAAGTGACAATTGATTGTTCTTTTTCAATAACATCGCCAGCCTTTACATGAACCTCTATGACGGGAACATCCTTATAGTCTCCAATATCAGGGACCTTAATTTCAATTAATTGGCTCATTCTTTACCCCTCAAACAGTCATCGGATTTGGTTTTTTAGGATCAAGGCCATATTTCTTAATTGCCTCAGCTACTTTTTTATGATCTAACAAACCATCATCTGCCAATGACTTCAAGGCAGCTACAGTTACCCATCGACGATCAACCTCAAAGAAATGTCTTAATTGTTCGCGAGTATCTGAACGCCCATACCCATCCGTACCCAAGACCGTATATCGTTTACCAACATTTTGAACTGCCGGACGAATCTGCTCAGCAAACATACGAACATAATCTGTAGCTGCAACTACTGGTCCTTGAGCATCTTTAAGGCATACCTCAACATGAGACAACACCGGCTTACTTGTAGGATCAAGCATATTAGCTCGAGCAACATTATTCAGATCACGACCTAGTTCAGTAAAGCTCGGACAACTCCACAAATCTGAAGCAACACCCCAATCATCTCTCAACAAATCAGCTGCAGCCATTACCTCACGGAAAATTGTGCCACTACCCAATAATTGAACACGTAATTTTGATTTAGCTTCTCCAATACTAGAAAGCTTGTACATGCCTTTTAAAATATCTTTTTCTGCACCTTTTGGCATTGCTGGATGAGCATAGTTTTCATTCATCAAAGTTAAGTAGTAATAAATGTCTTCTTGCTCAGTAAACATTCGACGCATACCGTCCTGAATTACTACCGCTAACTCAAATCCAAAAGTTGGGTCATAACTAATACAGTTTGGAATTGCTCCACTCCATAAATGGCTATGGCCATCTTCATGCTGCAATCCCTCACCATTTAAAGTGGTTCTGCCTGCTGTACCACCTAGCAAGAAACCACGACTTCTCATATCGCCAGCGGCCCATGCAAGATCACCAATTCGTTGGAAGCCAAACATCGAGTAGAAAATAAAGAATGGCAACATTTGAACGCCATGCGTTGAGTATGAAGTCGCTGCAGCAATCCAATCACACATTGCCCCAGCCTCATTAATACCCTCTTGCAAAATCTGACCATGCTTATCTTCTTTGTAGAACATAAGCTGATCACTATCCTGTGGCTCATACAATTGTCCTACTTGACTCCAAATACCAAGCTGCCTAAACATCCCTTCCATCCCGAAAGTTCTAGACTCATCTGGAACAATAGGAACAACACGCTTACCAATGGTTTTATCTTTGATAATCATGTTGAGCATGCGCACAAATGACATTGTTGTAGATACTTCACGCCCTTCAGCAGTTGCTTCAAGTAGAGGTGCAAATGCTTCTAGCTTTGGAACTTCTAGAGGATCAGCTTTTGTTCTTCTTTGAGGTAAATAACCACCGAGTTCCATACGACGCTGACGCATGTATTCAAGCTCAGGACTTCCCTCTGCAAAATTCACATACGGCATTTCCTCTAATTGTTCATCCTTAACTGGAATATCAAAACGATCCCTAAAAGCCTTGACATCAGCCATTCCCATTTTTTTCTGTTGATGGGCAATATTCATCGCCTCACCAGAGGCCCCCATACCATGGCCTTTAACTGTTTTTGCAAGAATTAAAGTTGGCTGCCCTTTGTGATTTGCTGCTGCATGAAATGCTGCATACACCTTATGAGGATCATGGCCACCACGATTTAAATTCCAAATATCTTCATCGCTCCAATCGGCTACTAGCTCTTTTAATTCAGGCGTATTAAAAACATGCTCGCGGACATAGGCCCCGTTTTTAGCTTTCATGGTTTGATATTCGCCATCAACGATCTCGCCTAAGCGTTTCATCAAAATACCTTTTTTGTCACGTGCAAATAAGGCATCCCAATTTGTACCCCAAATTACCTTAATGACATTCCAACCAGAGCCACGAAACTCGCTCTCTAACTCCTGAATAATGCTACTGTTACCTCGTACAGGCCCATCTAAACGTTGCAAGTTACAGTTAATAACAAAAATTAGATTGTCTAATTTTTCACGCCCTGCCATACCAATCGCACCGAGAGATTCAGGCTCATCTGTCTCTCCATCACCCAAGAAGGCCCACACTTTTCTTCCTTCTGTTTGAACCAATCCGCGATCTTGTAAATACTTCATAAAACGAGCTTGGTAGATCGCCATGATTGGCCCTAAACCCATTGATACAGTTGGGAACTGCCAAAAATCAGGCATTAACCAAGGATGTGGATAACTAGAAATACCTTTACCGTCAACTTCTTGCCTAAAACTATCCAAGTGTTCTGCAGTCAATCGTCCCAACATATAGGCACGCGCATAAATGCCTGGAGCAGAATGTCCTTGAACAAAAATTAGATCCCCACCATGCTTCTCAGAAGGCGCATGCCAAAAATGATTAAACCCTACATCGTACAAAGTAGACGCGGATTGAAATGAAGAAATATGTCCACCAACATTTGTATCTTTATTTGCCCTCAATACCATTGCCATAGCATTCCAACGTGTATAAGAACGAATACGTTGTTCAATAGCTTGATCACCAGGAAGTCTTACTTGCAGTCCGACTGGAATCGTATTGATATATGGTGTTTGCGCATGAAAAGGTTGATTAACCCCGTTTACCCTTGCATGAGAAATTTGCTGATCAATGAGGAAAGTCGCTCTATCACTACCTTCATTAGTAATTACACCTTGAAGTGCATCCAACCATTCTTTAGTTTCAATTGGATCGATATCTTTAGGTGAAACGTTTTGTTGATTATTGTTCTCTGAAACGGCCATTTTCCAAGTCTCCGCAATTATTTCTAACAATTCTAGAAAGCACAAAACTCAAAGGCAAGTAATTTTCCATATCTTGATAAGATTTATCATATTATGAAATTTAATGAATAAATGCTAGTTTTTATGGGCTTTATAAAGAATTTCCTAATATTTCACCTTCTCTTAAAGCAAAATAACAGGGTTTAGTTAAATAACCATTGATGAAATCCACTAGTTTCTCCCGCCAAATCAATAAATTGATAAAGCGCATAATTAATTCCCTCGCAAGCGCTGGATATTTATTCGCGCCATTTGTAGCGATGGTTGTTTTTGCCATGGCAATGGGATTGATTCTATGGACATTAAATAATCAAGAAAAAAGTCAGCAAAATTTAGCCCTATTTAGAGAGTTAGCATTTGCGAAACAAAGAATTCAGACAAATTTTTCAGAAAACGAAGAACAACTTCTAAGCATCTCCAAATCAATCTCTAGCGGTGAGCAAAACCAAGCTTATCCAGTGGATTTTATTCATGGAGCTGGCGCCTTAGTTGGACAACATCCAGAAATAGTTCAAATTAAGTGGCTCAATGGTGATTCCCCAAGAATCTGGACCTACCCCAACATCAAACCAAAAGATGATTGGACTACTCGCTCTGGAATTAAAGAAGTTCTAGAGAATGAACTTTATAAAACTTTTAGAGAAGCCAGAGATACTGGCCATGCTCAATATGGGGCCATTTTTAAAATTGAACCCGGAACCACAAATCCAACCTTTAACAAACAAAAGCGTTGGGTGTTTTGGTATGTCATCCCAAATTCTAAATCTGGAGATACTCAGGGGAATATAGCCGTACTGTATTCAGTTCAAAATATTCTGATAGATGTCATACCAAAAGATTTGACAAGTCGTCACTTATTTTCAATTGTGGGCCCTGATGGGGAACTCTTGTTTAGCTCAAGTGATCGCAAACCACCTAAAAATACAATCCAACACGAAATCCCCTTAGATAAATTCGCTGGCAATCTCTATCTTCGTGGAGAAAGCTACCCTCCACCAAGTAATCTTGGTTATAAGATGCTTTTATGGCTAGTGATTGGTCTATGCCTATTTGTCTTATGGAGCCTTTGGTCCGTATGGAAACAAATGAAGTTCCGTGTGGAAATGCAAAAAAGTTTGATTGATGAAACCAACTTCAGAAGAACTATTGAGGACTCTATGCCTATTGGCATTCGGGTGCATGATTTAGACGCGAAAATCACTTATGTCAACCCAACCTTTTGCCGTATGGTTGGCTGGACCTCAGATGAACTTGTAGGTATGGAACCACCCTATCCATTTTGGCCCGATAAAGATTTGCCTGAAATCATGAGCAAACTACGCTTAGCTATGGCAAACCAAATGCCAAAAAATGGGACAGAAGCAATCATTGTCACAAAGGATGGCGGCTCGCTATCGGTTAGAACTTTTGTTGCACCACTTATTGATTCAAAAGGTAATCAACGAGGCTGGGTAAGCTCAATTGTTGATATCACTGAACCAAAAAGAATCCGCGAAGAACTTGCAGCTTCTCACCAACGTTTTACAACTGTGCTTGAAGGACTAGATGCCGCCGTTTCTGTTGTTAACCCTAAAAATGGTGAATTACTATTTGCAAATGAACTATATAGAGAGCGCTTTGGCAATTCTTCAGAAGGCCATATTCAGCTTGTGGGCGGTGAGATGCAATCTGATGAGTCTCTTCTACTCGATCAAGATAGCGTTGATGCTTTCGCAGGACTTCCTGCTTCCGTACTTACGCCTATTAGCGGTGACGCCATCGAAATCCAAATCCCCAAAACCAACGTTTGGTATGAGGTCAGACGCAGATACCTACCCTGGACCGATGGTCATCTAGCTCAACTTGTGATTGCTACAGACATTACTGCAAGAAGAATTGCAGAAGAACAAGCTCGAATACAAGAAGAAAAATTGCAATTTTCAAGTCGCTTAACAACCATGGGTGAAATGGCATCTTCTCTTGCTCATGAACTAAACCAACCTCTTGCAGCAATCAATAATTACTGCATGGGTGTCATTAGTCGTCTAAAAGTCAAAAATGACAAAGCCGTTAATCAAGAAATTATTCCTGCACTTGAAAAAGCTGGTGCTCAAGCACTAAGAGCTGGAAGCATCATTCAACGCATTCGGGGCTTTGTTAAACGAAGTGCACCACAAAGACAAATGTGTTCACTTGAACAAATAATTCAAGATTCTATTGAGTTAGCAGAAATTGAAGCGAAAAGGCAGGGATTCACAATCCATTCAAATATCAGCAAAGATATCCCCAATCTATTTATCGATCCTATTTTGATTCAGCAAGTTTTAGTTAATCTCATTAAAAACGGTATCGATAGTATGAGATCAGTGCGGCATATTCGCAAAGATTTAGAATCCAAAAAAATCGAAGTTATCGCTGATATAGAGACAAGAACTCATCCCGCGATGATCCGAATTAGAGTAAAGGACCATGGAAGCGGAATTCCAGATGAAGTAAAAGCGCAGATTTATGAGCCCTTTTTTAGTACCAAAGCAGATGGTATGGGCATGGGTCTAAACATCTGTAGATCCATTATTGAATCGCATTCAGGGCGTTTATGGGCAGAAAATGAGCATTTACAAGACCAAAACGCTCAAAATCACCCCGAAACCCACAAAACTATAGGCTGCACCTTTACAATCCTATTACCTATGGATAAATCAGTGGTCCCCACTATGAATTCCAATAAGATAGAGGATGTCGCCTAATTTTTAGCATTGTTTTTAACCGTTAGCATTTAATTAAATATGAACTTAAGTACTGATAAACAAAATTCTCCAGAAATTATTTATATCGTAGATGACGATGAAGCTGTTAGAGATTCTCTTAGTTGGCTTCTTGAAAGTAATGGCTATCAAGTACGCTGCCATGCTAGCGCTGAAAAATTTTTACAAGCTGTACTTGGTCCAGATCGAGGAACAACAGCATGTTTAATTCTGGACGTTCGTATGCCTGGCATGTCTGGATTGGAATTACAGGAACATTTAATTTCAGAGGCAATACCAATGCCAATAGCATTTATTACTGGTCATGGAGATGTTTCAATGGCAGTAACCACAATGAAAAAAGGTGCAGTAGATTTCATTGAAAAGCCGTTTAAAGAAAATGAGCTTCGTACACTTGTGGAAAAAATGCTTGAAAAAGCCAGAACTTCTTATAAGCAAGCTGATCGACAAAAGAATAATCAAAGTCTACTTAGCAAATTAACTGGTCGTGAACGTCAAGTTCTTGAAAGAATTGTTGCAGGTAGATTAAATAAACAAATTGCTGATGATTTAACAATTTCAATCAAGACTGTCGAAGCACATCGCGCAAATATTATGGAAAAGCTAAACGTTAATACAGTGGCAGATCTCCTGCGCCTAGCACTTTCTGAAACCAATACTTCAGCCTAATATGTCTGCGCAATTAATTGATGGCAACTTACTTGCCAAAAAAATCCGCCATGAAATTGCAAATCAAGCAGCCACCCTTACCGCTAATGGAATAAAACCTGGCTTGGCTGTGATCTTAGTAGGTGAGGATCCTGCGAGTACGGTGTATGTTAGAAATAAAGTAAAAGCTTGCGAAGATGCCGGCTTTTATTCTCTTTTAGAAAAACATCCCAGCGACTATTCACAAGCTAATCTCCTAGCTAGAATTGCAGAACTAAATCAAGATCCCTCTATCCACGGAATTCTTGTTCAACTACCCCTACCTAAGCACATCGACAGTCATCTTGTACTTGAAGCAATAAGTCCTCAAAAAGATGTTGACGGATTCCATGTTGCGAATGCTGGTGCATTGATGGTTGGAAGCCCAATGTTTAGACCCTGCACGCCATATGGTTGTATGAAAATGCTTGAAAGCATTCAATACCCTATCCGAGGTGCTCGTGCAGTTATCGTCGGCGCATCCAATATTGTTGGAAAACCAATGGCAATGCTTCTCCTACAGGCAGGAGCGACAATTACTATTTGCAATAGCAAAACTAAAGATCTAGCTGCGCACACAAAAGAAGCAGATATTTTAGTTGTAGCAACTGGCATACCCAAAATGATCAATGCTGATATGGTAAAAAAAGGTTCGGTTGTCATTGATGTAGGCATTAATCGACAGCCAGACGGTAAATTATGTGGTGATGTTGATTTTGAAAGTGTCAAAGAAGTAGCTGGTTGGATTACGCCTGTTCCAGGTGGCGTAGGACCAATGACGATAACAATGCTTCTACAAAATACTTTAGAAGCAGCTCAACGACAATCTAAAATTGCATGAATAATCCATTAATTAGCATGGGTCAGGATCTTCCTGACTTTAGTGCTATTAAAGCTGAACATATTGAACCAGCTATTGAAGCACTATTAAATAAAGCAAACATTGCTTTAAATAAGGCTCTTGATGAAACAACGCCACCTACGTGGGCAGATTTTATTTTTCCACTTGAATCAGCTACAGAATCTCTTGGAAGAGCTTGGGGCGTTGTTAACCATCTCACTAGTGTTGCAGATAACCCGGAACTTAGAAAAGCTCATGCAACAATGCTGCCTAAGGTGACAGCATTTTGGAGTAGCTTTGGTCAAAATCTAGATTTATTTAATAAGTACCGAAAGCTTCATGCATCATCAGATTTTTCAAAATTAAGTTCTCCACAAAAACAAGTTATTAACAACGCCCTCAGAGACTTTAAATTAGGTGGCGCTGAATTATCTGATGATAAGAAACCACGTTTCTCAGAAATTCAGGATAAGTTAGCTCTTCTAAATAAAAATTTTTCTGACAATGTATTGGATGCTACAGATAATTTTATTCATGTAGTAACTAATAAAAATGAACTTGATGGATTACCTCAAGATATACAAGATGCGGCAGCACAACTTGCATCAGAGAAAAACCTTAAAGGTTGGGCCTTTAGCCTACACTTCCCCTCTTATTACCCAGTTCAACAATTCGCGAATAATCGAGAACTTCGTCGTCAACTATATCTCGCCTATGTAACTAGAGCATCTGAACTAGGTCCAGAATATGGTCAAGGTAAAGCTGATTGGGATAACACCCTTAACATGCTTGAAATACTTAAACTGCGACAAGAAGAGTCTCAAATTCTTGGATTAGCCAATTACGCATCTTTGAGTATCGTCCCCAAAATGGCAACAAGCGTCAAAGAAGTCAGCCAATTTCTTGAAGAATTTAGCATTAGAGCTAAACCTCATGGACTTAAAGATTTTGAAGAATTACAAGCCTTTGCTAAACAAAGTCTAAATATTGATCATATTGAGCCATGGGATATTGGATACGTTTCTGAAAAATTAAAACAAGCAAAATTTGAATTTTCTGAAAATGAAGTTAAACAATACTTCCCTCTTGATCAAGTCTTAAATGGTCTATTCCATTTAATTGAAACTATCTTTCAAGTATCAATTGAACCCTGTGAACTCCCTACTTGGCACTCAGATGTCAAATCATTTGCGGTTAAATCGAATAATCAAACTATTGCCAATTTTTATTTAGATGCCTATGCCAGAAGTGGTAAACGTGGTGGCGCTTGGATGGATGATGCCAGAGGAAGAAAAGTACTTCCTGATGGCACTTTACAAACTCCAGTTGCATATCTAGTGTGTAACTTCCCGCCTCCAGTGAAAGACAGTAATAACAATCTTAGACCAGCAACAATTGCGCACGATGATGTAATTACTTTATTCCATGAATTTGGTCATGGACTTCATCATATGCTCACAAAGATTGATACCCTGGGAGTTTCAGGCATCAACGGCGTAGAGTGGGATGCCGTAGAACTTCCAAGTCAGTTTATGGAAAATTTCTGCTGGGATTGGGAACTAATCCAAAAATTAAGCAATCATATAGATACTGGTAAATCCTTACCCAAAGACCTTTTTGAAAAAATGCTAGCAGCAAAAAACTTTCAAAATGGTTTATTTACATTAAGACAATTAGTTTTCGCCACAACCGACTGGGAACTTCACTCTTCTTTTGATGCGAGTAAAGCTCAAGCAAGAGATATCCTAGCACTAGCTAAAAAGGTTAATGACAATATACATGTAATCCCGCAAGCTGAAGTATCTCGCTGGGTTAATACCTTTAGTCATATATTTGCTGGTGGATATGCGGCCGGATACTACAGTTACAAATGGGCAGAGGTTCTTTCTGCAGATGCTTTTGCAGCTTTTGAAGAAGAAGTCGATACATTTGGATCAATACTTAATCCAACTATCGGCATAATCTATAAACGAGAAATTTTAGAAGCCGGTGGAAGTCGGCCTGCCGCAGAATCATTTAAAGCCTTTAGAGGTAGAGCCCCTAAAATTGATGCCCTCCTGCGTCACGGCGGACTTTTGGATTAAGGTTTATGCAAAACATTCGGATCGCGTGCTGGAACGTTAATTCAATTAAAGTTAGACTACCTCATGTAATTGACTGGTTAAATTCTCAAAAGAAAAATAATCGACCAATTGATGCACTCTGCCTTCAAGAATTAAAACTAACGGATGATAAATTTCCATTTCAAGAACTTGAACAAGCTGGATATTTATCCCTCGTTTCTGGCCAAAAAACATATAACGGCGTAGCTATTCTTGTAAGAAAAGAAGCTCTAGCGCCATTGGCTCAAGATCCAGAAACAGCATTTATAAGCCCTATCAGAAATATCCCTGCCTTTGATGATTTGCAACAACGTTTAATAACAGCAACTATTCCTTTTAAAGGAACTCAGCCAATTCGCTTAATTTGTGGCTATTTTCCAAATGGTCAGGCACCTGGCACGGATAAATTCTCATATAAATTAAGTTGGCTCAATGCGTTAAACGAATTCTTAAAAATTGAGTTAGCGTCCAATCCTCGCTTGGCTTTATTGGGGGACTTTAATATTGCACCACTTGATGAAGACGTCCATGATCCAGCGAAATGGGAAGGACAAAATCTTGTATCCCCCGAAGAAAGAAAAGCTTTTAATCAATTAGTTGAAATCGGCCTAAAAGATAGTTTTAGACTTTTTGAGCAACCCCCTAAATCTTTTAGCTGGTGGGATTATCGTATGATGGGTTTTAGACGTAATGCAGGCCTTAGAATTGATCACATACTACTATCGAATGAATTAACACAAGTCTGCAGTGCTTGTCTCATTGATAAAACTCCTCGAACTTGGGAGCAGCCTTCCGACCATGCCCCAGTAATCGCTACACTTCAAATTAAATAAGGCCCCAACCGAGGCCTTATTTTTAATACAGATTTAATCGTTAATACCTAACTCTTGCAATTTACGAGTTATCGTATTTCTGCCTATTCCAAGTCTTTCAGCTGCCTCAACCTTTCGACCACGCGTCATATCAAGGGCAGCTTGAATCACAGCTTTTTCAAATTTATCTTGTAGATCTTTGAAAACTTCACCCTTACCATCTTCCAGCATTTTCTTGGCTTGTAATGCCAATCCTTGCTCCCAACTACCTACAGACAAAGGCTGAGCACTTTGAATAGGAGGTTGAGTATGTGATGAGCTAGTAGAGTTAGTTGTTTCAAATCGCCCTTTACTTGCCTCTGAATTTTGATCGGTAACGAATTCATTTAAATCTTTTGGCAAGTCTTGTACATCTATTGATTTAGAAGAAGACATCACCGTAAGCCAATGGCAGACGCTTTGTAATTGACGAACGTTACCAGGAAACGGTAATTTCATCAGCATTTCTAATGCAGCATCAGTAAACGATTTCACTTCAACATTTAAATTTCTAGCACTTGAAGCTAAGAAATATTTAGCCAATAGAGGTATATCTTCAGTTCGTTCACGCAACGATGGTAATCTTAGTCGAATGACATTAAGTCGATGAAATAAATCTTCTCTAAATAAACCTTCCGCTACTCGAGCTTCTAAATTCTGATGGGTTGATGTGATGATTCGAACATTTGCCTTGAGTAAGTCCTGCCCCCCTAGACGGTAAAACTGCCCATCCTCTAAAACTCTTAATAAAGTACTTTGCAATTGAAGCGGCAAATCCCCAACTTCATCTAAGAAAAGAGTTCCACCATCTGCCTGTTCAAATCTCCCACGACGAAGTGCCTGAGCTGCTGGAAATGCCCCACGCTCGTATCCAAATAGCTCAGACTCAATCAAATCATGAGGGATTGCAGCCAAATTCAAAGCAACAAAGGGTCCTTTTGCTCTTGTGCTATGTCGATGTAAAGCTCGAGCAACTAGCTCTTTACCAGTCCCAGACTCCCCTGTAATTAATACTGTTGCATTTGAATTTGCTAAACGGCCAATCGCCCTAAAGACTTCTTGCATAGCAGGAGCTTGACCAATTATTTCTGGAGCTTGATCAACACCACCACGCAATATTGTTGATTTAGGTTTTTCGAGACCCAAACTCTCGTTAATCGCTCGATGAACTATTTCAACTGCTTCACCAATATCAAAAGGTTTGGTTAGGTACTCAAATGCACCACCTTGAAATGAGGCAACAGCAGAATCTAAATCTGAATATGCCGTCATAATAACTACAGGAATTTCTGGATGCTCTGCTTTAATTTGCTGCAACAAATTAATGCCACTACCCTTTGGCATTCGAATATCAGAAATAATAATTTGAGGTTTAGTTTTTTCTAAAGCATCTAAGACGTCGTTAGGATCAGAAAAACTCTTAAAATCTAATTTTTCTCGAGCTAAAGCCTTCTCTAAAACCCAACGAATTGACTGGTCATCATCGACGATCCATACCGGCTTCATTTATCACCTCTAGTTTCATAAAATTCATAAGGAAGTTGAATGTGGAAATCAGTTTTTCCAGGCTCACTTTGCACAGCAATGAAGCCGCCATGCTTTTGTACATATGTTTGGGCCAAAGTCAGCCCTAAGCCGCTTCCAGAAGCGCTTCCGGAGACCAACGGTAAAAATATTGTCTCAATAATATCGGCAGGAATACCTGGACCATTATCAATAATATGAATATCCAAACCCATTTTGTATCGTTGCTTTGCAATAGTGATAGATCTTGCAACTCTTGTTTTGATTTCAATAACTGCATCACCCTTTGCTATACGATCACTTAATGCTTGAGCAGCATTGTGAACAATATTCAATACCACCTGAATTAACTGTTCATTGTCACCTGTAATTTCGGGCAAACTTGTATCGTAATTACGCTTGATCTTAAGCCCTTTGGGGAATTCCGCCAGTACCAAACTGCGGACTCGTTCTAGCGCTTCATGAATATTGACAGAGCCTAATACAGTAGCTTTTTTATGAGGTGCTAACAATAAATCAACTAAGGTTTGAAGTCGATCAACCTCTTTAATCATTACCTTGGTGTATTCCTTTAATGAATTGTCTGGTAACTCATAATCCAACAATTGGGCTGCGCCCCTAATACCCCCAAGTGGATTTTTAATCTCATGCGCCAAATTACGCATCAATTCTTTATTCGCCTGGACCTGAGTAATTAAACGAGCTTCTCGTTCACTTTTAATTTGCTTATCTAGCTCAAACCATTCCAAGAAAATATTCTCAGAATCCTCCAAAGGGGCTAACACTAAATGAGCCATAAACTCATCTTGATCTGGACGCGATGGTCCAACCCCAAATTCAATATCTTCTCTCTGGACTTCAAAATCACCTTGCTCAACAGCAAGTAACATCTTTTCAAAACCATCAGTTTCGCCAAATAAATCAAACAGACTTCCACCAATGATTAATTTCCTAGACAATTTAAGCGATATTTCAGCAGCCAAATTGGCATAGGAAATCAGTCCTGATTTCTTATTTAGAATCAGAACAGCATTTGGCATTTGATCCAATGCCTCGACGGGATTAAAAAGGGCAGCCTCAGCTGCCCTTTTTGTAGGTTTGCGCATCTTAGCGCCGCCCTCCAATTACAGTGAGTAATACATATCAAACTCGATTGGATGAGTTGCCATACGGAAACGTGTGACCTCTTCCATTTTCAAGCTGATATAAGCATCAATCATTGAGTTTGTGAACACACCACCACGAGTCAAGAACTCACGGTCTTTGTCCAAATACTCAAGAGCTTGATCCAAGCTGTTACATACTGTTGGGATCTTCGCATCTTCTTCCGGTGGCAAGTCATATAAATTCTTGTCAGCAGCTTCACCTGGATGAATCTTGTTCTGAATACCATCCAAACCAGCCATCATTAATGCTGAGAAGCATAAGTATGGGTTTGCCAATGGATCTGGGAAACGAGTC